>CAYFIR010000033.1:0-52674 GCA_964343195.1 uncultured Bacteroidia bacterium | reverse complement strand
AAAACGGAATGGTCAGTAACATGGGAACTTTGAACCGCGAAACTGATGACTAGTGGAAAGGGGCGGCAGCCCTAATCTCCTTCTCTATTCCACATTATCCTTTGTGCATGGCCATCTCCCGGTTAAACTTGCACATTTGGGCATTTACTACTAAAATGTAGATCAAATGTCGGAGGAAGGTATATATTTGTTCTACAATCTAGTAGTTAATCATGAAAGAGACGCGATTAGGCGAATTTGAAGAAGTGATCCTGTTGCTTGTTGGCATCCTGAGGGACAAAGCCTATGCCCTGCGTATCACAGAGGCTTTTGAAGAAGAGACGGGGCGTAGCGTGTCCATCGGAGCGGTACACTCGACTCTGAAGCGGCTGGAGGACAAAGGCTTTGTCGAAACAGAAATGGGAGCGGCATCTGCCCAGCGTGGGGGACGTCGCAAGCGAATGTATAAAGTGACTGCCACCGGCCAGGAAGCCCTGAATCTTTCGCGAGAGTTGCGTCAATCGCTCTGGAGTCAGTACCCGGCATTCGAATAGGTTGGGAAGAATATGGAATTTCCCGCTCTGCGGGATTTCGCTGCGCTCCACGTGATTCGTAAAAAATTGATAAGCACGCCTCTGTGCCGCCCTTCGATTGGTTGATGGGTTCGTTTCAAGTACTCAAAATCTCGTCTCGGTATCCCGATATCTTTTCAATTCTCATGTCCCCTACCCCACCCTCACCGCCATATTGGGCTGAGCGCCTGCTGGAGACTTTGCTTAAAGCTGAGTTGGCTGAGGAAGTATTGGGCGATCTGGAGGAGCGCTTTCAGGAAGATGCGGAGAAGCGAGGTTTGCGACGTGCCAGGAGGCACTACTGGTACCAGACCCTGAACTACCTGAGGCCTTTTGCCTTGCAGTCATTTATTCATCTTCCAACCTATCCACTCATGCTGATCCGACACACCGTTTTGATGGCCTACCGGCAGTTTCGCCGCTACCAGGGCACCTTTCTGATCAATCTCATCGGACTAGCCAGTGGGCTAGCCTGTGCGCTGCTTATCTACCTCTGGGTTGGGGATGAAATGGGAGTTGACGCCTTTCATAAGCAAAGCCCCAGGCTGTATCAGGCGATGCTGAACCATGAGGAATCGGGAACACTTCGGACAGGCGACGACACCCCCATGCTGCTGGCTAAAGCGTTGGAAGAGGAAATACCGGAGATCAAACAGGCTGTAATTGATACCGATGAAGACATGTTTGCCCGCGCCTTTAGCGTGGTGGATGGAGACAGGTATCTCAAACGCCGTGGCAAGTTTACGGGGACGGGGTTCTTTGAACTTTTCTCCTATCCCCTGATTTACGGAGATGCGGGTACCGTGCTGTCGGAGCCGGGACAAATCGTGATTTCCAATAAGCTCGCTCATACCATTTTTGGCAGTGCAAAAGCCGCGATGGGGCAAACCCTGGAGTGGCAGTTGCTGCACTTTCAGAATTCTTCCGTTGTCGTCGGAGTGTATGAAGACCTGCCGGACAATTCCACCCAGCAATTTGACTTCCTGCTGCCCATGCTTGTCTTTGAGCAAATTGTGGGCGATGGGGTTCAGTGGGGAAATTTTCAGGCAAAAACCTATGTGCTCCTGGAAGAAGGGGTTGATGTTGCCAACCTCAATGCCCGGCTGGACAGCTATATCATGGAAAAGGCGGATTACACCAAAGTGCACCTGTTCCTCACGCCCTACGCAGATCGGTATCTCCACGGGCATTATGAAAATGGGGTGCAGGCTGGTGGTCGGATCGATTATGTGAGGCTTTTTGCTCTCATCGCGCTCTTCATAGTGCTGATAGCCTGTATCAACTTCATGAACCTATCCACTGCCCAGGCCAACCGGAGGCTAAAGGAGGTCGGAGTGAAAAAATCCCTGGGTGCCCAGCGGGGTAGCCTGGTGTTTCAGTATCTGGGCGAATCGGTCCTCCTCACGACTGTGGCCTTTCTCGGAGCCTTTTTCCTCGCTTACCTGCTGTTGCCCCAGTTCAACGAAATAACCGGAAAATCTCTCACGTTCACCTTTGAAGCTCGGGATGTCCTCATCCTGATGGGCATTACCCTCTTCACGGGGCTGGTGGCAGGCAGTTACCCAGCCTTCTACCTTTCGAAGTTTAGCCCGCTGGCTGTATTTCGCGGATCGCTGGGCTCCTCCATCAAGGAGGTCTGGGCCCGAAAGGGGTTGGTAGTCTTGCAGTTTGCGCTGTCTGTGATCCTGATAGTGTCAGTTGGGGTGGTGTATCAGCAAATAGAATTTGCCCAAAATAAAAACCTGGGCTATGATCAGGAGAACCTGGTTTATTTTCCCCTGGAAGGACGTGTGAACCAGGACCTGGAGGGATTCCTTACGGGATTGAAGCAGATCCCCGGAATCGAAAATGCGACCGCAACCGGACATACCGGAACAGAAAATGCGGTAGGGGGCTATACCACCGGCCTTAGCTGGCGGGGTAAAAATCCCGAGGTCGAGGTGAAATTTGAGGTGGCCAATGTCTATTACGACCTGATCGAGACCATGGGCATCGAGATCACGAAGGGACGAAGCTTTGACCGGGAGTTTCAACAGGATCAATCGGGACTTATCCTGAACCAGACCGCCGTTGCAGTCATGGGACTCGAAAACCCCGTAGGAGAAACCGTGAACCTGTGGGGAGAAGACCGAAAGGTCATCGGCGTAGCAAAGGACTTTCACATGAACTCCATCCATCAGGTTGTCGAGCCGATGTTCTTCCGGATTGTGGATATCCGACTACCATTCGTCATGGTTCGGATCAGTCCTGGTCAGGATGCTGCCGTGCTCGACCGGCTAGAGTCATACTATTCCGAGTTTAACCCTGGCTTTAGCCTGGATTATCGCTTTGTCGATCAGGCCTATGCTTCCCTGTACGTCGCTGAGGAACGGGTTTCGTTGCTCTCACGATACTTTGCCGGACTGGCCATTTTGATTTCCTGCCTGGGATTACTTGGGTTGGCGACCTACTCTGCGGAGCGTCGCACCAAGGAAATAGGAGTTCGCAAGGTGCTGGGAGCCAGTTCTTCCCAACTGGTCTGGATTCTGTCTAAGGAATTTACCCAGGTAGTGTTAATTGGCATTCTGATCGCACTCCCGGTCAGCTACCTCTTGATGCAGGAGTGGCTGAGTGGCTTTGCCTATCGGATCGAACTGTCAGGAGGGGTGTTTATACTCGCCGGGCTACTGGCTCTGCTCATTGCCTGGATGACAGTGGGGCTGAGGACCTACTACGCGACCCGAGTCAATCCCGCTCAGTGCTTGCGGGATGAGTAAGGGGATGCCTTTGTAGCTTATGGTGTTAATTCAAATTCAAATTGGTCTGGCATGGTTAGGTTTTTATATTGCGAATAAGGAAGGGGATCGCCTTCTGGAAAAGTTCTTTTCTCTTCAACTAATATTCGCCCCTGGATAGCCCACCAGTTTGTTTCAAGCGTAAAATCATCCTGATGTCAGATTGAGCCAATCAGATGGATGCGCATGAACCGTAGAGTTTAAGGGCAAGGACACCGTTGCTTCTGTTGCATCTACTAACGTGTCTTTTCCCTGCTCGCACCATTTGGTAAAGCATCAGCATGTTGCAAAATACTCAACAACGTGTTTTGGTAGTGTCTGGATTTCGCCTGGCTCAAGGACATCAATCCTGGAAATCCACAAAACACTCAATCCTCTGCTTTTGGGTTTAGGGCGACTCGGAACTCGTTCCCAATTCTATGTCACTATCGGCCATTGCATGCAAGTCCGCACTGCGAACCCTTTTTTCAGGGGTGGTGCTGCTTGGCTGTTTTTATGTATCATTTGGCAAAACTGCTCCCAAAGTCAGGTTTGAAGAGGATAGCCTTTTCACACAAAGTGGCCATGTCAAACTGGTCTGGGAGGTAGATGAGGCAGATGAAGAGGTGCTCTGGGAATTCGAAGTGCAAAGCGATTCTACCGCAGACTTCACGGCTCCCAGAAAATTGTACCGCGGGCCAGACGGAGCTACATTCATCTCTGGCCTGCCGGATGGAGAGTATTTCTACCGCATCAGAGTAGTGGGACCCGAGGTCGACGCACCAGGTGCATGGGGTCAAGCCTATGTATCGGTAACCCACCATTCCCTGAGCCTGGCTCTGACCATAGCCGGAATCGGCAGCATAGTGTTCTTACTCACTGTGATTGTCGTCTTGCGCGGCGTGAGGAACAGTGAACAATGAGCATGGATCCCTGGACAGGATAAAACTGATCCATGACCAATGAAAAATGACCCATGAACAATGAAAACGCCATTCTGGACGCCACCACCGGGTGGATCATGCTCGTGATATTGGGCGTGGTCTGGATTGGGCTTGGCGTATATTGGGGGAGAAAGGCCAGGAACATGGACGGCTTCATGCTGGCTGGCCGCAACGTCGGGCTGGCCCTGGGAGCGGCGACCGCCATGGCTACCTGGATTACTTCCAACACCACCATGCTGGCCCCACAGTTTGCCCTGGAACTGGGCATCTGGGGCATGCTGGCCTATTCGACAGCCTCCTTTGGGTTGCTATTGTTTGCGCCACTGGCCAAGCGGGTAAGGGCCATCATGCCTTCGGGTTATACGAGCGGGGACTTTATACGGCTGCGCTATGGAAAAGGGGCCTGGTACTTCTTCCTGGCCATCTCCATTTTTTACAGCTTTACCTGGCTGATCAGCATGGGCATGGCCGGGGGCATCCTCCTGAATGCCCTCGCAGGCATTTCCTATCAGGTAGGCATGACCGTCATCCTGTTGGTTTGCGTGGTCTATACCCTGTTTGGGGGATTATTTGCCGTAATCGGAACCGACTTTATCCAGAGCCTGATCATCCTGGTAGGAATCGTAATCGTGGGCTTTGCCGTGATCGACCACAGCGACGTGGGAACTGTCCATCAGCATGTCATGGAGAACCAACCCATGCTGCTCAATGCCCTGCTGCCTGCTGCCATTATGGCGATATTCAACAATCTTTTGTTTGGGATCGGGGAAATATTTCACAGCAATGTCTGGTGGAGCCGGGCCTTTGCGATGCGCAAGGGAATCGGGAAAAAAGCCTACATCCTGGCAGGCATTTTTTGGCTACCCGTTCCGGTTGCGGCAGGGTTCATTGCCCTGTCGAGTGGCGCTCTGGGCATCAATGTCACCAGTCCTGACATGGTGGGTCCCATGGTCGCAGCGAATATTCTGGGCGAAGTAGGAGCTATCGTCGTATTCGCCGTATTCTTCGCCTCGCTGGCTTCCAGCATCGATAGCCTGCTGGCCGCCACCTCAGACCTGATCACCGAGGACATATACCGAAAAATCATCAACCCGGCGGCCGATGAGCAACTGCTGCGCAAGGTCTCCGCCCGCATTATAATTGGCCTGGGGGTACTGGCCTGGCTGGTGTGTCTCCCAAGGTTGGGAACCCTGGCGGATGTGCTGTTTTTCGCAGGTCCGATGGTTGGGAGTACGATCTGGCCCATTGCAACCGGCCTGTTCTGGAAAAAAGCCAATTCAAAGGGCGCGCTTTGGGGCATGGTCATTGGCACAGCTGCTGGCCTGATCGCTTACTTCCAGTTGGGGTGGTACACCGCCTCATTTACCGGTGCGACCGTCTCCATGCTCATCACAGTTGGCAGTGCCTATCTCGCTCCTGGTGATTTTGACTGGAGGAACCTGGATGAGAAAGCAATAACCCCAGATCAGTAGGGTAAACCCTTCGATTTTGGCAACCGGATTAAAAATTAGCCTATGCCACATAACCATATACAACACCTGCCTACCCCTCGTGTAAACCTGGACCGCCTGAGTAAAGACATCTTTGACCTGGCGCAAATCGGGTGGAATGAGCAGGATAATGGGATTTACCGAATGGCGTACACCGAGGCCGATATGAAGGCACGACATTGGTTGCAGGAGCAGTTGCGTTCTGCGGACCTGGAAACCTGGATGGATGGGGCTGCCAATGTTTTTGGACGACTGGAAGGTGAAAACCCGGATCTTCCGGTACTGATGATTGGGTCTCATACGGATACAGTCCCATGTGGTGGACCCCTTGATGGCGCGCTGGGAGTTCTGATCGGTTTGGAAGTGCTGAGGGTTATCAAGGAAAGCGGAATCCAGTTAGAACGGGGCATTGAGGTCGTGTCTTTTAGCGATGAGGAAGGCCGTTTCGGTGGAATGCTTGGCTCCCAGGCTCTGATTGGAGACCTGACTTTGCAGGATGTCATGGAAAAAACCGATCCAGAGGGAATGTTACTTCAGGACCATATGCAGGCGGTCGATCTTGATCCTCATGGACTATTGAGTGCACGCCGTGATCCCATGGAAATATTTTCTTACCTGGAGCTTCACATTGAGCAGGGCCCTGTTCTGGAGTCATTGAAAAAGCCAATTGGCATAGTAGACGGCATTATTGGCCTGTTCAAGGTGTCGATTCACATACGTGGCAAGGCAAACCATGCAGGGACAACTCCCATGAATATGCGCCGGGATGCCTTTCAGGGGCTTTCTGCTTTTGCTGATGAAATCCCACGTGTACTAGCAGAAGATGGAACGGAGGTTAGCCGGGCGACTATTGGGAAAGTAGAACTAAAGCCAAACTTTCCCCATACAATACCTGGTGAAGCGGAATTCACCCTCGTAGTCCGTGATCCCTCCGTCGAGGTAATGCATAACCTGGAGTCAGCTTTCCGCAAAGTATTGGCCGCTTCCACCCGTCAGCGGGATCTGGAATTCACTTATGAACGTATCAGTTGGATTGATCCCAGTGAATCTGATTCAGGCTTGCTAAAAACGTTAAAAAACCAGGCGGAAAAACTGGGGTATGCATTTGAGATCATGTCCAGCGGTGCGGGCCATGATGCTCAGTTTATGGCTCGGGTCACCCCTACAGCTATGGTATTTGTTCCCAGTATCGGTTCCGTTTCTCACTCGCCCGCAGAGTGGACAGACCTTCAGGATGTTGAAAAAGGAGCAAACCTGATGCTGCATACCGCCATTGAACTTACGAAACAGGTGAACGAGCCTATCGATAAAGTGAAAACACCATAAATTTTTTGACTAAAGCCTTCTCCCATGACCGCATTCTTCTCAGACAGTTTTTTAACCTGGCTTATCACAGGAGCCCTGGTGCTTACTGGTGTCGCCTCGGTGGTACTGGTAGCGCTACTGATCCGTGACTGGCGCAAAAAAGAAGTATGGTAATGGAAACAAACTCAAAAAGACTAAATCCATTCAAGGTAGCAGGGCCTGGTAAACCTCCAGAAGCCCTGGCAAACGAAGGACTTCGTCCTGATCCAGAGAGCCTGTTGGAACCCAGGGGCATTCGCAAAAGTGTACTGAAGCGGCTTACCTACCAGTCGGTACTGTCAGTACATCAATTTGATCGGGAACTCGTGGCCGAGGTCTGCAAACTTGCCGCTGCTCTTGAGGCAACGGAGATTGCTTCCAGCCATCCTCTGGATGGGAAACTGGTGATCACGGCCTTTTTTGAAGCGAGTACCCGTACGCGGCTTTCCTTCGAAAGCGCTGTGCTGCGCCTGGATGGAAAAATCCTCAGCATTGCAGATGGCAGTACCACCGGGGTGGCCAAAGGGGAATCTCTGCCTGACAATGGCGAGATGTTCAATGCATATGGCGATGCCGTGATCATGCGGCATACCGAAACCAATTCCATACATGAAATTCGTCAGAACCTCCGCTTGCCCCTCATCAACGCAGGAAATGGTTCCGGTGAGCACCCCACCCAGGCCCTGGCTGACTGGTATGCCATCCTCAAATGGAAGCCTGAACTGGTAGAAGATGATGTGCCCGAGTCGCAGCACATTCATCTGGGTATCCTGGGAACACCTGGAAGCATGAGAGCAGTGAAAAGCTTCCTCATGATGAGCTTACTTTTTCAGCCAAGCATTCGCCACATCTCCATTATTTCCGAGATGGCCGATCCGCTGGGTCCAGAACTTGATGAGATGCTGGAAGAAGCCAACCTGAACTATACCATTACCAATGACATCAACGATGTACTCTCGGACCTTGATGTGATCTACATGAACTCCATTGCCTTCCTGGGAGACAGCTACAAGTCACTGGACTCCCGTTACAAGCTACATGCGAACAGTAAGCTCAAGGAAAATGCTGTTGTCCTGCACCCTCTGGCGCGGCTGGAAGAACTGGATCGGACACTGGATGAAACAGCCCACAACCTCTATTTCACCCAGGCGCATGGTGCGACCTTTATTCGCCAGGCCCTACTGATCACAGTGCTCGATCGACTGGATCGCTTGCCTGCGGATAAGATATCGCTGGTGTGAGGCTAATAGTATACTCACCATTCCTATTTTTCAATTACGAATCACCAATTACGAATTTCCTCCTATGTGTGGAATCACTGGATTTTGGTCTTGCGCAGGTTTGGCCGCCGATGACCGCAAGACCCTCGAACGCATGACTGCCACTCTGTATCACCGCGGTCCCGACGGATATGGCTACCACCTTGATGATGAACAGGGGCTGGCCATGGGCCATGCCAGATTGTCGATTATCGACCTGCATACTGGTGACCAACCGTTTTTCGGGCCTGGTAAGCAGCAGGTACTCACCGTCAATGGCGAGTTTTACGACTACAAGCGCATCCGTACCCGCCTGCGTCTGGATGGAGCGGACTTTACGACCAAGTCTGACAGCGAAATCGCCCTGCCTCTCTATCAGCGCCATGGACTGGACTTCGTACAGCACCTGCGTGGGGAGTTTGCCATCGCGCTATATGACCAGACCGAAGATCGCCTCATTCTGGTCCGAGACCGCTTTGGCGTCAAGCCCATGTTTTACCGCATCAGCGACGACCGCATCTACTGGGGCTCCGAAATCAAGGCCCTGATGGCGCATCCCGAGGTGCCACGGGAATTTTCGAAGGAAGGACTGGTACACCAACTGATGCACACCATGGTGCCCGGCACCACGGCCTTCGAAGGCATCCACGCCCTGCAACCGGGCCACATGCTGGTGATCTCCCGCCGCAATGGCCGCTTCGAAACCCAGGAGCACACCTTCTGGGACATGGACTTTCCCACCGATGACGACCGCGATTATCAGAAACCCGCTGAGTACCACATCGAGCAGGTACAAGAGCAATTGCTTGAAGCTGTAGCCTTCCGTTTGGAAGCTGACGTGCCCGTGGGCTGCTATCTATCCGGTGGCATCGACTCCTGCTCCATGCTGGGGCTGGCCAGTAGCATGCAGCAGTCACCCGTCAAGGCTTTCACCATCAGCTTTGACAACAAAGACTACGACGAAGCGCACATCGCCAAGGAGATGGCCGACAGGGTACAAGCCGACCAGGAGCAGATCAGCCTGACTGCTGCGGAGCTGTACGGCGACAACTACCTGCAAACCATGTGGCACGCCGAGCGCACCTTTTACAACACACTGGGCGTGGCCAAGTGGTGCATGAGCAAGCGCGTCAATGAGTGCGGCTACCGCGTGGTGGTAACGGGCGAAGGTTCCGATGAGCTATTCGGCGGCTACCCGCAGTTCAAGCGCGACATGCTGCGATTTGGGCACACCGATAGCGATCCAGAGCAGGTGCGGGCCTACCAGGAGCTGATGGAGAAAAGCAACAGCGTGTTCAAGGGGGCGATTCTCTCTGAAGGTTTCCTGGAGCATCCGGCGATGGAGGCCAAACTGGGCTTTACGCCGAGCTGGATTCAGCCCTGGATGCAGACGCTGGAGGTAGCGCGGCCCCTGCTGCACGGTGATGTGTCAAGCGAGCTGAAGGACTATGATCCCATAGCGGCGATTGCGGATACCTTTGACAGCAGCCAACTCGATGGACGTCATTACCTGGACAAGGCCCAGTACACCTGGTCCAAGACCATGCTGGAATGCCAGATCCTCAACTGGGGCGGCGACCGCGTGGACATGGCTAATTCAATGGAGTCGCGCCCGGCTTTCCTCGACCACCACGTGGCGGCGGCGGCGGTTCAGATCCCTCCGCACATGCGCATTAAGGGCAACACCGAGAAGTGGGTGCTGCGCGAGGCGATGAAGGACATTCTGCCCCGCACGCTGTACGAGCGCGAGAAATTTGCCTTCATGGCCCCTCCCGGTCACACCGAGGAGAAAAAGCGCAGCGCCATCCGCAACCTGATCGACAGCTACCTCAGTCCCGACGCCGTCAAGGACGCCAACGTGCTGGACCCCGACCGCATACAGCAGTTCGTGGATGCCTACTGGGCCGATCAGGACCCCGTCTCGTTGGTCCGCAAGGACGCGATCCTGAACCACTTGTTGGGCCTACAGATTTTGCATCGGCAGTTTATCAAGCAGGAGAGTCCGGTGGGCATTGGGCAGTGAGCATGGTTCATGGGTCAGGAAAGAGCGCTCGGCTGGGCTTTGGAGCTTGGTCGGGCCAGGCTTTCCCAGCCACCTTTTCAGGCCCATATAGACGTGTTTTGGAAGCCGAACAAATACATCGCCATGTCCAAGGGGGGAGCTAATCTACGTACCCCCTTTCCCTGTATCTCTCCAAAAAATATCGGCGAGGCGGTTCATAGCAGGGGTCAGTTTCAGTATAAACGACCTCCCAATCATGGTTCTTCAGAATAGGTACTGTATCTCTGGTCACCCGTTTGATCCAGTAATAATCATGGCCAAACTCCACGAAGTTGATCTCGATTTGGTCGATCGGGTCTGAGCGGTAGGGCTGAATCTTGCTGGGGTTGGGTAGGCGGAAGGTCTGTTGGTAGGGCACGTCCATTTGTTCCCCTTCAGCAGGAGGAAGAAAACGCTGAACCCGGATGCGGTCAGAATCGGGAATCTCATCAGGAACGTAGGCACGCTGGCAGATGAGTGCCAGTTCTGCTTCGGAGAGAGGACGCGTCCAGCCTTCGCTGGTGCAAAGCCCCCGCAGCACGATCCCAATGCCGTCTGGCCCATTGAACCCCTCGGTATTCATCCATTCGACCATTATGGACAGCCGAGGGTTTCGCCATGGCTGGAACCGCTGTTGGGCCTCCCGTGCAAAGTAGATATCGCCCGCACAAGGCATCCGGTCGATGATGATCGGTGAGAGGAGCGATGAACAAGCCGTAAGGCCAAGGGTAATCGGAAGGAGCCAACTGCACAAATAGGTAAGCCTCATGGTAAAAGCGTTCATTGATCAGGGAATAGGTTCATCTGGGTCTCCGCATTCGGTCGTACTCAGTTTTTTGATTCTAACCGAACGCATGGTGAGGTTGGAATCGTGAAGATTGCCCCGTCTAACGTCTCAAGCAAGCAGTATGTCTCCACTTCTTTTTCCTTATCTTGTAGGAGTCACAACACCCCTTTCACCTCAAAATCCTCTAAGTCCTGAATACCAACCTATCCCCCCTCTCCATCCTCGTCGTCGAAGACGACATGATCGTTGGCACGCACATCTCCATGGTGCTGACGGAGGCGGGCTATGACGTGAACGGAATTCTCCCCAGCGCGGAGGCGGCGCTGAATCACCTCAAGGCACATACTCCCGACCTGGTGCTGATGGACATCAACCTCAAAGGAGAGATGGACGGCATCGAGGCAGCACGGCACATCTACGAGCAGAACCGCCTGCCGGTGATCTTCCTGACGGCCAATTCCGATCCGGGTACTTTTGAGCGCGCGAAGGAGGCCTTTCCCCATGCGTTTATCTCCAAGCCCTTCCAGCCGGATGCCTTGCTGCAAGCCATCGAATTGGCCACCTATCGAGCGAGGGAGGAGGCGCCCGTAGAGGCCAGCCCTGAAGAAACTCCTGTTCCCCTATCCGACCGGATCTTTGTGCGGGACAAAGGAAAAATGGTGAAAATCAGTCTGGAAGACATCCATTTTGTCAAGGCCGAGCGCAACTACTGCACCATCGTGACGGACGGGAAAAGCTACACCCTGAGCCTTCCGCTCAAGACCTTTGAAGACCGGGTGCCTTCCGCCTTGTTTTGTCGCGTGCACCGCTCTTATCTGGTCAATCTGCAGCAGGTTGAGGGGCTGGATGAGCATTATGTCTTTTGCCACAACGAAGCCATTCCGGTCAGCAAGGCTTACAAAAAAGACCTGACCCAGCGGCTGAATGTGTTGTAGGTGTGCGCTCCGCAGCTGCGCCCGATAACGAAGTGCAAGGATTGGAACCCGATACGACGGGCAGATGTCGTGGGGGAAGGCAAGATTCAAATTGATGAACAGAAGCGGCTATCTTCTCAAATCAGCCCCTTCAAAGTCTCCAGGTAAACTTCCTTGTCAAAAATGGCCTTTACAGGGATTTCGAATCCATTTACTACCTGGCTGCTCAGTTGATCGGAAAGGCCCAGTTTCCCCACGGATTTGTAAGCATCAAAATCCCGATCCAGGAGATAGGTTTCAACGATTTGCTGCGCAGGATCGATCATCCAGTATTCGCCTACTCCGTGAGCGGCATAATCCACGAATTTGACCCCCCGGTCCCGGTGCTCAGTCGAGGGGGAAAGGATCTCAACCACCAGGTCTGGGGCAGGATGGCGCATGGTTTCTGGCTCGATGGCTTGAGATTTTTCGAGGCTCCAGAAGCAAATGTCCGGTTCGTAATCATTACGTGTCAGGGCGACCAGCGCTTTTTCAAAATGTACTTCACCAAGTTGATGCTTATCCACCCATGCTTTGAGCAAGGAAAAAAGATTCTCCCCTGTCCACAAATGCCGATTTTTTGCAGGGGAATGCATGATGATTTCCCCGTTGATGAATTCTGCCTTGACCTCAGGGGTCAACCATTCATAAAACTCCTGGCGCTTTTGAGCCTCTGCTTTCAAGCGCTCCTGGGCCTTTTCTATCAAAAGCTTCAAGTCGGGAGATTCGAGAAGTATGTCATAGAGAGTGGCAGACATAAGTGAATCATTGGGTGCACGAGCGGATACTCCAATATACGAATTCTGGGAAAGAATGATGACGCAGGCGCGCTGCGGATCATCTGTAATGCCAGCAGGCGCACCTGCATGGCCTCGTTACCGGGGTACCCAACTCCATCTTTCGGTCATTGAAA
Source organism: uncultured Bacteroidia bacterium (assembly GCA_964343195.1). Taxonomy (GTDB): domain Bacteria; phylum Bacteroidota; class Bacteroidia; order J057; family J057; genus CAYVAP01. The sequence goes on along the minus strand of CAYFIR010000033.1, from coordinate 39,639 downwards.
CCCGCCCTTCGGGTAATAGGGGTAGTAGTGGCAGATGATAGCCGCTATGTTTGAATTGTCAATCAACCTCTTGGCATTCAAATCAATAGGCTACGCAAGGCTCCTTGCGAGCTGTCGCTTCTTTCACCTCTGAACCAAAGACAATGAACAAGAACAACCCCTTTCTCCATCGACCACTCATAGCTCTCAAGCGGGTCTTCAGGGCGGCTTTCCTGCTGGGTCTCCTGACTCAGGTCGCTGCCGTCAATGCGCAGGACATCACTTTTCCCTTGAATAATGGCTTCTCGGCCATTGTGCGCGGCGCTGGGCCGACCGTATGTGGGCCCTCATCGGCTGCTTCGGCAGGGAATCTTTCGTATCGTTTTTATCCGGTAGATCCGTCCACCATCAACAGCACTAGCCTGGGCATCAACCTGTATAGCAACAACGAGTTAGGTTATCACATTGCCGAAGCGGGTGTTACCAAGCAAATCATCATCGACATTCCCAACGCGGGAGGACTGGGGCTGAACCATACGCTACAATACAACTTTGGCCAGTTCGATGGTTCCCCTACCAATCCGCAGTACAGTACGGGCCAATATCTCTCTCCCCAGGGCGGCAGTAGCTTCGGAACCATTCGGCACACCATCAACCTGAACTTTCCCCTGGGCATACGCAAGGGATACCTGGCCTTCAAGGTCCAGGACGGAGACATCACTTCCCCCTGGCCGCCGCACATGTGCGTGATCCCATTCATAGTAGAAGGCCCGATTACTACCGAGGTTCCCGTCCTGGGTACCACTACCCAGCCACAAATGCCCTATATGGTGCTGCACGCCCCTCCTGGCGACGGCAGCAGCAGTGCTTTCCGCGAATCGACGACTACCTGTCGCACGCTTACCCAGACGGTACAGGACAAGATCTCCAATTCTGCAAATCTGGCCGTAAAGATCGGCACCAAAGGCTCCATTGGCTTCATCGCCACCATTGACTTTGAATTTTCCGTGACCTTCAGCGGGGGCGTTACTGCCGAAGACATGTCCATCACCACCAGCACCGACAAGACCTGTGTGAGCGTGAGCGAAGGCTTCAAGACCACGGAACTGACCGGGCCAGAAGGGGGCGGAGATGTCTTCATCGGATATGGAACCAACATGGAATATGGAGTCTATCCCTACCTCGTGGCGGATCGCGACAGTTGTGTTATCCGGGTGGACACCGGACTGGTATTCGTTCCGGTGGGCGAACCGACCAAATTTGCCTACACCAAGACGGCAATCCTCTCAGACATCCAGCGACTGGAAGCCATCGTCGCCGACAGCGCCAACGTGGGCGCTCGTGTAGCCAATGACGCCCAAAACCAGATCGACGTTTGGCAGCAGACCCTGGCCATGAACGACGCCAACATCAACAACCCCGACAACGATTCGCTGGGCAACATCAACTTCAGCGCGGGAGTAGGGAGCTTCAATGAAACCGGTATTTCCGTTACCGAAACCAACAGCTTGCAGGTAGAGCACTTCCTGGAGGGCAGAGTTGGGGTGCAAAGTGTCGTATCCATCGGAGGTTCTGGCGTAAGTGGTGGCTACGAGTTCAAATCGTCACGCCGATATGGCGCGACCGAGAGCCAAAGTGGTCAGGATACCAAAGTGATTCGCTATGACCTCAACGACAATGACGGAGGCGATATCTACAACCTACAGGTGGTACGCGATCCGATGTTTGGAACGCCGATTTTCCGGATCCAGTCGGGCACCAAAAGCTCCTGCCCCTATCAGGGAGGGTATCAGCGTGATCAGCCCAAAATGACCTTCACCAATCAAACTGCTGACAGCATCGAGCTAAGCGGCGTACCATTGGGAACCTCGGCGAGCTTTACGCTGGATGTCTGCAACGAGTCCAATGAGCCCCGCGAGTACACCCTCAAGCTCAATCCTGAGACCAACCTCAACGGAGCCGTCGTTACCGCTGCCGGCCTTCCCCTCAATAACGCCTTCGGCCAAAGCTTCCAGGTTCCTGCTGGTGGCTGCCTGTCAAACCCCCTGGTCATCGAGGTGAAGCGTCAGTCAGAGAATAGTCCCATGGAATACCCTGATCTGGAACTGTTTCTGGAGCCTTCCTGCCAGGAGAAGTCAGGCATTCGATCCAGCCTGTACGCCTCGGTTACCTTTGGCACCAATACCTCGGTGCAGGATATGGCCAATGGGGCAGCGGCCTTAAAGCTATACCCCAACCCTGCTGCCAATCGGGTGACCGTGAGCTATCATGCGGCACAGTCTCAGCTGACGCAATTCGAAGTGTATGACCTGCAAGGACGTCTGTTAAAGCGCGATCATGCGCAATTGCCTGTTGGAGACGTTCAACATCAGTTAGACGTAGCGGAGCTGCCCAACGGCATGTACCTGATCAAGGTTAAAGGTGAGGCTTTCCACCTGGATCAAAAGATGGTCATCCGAAGATAATCCTGGCGAAACTCACTGGGAGGCCCTCTCCCGGAGGGTTTCCACTTTTGGGAATACAGACATTTCCATGTTGCTGCAAATACTCCATTGATGCCCCACTCTCCCAATATCCTCATCATCGAAGATGACAGCCTGACCGCCTGGCACCTCACGATGCTGGTGAAAGAGTGGGGCTATCAGGTGGCTGGCTGGGCCAATACGCAGCCCCTTTCGCTGGCATACCTCCGTCACCGACGACCTGATTTAGTTCTTTTCAATCTTGACCCCTATGGGCGGTGGTCCAACAACGATCTGTTGGCGGCCATCGTCTTTTTTTGGAAAATACCGGTGATCATCTGCGCTGCTACCCCCCCAGCTGTAGAGGTCCTCGAGCAGAAGAGCGTCTTTTACCTGTCCAAGCCTTTTTGGATGCACCAGCTACGGGAAACAGTTGACATAGCACTAGGCGAGGAGTGTAGAAGTAGAAGTTCCTGAGCTTTTCTGTATTTTGTTACAGCTAACCCCCTGTACGAATGAAAAAATGCATCCTTTCTCTCCTGACGTGTCTGCTATGGGGCAGTTTCGCTATGGCCCAGTCCAATGTGGATTCGCTGCGCAAGGTGGCTGCGAACGAACAGACAGCAGATAGCAGCCGTTGGGATGCGATGGATCTCCTGATCACGCATTACCAGGTCAGGGTGCCCGACAGCGCCCGGTACTTTGCGGAGCAATTGTATACCCAGGCAGAGGCCAGACAGGACCAGGGGGGCATGGGCCGGGCCATCAACCAGTTGGGAATCTATCATGCCAGGAGGGGCAACTACGAAGCTGCCCGTGCGGAGTTTGAGCGTGCGCTGGGGATATTTGAAGAACTGGGAGATGAATTTAACGTGGCCAAAGGCTACAACAACATCGGCATTATCTACTACCGGCAGGGTGATCTGTCTCGGGCATTGGAACAATATCAACGCAGCCTGGAAAGCTTTGAGCGACAGGGACACCAGGGCAGGATCGCCGTGATGCTGAATAACATTGGCAATATCTACGAGGATCAGGGCGAATATGAAAAAGCACTGGATCACTTCAACCGCAGCCTTGCCATGCGAGAGGAACTGGGAGACCTGCAAGGCATGGCCACCGTTTCCAGCAATATCGGCATCATCCATAGCAACCTGGGCGAATACCCACAGGCGCTGACCTGCTACCAACGCAGTCTGACGATTTACGATAGCCTGGGAAATCTGTCAGAGGCCGCAAGGATGCATGTCAACATGGGATTCGTCTATCAAAGTCAGGGAGACTATGCCCAGGCATTGAACCAGTACCGCCTAAGTCTGGAAGGGTACGAAAAACTGGAAGATCAGCGGGGTGTAGCCACTGGCCTCCATCACATCGGCATGGTCTATTTTTACCAGGATGATTTTGCCAAAGCATTGGAGTACGGTCATCGAAGCCTGGAGGTAAGAGAAGAGATGGGGGATCAACCAGCCATTGCCAGAACTTTGAGCAACATTGGAGAGGTGTATGAGGCGAAAGGCGATTATGAACAGGCGCTGGATTATTTCAAACGTAGTCTGGCAATCAAGGATTCTGTGGGCGATCAGTTGGGAATGGCCTTTTCTCTGGCGCAAATCGGCAAGGTAACCATCGGTCAGGGGGAATATGCAGCAGCAGAGGAGTATTTTGAGCGTAGCCTCGATCTGTACGAATCGCTAAATGCCCGAGAAGGCCAGGCAATTGCACTTCAGGGCATGGCCACCATCTATGAGGAAAAGGGGAACAGGGGGCAGGCCCGGGTTTTGGGAGTAAAAGCCCTTTCACTTGCCCGGGAAGCAGGAAATGTGGCCGTTATTCAGTCTTCGTCGCAGCTGTTGTATCGAATCTATAAGAGCCAAAATCAGACCGGCCAGGCCCTGGAAATGCATGAGCTGTACATTCAGATGCGCGACAGCCTCAACAGCGAGGAAAACCAGCGGGCAACTTTCCGCTACGAATACCAGCGAAAAGCCCTGGCTGATAGCCTGGCCAATGAGCAGGATAAGGTACTCGCCCAGTTGGAGTACGAAAACCAGTTGGGCCGACAGCGGCAGCAGTTGGGATTTGTCGGCGGAGCCGGGCTGCTACTGGCGATTCTGGCGGTGGTCCTCTACCACAGCAATCAGCGCCGCCAGCGCACCAATAAGCTACTTTCGGAGCAAAAAACAGAAATCGAGGCCAAAAGCAACCAGAACGAACTACTTCTCAAGGAGATCCACCACCGAGTCAAGAATAACCTGCAGACCATCTCCAGTCTGCTCTACCTGCAATCGGCCCACATAAAAGATGCCGAGGTCAAGCGAGCCGTGAGCGCCGGGCAGCACCGCGTCGAGTCCATGGCCCTCATCCACCAAAAGCTCTACCAACGTGAGAACCTCGCCGCCATCGAAATGAAGGATTACCTCAGCAACCTGGGGCGTAGCCTGCTCAATACCTTTGGCTACAAACCCGAACGCATCCAGCTCAATATTGACATGGATGAATTGGAACTGGATGTCGATACAGCCGTGCCACTCGGTTTGATTGTCAATGAGCTGATCACCAATTCATTGAAATACGCCTTTCCCGAGGGCCGCACGGGAACCATTCGCATCAGCATGCACAGGCTAGCGGACAGCAGGTTGCAGTTGACCGTCGCCGATGATGGCGTTGGAAATCTGAACCAGGAAAGTGGAACCTCTTTTGGCTCCCAGCTCATTCAGCTACTGACCGTCCAGATCGGGGGTAAAATAGAGCAGGGAAGCGAAGATGGGTACTGGACACGGATTGTGGTGTAGCATCGAATTGCCAGCGCGGGGGGGTAATCCACCGCACTGACTGACAACTGGCAATCCAGCATCTCCTACAACGCCCAGGCTTTGTCACCCGGCTTATAAGGATAGTTTCCGTCGTACTTGCCGGGTACTTCCAGGTAGCGGAGGGCCTTGGTAGCCCCTACTTCAGAGGTGAAAAAGCCGAGGATGGTAAGCTGCTTCATCATGTCAAAGTAGTGCGGCGGCACCCGATCCAGGCGGGAGTCCAGGGCTCGCTTTTGATACTCCTCAGGAGGGATATTCTCGCCATAGGCAATCGCTTCCGCATTGAGGGTGTTTAGCAGATCCATGCGGTCTCCGGCTTCCAGTTCCATGAATGCCTTTTGGTAGGTGGCCTTGGCCTTGGCTTCCATGTCTTTCATGCCTGCCCGGAAGATTTTTTGCTCCTCTTCCGAGTAACAATCGCCGACCATGGTCTGCATGAATTCGCCGACATTGGCAGCTTTGGCGCCGGGAGAGTCGGGAGTTTCTGGTAAAATGGCTTCTGCCACTTCGTCCAGCATGGCTACCTCGTCAGAGGTAAAAAAGCCTGCAACCTTGGTTTGTTGAGGGCTGTCACAGCCTTGCAGGAATAGCTCGGCCCCTACGATGGTGCCCCCCAACATCAGGGAGACACTGTATAATGCTTCTCTTCGGGTCATGAGATTGATTCGTAATTGGGAATTCGTAATTCGTATAAAAGAGGTCAGAGTAGTGGAACAAGTTCGGAGTCCGAAGTTCGTAGTTTAGAGTTTCCCGCTCTGCGGGATTTCGCTGCGCTCAACGTGGTCAGAAGTTTACTACATTCTCAAATGGGTAATTACTTCGTTCCGAATACCATAGTTCTTTATCTGACTTACTTCGACTGCGCTCCCCGATTTTCGGGATCTTCGACAGCACAAGTCTCGCAGCGCAGCGGTCTTTCCTATAAGTTCATCTTCTTCAGCTCCTGCACCGCATAGTCAACGGCACGAGCAGTGAAGGCCATGTAGCTAAGAGAAGGATTCTGGCAGGCAGCCGAGGTCATGAAAGAGCCATCCGTAACAAAGACATTCTTACAATCCCAGATCTGGTTCCACTTGTTGAGGACAGAAGTCTTGGGATCGTGGCCCATACGGGCTGTACCCATCTCGTGGATACCCCGACCAGGAGTTCCGTCGCCCATGAAAGGCGATACGTCCTTGCAACCCGCCGCTTCCAGCATTTCGGCAGCATCATTCATCATGTCTTCGCGCATCTTGTGCTCGTTTTCCTTGAGCTCACAGTCGATGGCGACCACATTGAGGCCCCACTTGTCCGTGCGGGTTTTGTCCAGGGTAACGCGGTTTTCTTCGTAAGGCAGGGTCTCCCCAAATCCTCCGATGCCCATGGTCCATGGCCCTGGTTCGGTAAGCGCTGCTTTCAGGTCTGCTCCCAGGCCATATTCAGCGATGCCACGGCGCCAGTTTTCGCGGCTGGCTCGGCCCTGATAGCCAAATCCACGGATGTAATCGCGCTTTTCACCGTTCATATTACGGTAACGGGGGATGTAAATGCCATTGGCGCGGCGGCCATATTCGTAGCGATCTTCATACCCTTCCCAACGGCCTGAGGCTCCGACTTTGAGGTGATGGTCCATCAGGTTACGGCCCAATTGACCACTGCTACTCCCCAGTCCACCTTCCCAAACATCCGTCGCGGAATTCATCAGGATCCAGGTGGAATTGATGGTAGAAGCATTCAGAAAGACGATTTTTGAGGTGAAATCGTACGTCTGATTGGTCTCGGCATCCAGCACCTCTACGCCTCTGGCTTTTTGGGTGTCACGGTCATAGAGTACCTGAGTCACGATGCTATTGGGACGAATGGTCAGATTGCCGGTCTTCATCGCAGCTGGAAGGGTCGATGACTGGGTGCTGAAATATGCCCCATAGGGACAGCCTAGCCAGCACTTATTCCGATATTGACAGGCCGCGCGGCCTTCCAGCGGTTGAGTGATATTGGCTACACGGCCAATGATCATCTGGCGGTCGCCATTGTAGTGGGCTTTGAGATTGGCAGCGACTTCCTTTTCCACGACATTCATCTCCATTGGAGGAAGAAACTGTCCGTCTGGGAGGTATGGAATACCATCACGGTTGCCGCTGATTCCGGCAAACTTTTCCACGTAGTCGTACCAAGGCTCGATATCCTTGTAGCGCACGGGCCAGTCCACCGCGATGCCTTCTTTTGCGTTGGCCTCAAAGTCGAGGTCAGCCATCCGGTAGCTCTGACGTCCCCAGAGCAGGGAGCGCCCCCCAACCTGGTATCCGCGAAACCAGTCATAACGCTTAATTTCGGTGTAGGGACAGTCTTGGTCACTGGCCCACCACTCGAGGTTCATCTCATTGAGAGGGTAGTCACGTTTAAGGACGGGGTTATCCTCGATCATCTTGCGTGTACGACCGCCACGGTGAGGGAACTCCCAGGGAGCTTTGGTGGCACTTTTGTAATCTTCGATGTGCTTGACATCAGGGCCTCGCTCCAACATGAGCACCTTGAGTCCCTTTTCAGTCAGCTCTTTAGCGGCCCAGCCGCCGCTAATTCCTGAGCCAACTACGATAGCATCATAGTCCATTTCGGGCATAGTAGTAGTTATTCTTCCGGTTAGGGTAGTATGAAGGTATCGGGAATTGGAGCAGTTCGAAATTCTCAGCCTGGTAGCTGATGGTGGGTGATGTACAGCTTTGCGAGCAATGAAATTCTGTTTTTCCCCAGGTTTCCCATTAGAGAAACAACTTACGAAAAGTTTAGATTTGCTGGCAAGCTGTTGATGAACGGGGATGGGAAATGAGAGGATTTTTTGTTGCTTTGACCTAATAATCGATCAAAACCTGCTAATAAATGCGCATTGTCGTTCTTGATGACGAAACTGCCGGGCAAGATGTAGACTGGTCCAGGTTGTACAGCCTCGGGGAAGTGATCTCCTATCCGAGTACGGCAGATGAGAACATTTTGGAGCGGGCCCGACAGGCCGAAGCCATCCTGACCAATAAAGTCCCCCTCACGAGAGAAACCCTGTCGAAGCTTCCCGACCTGCGGTACATCGGGGTCACGGCCACGGGGTATGATAAAATCGATCTGGTAACAGCTGGCGAGAAGGGGATCACGGTGACCAATGCACCCGGTTATGGGACTGAAGCAGTCGCTCAGCATGTGTTTGCCATGCTGCTTGCTCTGACGAATCGGGTGGAAACTCATAACCAGGACATTCAGAACGGAGGGTGGCAACGAGAGGCAAACTGGACATACTGGCTCACCCCGCTGATCGAACTGGGTGGGATGAAACTTGGGATCATGGGGATGGGAAGTATCGGGCAGGCCGTGGCTCGCATCGGGAAAGCCTTTGGGATGGAAATCCTGGCCTATAGCCGGACCCCCAAAGTTATAGAAGGAGTGACCTGGTGCGATTCTGCCAAAGAACTCTTTGCCCAAAGCGATGTGATCAGCCTGCACTGCCCGTTAAATGAACAGACTCATTATTTGGTTGATGCAGAACTGCTTCCTCACCTACAGCCACATGCCTTTCTGATCAACACCTCGCGAGGGGGACTGATTGACGAAGGAGCATTGCACAATGCGCTGGCTGAGAAAAGGCTGTCGGGGGCGGCCCTTGATGTGCTGAGCGCAGAACCTCCCCCGAGTAATCATCCACTCATTGGTCTGGACAATTGCTTCATCACCCCGCACCTGGCCTGGGCATCAAGGGCCTCCCGGCAACGACTGGTGGACATGGTCACGGAAAATCTGGCGGCGTTTCAGGCAGGGAATCCCCAGAATACGGTGTCAGGCTGATTTTTTGCGGTATCGGATCGCGGCCAAAACAGCGAGGGTCACCAGAGCAAATATTCCCAGTATCCATCCCCAGCTCCAGTTGCCAGAAGATAATTCGATGGGGCCCGGCTCACCAGTCAACTGATATCCAGCCCAGAAAAAGGGGTGCGAAAGGAAAGGATCCCGTGTTTTTAGCTGGGTCAGTTGGGCTTCCCTCAAAGCCTGAGTTCGACTTTTTCCCTGCCGTATTCCTGCATAGAACTGCTTCATAAGCTGGGCCGAGGCTTCATCATTTACCGGCCACCACGTAGTGAGGGCTGAATGAACCCCAGAGTAACTAAATCCCTGGGCCAGGCTAAGAATCCCTTCCCCGGCGATGTATTGCCCCATACCCGTTTCGCAGGCACTGAGGACCACGAGGTCGGCACTTAGCTGCACCCCGAAGAGTTCTGCAATCTCAAGCCGTCCATCCTGCCCCTCTGTGGGAGAAAGCTGGATGAAAGAATAGAGTGGGAACCGGTCGTCAACAGCTGCGTGGCTGGCAAAGTGTATGATCCGGTACTTCTTACCTTCCTCCTTGAGCGCACTTTCATTTGCGTCTTCATTTAACCAGGCTCTGCCTCCCAGGAGTCGGGCTACCTCGTTGGCTTCTTCTCGGTTAAATGCCAGTTCACTCATGGGCTCGTTACGGTATAGCCCTGGATCCCCTTCAAAGCCAGGAGCAAGGGCAAGCATTGGCATCAGAGATTCATCGGTCCTGTCAGGACGATCTACCAACCACTGGGCGGAGGGAGCGTAGCTGATTTCATGCTCCACCAACAGGTAAGGAAGGTCAAACCAGTAATCGCTCGTCGAAGATTCGGTCAGCAATAGCCCCATGGGAAGGTATCCAAGTGATCCATCTGGTACCACAATCACTTTTTCTCTCAAATCCGGAACTCTGGCGAGAATGGGAGCCCACAGCAATTCGTATAGCTGGAAGGCAGGACCAGTGAACATGTCCGGGTTTTCTCTTGGATTTCCCTCAAGAAATAACGCATTGCGGAGCTGGTTGACCAGGGCTGTCAGGTCTGGCAGTTGAGGCAGGCGAATGGCAATCAGCCCTTCAGGACGAATGACCAGCGCAAATCCCTGATCTTCATGGATGACATATTCCACCAGGTCCCGATCATGTTCCTGGAGCCATTGCTGGACTTCCTCGGGATTGCTGTGGGTCTGGCTGTACCTGAGCTGGTAGTAGTCTGGGGCCTGTTTTTCCATGAGGAGAAAAAGGGAATCCTGACGGGCCAGCGCTTCGAACTTTAGCTGGCGCAGCTGGGATAGGGAAGCCTGTCCGCTGCGTTCTGCCCTTGCGATTTGTCGATCCAGTCGGGTAAGCTCTGCTCTAAGTGCTCCTTCGGCCTGTTGAAGGCTTTCCGGGATGTGGGCAAATGATTTGGCTTCCAGCATCTGAAGGTTTTCTCGCAGTCGGATGGCCCGGCTGTCTTCACTGATGCTCCAGGCTTCGGTAAGCAGGGCAGGATCTCCGGTTTCGGTGTGCAAATCAAACAGGTTGTCGAGGGTGGCGATATGCAATGCTCTGGCTTCTTCCAGCAGGCGAGTGGGGGATTCATGCAATTGGTAGCTTCTTCGTAGGGTGTCCAACTGCCTGAGAGCCAGTCCGTATGCTTCGTGACTTGCCTGGAGATCCTGTTGCCTGGCCAGCCATTGTCCCCACAGGCGGCTAGCTTCGATATCCACAGGAGTCAGGTTGCCGGGGGGAGTTTTGAGGGCCAATTGCAGGATGGAATCTACCTTTTCAGGGGAGCTATACCACCAGCATCGGGCCAGGTCGAAGTAAGCCAGCTTAATGAGATTGTGGCCTTCTGGCAGGATCTCATGGCGAATGTCCAGGGCCTTTCCGATCCATCTTTCAGCGGAAAGGGAGTCCCCCTGGGCCATGAGCACATTCCCAAGCAGCATGTATAAGGTGGCAACCCGGGAGTGGCCGTCCGTATATTTTTGCTCAAATTCCGGCCGCAGAGCTTCCAGCGTGGCCTGTGCCTGATCGTAGTGTTCCAGTTCAAGGTGAGCTCTGGCTACCTGCATGCGGGTGTCCAGCCGCAATCGATCGTCTGCTGCCAGGTTGTTCTGTGCGTGCTTATCAGCTAGCTCGAAGTAACGCATCGCCGAATCCGGTTGTCGTGAAGCAAGCAGCAGGGTGCCCATGTTGTCATACTTGATCGCCAGATTTCGTGGATCAGGCGACGGAAACTCCAGCTCCAGGTCGATGCTCTGTCTCAGGTATCGAATGGCTTGCCCGCGGTCTCCAAGTAGCCTGTAGGCAACGGCGATGTTGTTGTATACCCCTGCGAGGTTGAGGGTGTGTGAAGCCCCATTGGGAGGAAGGCCATCGGAATGCGTCAGTATTTTCTGGTACCAGTTCAGCCCCTGATGATAATCTCCCTGGTTTCCGGTAATGATTCCCAGGTTATTGTAGGCAGTCAGCAGGTCTGCCAGCAGTGTGGCCGAATCATTTTCCCAGATTTGGGTGGCCATGGCCATGTGGTATATCCCGGAGTCGGCCCTGCCACCCCGATACGACATGATCCCATAGTTGTTGTGCGCCTGGGCAATGTCCGAATGCCCTCCGGGAAGGACCGCAATCCGCATATCCAGAACCTGACGGGCATGGTTCAGACAGTTCTCAAAATCCCCTTTTTGGTAATAACATATAGCTAGCCCATTGAGAGCATCTGAAATGATCGGGTGTGGAGTACCCCAGGCTTCTTCGCCCAGGCTTATGGCATTCTGATACCAGTAGATTCCTGAATCGGGTCGGGCTCTTAGCTGATAAAACTCTCCCAGGCTATAGGCCATTCGCTGTCGAATTGGCAACGGACGATTCTGTGCTTTTTTCTCCCATTGATGGAGTAGCTCACCCAACTTCGGAGTCGGATTATCTTCCACAAGTTCCAGGACTGAATCTGTGCGTAGATATGTGGTAAGGCTATCCCAGGTAGTGATACTCTCCTGTCCCCAAAGAGGTAAAATGGCAACCAGAAGGGGGAGTGGAAGCAAATAGCGCAGCATGCAGACAAATCATTGAGTAGTTTTGGATAGCAGGGGTTTGGTGGGGAGTGAGTGGGATGATCAGGGCAAATTAACCAGATCTGTGACAGATTCGCATCGGGTTTTCGCCTTTGGTTGATTATTTTTCGATAATGAGAAATAAAATAATACAAAGGAAGCAAAATGAAAAGACGCAACTTCATTCGTACCACTGGTCTGGGGCTCGGTACAGGATTATTGGCTAGCTGCCTGCCCCAGTCTTCACACAACGTTCAAAAACCTGTTGTCGTATCCACCTGGCAACACGGAATGGCTGCCAATGAAGCTGCCTGGAAAATTTTGAGCGAGGGAGGGACCGCACTGGATGCGGCAGAAGCTGGCGTGAGAGTGACTGAAGCTGATCCGGAGGTTCGGACGGTGGGCCTCGGGGGATATCCGGATCGCGATGGGCACGTAACCCTCGATGCCTGCATCATGAATTCCAACGGAGATTGTGGCTCGGTAGCCTTCCTGCAGGATATTCTGCATCCGGTTTCTGTAGCTCGCAAGGTCATGGAGGAGACCCCGCATGTGATGATCGTAGGAGAGGGGGCACGGCAGTTTGCCCTGGAACAGGGGTTTGAGACCACGGAATTGCTCACCGAAGCCTCGCGACTAGATTGGGAAAAGTGGAAGGCGGAAAATGGCCCCGAACGTCCCGAAATCAACATCGAAAACCACGACACCATTGGCTTACTGACTCTGGACCAGCAAGGCAACCTCGCGGGAGCCTGTACCACCAGTGGAGCCTCTTACAAGTATCACGGTCGGGTGGGAGATTCGCCTATTATTGGAGCAGGACTATATGTCGATAATGAAATAGGAGCCGCAACCGCCACGGGCTGGGGCGAGGCCGTCATTCGGGCAGTAGGCTGTTTCCTTGTCGTGGAGTTCATGCGACAGGGGTATGGTCCACAGGATGCCTGTCGCCTGGCCGTAGAGCGGGTCATCAGCAAGAATCCTGACTGGAGGGAGATTCAGGTGGGATTTCTGGCGTTGAGCAAGTCGGGAGAGAGTGGAGCTTACTGCATTGCTCCGGGGTTCAACTACGCCGTGCAGGAACCTGAGCTAGACCCTCAATTGATAGATGCTGCAAGCAGGATTTAACCAGAATGGGAGAAAAGGGTTTTAATTGTGGGGGCAATACCCTAATTTATTTCATCGGAGTTAACCTTCTCTTCAAATCTGTACTCCTATGACCCAATCCTACAAACGTCTTCTCCAAATAGGCAACATCCTATTCCTCATTGGGACCATCATGTTGAATGGATTGTCCAACGGTGCCATTCGGGAAGGGGTAACAATCGGGAGTCTTTCCGATAAGTACTTTACGCTTTTTGCCCCTGCAGGAATAACCTTCAGTATCTGGGGAGTCATTTATCTGATGCTGATTGCCTTCATGGTGTACCAGGCCAGCGGGCTTTTTAGTGGAAAAAATCCGGACACGCCCTGGCTAAACAAGATCGGGATATGGTTCATGGCTTCAGGAGTATTTAACAGCCTGTGGCTGGTTGCCTGGCTCTATGAACGCCTGGGAGTAGCACTTGTGCTCATGCTGGGATTGCTCGCTTCGTTGCTGGTCATTTATTTTTCGCTACAGATAGGATTAAAATCAGTTGATCCAAAGGTGCGCTATCTGGTTCATTTGCCCTTTAGCATATACCTCGGATGGATTACTGTAGCGACTGTAGCCAATGTCTCATCCCTCCTGGTATCTGTAGGGTGGGAGCCCCCCTTTGCCAGTGCCGAACAATGGACCAATATCATGGTAATCATCGCGGCTGTCCTCGGGGTATTGGTAACCGCCGCCCGCAATGACATCGCCTATGGGGCAGTGGTAATGTGGGCCCTACTGGGAATCATCATCAAGCATAACCAGTTAGGCCCCGAGGGTCTCCCTTCCGTGCAACTTGCGGCTGAAATCGGGATTGGGCTGGTCCTGATAACTGCGATCCTGAATGTGATACGCCAACGCAAACGGGGTTCTGGGCTTGGGTATATATGACCTGCTCACATTGCCAGACTATCTGGAAGTAAGCTGTCTTATCGCCACCAGGTGACTGAACAGGACCGCCGGGACAATGAAAACCGGGAGCCAGACGTAGGGGAAAAAGAGCAAGGCCCGATTGGGCTGGTCAAAAGCCAGTGCCTGTAACGGAAATGGAGCTGAGAGAATCCCGATGGTAACCACGGTGAGGAGCAGGAACAGGGCCAGGATATTCCAGATCAGCAGGCCCTTTTTCCCCATTACCTTCCGGTTGAAAGCCAGATAGGCAACCAGCGGGGCCGAAATCCCGGCCAGGATATCAAAGTTCCAGCCTTCGAAGGTCATGATTTCCGGGACAACTTTTTCCCAACTCAGCCAGAGCAATCCGATTTCTACCAATATGCGCACGCTATGCAGGTTGGTCAATCGGCTGAGCGGAATGCCATCCGCCCATCGTCGCATGGCGGGAAGGCTCAGCGTCAATATGATCAGGACCAGGGGGGGCAGCACTCCGAATAACAGCAACCTGGGCGGGATCAGGTCCAGCCTGTCGCTGTAAAATCCTGTGAAGGCCAGTGCTGCGGTAACTGCCAGCCAGGCAATCAGTCCGAGGATGACCGCCAGGGTTGAGCGATGTTTCGTTCCGGATATCGCTGCGAACATGGCCGCTAGCGTCAGCAAGGTTGCTGCGACAAAAAGAATGGGAATTTGAGTGGGAAGGTCTTGCATGTCAAATGTCGGTACATGGGTATGGGAGACTCAGTGTAGTTCAAACGTCGTCAGCACGATGCCATGATCTGAGGGATAGGGAATTTGCCTCTCTCCTAATTGGATCGATTCGCCCAGATAGGCCTTGAAAGATTGAGACGAAACAGGCCTTAGCCTTTCTCCTTTGCAGAAAATATAGTCAATACGGTGCTCATCTTCCCTGTTTTTTTCATCCCAGGTGATGCCCGGATGCGCTACTGGATCGGGATGTAAAAAGCGATAGGTGTCGATCAGGCCAATTTTTTCCAGGGAACTGGTTGTGAACCAGGGGACAACCAGCCCATTGTGAAGGCTCTGGGTTTCTGGCCCCCAGTCCAGGTGGGAGGGCGCATTCATGTCCCCCCCTACAATCATTGGGATGGAATCTGCCACCAGAGCGTACTTCCGAAAGTAGGGCAAAACCTTCTGGAGCATGGCATACTTGCGGCCCGTTTTCTCCCACTCCAGTAATTCCGCGGCGGACTTCCCCAATTGTTCCGGGGCATCATCCCACGGGTCGTAATGAAACCAGTTGCTGAAAAATCGGACTTTCTGGCTGGCAATCAGGATTTCCCTCCCTCCGAGATAGAAAGGGAAGTCGGTGTCAATTCTTTCGCCGAAGGGATATCGGGAAATGATGGACAAATTTACGCTGGGATCGTCCAGCGGGGTTCCTGCCGGAGCTATCAGGTGAAAATGGTACCCGAGCGAGTCTGCGATTGCCTGACCGGAGCCATAAGTCTCCACCATGAGGATGACGTCGGGATTCAGTTCCCGGATGATCTCAATGGCATGCTGAGGACCATTTTCGATGTCATGGGCACCATGCAGGATGTTCCAGGCCATGACGGTGAAGTGGGTACTTTCCTGAGCGAAAAGCCCACTCAAAAGACCCTGAAGGCAGATTAACAGGAGGGTTGGGAGACGCATCGGCAGAAGAGATCAATACATTCCATTGTCATGGGCAGCCTGCTCGGGGATTTTTTGGATCGCATCCCAGTGCTCGCAGATTTTGCCATTTTCGTCAAAACGAAAGAAGTCCATGGTGATGTATTCTTCCTGACCCGGCCATACCTGATGAGTATGCAGGGCGACCAGGTTCCCCTCGGCGATGCAGCGAACAAATTCGACTGACTTCTCTGGATACTCGCTTTGCATCCGTTCAAAGTACTCGATGAAGCCTTCTGGTCCGTCCGCCACGTCAGGGTTATGTTGAATGTAGGTATCCCCAACGTACAGATCTACTGCCTTGCGAGGATTCCCTTCATAGGCCATTTTGTAAAAGGCGATGGCGTTCTGCCTGTTTGTTTCGAGATTCATCGGATGGTCGTTTTGTTTTGGTAACCAATTGCTTGCTGTCTCACCGAGGGGGTAGGCTATCCTTCCAGCTTGTCTTTCAGATTCTGAAGGCTCTGGGCCAATTGTTTGCCGAGTGTCTTGGCAAAGAATCCGGAAAAGAGGCTCATGGGAAATTTCATAGGTCCACGGAAGTCCCAGGTAACTTCGGTGCCCCCATCGGCAGCGTCGGTGAGGATAAAGCTGGATTGGGATACGTTCTTCATGGGGCGTTCGAAGCGCAGTTCATAATCGATCCGCTCCCCTTCAACAAGGTTTTTAATTTCCTGAGCGCCAGCGCCTACGTTTTTATTCTGGCTGTCCCAGGTGTAAACAAATCCGACGGTGCCATCAGTACCTTCAGAAGTAATCTTCTGATCCGGATCGGTCATGTTCCATACGCTGAACTCATTCTGGTTCATGGCGTGTTTGAGGTAGTCGTACACTTCCTGACGAGGCTTGTCGATGACGACAGACTGCTCGATGATCATTTCCTTTGCCATAGATAGGGTGGTTAGTGGGTGAATAGGCAAAAAATCGAGAGGAATATAGTCGCTATTTGTCAGGATTGGCTACTTCCGGGGTAAACTTTTGTGCTTGTACACCTTAGTACCCAAAGTCGTCGTCTTCCTCTTCAAGCTCCAATCCCAGGTGCCACCTCAATTCGTTGCGAAACTCAGGGTTGGAAACAGCGAATTCCAGCATCAGGCGACGTAATTCCTTGACTGGGGTAGACTCCAGCTTTTGTTTTATTTGCTCTATAGCCCCATCGGAATTTGGCTCATCCCCATAAGCCTTTGACTCTCGAAGCCAATACATCACCGCAACCTCATGCTTGCAATATGCCCCCCAGTCATATGGACAAGAGCAGCGATGATCGATAACCCTCTGCCCTGGGCCGAGTTGGAGGTAAACTCCATACTGCTCTGAACCCCTGACTTTGGCCGAAAACTCACCCTTTTCGAACTGCTCGACCCTGATGACCTGATCCTGTTCGTAATAGTCAAATCCTCTGTCCAGGATTTTGCGCTCGATGTGGGTTTCGAAGTCGTGGAGTGTCATAGGGGAACATTTGTGATGCGTGACTAACAATTTCGAGCTTGGTTCACGTAATATAGCAGAAAGAAAAACGGATCCCCTACCCTGGTAGGTAGGAAGACCCGCTCATTATTTTCAACATTCACTCAAAGGCGAATAGAGGAGAAAATCAATCCATCTTGACCACTTTGGAAGCACGCACGGCTCCGTTGCGGAAGAATTCTTTCTTGACATACATGCCGGGAGCCAGCGCGTTGACGTCCGCATTTACCTCTGCCCCATTGAGGTTGAAGTAAGACTCGCGTACGGGAGCACCGAACTGGGAGAAGTCAACCTCTTCGATGTTGGTGGTCGAGAAATTGGGCGTAAAGGTAATGTTCTTCATGTAGCTGAACTGGGCATCCCAGTAGGTACCATCAGGACGAGTATTACTACTCCAAAATGACCCTGTACCAAACAGGAGTGTACTGGCATTCTGAAGGAAAGTGATGATCTCTCCGTAGTCGGCAAGGTTGCCTGCGCTGGGTACGTCCGTGCTGGTCTCATCATAGGCCAACTCGCCATCTACATACACCGCGTAACCCGTGGTATCAAACTGAAGCTGAACACTTCTCCATTGCATGACCCCGAGGAAATCGACTCCAATTCCGAAGTTATCCAGGTTCCCATCGACAAAGCTGCCGTTGTTGAATCCCAGATAAGAGCCATTTGTGAAATACATCCGGCCCAAAGCTGGATCAAAAATGGAGATCAGGGATCCCAGTACCTTGATGGAGTCTACAGGTTCGTAAGTATAGACATCAAAAGCAATCTCCGCCTCCGTGAAGCTCAATCCCTGAAAAGGATTGGTGTAGGATAGCGCTGGAGCAGAATCAGGGGAAGCACATTCCGCCACGTCTAGTACGGTCTCACCTTCAAATTCTGTGGTCAGATTTTGGTCAACGGCACTCAGATCGATGGTAGTGGTTTGTGCACTAACGGATACCGTTACGAGTAATACCACAAGTAATGTGTAAAGTTTTTTCATCATGTTGATAGTTAATAGTAGTGGATAAGATGCTGGGGCTCAAGCTACACCAGACAAGTACACACAACTTAACTTTCAATACTTCATTTTGTCTAATATCAGCGCTATACAGGAGATATTGTCCACCATTTTTACGTCTTTCTCCTCATTTCCAGGGCTTTCATTCCCAGTGCCCAAATGGTAAAAAACGCCGCCAGTAGATAGACAGGCCACATTTGCGCAATGGAAGACTCTGCTACAAATGGCCATACGACCTGCAGGAACTGCCATTTGAGCGCAACTGCTGCTCCGACCAGGACCAGGAGGAATGATACCCAGCGAGGCAAGCGTTGCTTTCCCGCTTTTGAATTCCGGAGCATCCGGATCGGTATCCATAACAGGAACCCCACGGTAATTAAAAACGGGATGAGGTGATTCCATACCGTGAGTTGCTCCACTTTGGGAGCGAGACTTGATTGGTTGAGAAAGCCAAATATGATGCTATCCACAAACAGAGCAAATGCCACAGCTATGGTAACGATTAGCAGGAGTATCCCCAGAATAAGCTTTGACTGAGTTTGTGCCATCTATTCAAAGCATTAGAGATTCACTCAACCAAGTAAATCAATTATTCTCATTTTTTTCTATCGGGGGGTAGGCATCCGCTCTGGCTTTCCTGTCATAGAGATAAACAGGGCCTGAAAGGGCTTTGTGAAACGCCTGACGAAAGGTGCTCTTTGATCTGATCCCGATAATCATCCCGTATGACTAGCCCTGACAACGCTATCGAACTGGGAGCTTACCGTCGATTTTAAAACATCATTTTTTCCAAACAACTAAAGACATGAAATCATTCAGTTGGAGTTTGATCGTGCTCGTAATGTTGAGCCTTATGTCTTGTCAGATGGACTTCCTGAATCCATCCGATGAGGCTACCATTGATGCCATGGATGCGGCTATCGATAAGGAACTGATCACGGTTGCAGACCTCCCCAGCGAGACCCAGGATCTCCTGGAGACTGATTATGCGACCATGAGAGTAGAAGAAGCTCTCCGAGTTAGAGGCCTCGGGTACCAGGTGTATATGTCTACCCTTCGCCTAAGGGATAGCTCCAGTACCTGCCTGTATTTTAATGAAGAAGGTGGCCTGATGAATGGGGGTGTCCGCCATCATCATCATGGACCTCAATATGGAGGATATTACTACGGTTCGCCCTGTTTTGAACTGGTATTCCCCATCACTGTGATCATGCCCGATAACAGTCTGATCACAGGGCCTGACAAAGATTCCGTTCGTACAGCTATCCGTGTCTGGTATATTGCCAATCCAGATTCCCTCAGTCGTCCTACTCTGCAGTTCCCCATTAACATCCTGTTTGATGACAGCACTACGCAGGTCATTAACACTGAAGCGGAGTTGATCGCTGCCAGAGCAACCTGCGAAACCGATTGTGATAGCACCGGACGGCAAGGCGACCGAGACCGAGTCCGGAATAGAGATCACAATCAAAACGGCGACAGCACGCATCAGCATGATGGTAGCGGCCCAGATTCGTTCGCCTGCTTTGATCTGGTCTATCCCGTAACTTATCTCATGCCTGATGGCAGCCTGATCCCAGGGGCAAGTGAAGATTCCGTACACATTCTGATTCAAGCCTGGCGTGCCGACAACCCTGGCGTAAGGGGCAAACCCGAGTTGCAATTCCCGGTTGACATCGTTTTCGAAGACGGGGCTACCCAGACCATCAATGACAATACCGAACTGCGTCAGGCCCAGGTTGCCTGTCGGGACGACGACTAACCTAACAGATAAGCAGGTGGACAAAAGGAAAGTGGTATACGGTATGCGGAATAAGGCTTAATAGCAACACCTCATACCTTACTCCCTATTTCGCATACCTGAAAACTAATGTCCAGGTGCTTAGGGGATTTCAACCTATTCTCCGAAATCAAACCCGTCAAATCTGGCGGGTTTGACATTTTTTTTGGTTCTCTGACAATTTTGGCGGAGAGAAAAGGGGGTACGACCCCTCTGGGGTCGAGTCGATGGTGCTACGTGAGCTACAAAGGTCAGACCTCTATGAGGTCTCCCGAGCTGGCTTTATCCCCACCTTGTCGCAGGGCCGTTGACCTTGGATGCGAACCCTGTAGGGTCTATACCCAATTTCACCCATATTCCCCCATTTTCACACAAAAGACTGATATATAGCCATATATGGAAGGTTTGGAAACGCACCAAGCGAAATATAAATGCTATTAAATGAAGTATTTGTTGTACCTTTTGTTTGACCCTATGGCCTGAAATGGGTAAGTTTGGTACGATGAGTCACCAAACATACTTTCTATGGCCTCTGTTAAAATAATTCTTCGAGCGGACAAAGTTGATAAAACTGGACAGGCTCCGCTGTACCTAAGGATCATCAAAAATCGCCAAACGAAGATGATCTCTCTGCGCCAGCGGATTGATCCCAAGCATTGGAATGCTGATCAATGTAAGGCGCGGAAATCCCATCCCAATTCCGCTCGGTTAAATGCTTTTCTCGCTGAAAAAGTAGCAGAAGCAGAGCGAGTGGGGTTGGAAATGGAGACTAAGAATCGGGATGTCCCGACTAAAAAAATCAAAGCCAAACTACTAGGGAGTGATACCCTGGATTACTTCCTCTATGCTGAAAAGCAGGCGGAACGGTACAGGGTTAACGAATCCTTCAACAGTGCGAGAAGTGCTCAAACGTCCATCAATCGGTTAAAAAAATTTGTTAGAGATCAACCTCTTTTTATGGACGATATCACCCCCAGGTTTCTCAATGAATTTGAGGAGTTTCTGAGGGTTCAAATGAACCTCAAGCCCCACTCGGTTCATACAACCTTGAAGTTCATTCGAACCAACTTCAACAGAGCCATCCAGGAGGACCTGGTTTCCCAAGAACTAAATCCTTTTATCAGGTACAAACTCAAAGCCCCCAAATCGGAGCGAAGCTATCTTACCGAGGAGCAGCTTGCACGATTGGAGGAGTTGGATCTGGAAACTGGTAGTCGTTTAGAGTGGGTTCGCGATGCTTTCGTTTTTGCTTGCTGGGGAGGTGGAATCCGGGTGAGCGACCTTCTAATGATCAGAAACCAGAATTGGCAAGATCCTCACTTGAAATTTTTTAGCCGAAAGACTAAAAAGTCCCAGGCTATCAAACTCCCAACCAGAGCTAGAGAGATCCTGGAAAAATATGCGGATTTCGAAAGCGGAGACAATAGATTTATCTTTCCTTTTATGAGGAAGCATGAGGAGCTGAATGATCCTGAAAGAATTAATTCCAAACTCGGCAGTCATTCTGGTAAAATCAATGTGCTCCTAAAAACCTTAGGTGAGCAAGCGGAGATTCCCCACAAGCTCACCTTTCACCTTAGCCGACATACCTGGGCTACCAGGGCCCTGCGCAAAGGGATGCGGATGGAATATGTCTCCAAGAACATGGGACATGCTGACCTGCGCACCACTCAGATTTACGCCAAGATCATTCAAGAGGAGGCTGATAATGCAATGGATGTGTTTGATTGAGAAGTCTCAAACCTGGGGATGAAGTAGAAAGCTGACTTTTTCTCTACCTCCAGTTGAAGGCTTATCCCTCTGAATTTTTCCTAAATCCCGGTCTTCAAGTTCCTGAAAAAGGGCGATAGCCTCAGTCCTCTTTCGGCAACCAGCGATGCGGTTGGTGTAACAAGTGCGAAGCTCCATGTACCCTTCATGTTTGCGGAGCCATTCTACCGCTGCCTGAATCTTCTTGTCGGAGGGTGAACTGTACAACCGCTCGTGCACTTTCCTCGCGTGGGCTTTGAAATAGCGACTGAGTAACGCTGCACCTTCAATACTTGAAGCTTCGATGTATTCCTTCGAGTCCTTTATTTTTGAGTTATTTCCTATGGTATGAGCCAGATGAAGGATTAGGGCCAATCTCGCTGTATAGTCTCTCAGTTTTGACCAAATCCCTTTCAGAAAGTAGGGGAAATCGGGGTGGTTGACTTCAGCATCGTGGCGCAGGTTAAAGTCGAGCCAGATCTGTTTTGCCCTGGGAGAAAGGTAGATGACCTTGGGAATAGGCTGATTATATTCATCATGGCCCGGCTTTAACTGCCAAAGTTGTTCGACCAGGACTCTGTACTGCTCCTTTACCTCAAGATCCAGTTCGGCCTCCGTGTATTTGGAGGGCAGAGGATCGGGAAAAGCAAATAGAATCCTATCGAGGAATCCATCACTTTTTCCTGTCGAAAGTTCACTCACTACATCGGGTTGGATACACCCTGTTACCGAAACAAAAGGATCTTGAATTGTAATGGGTTGCTGATTACGCCGATTGACGATGATGCTTTTGCCACTCCAAAAGCTCAGCCATTTCTCCTTGTCGCTGCCTTTGCCGCCTCGGTATTGATTCATGCCCTTGGCCCAGGCAGAAAGCTCGTCCTGGTAGAAGAGAATGCCTCTGGGATTATGCTCCATGAGGGAAAGTAAAGCCTCCATGGTGGCGTCATCCACCTGTATTTGCTGGAGTCTGGGTGGCCCTTCAGGCGGAGTAGGTTTAGGTTGGGATGAGCTCTTGTTTGCGAGTGATTCCTCATAAATCCGAACCTCCTCTTCATATTCCTCCATTTCCTCCTTGAAGCGCTTATTGAATCGCTTCTGAAGCATGTCAATGGGGTAAGTAGCCGCTTTGAAAGCAGGAGATTTGCCACTTCCAGGTTCTGCAACTACGGCGGTATAGATGCGGGTCCAGACATGGTAGTCTTTTTTGAGTTCCAGCACTCGCGTCGCCCCGATGGCAATACTCAATACGCTCAACACTGGGATACCCACAAAATCAGGCGGACAAAAAATAGCCTCGGCGGTTTGTTCAATGAGCCCGCGTACTGCTTTGGGAAAAACATAGGTGGGAAAAGAAGGAAGTTCCAGGCGAGGTTTAGGAGGGTCTCGCGGCTCCTCATCGGGAGGTCGCTGGCGGGCAATGACTATCCCTGATTGCTTCGCCATGTAGAATAAGGTCCCAACTCCAATGCCGCTATTCCCACCCTTCAGTAGGGAATTATACTTTCGATCAGTCTGTTTTTCTTCGTATTCTGGGTGAAATTGACTGAGCCTATGGAAGTAGTCACGGCCACGTTCCCCCAAAGCAGCTGCCAGTGCAAAGCCAACCCGAATCCAATCCTGGTAGGTTGCCGTAAGGTCGATGCGCTGTTTCTCCACTCCAGTTACCAGCGCTTCTATGTCTCCATCGACATCCGATTGATATGGGGCATCAACCAAAGGGGATGCGCTATGGGATGGAAGAGCGGTCGAAGGCTTTGGCACATTGCCAGGCTCGTCAAATGGTAACCAATCAGCTAATGGGTGCAAACACATGGTCGGATCATGGGAGCAAATGCAGAGGCGAGACAGGTCGTTGGTCCCAGGATCAATTCCAGGCTTTTTTTGCCCTCCAATCGGGAGAGCGTAATGCTGTTCCAGGTATGACACCGCAGCCGCATAAGCAGCCTTATAGGACCTTTCGTTGAGCTTATACCTTGCCCGAAACAGAACCTTCAGACCAGTACCTGTAGGACTAATGAAGGCAGCATAGATTTGGTTGTCGTTCTCCATTTGTTCTTTCAAGCCTTCCGGATCATCCCAATAGTCGATATCTGCGACTAGGAAACCGCTTGATGACACCCAGTATTCGCTCTTGCGCCGGGAGAAAGTCCCAGCCGCCGTTACAGCTATAAGCTGGCTGGCTTTGAATCTTTTGACAAGGTCGTGGTCTTTGCCATACTTAGTTGTCATGCTGTGGCAGACCTCAACCATTTGTCTGTATTCTCCATTTTGGATTCTTCTGAGCCAATCGATTACCGTCGTGGTGCCGATAGGATCAGGATTGTAGCAATTGGCGAATACCGAGATCCGTTGTTCCTGGTACGGTTCAATCAAATCCTGATAAATCCTGAATCTTGCTTCTTCATCCGAAAGCTGAAGAAGACGACAAACCAGGTCAATAGGTCCTCCCGTTTCCCCTGATTCCAGGTCCGTGTATCCATAAGGATCGTACTCAATCCTCAGTTGAGTCTCCGATTGGTCGCTTGGCCAGGTAAACTGGAATGGCTGTGCAATTGGGGGTTTCTCCCCTAGCAACGGGCTGAGGTAATGGGTAATCAGGTCGTAAGGGCTTACCTGACGCAAAATATATTCCCTGTCGGGCGGTGTCGCTCGATCAAACATAGCAATGACTTGAAATAATGAAGGAGGGAAAGATGGGTTATCGCAGGCCTGGCCGTCTTCCCTGAACTAGCCCTGCCTGGGTAGAGTTCATGGCGTGATTGGTGTTAGGCCGCTTTGAAAGGCTTGCGATGATTCCGCTTACAAAACTCCAGGATGTCTTCCCGACGGTAGAGGATGACATGCCCTTGCTGGACAAAGCCAATCTTTCCTTCATCGCGCCACTTCTGCAAGCAGCGGGTGGACACCCCAAATAGTTCAGCGGTTTCTTTGGTGCTGTAAAAGGGCTTAAGATCGGATTGACTTTCCTTGATCGCAGGCACCAGGCTGCGCAGCAGCGCAGTGATCAGTTCTCTTTGGAATCGGGAGAGGTGTTCGACGGTAACGATTTCTACATTCATTTTGAGTCTGTTTTGAAGTATTTTATTCGATTACAGACACAATTACGCAGGGGGCAGCACCAAATATAAGAGACAAGAATAGGGAAGGGAGTCCCCTGTCTCCAAAGTCTCCAAAGTCTCCAAAGTCTCCAAAGTCTCCAAAATATATGATTGATAATGAGTGATTTAGCTCTCTGGATTTATTACTAGTTCTACTATTTCTTTCAAACTCTTTTTACGACCATCCATTTTTGCCTCGTTTATGTACTTGTTGTGATCCTTAGCAAAAGTGCGGTGTAGTTTTTGTGATATTGCCTCCTCAACCGAGAGATCCCCAATGGGAGATTTTCCATTTAAGAGGAAACATCTGAAAAAGACCTCCCATCGCTCGTCTCCGGGATACTCGACCTTATTGAATTCCATCCATAAAAGGTGCATAAAAAATATGCACTCTCCTTTGGAACCTCTCCCAATCCAATTGACTGGCCGTATGACAATTTTCTTTAGAAAGATTCGAGCAAAGTCTGAATCTTTGGTGTCCTTAGAGATGAAATGATGCTCTTTTAATGCCTTACTTAAGGCAATGATTTTTTTGTATTCACTATCCAAATGAGAGTCGATCCACTTGAAGGATTTCAGGCTCTTCGGCTTGGGGATTGATTTTTTTTCCTTCAGGTATTTTGACTGGGAACCTTCCGGTTTATAGGTAAATGCAGGTATCCCTGAAAGCAAAATGCGAAAGGCCTCTTCTTTATTCGGCGCAACCTTTACCTCTCTGATTATTTCAGGAGTTAAATCTGGGAATCTTTTGGTTAAGGCGATAAGGCTGTTATCACTAAGCCCTGTTTCTCTACCAAGTTCATCATAAAGAGAACTTAGATACTGAAAATGGGTATCGTCAGAATGGTCTTTAATGAAGGCTGCTAAAGGCTGCTTAACACTTGGAAGGTAAGTCTTCAGTAGGGGAGTAAGGATTCCTTTTTCAAGGTTCTTAGCGAGCCTACCGGAGAATTGAGATCCTATTATGTCTTTTCCCAGCGTCTCTGCAATTAGTTTGTACCGTAGCTCTATGATTTCCCTAAACAGCTTGCCCAAATCATAGGATTTTTTTGTCTCCAATCCTTTTTGTAGCCCTACTGCCAGCGTTTCAAATTTTGAAAAGATAGCCAACTCCAACTGAAAATAGGATTCCTTACCATCCGTAAGGGAACGTTCACTAATCGCTAATCGAGCCTTCTCAAAGCAACCTTTCATATCGCTATCTAGCTTTTCGATAGCAGCAATAAGCATCCTTGAAATCCAGTAGTATTGTTCTGAATCGGGTCGGTAGTCTGCAAATTCGAAACCATTTCTAAAATGCTCACTAGCTATTTCCAGGTCTTCGGATAGCTGATTCAAGTCGAATGGCTCTTTTACTAGAGTTTCGTCCAGCAAAAGGAGACCAAGAGCTAGGTGCGCAGTTGAGGCGACATCTGCATTCCTATGAGTTGTCCAATATGACAATAGCTCATGAGTTCTTTTAGGGTAAGGGCTAGAAAAAAGTGGGAGAAACCTTGCCACTAGTCCAATTAAAGCTGGTCTGTCCGTTTCTTCTATATCCTCGATTGCTGTCCAAATAGGATTATAGGTTGGAATCACCTCACTTAGAGTTGATCCAATAAGGGCCTGAAAGGCTGTATATGCCTGATAGTGAAGGCTTCCTTCTTTTGCTCCTTCTAAGACCCTGAGAAGAAACCTGGATAGCTCTTTATGGGAAGCCCATGTCTCTACGGCTTTGAAGCTTTCCCAAAATTTTACTTGCTCAATATTTCCTGCTGACAGGAACCATTCTGCATCGAGCTTTACCATTTAGAAAAATGCTTTTGGGGTATCCAATAGGCTCCAGACTTTATGTGTTGGGGCCACTGCTTTGAATTCATAATCCTTTGATGCGATCAAGATTTGGATTTTATCTTGGAACTGTTCTTCAATTTTATGAAACATCTCAGCCATCCTTTGCTTGTTGCGCTCATCGGCTCCAACGGCAGGATTATATAACATAAGGAAACGAGGGTGCCTCCCTGCTCCGGGATTTACCTCCAAAGCCATGAGGGTCAATAGAAATACAATTTTTACCCTTACACGCTCAAAAGGTCCCATGTCATTAAATGTAACTCTCTGCCCATCCTGGGTGAGAAAGAGCCTACAGTCTGTAGTTACCTGGACTCTTGTGATGGACTTTAATCCAAGCATTTTGAACTGTTCCATTAAGCTTTTCTCGAATCTTTTCCTTGCAGATTTACTCCTCCTTTCTCGTTCCTGGGCTAAAAGGCTATGTGCATACTCTAAGATCTGGGTACGGAGGTAATACATGTCTCTTTCCTGATCCTCATCTTTCAGTTGTGTATTCAGGTATCCGATAATGGCCTCTTCCCCAGCAATCCGGCTGCTTAATTTTGCTCGCTCCTGTTCAATAGCACTAGGCGCAGTAGAGTTAATTGTTTGACTAAGTTCCGAGGCTCGCTTATAGAACCGATTCAACTGGGCATGTGCTCCCATTTTTTCCGCCTCGCAAATTTTTAGACTTTCTTCCAGGAGTTTTAATTGATTGTCGACAGTTGCCTTTTCCCTTCTATGGCTCACTAATTGCATATTCTGTCCCGTAATGGTGCTTGATAATAAGTCAAGCTTTTCGTGGACTTCTTCATGGTTATTGAAGGGCTCCAACTTCCCTCTCACATCCTCACCACAGACCATGCAATTATGGTGCTCTTGCTCTCTCTTTTTTCTCTCAGGTTTGATAGGATCCTGGCAATGAGGACAATATGCAGGCTCGAATTCCGCTAAATAAACCTGGAACCTGGTTGCGCTTTTAAGCCGTTTTAGTTCATTTTTCCCTTCTGAGATGCGCTTGTCTAGAATTGAAATCTGTTGTTCAAGATCCCGCGCTCTAGCCTCATGTTTACTTTTCTGATGCGACTCTTTGAGATACTGCTTATGAAGCCTATCCCATTCTAATGTTGCTTTTTCAGCTTGCTTTTGTAGTTCGTTCCTCCTTTGAATGAGAGAATCTCTATCACCAGTCTGTTTTGCTTTTTCTGAAAGTTGCTCAAGGTCTTTGTAAAGCTTGGTTACGATTTGCCTTCTTTCATTAATGTCCCCCCTTATGCTTGTGTTATGTTTGGTAGCACGCGGCCTTGAGGAATATCTTTTTTGCTCAGCCCTAAGCTTCACCCATAAGGTGTTGATGGCTTCAGTCAGGTCAAAACCCAGCATCATTTCAAAAATGAGTGTTTCCTGAGACTTTTGCTTTTCGTCCATGAGGAGGTAGCCATATGAATCCTGGTCAATATAAATTGATCGAAATAGGGTTTTCCATGTAGTAGAACCCGAGGTTTGACTGCCAGACTTAGCGTAAGGAGTATTCTGAACCCACGATAAGGGATTGAACTGAAGCTCTTCAAAGAAGAATTCAATAATATGCTTCTGAAAATTTTCGATACCTGGTCCAATCCATAGTGCTCCCTTCGGCAACTCTACCAGCCCTAACTCGGAAGGCAACTCATCCAGGGAGCAAGGATATAGCCCAGCTAAGTATTCATTTGGCTCTGGTAATAGAATAACGGTAGTGTAAACAGTGCCCTGTATGCTGAATTCTAGCCGACAGTCCTCCAGCCAGTTAAGGACGCCCTTTTTGATTTTACTATGCTGCCCGGTCAACAAGAAACGGATGATGTTGAAAACAGATCCCTTATAGGTATCGTTAGCTCCTAATAAAGCATTGACTCCTCCTTCAAAAGATCGATCAAAATGAAACGGGCCAGGAGTTACTCCTTCCGTTGCTTTCTTAGTTCCACTAAATACCAGTCGATGCAACTGTAAAGGGACAGGAGTCTTTTTATTTTCGCGGCGAAATTCCCCTTTTACTTCCCCTATTAAAAGGTCTAGCTCTTCTTCGGAAAATCCTTTTTGCTTTTGGAACTTCTTTTTTATCTGTTCTCTAAAGGAATAATAGTCCATCATATTAGTGCTGCTTGGTAAGTATCTTGAAATAATTCTTGTACCCTTTCACTGCAATTGGGCATATCGATTCCATGCTTAAGATCAGGAATATTGCAATGGCGATATAAGCGCTGAGTTAAGCTTTCGCCATTCATCCCCTGGTAATATTTTTTCAATATCTGGAGACGCTGGGTGTACCAGGCAAGTTCCTCATCAGGCATGAGGTATTTCTGAACCATTTTCTTCCCGTTCTTCAATAGACGGTACTCTGTCTTTGTCTTCTTTCCTCTGACCGAACGTTCGCTCTTTGTCATGAGAAGACCATGAGTAGCCAAGATTTCCAAGGCAGGATCAAACTTAAAAAATGGCCCATAGTGGTACCTTTCGTATAGATCCAAAGGAAGCTGAGGTTCTTTGTCCTCGAAAACTTGCTGGACAAATACTTGTATATCTCTCCTCTTCTGGGCGGAGACACTATCATCAAGTCTTACCCATTGTAAGAGGTCGAGAGCCAGATAGTCTGGGTTGGAAAACAGAAAATCCAGTTTGGTAAGTAGCTTGCTCCCTACTAAAATCCGGTCTACCGCTTTGAGCTGAGGGTCATCGTTTGAAGCTATTTTTTCTCCGAATGCATGAACCAATAACAGTAGCCTCAAGGAGGTCTGGAGAGTCCTCTGGTAATCATTCATGGTTGTGAAAAGCTTATTTCCCCAATAGGTGAAAAGGTAAGAATTACAAGATACTAGAGACCTTTACACACCTGCAAACGGCAATCGAAAAAACTCCTCTGAATACCAGCATTTTACCCCTAAAAATACGCGCTGCAATCGCCTCGGCAATCGTGGTTACATCGCGGGACATGAGCAATACTGCTGATGCGTTTGCAGCGCGATGGTGTACACCAAATCACGATACATGCCCCTGAAAGACAGTCGCTTGCGGGGCAAAAGCAGTCGATTGCCGTTTGCTGTCCCACAGGGACATACCGGAGGGTTTGGTCGAAGCGCCCCTTCCCCTTGCCAAAACCTCCTCTCCGCCGTATATTTCCAGAATATCGGCTAATCCATGAACCAGAATCCCGAACAAGTAGCCCGCGATCAGATCGACGCCATGCTGGAGGCAGCAGGGTGGATGGTACAGTCCAGGAAAAAAGTGGACCTCTCTGCTGGCCCGGGCGTCGCGGTGCGGGAATACCAAACCGACATCGGTCCGGCGGATTATGTGCTGTTTGTGGACCGCAAGCCCGTCGGCATCATCGAGGCCAAGCGCCCCGAAGAAGGCGAACGCCTCACCGTGGCTGAGGACCAGTCCCGCAACTACGCAGCGGCGAAACTCAAGTACAACCTCAACCGAGAGCCCTTGCCCTTCGTGTACGAAAGCACGGGCGAACTCACCCGCTTCACCGACTACCGAGACCCCAAGCCGCGATCCCGCCCGGTCTTTCACTTCCACCAGCCGCAAACCCTGCGGCAGTGGCGCAAGCAAACGGATCCGCTCAGAGCACGGTTGCAAGGCTTGCCAGAGCTGGATGAAACGGGCCTGCGCCCCGCCCAGATCAGCGCCATTCGCAACCTGGAAACCTCCTTCAAGGCCAACCGCCCCAAGGCCCTCATTCAGATGGCCACCGGAGCGGGCAAGACCTTCACGGCCTGCACCTTTGCCTATCGGCTGCTCAAGCACGCCGACGCCAAACGCATCCTCTTCCTCGTCGATACCCGCAACCTCGGCGAACAGGCCGAGCAGGAATTTCTCAAATACCAGCCGCAGGACGACAACCGCAAGTTCACCGAGCTGTACAACGTGCAGCGGCTCAGCGGCAGCTTCATCGCGCCCGACAGCCAGATCTGCATCTCGACCATCCAGCGGCTCTACTCCATCCTCAAGGGCAAGGAGCTGGACGAAAGCCAAGAGAACGAAAACCCCAATGAAAAGGACTGGCAACCCAAGCAACCCCTGCCCGTGGCCTACAATGCCGCCAATCCCATCTCCCAGTTCGACTTCATCATCATCGATGAATGTCACCGCTCCATCTACAACCTCTGGAAGCAGGTGCTGGAATACTACGACGCCTTCCTCATCGGCCTGACCGCCACGCCCGACAAACGCACCTTCGGCTTCTTTGATGAAAACGTGGTCAGCGAATACACCTACGAGGAGTCCGTAACCGACGGGGTGAATGTGCCCTACGACGTCTTCACCATCGAAACCGAGATCTCCCAATCGGGAGCCGTGATCCAGGCCAGGGCCGAGCGCTTCATCGAGCGGCGCGAAAAGGCGACCCGCCGACAGCGCTGGGATCGATTGGACGAGGACTACGCCTACGGAGCCAACAAGCTCGACAAAGACGTGGTCAACCCCAGCCAGATTCGCCACATCATTCGGGCCTACAAGGAGGCCCTGCCCACCATCTTTCCTGATCGCTTTGACGAAAACGGCGTCTTCGAAGTACCCAAGACCCTGATCTTCGCCAAGACCGACAGCCATGCCGATGACATCATCCAAATGGTGCGGGAAGAGTTTGGCGAGAGCAACGAGTTTTGCAAAAAGCTCACCTACAAGATTGACGAAGACCCCAAGTCGGTGCTCAACCGCTTTCGCAACTCCTGGGCACCGCGCATCGCCGTCACCGTGGACATGATCGCCACGGGCACCGACGTCAAGCCGCTGGAGGTGCTGCTTTTCATGCGCGATGTCAAGAGCCTCAACTACTTTGAGCAGATGAAGGGCCGGGGAACGCGCACCATCAAATTCGAAGACCTGAAGCGCGTCACCCGCACTGCTCGGCATACCAAGACCCACTTCGTGATCGTGGATGCCGTGGGGGCCACCAAGTCCAAAAAGACCGACAGCCGTCCCCTGGAACGCAAGCCCAGTGTGCCGTTGAAGGACCTGCTCGGGGCCGTCAGCATGGGCGCAGCGGATGAAGACCTCTTCACCTCCCTGGCCAACCGCCTCATCCGGCTGGAAAAGCAGCTGACCGAGGAGGAAAAAGCCAAATTCGAAGCCCTGACCGGGGGCAAGAGCCTCAAGCAAACGGCCAAAAACCTGCTCAATGCCTACGATCCCGATCAGGTGGATACGCAGGCCGCGCCTCTGCTGGAAGCCGTCCCCGACCATGACCTCAGCCCGGAGCGAACCGAACAAATCCGCGAGGAAGCCCGGGAAGCCCTGATCCGCAAAGCGGCCGAACCTTTCACGGGGGAACTCAGCGAATACCTGGAGAATGTGCGCAAAGCCCACGAGCAGATCATCGACACGGTGAACCTCGACCGGGTCAAGCGGGCCGAGTGGGACAGCTTCACCCAGGACAAGGCCCGGGCCGTGGTGCAGGAATTTGCCGACTACCTCGCCGCCCATAAGGACGAGATCACCGCCCTGCGCATCTTCTACGACCAGCCCTATCGGCGGCGGGAGCTGACCTTTCGCATGATCAAGGAGGTCCTGGAATGCCTCAAGCGGGACAAGCCCCTGCTGGCCCCGCACTACGTCTGGGAGGCCTACGCCCAGCTCGAAACCGTCAACGGCAACAGCCCCAAAAACGAACTCATCGCCCTGGTCTCCCTCATCCGGCGGGTGTGCAAGCTGGACGAAGAACTGACCCACTACGACCAGACCGTGAAGCGCAACTTCCAGAACTGGGTCTTCGGCAAGCAGGCGGGCAAGGTCAAATTCAACGAAGAACAAATGGCCTGGCTACACCTCATGCGCGACCACGTGGCCAGCAGCTTCCACCTCGAAATGAACGACCTGGACTACACCCCCTTCGACGCCCAGGGTGGACGCGGCAAAATGTGGCAGCTATTCGGGGAGGAGATGGGGGGATTGATCGAGGAGATGAATGAGGCGCTGGCGGCGTAGACTGCGATGCCTGCCTTTGTAGAGACGCGATTAATCGCGTCTCTACAAAGGCGACAAACAAAAATAACAACCAAAACAACCCGCATGCGCGAACAACATAGATCGGATTGGGTAGAAGTGGAATTGGGGGAGGTGGCAAATTTAGTCTACGGAAAAGGCCTACCCACAAAAAATCTTACGGAAGGGGGGTATCCAGTTTTTGGAGCTAATGGAATAATTGGAAATTACTCTAGTTACCTTTACGAAGAGGAACAAGTCCTAATTTCCTGTAGAGGTGCAGCATCTGGGACAATCAATATTTCTCCTCCTTTTTGTTTTGTTACGAATAATTCCCTTGTAGTTGAGTACTCATTTCATGACTTATTACTCAATCAATATCTGTATTACATTCTTCGAGGAGCAGATAAAGCACAAATAATAACAGGGAGTGCTCAGCCTCAGGTAACTATCAACAATGCTAGAAACCTAAAATTCCCCCTCCCCCCCCTCCCCGAGCAGCGTGTCATCGTCGCCAAGCTCGAGCAGCTCTTCAGCGAGCTAGACCAGGGCATCGCCAGCCTGCAAACCGCGCGCAAGCAGCTCGACACCTATCGGCAGGCGGTGCTCAAGCAGGCCTTTGAGGGGGAATTGACCCGTGAATGGCGGGCCCTTCAACACACTTCGACAAGCTCAGTGCAGCGTGCTAAGGGACCGTCCCTCCCCAGCGCCGAGGCCCTCCTTGACCAGATCCAGGCAGCCCGCGCCGCCCACCACGCCCAGCAGATGGCCGCCTGGGAACAGCAAATCGCCGACTGGGAAGCCAAAGGGAAGGAAGGGAAGAAGCCGAGGAAGCCGGGGAGGGTGAAGAAAGTCTCAAATGAGTCTGCCGAAGAACAGAAGATCAAATACCTGATTCAGGATATTCCAGACACATGGGTATGGGTAAAAGTAGCGAATGTCGGTGAAGTTCAGTTAGGCCGTCAGCGTTCCCCCAAGCATCATAGTGGAACACACATGCGGCCATATCTGAGAGTCGCCAATGTCTTTGAAAATCGGATTGACCTTTCGGATGTTCTGGAAATGAATTTCACCCCTGATGAGTTCGAAACCTATGAACTGAAAGATGGCGACATCTTGTTGAATGAGGGACAGAGCCTGGAGTTGGTCGGTCGGCCTGCAATGTACCGAGGAGAATTACCAGGAGCATGTTTTCAAAACACATTGGTCCGCTTTCGTCCTTATTCGACCCTTGATCGCAAATTCGCTTTGCACCTTATGCTGACATATTTCAAGTTGGGCGAGTTTCAAAAGATTGCCAGTTGGACTACCAGTATCGCACATCTCGGAGCAGGACGATTTGCTGAGCTTTTCGTCCCGATTCCCTCCCTCCCCGAACAACACCAAATCGTCGCCGAGATCGAATCCCGTCTCTCGGTCTGCGACAAGCTCGTCGAGAGCATCGAGGCGGGCCTGCAACAAGCTGAGGCCCTGCGGCAGAGCCTGCTGAAGCAGGCCTTTGAAGGTCGGCTGCTCAGCGAGGCAGAGTTGGCCGCCTGTCGACAGGAGCCGGACTGGGAGCCAGCGGGGGAGTTGCTGGCGCGGATCAAGGCAGAGAAAAAAACAAGTAAGGCATGAAAATCGGAAAGCTTCAAAAAGTAGAGCTGCGCGCTATCTGGCAAAACGAAGCCAGCGACTTCACCCCCTGGCTGGCCCAGGAGGACAACATTGCCCTGCTCAGCCAAGAAACAGGTTTGGACCTGGAAGTCATCAGCGAAGAGCGCCATGTAGGGCCATTCCGGGCAGACATCCTCTGCAAAAACACCATCGACAATACCTTCGTGCTAATCGAAAACCAGCTAGAACGTACCGATCACTCCCATCTGGGACAGTTGCTCACCTATGCAGCCGGGCTTGAAGCCGTCCACATCATCTGGATCGCCCAGCGCTTCACCGAGGAACACCGGGCCGCCCTCGATTGGCTCAATCGGGTTACAGATGAGAACCTACGCTTTTTTGGGATAGAGATCGAAGTCTATCGCATCGGCGA
Organism: uncultured Bacteroidia bacterium; assembly: GCA_964343195.1. Classification (GTDB taxonomy): domain Bacteria; phylum Bacteroidota; class Bacteroidia; order J057; family J057; genus CAYVAP01. The sequence continues at coordinate 4,919 of CAYFIR010000033.1, read as the reverse complement.
TTCAGCACCTGCTCCCATGTTTCAGCTGGTATCCAAGCCCAATGATTGGAGCAAGGCGGTGCATAGTTCTGCCAAAAGCGAGGACCTGACCGAGACAAAATCCCTCAACCTGGAGTACTGGACTGCTATGAAGGACTACTTTGAGCAAGCCGGGACCAGATTAAAGAATCAGAAGCCACTGCCTCAGCATTGGACAAATTTTGCCATTGGCAAATCCTATTTCCACATGGAAGCGCTGATTAGTGTTCGCAATCAGACCATAAGGGTGCAGTTAGTCTTGAATGGCCCCAATGCTGATGAGCAGTTCGAAATCCTTCGTGAGAAATATGAAGCAGACAGCCTTGAGAAGGTTGCCTCTCAACTGGTGTGGCAGACCAAAGAAAACACAAAGGCTTCCTGGGTCCATTTGGAAAGGAAAGCCGATGTCAGTGATAAATCAGATTGGGAACCCCAGTTTATGTGGTTCAAGGAGACATTGGAGGCTTTTGACCACTTCTTCCGCCCTAAAATCAAACAACTACCTTGATCATTATGAGCACTGAATCCTCCCTCATCTCCAAAGTCTGGAACTTTGCCCACGTCCTGCGCGACGATGGCGTCGGCTACGGCGACTACCTGGAGCAGATCACCTATCTGCTCTTCCTCAAGATGGCCGACGAAATGTCCAAGCCACCTTATGGGAAGACCATCCATTTCCCCCGCATCAAGGACACCGAGGGGCAGGAAATCGAAGGCGGCGAGCGCTGCGACTGGGCCACCCTCAGCAGCAAGCGCGGCGCAGAACTGGAAGCCTATTACACCCAGATGCTGCGTTCGTTGGGTTCAGAGAAGGGCATGCTGGGGCAGATTTTTGTGAAGTCTCAGAACAAGATCCAGGACCCCGCCAAGCTGCTCAAGGTCATCACCATGATCGGGGAGGAGCAGTGGACCATGGTCGGGGCCGACGTCAAAGGCGACATCTACGAAGGCCTGCTGGAAAAGAACGCCGCCGATACCAAGAGCGGGGCCGGACAGTATTTCACCCCCCGCGCCCTGATAAAGGCGATGGTGGACTGCGTGGCCCCTGAGCCAATGAAGACCATCCACGACCCGAGTTGTGGTACGGGGGGCTTTTTTCTGGCCGCCTACGACTACCTCACGGATCATCACCACCTCGACCGCGATCAGAAAGCCTTCCTTAAAAACGAGACCTTCTCGGGCAACGAGATCGTGGCGGGCACCCGCCGCCTCTGCCTGATGAATATGTTTCTGCACAGCATCGGGGAGATCGACGGGGAGAGCTTCATCTCCCCCAACGATGCGCTCATCGCGGACGAAGGCATCCGGGTGGACTACGTGCTGGCCAATCCGCCCTTTGGCAAGAAGAGCAGCATGACCATCACCAACGAGGCTGGCGAGCAGGAAAAACAAGACCTGAGCTACAACCGCCAGGACTTCTGGGCCACCACCAGCAACAAGCAGCTCAACTTCTTGCAGCACATCCGCAACCTGCTCAAGATCCACGGCCAGGCCGCCGTCGTCCTGCCCGACAACGTGCTCTTCGAAGGCGGAGCCGGTGAGACCGTCCGCAAGGAACTGATGCGCACCACGGAGCTGCACACCATCCTGCGGCTACCGACGGGCATCTTCTACGCCCACGGCGTCAAAGCCAATGTCCTCTTCTTCGATAACCGCCCCGCCTCCCGCGATCCCTGGACGCGAGAAGTGTGGATCTACGACTACCGCACCAACATCCACCATACCCTCAAGAAAAAGCCCCTCCGCTACACCGACCTCCAGGACTTCATCGAGTGCTACCACCCCAGCAACCGCGCCCAGCGCGAGGAGACCTGGTCTGAGGACAACCCCGAAGGCCGCTGGCGCAAATTCACCTACGAGGAGATCATCGCCCGCGACAAAACCAACCTCGACCTCTTCTGGCTCAAAGACCAGAGCCTCGCCGACCTCGACAACCTGCCTGATCCGGACGTGATCGCAGCGGAGATTATTGAGAACATCGAGGCGGGATTGGAGAGCTTTCGGGAGATTGTGGGAGGGATGGAGGAGTGAGTTTACTTTCAATGGAATAGATCCAAACCTGACTTAAAAAAGTTCAATCGTACTTTTAATACCCGATAAAATAGAGTCTTAATGAGCCAGAAGTTCGTAACTATTTTTCTTCTCAACCCAAAGCAGGGAACCGATGGGCTTGTTGAGAAGGTTGAAGAATCTCTAGGATATCACAATGTCGGCTCTCAACGAAGGGTTATGACAATGAAGTTGGAGGACAAAAAAAATCAGATCCAAAAGTCTGATGGGGTATTGGTCATCTTGACTCAAACGACCGATATTGAATACACACCGGAAATCATTGATATATTAAAAGTTGCTTCAGATTTAGGTAGGAAAGTTGGTATAACACTTCTGGCAAGGAATAAGAAGTTTGAAATTCCATCTTCACTAACTAATACGGGCTTCTACTGGGAACCCACAAAAAGTTTACTCCAGTTGGAAGAAGTTTTTCGAAGAGTGGGAATACTTTCTGGCACAGAAGAACCCCAAATTACTCATAAGGACTCGATTATTCATGAAGCGGCAGAGGCGGAATCTCCCCTAAAAGACAAAGATGCGATTCAAAATAGTATTTCAGATGCTCCTTTAGCTACAAAGATCCATTCTGACCATTGGTCTCCTGATGACTACCTCGGCTACGAGCGCTATGCCCAGACTATAGAGCACATCATCCGGGATCAAGAGTCGAAGCCCCCCTTAACCATTGGCATCATAGCCCCTTGGGGGCAAGGAAAAACTACCCTGATGCGCTATGTGTGGCGGCGATTTGCTGACGAAGAGCTAATCGAAAAAGAACAGCCCCATTGGCGGACTCAAGCCACTCCTGAGCAAATCAAGGCTTGGCAGGAAGAGAAGGAGGAACATGATTGGCCGTTACCGGAAGAGCGTCCTTGCGTCTGGTTCAACCCCTGGCAATACCAGAGCAGCGAACAAATCTGGGCTGGCATGGCTGATGCCATCATCAAACAACTGGTGGTCCGACTACCCCGCTTACAGCAGGAGAAGTTTTGGTTGCAACTGCAATGGAAGCGCATCGACAAAGCAGCCATCCGCCGAGATGTGCATAAGGCGCTATTTACTCGCTTGCTACCTATGGGAATTTTTTCGCTCCTTTCAGCAGTGGTAGCCATTTACACTTTCTTTAATGCGCCGCTGGATGATGGAAACAGTTACGTAGGAATTACAGCTGCTCTGCTGGCTGCGTTAAGCGCGGGTCGGGCTTTGTGGAAGAAAGGCAAGGAAAAGCAGGAAAGCATCGCCAAGCAACTGGAGCCATACCTGCAAAGCCCCGATTATAGCAGTAAGTTAGGAGCCTTTCACCACGTGAACGAAGACATGCAACGGGTCTTTGACCTGCTGGTCAAGGAGCAAGAACCTGTCCTCATTTTCATCGACGACCTGGACCGCTGCTCTCCGCAGAAGGCAGTCGAGGTCATCGAGGCCATCAACCTGATAATGAACGCCCGCTTTCGGCACAAGTGCTACTTCATCATGGGCATGGACGCGGAGATGGTGGCTGCCGCCATCGACGTGGCCTATGAGAAGATGCACGGTAAGATTCCTGGCAAGGAGCAGACCTTTGGCTCGGTAGGTTGGTACTTTTTGGACAAGTTTATCCAGTTGCCCTTTTTGATTCCGACTTTACGCCAAGAGGACAAAGAGCGACTGGTGGGTGCGCTGTTTGCTGAGCTTGATCAAGAACAGCCTGAAGAAATTCCGCAGAAGGAGTTTCTAAAAATTGTAGAAGAAAAGGCGGCTTTTCCAGTCGCTCCAGACGGAGAAATGGAGGAGTTGCTGGACAAAATGAGCGAAAGAAGGAAGGCTGAATTCGAAGCTGGCTTCCTTGAAAAGCGCCTGGAGATCAACCGCGACTCCCCTGAAATTCAGGAGCAAGTCAAGCAATACGCCGCCTACCTTGACCCGTCGCCGCGCAGCATCAAGCGCTTTGCCAACCTGCTGCGCTTCCACGTCAGCCATCAGCAGCTTCGCGAGGTCAAGGGGCTGGACTACGCCGATCAGGGCACCCTGGCCATCTGGCTTACCCTCAGCCTGCGTTGGCCGCAGCTCGTCCGCTGGCTTCAGTGGACTGATGAGCGAAAATTCGTCCATGGCTACACTGAGACAGACCATGATGCAGCCGGGCAACCTGACCCCTTACACCTGACCTCCAAGAAACCGTTGGAGAAGGCCGAAGCCCTGGATAAGCTACTTCAGGCCGCTCAGGAAGAAGAATTAGAAGAAGCCTACCTGCACTGGCAGCGGCTGTCCAGATCAAATGAACATTTGCATTGGATGGGCGACAAGGAGCTTCTCTCCCTCCTGCATGAGCGCTATCGAGAGGAGAGCAGCTTGGCCAGGGCATTTGAATGTGGGGTGTGGTAGGATCGAAACTATTACTATAGGAGCTTCTAGCCGTGACTTTACTAGCAGATTAAAGAGGAAATACTCCATTTACGGACTTCACACATTTTTCAGATAATACCTCTGCACCTGTCGTCGATACAAAATCCTCCTTCCCCCCTCAATCTATGAGGTTGGCTCCAGGAATACTCCTACCCCCAGTTGTAAACCTGAGCTCCACCATTGCACAAGGGTTGCAAATGCCTCAGTCCATGAGTCCCAAATGTAGCAAGAGGTAACCCCAGCGACAGCCCATGATGCAAATTCTGATAAAAGCTTCACTAAGGGTTGCAAATCTAAGGCTCGATGTTGCACCAGGGGTGCAACCCCCTCAGCATTTGAGGCCCAAAAAGATATCGGCCTCACCCAGTTTCATGCTGTGAGGCCAGAGGATCAGGGAGAATTAAACTGGTATTGCTCAGAATAACGAGGGGTTATTAGCCCAAAATCGGCCCAGGGGGTGATTA
>CAYFIR010000032.1:0-53610 GCA_964343195.1 uncultured Bacteroidia bacterium | reverse complement strand
GCCTACTTTCTTTTGAAAGAAAGTAGGTCCCGCTGAAAGCGAAATAGCACTTTCAGAGGAAGCATATTAAAAATCCATTTGCGGAGCTAAAAAAGAAGTAAGTCCCGCTGATCCACGATCCCGTGAAACGGGGAGGCGAAATAGCACTTTCAGAAGTAGCATATTAAAGATCAACTGGCGGAGCTAAAAAAGAAGTAAGTCCCGCTGATCTCCGATCCCGCGAAGCGGAGAGGCGATATAGTAATTGGAAAAGCAACAGAATTTTGGAGAAAGGCCAGTTGAACAAAATCGAATTAAGTCAAAATAAAGTGACTCTCTGATCTCGCCTCTGACTTCTGACAGGCCGTAGGCAGGTCTGACTTCTAACTTCCTTAATCACGCAACACGAATTGGCAATCACGAATCCCCTCAAAGGCCGCGGGAGTCAGATCAACCCCCACAACCGCTTCAAAAAGCTGTCCCTGGATACCCATGCCGAGGACGGATTGGATGAGCCATTCGAAGTGGATCCGAGGACGCAAATCGTATATGACCACCCCAAGAAAATCCTGACCAAAAACAGCAGCCCCGACATCCCGATGGATTGGTCCATCAATCCCTATCAGGGCTGCGAGCATGGGTGCAGCTACTGCTATGCCCGAAATGCACATGAATATTGGGGCTACTCTGCCGGGCTGGACTTTGAGCGGATCATCATCGTAAAGGAAAATGCGGCAGAATTACTGGAGAAGGAACTGCAAAAGCCCAACTGGAAGCCTGTTCCCCTGATGTTCAGCGGCAACACTGATTGTTACCAACCATTGGAACGGAAATTTGAAATCACGCGTCGCTGTCTCGAAGTGCTGGCCCGCTATCGTCATCCGGTGAGCCTGATCACCAAAAATCAGCTCATACTCCGCGATCTTGATTTGCTGAAAGCTCTGGCAGAGCATGACCTGGTTCATGTAGCCCTTTCCATCACGACCCTGAATGAAGACCTGCGTCGGCGGATGGAGCCGCGAACCTCACCCGGCCTTAAACGGCTGGAGGTTGTCCGAAAGCTAAGCGAAGCAGGCATTCCCGTCATGGCCATGCTGGGTCCCATCATTCCTGGACTAAATAACCATGAGATTCCCGAAATTCTTGAAAAAGCTGCAGAGGCCGGAGCCTGCAGTGCAGGGTACAACTTTGTCCACCTCAATGGTGCCGTTGGCGGTATTTTCGAAAACTGGATCAGGGCCCACTTCCCCGATCGGGCCGAGAAGGTCCTCAGTCAGATTCGGGAAGCCCACGGCGGCAAGCTCAACGACAGCCGTTTTGGGGTACGTATGCGAGGCGAAGGGGCCATTGCCGATAGCATCAGTCAGCTATTCAAACTCAGCAAACGCAAGTATTTTCAGGGGCGCAGTACCCCGCCCTATAACCTGACGGCCTTTCGCCGACCGGGGCAGATGAGCCTGTTTTAAGAGCAGGCTGCCACTAATTCACTCCCTGCTGCCCCAGGATGATGAGCCCTGCGCCCGCTATCACGAGTAACACAAGCCCTGCGCCTTCTCCACCTACTGTATCTGTTCCGTAAAATGCCATGGGATCCTGGGTCCGCTTATGGTATCGGTTTCTACCCACCCAACTCAGCTGATGCACTTCAAAGTGGTCGTCGATGTGTATCGCTTTATTGGGCGTGTCGGGTGCATAGTAGGTCAGGTAATGACGGAAGGCAAATGGTGCTGGGTTAAAGTTGACGCTTTCATCAGCTTGTACGCTGCCTTTCAGCTGCTCCACCGGTAGAAAAGGGTAGTTCAGTTCGATTTCATTGAGGGTAAAAAAGGAACCAGGGGGGATAAGCAACTCGCCCTTCCGAGTACGCGTGTGGCTACTGCCTGCAGTTTCGGTATCCCATAGCCAGGTTTCGGAATCAAAATCGTAGCGTGTCTCTGATGATTCGAAATAAGGCCTCACTTCTTCGTTGATGATGACGCTGCTACGAGCCAGGTCAAGCACGATGGGCTGATCGCTTTGGTTGCGGACTTTACAGCGCATGAGGCCTCCCTCGGCCCAGAAACTGTACTCTAACTCCAGGGCCTCGTGGTCGATGACAGGGCTGGTGGAGAGCGCACTGGAGCCGCTGTATTTCACCTCCGCTACCTGGTAAAAGGTGCTGGTACAGCTGGTAAAAAATGGAAATAGCAGGGGCAGAAAGAAAAGTCGAGGTATGGGCATAGTTGTGTTTAGAGGCTGAATTTGGCCTTTTTCAACCCGACCGACAAGTCCGACCCAATATGCGTTCAACTTACCTGAATAAGCGTGTACCCATTGATTTGTTGGTTGTGGCTGGAACTGGACTCTGTTCGGGAAACAGGCTGTTGGTCATAGCCGAAATTATGTGCATTTTACAAATGTGTTTTTCTGACACAATGGCCGTTTCGTAAGGCCAATTTTGAATCACATTTATCCAAATCGACAAACCCATGAGAAAACGTTTCGCCCTCATCATCCTGTCCTTGCTGCTCTCTCCCATCCTGACCCGGGCAGAACACGGCTATACCCTCGAAAAAGACATCGTATGGGCATCACCCGATGGCTTTGAACTCACCATGGACATCTACACACCCGATACCGGCAAGGATACTTATCCGGTCATCATCATCTACCACGGTGGAGGCTGGCTGATTAACAATAAGTCCATCATGGATGAACCGGCTCAGTACCTGGCTTCTCATGGCGAATACGTCATTTGCAACGTCAACTACCGATTGCTGGGGGATCAGGAAAATACCGTAACCATGCTGGATATCCTGGGGGATGCTACTGGAGCTTTACTTTGGGTGAAGGACCACATTGCTGAATTTGGCGGTGATCCGGAGAAAATATCTTTGACAGGTGACAGTGCCGGAGGCCATCTGGCCGAGTCGGTCATCGTTCTGAGTGATGCGTTGGTCAATAGGCCCGACTTTTTGCCGGAAAATCAGGATTTTACTCCTTCTTACATGCCTGAAGGCGACCTGCCAACAGAGGCCTTTGAAGTACAGTCGGCTGTCATCAGCTATGGTGCGTTTAACATCTACCAAAGCTGCAAAGAAGGAAATTTTGAAACGGCCCAAAACATCTTCTGGATGTTGGGTCAGGCCAAGCCTCGCTCCATTTTTGGTGGTGAAATCAACGTAGAGGATCAGCCTGATTTATACAAAGCTGTTTCGCCGATCTTCCACGTGCCATCATCTGAGGAGCGGCAGCTGCCCCCTCAGCTATTCACAGTGGGCAGTGAGGACAACCTCACCACTCCTGAACTGGTTGGTGCCTATTACGAGAAAGTGAAAGCCGCCGGACATCCCGCCGAAATATGGATTTATGAAGGCCGTCCTCACGCTTTCCTCGACTCTGGTAGCAATGAATTTCTGGGTACCAGCTTCGAAAAAGATGCTCCCACCGCCCTGGATCAGATGCTGGCCTTTTGGGATGGGGTGTTTTATGGGGAATGATCTGATCGGAGCCCAGGAATTAGGCTGGCCGGGGTATATAGACCAAGGCCAGCCTAATAAACTCAATTCCCAGTGGACTAGAACACGAAATCAAATGTGCTGTCGGGTTTGGGGCTGAGGGGATACAGTCTGAAGGTGTCATTGTCCCAGCCTTCATCGTTCATTTTGCCCTGGGAGTCCCATATCTCCCATTTTTTCAGCACAAAAGTTGAGTCATTGATAATTTGACCAAACTCTCTTTTAGCAAAGTAATTGAACGCATAAAACCCGCACCAGTCATAGATCCAGCTATCCAGCCAAATCCGTTGATTCCGGATGTTGAAAGCCCCCCACCCAATTCGTTCCATTCGTTCAAACTCCTCTGGCTGGTTTTCATTCAGTAAGAATAGCGAATCCTTAATAGCCAGGAGAGATCGCAAATGGCCGGACCTATAGAACAGGATCCCTTCATTTTGGGTGTAATATGGGGCGATAAGGCTGTCTGACAGGAAAATTCCATCGGTTCTCAACTCCGTCCCCCAATAATCCTTGGGAGTAATGCTCAATTCTGGGATTCCCTCACAGTTGCCATCAAGGTCACCGAGGTGTATGTCGCAGGCATTGAATGTCAGGATTGTGAGTATCCCTAACAATTTTCGTTGAAAATGCATGGTTGCGGGGAGTTGGGCATTCGGTTTTAAAACGCCTGGTCATGAGGTTACGTTGCCGAATGGAGCCTCTTAACTGATCGGAATCAGCAAAATTAAACCCGCCCACGTTTGGAGACCTGGACGGGCCTTTAACTGTTAATCTCCCACTTTCAACCTTCCACTTTCAACCTTCCACATATTCCTTTAACTCTCGCAGGGACTCCCAGAAGCCGCCATTGAGGATCGGGAAGCGGCACCAGGTTTTGGGGTCGAGGTTGGCGTCGTCGAGGTGGAAGGAGGGCGCATATCGTTCGCGCTTCCACTGGTTGCGGCTCCAGAGCGTGAAGAACTTGCGGATATAGCCGTGCAACACCTCGTCGGGATAGCTGCCTCTCAGGCTGCGGAAGACATCCACTGGCGACTGATAGTCCCGAATGGCACACTTCTCGATGCGGTCGAGGATGCCATAGGGCATGAGGTCTCCTTCGTCGCTTTGGGTGGCCTCAGCGGGGCGTAACTCTGCGGTAGGCTGCAAGGCGTTGACGTAGCGCAAAGAAGGCACCTCCAATTCGGTTTCGGCCCATTGGAGCCAGTCCAGGAGGCTCTGTTTGTCGATGCCGCCCAGTGGAGCCAGTCCACCGGAAGTATCTCCGTCCATAGTGGCATAGCCAACAGCGGCTTCGCTGCGGTTGGAGGTAGTGATCAGCAGCGCATTGCGGATATTGGCCATCATCCAGATGCCGGGTGCGCGCAGGCGCGCCTGGATGTTTTGAAGGGCGATGTCATCATCGTCCCAATTGAGGCTGCGGGACTCGGCCTGCTCTGCAAGACCGATGTAGGCCTCGTGGATGTGCTCCACGTGCCAGTGAAGGAAGGTGGCTCCCATGCCAAGGGCCAGTTCACGCGCACTTTCCAGCGTAGCTTCACCGCTATTGGCTGTTCCCTGGTAGATGTAGGTCAGCATTTGCTTTTCTACTGGTTGATCTTCCTTTAGGCGGGCATAGGCGAGTTTCTCCCGAAATGCCTCCTCGCCCAGTTCCTGCCTGGCACGCTGAAAGGCACGGGCACAGACCACCGCACAGGTGGAGGAGTCGGCTCCTCCCGAAAGGGAGAGGACAAAGCCCCGGCTACGGCTTTTGCGCATATAATCCCAGAGTGCGAGCGTCTCAGCCAGGTAGAATTCTTCCCACTTGTTTTCGTGCCGAGCTACCAGTGGAGTAGGGTGGGTGGGTTCCAGTTCGGGGTATTTCCCTTCTACCTTTATCAGGTATTGGGGAAGCTGTGGTTCAAAATTAAAGGATTTGCGGCGTTGCAGGTGAGGCCGTTCAACATCCACTACCTGAGTCAGTAGCTGGTAGTTTGCGAAGCTAAATCGCTGGTTGCGGGCGAGGAGTTGTCCAGATTGGGCAATGAGAATTTCTCCGTCGTAAATGATGCGACCTGCCTCATTGCCCAGGAGATTGCTGTAGAGGTAGGTGCAGGAATAACCACGGGAAGCTTCACGTACCAGCACATCACGGGTCTGACTTTTACCAAAGGCAAAGTTGGAAGCGCTGGGATTGAGGATCAGGTCCACGTTGTTGACATAGTGCGCCTGCGCCGGACGGATGCCATTCCAGGCATCCTCACAGATTTCAAATCCGATGCGGACTCCGTCTATTTCGAATGTCAGGTCTCCGAGCGGATATATTTTCCCGTTCCATTCATACTCGACCGCCAGTTCTTCCTGCCAGGGCTTGAACCAGCGAGGCTCATAATAAATGCCATCACCTGGCAGTTCCTGCTTGGCAACAAATCCGAGTAGTTCCTGGTCGTGGATCAGAGCCACGCAGTTGTATACACAGTTTTCAAATTCGATGGGAAGACCGACAGAAACGGTGATTCCCTCGCTGTGGGCGGTAATGTCAGCGAGGCTCTTTAATGCCCTCTGATGCACCGAGGGGCTGAAAAACATGTCTTCACATCCGTACCCACTGATGCAAAGTTCAGGCAGGCAAAGGATGGCGACCTGCTGCTTTTTAGCTTCCTCAATGGCCTGGATTATATTTTGGGTATTGGCCTGGAAAGCGAGGGGAGTCTGGTTAAGGGCGGCTCCTGCGAGCTTGAGATATTTCATGGGGCGTTGACTTCAATTTAACTTTGTGATATATTTATTGTTAAATATACACAAATTGCGTGGTGCTTGATGCGATCTGATTGGTGAAGATAGGCAGAAAGGAAATGAGAAAATGCAGTTTGAGTACATCTTCGCCTTAACTATAACTACTACTCCATGGTTGGTTCTTCTCTTATTCATTTGGCGGTCGATGCGGTGGTTTTTGGATATACCCCCAAGGAAAGCATCCGGGTACTGCTGATTCAGCGCCGCTTCAATCCCTTTGCCGGAAAATGGGCATTGCCTGGTGGTTTCGTCAGACCAGAGGAATCGCTGGAGGCTGCTGCCCTGAGGAAACTGGAAGAGGAGACCGGGCTGCAGATCAATTACCTTGAGCAGTTGTATACCTTTGGTCAACCTGGACGTGACCCCCGTAAGCGCGTGGTTTCAGTGGTTTATTATGCATTGGTCCGTCCAGAGTCTTACAATCTCCATGCTCAGTCGGATGTTGATGATGCCAGGTGGTTCGATATCCATGATTTGCCAGAACTAAGTTTTGACCATAAGGAAATCATGGAGTCGGCGATACAACGCCTTCGAAACAAGATTACCTACGAACCAATCGGGTTTGAACTGCTGGAGGAAAAGTTCCCCTTCTCGGAACTTCAGATCCTGTATGAAACCCTGCTTGAAGACAAAATCGACCACCGGAATTTCCGGAAGAAGCTCAAGGGGCTGGGCATTTTGGAGGAACTGGCAGAGACCCGAAAGCAGCAGGGATCGGGAAGACCGGCAAGGCTTTACCGATTTAATAAAGATCGGTATTTCAAGCTCCGTGATGCTGGAATCAGCTTTATCGACCTGGAGGTAAGACCTCAGGAACTTCGCCGTCGCATGCGGGAAGGTTCCTAACCATAAAATAACCCCGAGATAACATTTGGCAATTGGGAGCCCATTACCTTTGCGCCCAAAGTTAAGGAGATCACTCCTCTCACTTTTGTAGGTTAAGGTTTTGGTTAAGGATAAGCAGGAACTGTAGTGGTTCCTGCTTTTTTTATGCGATCAATCAAAAAGCAGGTAGGATGATAGGTTTTGCTGTAAAAATCTTTTTCCGCTTGGGGAATAGTTTGCTTTTTTGATGCTAAATATTTGGTGTACTGTGGATGGATGGAAAATCCACATAATGTTTACACGTAAAAATTTCAGCTAACCGTCCCCACTTGTAATGGAAAAGCATCTTACTTATCTGAATCCGGAAACAGTAGAGGAAGTCACTGACATGATGGATGGTGATACAGAATCTTTGGTTGATCTGATTGATACCCTGATGGAAACTACTCCCGAGCTCATGCATGAGCTTTCAACAGGGGTAGATCAGCGAGACGCAGTCGCGATTCGCGAAGCCGCCCACGCTCTAAAGTCATCTTCTGCTCAAATGGGAGCCCAGCGTTTTTCCGATATCTGTAAGGAAATGGAGGAAAAAGGTAAAAATGGCGATGTGGACAGCGCGATCAGTCTTTTTCCATCTCTTCAGCAGGAACAGGGCCTTATGCTGGGAGCCATGAATGAATGGAAAAATGCAATCCAGTAAAGAAACCCTTTGAACCACTCCCATGTCGCCCAGGCTTTCGTCTCTTTCCCTGCTCTTGGTCCTGATTGGCTGGAGCCTGGCGTCCCAGGCACAGACCAAGGGGAACTGGTTGATCCAGAAATTCCCTCCCTCCATTTATCATGGGGCTACTTCCAACTGGAGCATGACCCAGGATCACTGGGGACAACTGTATGTAGCCAATGCCCGGGGGATTATCCGGTATGATGGCCTGCGCTGGCAGAGCTTAAGGGTGGACAATGGCAGTTTTGTTCGAAGCCTAAAATTTGACCCCGCCTCCAGGCGGGTTTTTGTCGGTGCCGTGGATGAGTTTGGGTACGTAGAGTCCGATAGCCTCAGACAACCCCGGTACCATAGCATGACAGATCTGCTGCCCGATACGGTTGCGGACTTTGGTGATGTGTGGCGGGTAAATGTCTGTGAAGACGGAGTCTATTTTCAGACCAATGACTATCTGTTCAGATACCATGATGGGGAACTATCTTCCTATCGGCATAAGTTTCGATTCTTTCGGACATATGAAGTAGAAGGGAAGCTGTATGCAAATGTCCCTGCCGAAGGGCTTTTTAGAGTCGAGCAGGGGAATATGCTCTTCATCAGCGGGCTGGATACCATGCCCAGTAAAAACATCTATGAACTTCTTCCTGGTCCGGGCCAGAAATTGTTGCTGGTCACCAAGGAGTGGGGGCTGTTCACCTTTGATCCCAGTAGCCCAAGGGAAATGTCGATCGAGCCATTTGAAACCGAATGGGACGAAGATTGGGCAGATTCATATGTCTATCAGGCTTTTAGCCTCGCCAATGGCAGGATAGGCCTCGCGACTCTTAACCGGGGGGCTATAATTCTCAATCCATCGGGGACCATTCACAGAATCTATAGCCAGGAGACATCTGAGATGGAGAGTAATCAGGTGCAGGCCCTGCTGGAAGATCGGCAGGGTGGACTTTGGTTGGGGCTGAACAGTGGGCTGGTACGTGCCAATATTGACCTCCCGGTAGAATACTGGGACTATCGCTTTGGCATAAAAGGCAAAATACGGGAGTTGCGCTGGTGGAATGACGCTCTGTATGTAGCTTCCAATGAAGGAATATTCATGTGGAAGGATGGAGACATCCATACCCTGATCGATGAGGACGGCATTGCTATTCGCGAGGGATATGATTTGCATCCCTATGTGGATGCCGATGGACAGGAATTTCTGGCAATTGCAACAGGAGCAGGAGTCTGGCTGATCGAGGACGGATTGAGGATTCGCTCCAGGATTTACGATAACCTGGCTTTATCGCTCACTCAGCCTGAACCTGGAGAACTGTGGGCCGGGACCTATTCTGACGGGTTGGTAGTGTTTAGCAATCCCCTGCGAAGCACAGCTACATCTGATGTCAGGCTAACCGAATTTCGCAGCATATTTCAGATAGCACAGGGAGATGGCCAATGGTGGCTGGGAACCGGGTTTGACGGGGTAGTCAGGCTGGATAAAAATGGAAAAGCACATACCTATGGCTTGAGCAGGGGACTCCCAACACTGTCGGACCTGACACCACATTTTTGGGAAGGAAAGGTAATCGTAGATTGCCCGGAAGGATTTTACCGCTGGGACAGGGCTCAGGATTCTTTTGTGCATGACACAGGATTTTCCACGGCATTTGATCCCTTGTGGGGTACAAGAGAAGCCCTGCCTACAGCAAATGGCTCCTGGTTGACCTTTGCGACCAATGGGCAGGGAGATTTCCCCCTGTTGTTAAGAAAGACCCCTGCCGGTGACTATGAGGCACAGTATGCTCCTTTCAATCAGCTCCCGACTATGCCGGGTGGTCCTATGTACCAGGACCCCATGGGCAGAATCTGGGTAGGATCGGTGCTAGGCCTATATCTGATCTCCAATACCGCCCACCAGGCGAGTAAGGGTGAGTTTTATACTTTTCTGAACGGGATAAGGCTTGGAGGTGAAAAGGGAGAACTGGTTTCCCCTTTTGCAGAGGATGAAAACCACCCCCGAATCGTTCCTTATTCAAGCAATCATCTGATTTTTGAATATGGAGCCACCAATTTTAACCAGGCAGAGCAAACGGAATTTCGGTACCTGCTTGATGGGTTTAAAGAACCCTGGTCAGACTGGACCACTCGCAAGCGTAAGGAATATACCAATCTGCCATGGGGCACCTACCGATTCATCGTTCAGTCAAGGGATATTGACGGAAATGAAGGAGAGCCAGTAGCCTACGTATTTAGAGTATCTGCCCCCTGGTACGCCACAGGATTGGGGATTTCCTTTTTGGTGCTGGTCGGAATACTGGTGATCGCACTGGTCAGCAGGATTAATGCAACTCGGCTCAATCGTCAGAACAGCCGACTCGAGGTAGAGGTACATCGGAGGACCAATGAACTGAATCTTGCAAGAGAGGAGGCAGAGAAAGCCAACGCCGCCAAAAGCATCTTTCTGGCCAATATGAGCCATGAAATCCGGACCCCCATGAACGGAGTCATAGGAATGACAGACCTCCTGATGGAGACCGGGCTTAACAATGAGCAACACAGCTACACCCAGACCATCCGAAATAGTGGAGAAAACCTGATGACGATCATCAACGACATCCTGGATTTCTCCAAAATTGAATCAGGAAAACTACAACTTGAGCAACGGGACTTTGACCTGCGCAATTGTGTCGAAGATGTCATGGACCTCTTTGCCTACAAAGCTGCTGAAAAAGGCCTGGATCTGGTTTACTGGATTGAGAAGGATGTGCCATTGGTCATAGTGGGCGATGAGACCCGCCTGAAGCAGATTCTGAGCAACCTCGTCAGCAATGCCATCAAGTTTACCACTGATGGCGAAGTCGAATTGAGGATTTCGGCCCAATCCATTCACCCCGGTACAGGAGAGCCTCTGTTGCTGATCTCTGTTCGTGATACAGGGGAGGGAATTCCCGCGGATAAGCAGGCCACCCTCTTCAAGGCATTTTCGCAGGTCGATGCTTCTGTCACCCGCCGGTTTGGAGGCACTGGCCTCGGGCTCGCCATATCCAGGAGACTGGCCGAGCTGATGGGAGGAAAACTCACCGTAGCCAGTACAGTTGGCACCGGCAGTACATTTACTTTTACCTGGCCAGTGAGATCTGGCGATGCCAGAAGTTTGGTCAGCCAGCCTGTAAACGACTTCACCAATGCGCTCGTTGGGAAATCCGTTCTGGCGGTAGACGACAATCCCGTGAACCGCGAGTTCATCGTGCAAAGTCTCCAAAACTGGCAGGTTAAAGGAGAGGTCGTCTCATCCCCTGACGAGGTGCTGGAAAGACTGGCAGCAGGCAAAAAGTATGACCTGTTACTAACGGACATGCGCATGCCGGGGATGAGTGGGCTGGAACTGGCCCACAAGGTAAGGGACCGACATGCCGAGCTGCCGATGGTGCTGCTTAGCTCTGCCATAGACCTCGATCCACAGGACGAGCGAAGGGGCTGGTTTGCAGGACTTATCCATAAACCCATACGCTTGAGGACCCTGGCCCGTGTCCTCTATCAATCGATTATTTCTCCGCAGGTTGAAGCCTCAAAGCCTGAGATCAGGCAGGAGTCAGAAGAATTGATGAGTGAAAAGTATCCCTGTCGCATTCTTGTGGCTGAGGACAATGACGTCAATCAGACAGTGATCCTGAACATCCTTGACCATATGGGATATACCCCAGATCTGGTAGAGGATGGTTTTGAGGCGGTCAATCTCATTCGGCGAAACTCCTACGACATAGTGTTTATGGATGTCCAAATGCCCAAAATGGACGGAATCACGGCAACCAGGGTATTGCGGGAGGAGGAAGACAGCCATGCTCCATACATCGTTGCCATGACTGCAAGTGCGATGACTGGTGACAGGGAGCGCTGTATCGAAGCCGGAATGAATGATTACATTAGCAAGCCCTTCAAGCGTGAGCAGGTGGTGGCAGCGGTGATCAGCGCCCTAAAGGCCAAGGCATAGCTGGTAGGTTGAGTGGCGCATCACACCAGTGATTTCTAAGCAAAATTCCTGGCCATTTTGCCATCAAAGCTTTTTCCCAAAACTACATCGAAAGCTCACTGCGTAGCAATAGCTGCTTTCTTCATTCCGGAAGCTCTAGGAAAAAAGGCCATATAGCTGGGCTTTAACCCGGTTGATAATTACGCCCAGATCTTCAGGATTATCCCGATAGTTGAGGTCATTGATGGAAACTTCCATCTTTCGGCCATAGCCATAACTGTCATACCAGTCCTCATAGCGCTCGTTCAGTCGCTTGAGGTAATCCAGTCGAATGGAATCCTCATAATTTCGCCCTCTGCTCTGAATTTGCTCTACCAGTGTTGGGATATCGGCCTTTAGGTAAATCAACAGATCCGGTGGCTGGATCAGTTCTGCAATGGTCTCAAAAAGCGCCTTATACGTCTCGTAATCGCGTGTTTCCATCAGCCCCATCGAGTGGAGGTTCGGAGCGAATATCTGGGCATCCTCGTAAATGGTACGATCCTGAATCACATTCTTGTGCTCACTGCGAATGGAAGTCAACTTGACCAGACGAGACTGAAGGAAAGATACCTGAAGGTTGAAGGACCAGCGGGGCATATCTGAATAGAAATCCATCAGATATGGATTCTGCTCATTATCCTCATACATGGCTTCGAACCCGAAGTAGCGGCTTAGAAGGTAAGTCAGCGTGGTCTTTCCAGCTCCGATATTTCCAGAGACACAGATGTGCATACCTATCAGTCTGATGCTAATGCCGTCAAAACAGCCTGTTGGAGTGAGTACAGCAGGTTTCGAGATTCAATTTGAATCTTTTTTGGCTATTTTCCACACCAAACCATTGTCAATCACGAAAAAGTTGCCAATAAAAAGGCTACCCATGGTACCCCATCCGGGATCTGACCCGTTTGAGGGTCTCCTGTGCCACCTTCCGAGCCTTATTTGCTCCGGCAAACAGCATCTCGTCCAGCTCATTCAGGTTGGCCATATAGTAATCAAACTTTTCCCGTTCAGCGGCGAACTTCTCCATCAGCAGACGCAGAAGCTCCTTCTTGGCGTGGCCGTATCCATAACCTCCTTTGAGATAGTTCTCCCTCATCTCCGCGACCTGTTCCTCGCTAGCTACCAACCTGTACAGTTGGAAAACATTATCCTTGTCGGGGTTTTTGGGATCTTCCAGCGGAGTGGAGTCAGTGACGATGCTCATGACCTGCTTTTTGAGGGGCTTATTGCCCTGAAACAGCACGATGGTATTGTCACGGGATTTGGACATTTTTTCCCCATCCACCCCAGGTACAATCATGACCTGCTCGTCGATTTTTGCATCTGGTAATATCAGCGTATCCTCACCATAGTTACGGTTGACGGCCTCTACCATGTCACGTGTGAATTCCAGGTGCTGCTTCTGGTCCTTACCAACAGGAACAACGTGGGCATCGTATAGCACGATGTCCGCAGCCATGAGGACAGGATAGGTAAATAACCCGGCATTTACGACAGAAAGGCGGTCAGCTTTATCCTTGAAACTGTGGGCCAGTTGGAGACGGCTGTAAGGCATGAAGCAGGACAGGTACCATGCCAGTTCTGTAACCTCTGGGACATCTGACTGGCGATAAAAAACCGTGCGTTCCGGATCCAGCCCACACGCTAACCATGCTGCAGCGATTTCATATGCATTCTGCCTCAGTTGCTCACTATCACGTAGCGAGGTGAGGGTATGCAGGTCTGCGATGAACAGAAATGAATCATTGGCTGGGTTGTTGGCTAGTTCGATAGCGGGAAGGATTGCGCCAAGCATATTTCCCAGGTGAGGTTTTCCAGTGGCCTGTATGCCGGTAAGGATGCGCATGATTCGCGTTGCAGAGTTAAAAAGTGAAAATGATGGAAGAAAACTACCGTAGGTAATACCGGATAGCGCCCTTCCAGGTTGGCGAAACTAAGATTTTTTGAGTTAAGTAATCAAGAGAATGCCGGATTAGGCCGGACTTTAATGCTATTCAATCGGTAAGCCATTCTTTCCAGTAGCGAGGATTCCGAGCATTGGGGAGGGGCTGTGCCGTCAGCTTCCTTTTTGGTAAAGCTATTAGCTCAAAATAGGGCACAGGGACAATTTCGGCATATTTAACCCTCCAAATTGGCAAGCAGTGCTAGGGTATGGCGTTGAGAAAAGAATATATTTGTTAAAGTAGCTTTCTCGACCCCTCATCCCTTTTGCATGAGACTTGTTTTTCTTCTGATCTCTCTAGGTCTTTGCTGGCCTGATTCCCATGGACAGGATCCTGAGCTATACATGGTTTTCTTTGATGAGAAACCAGCTGAGGCCTTTGACCCTTTTGCCTACCTCGATCCACGTGCAATTGAGCGGCGCGCAGCCCAGGGACTTCCGATCTGTGACTGGTATGACCTCCCCTTGAATGAAAGCTACGTTTCCTCCATCTCTGGACGAGTCGATAGCCTGAGGTACTCCCTAAGATGGTTTAATGCAGTGAGTGTTGCTGCTACATCTGCCCAGATAAAAGACATTCAAAAGCTTCCCTTCGTCAGGGAAGTCCATCCTTTGGGTGCTCCTCAAACTGCGCTTGCGGAGGTTAGTACTCCGCTTCTGGCAGACCGGAATCTGGACACCTTACTTTCCATGCAACGTGATCTAATGCACCTGGATACCCTGCTGCATATGGGGCTGACAGGTAGAGGGGTAAGGGTGGCAGTTTTTGATGCGGGATTTCAGGAGGCGGATGTCCATCCCTCCCTCCGGCCCACGTTTCTGGCGAATAAGGTAATAGCCACGAAGAATTTTTATTCACCCAGGGCTTCGACGGTGTATCATCATTCCCGGCACGGAACCCAGGTCATGAGCTGCATCGCGGGGTATTATGAGGATCGGCAGATCGGGGCCGCGCCAGATGTGGAATTCCTCCTTGCCCGAGTGGAACATAAGTGGTGGGAGTTCAGCCGTGAAGAGGATCACTGGCTGGCTGCTGCTGAGTGGGCTGACAGGATGGGAGCCAGCCTGATCAATGCTTCTCTGACCTATGTGCGCGATAATTATGGCTATGTCGGAGCGACGGGCCGGATGCCACTCGTCAGCAAAGCGGCCAAAATCGCTACTGAAAAAGGCATGCTGGTGATCAATTCCATGGGAAATGATGGCCTGGACCGCTATCCACATATCGGAGCCCCTGCTGAGGTGGCAGAGGTCCTTTCAGTTGGAGGCTCGCTGCCCATGCTGCGTGAAAAAATTCCGTTTTCAACTCCAGGCCCCAATCCCGATGGATTGGTGAAGCCTGATATCTCCGCTCCCGGCTTTGTCGTCGGAGCAGATAAGTATGAGCGCTATTCTGAACTGGCCGGCACCTCATTTGCCGCCCCTATGGTCACAGGGGTAGCAGCCTGCCTTTTGCAGCAGGATCCTACCCTGTCTCCTTCCGAACTTCACTCCCGATTGCGGCAGGGTGGACACTATTTCCCCTATTACGACTACGACCTGGGATACGGAGTACTCGACATAGGGAAGCTGCTGGAAAAGAGCGGAAATCCGGACGGAGTTGAGTACGAGGTGTATTTTCGATCCGACTCGGTTATCCTCGCCTTCGACTCCAGGGCCATGGTGGCCGATTCGATGGCTCACCCTTATGGTCGGATGCTATACTTTCACCTGGCCAAGGAAGATGGCCTTGTGCTTTCTTCCCAAGCCGTTCGAATTCCCAATTCGGCTCAATACTACTATTTCCGTCGGCGGCTGAAACAAAAAGGGTACCTCCGAATCTGGTTCGAAGGTACCTATCGTGAGATTTGGCTGGAAGAATGATGAAGGGAAACCGGAATAAGGTTTAAGAGGCTGTTTGGATTTTTCCTTTACGGCTCAAAACTTGTCTTTTTCACCTCTGTCGGCGTCAGTTTTCCTCAAAATAGCTCACTATTTCTCGAAAAACCTCCTTGCCAGAGGCAAAAAATCCTGCGTTTGACCTCGAAACACCAAAACCCAAACAGCCTCTAAGCCGGGTATGGATAATATTGGAAAATGGCGTAACCTATGATACGGTGTCTCGAATCACCGCATACCGACTATCCTCCAAAGAAGAAACTCAGGTCCAGGGCTACATAGTTTAGCTTGATGTTCTCTGAGGCCCCTTTTGTGCCAGTCTGGAAACCGCCATTTCGTGCGTTGAGGTTGGTGAGCCCCTGGTGATAGGTAACTCCCAGGTTGAGGGTACCGACACGATCGATTTCCCAGTCAACCCCTGCTCCAAATACAAAGCTTAATCCCACCGGGAACAGGTATTCGGCGGCCCGATTCAATTGTCCAGAGCCTCCTGTATTGACTTCGTAAGTTGCAGGGTTGACCTCTTTCCATTGGTTGCGATAACCTGTGCTGATGTCAATGGTCCCACCAAAAGTACCTACGATATGAATTCCGTTGCCAATGTCGTCGGTGCGTCCACGCAGGGCGATGGGAATTTCAACAGCGGTAATGCGGACATTTTCGCTGGCATCATTGATGGTGATGGCCGAATCAATATTGAACGTACTGGTGCGGCGATAGCCCTTGTTGACAATGTGAAGACCGGAATGCAGGCCTACGTTGTCAGAGAAGCCGTAGTTCACGGAAAGGCCGTAGGAAAGGCCTGCTCGGGAGGTAATTTCATCAGAAATGGTGGCACCAGTGGAATCGGTGATATTGGCAAAGGAAATGATGGGACTGAATCGCAGGCCCATCCTGATTCCTTCCTGAGCCTGGAGAACTGAGATGCCGAGGAAAAGACCCAATAGGAGTAATTTTGCACGCATGGTTTAGTAGTTTGTATGTTAGGGAAGAGAGAAAGCTGGTTGTTAAGCTTTAGATAAAGGATAAAAGGAACAAGTCACTCCCTATCTCTCAACAGCAAATAAGGGATAATCTTGCATCGAATGCGAAATCACCTGAATAAATCTCAAATTACCAGCCATTTTATGGCAAAGACCCTTCACATGACTGCTAGTTGCGCACTTCCATTTTTTCGTTTCAGGACATTTGGGATCCTGTTTTTGCTGGGCCTGATAACCCTGACAGGCTGTAAGGAAGATCCTGATGCGGGCCTGGATGAGATTGAGGTAAATCTGCAGTTCCGCAGAGTGGATAGCCTGATGTGGGCCGCTGCCAGTGACCTGGCCGATAAGGACAGCACGGCCTTTCAGGAAGTTTTTGAACGGCACCTTGCCTCTGAGCATGAGTTTTTGGCGGAGTTCATCGGGCTGGGACAGTTGGTAGAGCGGTATAGGCTAAGTCCCCGGCAGGCCGATAGCCTGATGGTCTGGGAGTTTGGGCGAGTGCTGAGCGACAGTGCCATGCTGGGGTTGCTGGACTCGGTTCGGCAGGAATTTCCCTATGACTATCCCCTTGATGCGCGTTTTGAGAAGCCCATGAAGCGGCTAAAGCGGGAATTTCCAGACATCGTGCTACCAGCCTTTCGTACCCATGTGAGTGGTTATGTCCCCGCACAGGAAATGCGTCAGGTAGATCAGATAGTACCGGTTCCAGGCTACTTTAGCATAGGGCTGCATTACTTTATGGGACCGGAATTCCCGTTCTATTCCCCTACTTTGCCAGCCTATATCAAGCGACGCTTTGATCCGGTATACATGGAAGTAATGGCATTCCGTGAAATTTCGGAAGGGATGGTCGCTCCTCTGCCCCGTACCCGCGAAACTACCCTGCTCGATGATATCATCCGTGAGGGGATCAAGCAGTATTTCGTCGAGCAAATGCTTCCTCACACCCCGGATAGCATGCGCTTTCTTTACAACGCCGAGCAGATGTATTGGGCCAATTTTTACGAAGCCCGAATTTACAAGACCGCTATTGACCGGTTATTTGACAGCAATTTCGAACTCAAACAGGATTATCTCTCCGATAAGCCCTACACAACAGATCTCTCAATGGAATCTGCCCCTCGTTTGGGCGAGTACCTCGGGTGGCGAATCGTCCACAGCTTCATGGACAGAAATGCTGACATCACCCTGGCTCAGTTGTGTGATCGGCAGGACTATGAAGCGATCTTTCATGAGAGTAAGTATCGGCCCAAAGAGCAGGAAGGGGAGGAATAGCCTGACTTCAGAGTTTTGAAAAATGGGGACTGACACCCTTGATGAGTACCATTTCAATTGCTACGGACTCTACTCAAATTCAGGATTAGTTAAAGATTGATATTATACGACATATGTAATATTTGCCTCTCTTTGTGTAACGCAGCATAGTCCGACCTCCTCTAATATAGCCCTGTGAAATCCAACCTTTGGGTCTATGAAAAAGAGGAGTATGCTTTCCCAGAAAACTACCGCACAAAAAGGTCTTGGAGTGCTGCTGGCGGGGGTCATGGCAGTAGTCATTTATCAGGCTACCCCTGGTAGCGGAAACTCGGCCACTTCCATTAACCCGGTGGTGAGGATGACCCGTCAGCCCCGTGCCATCATGCAGGCAGAGGTTAGCAGCAATTCCAGTGCGGCACAGGAAAAGCACAGCCTTCAAGCCTCAATTTCTTCCCTATCACAGCTGAAAAACCGCTCCCCACAACAGGAGAGGCAACTGCGCGTCCTGCGTGCACGGCACGATATGCTTGCCCGGATGGAAGACTATGAACTGAGAATTGCCCTCCATCAGGAGGATAGGAATTACGATACCCGTTCCCTGCATCTACAACTAGAAAACCTCAAGGTGGAGTACCAAAACCTGGTTGACTCCCACCAATAACATCTTTTCCTGCTCTGATCCAGTTCTTATGAACCGATCCTGTTACCACATATCGACCGTCTTTTCCGTCCTGTTGCTATTAGCCCTATTGGGGCTGGCAGATAGCCTCAGT
The DNA here is from genome assembly GCA_964343195.1 of uncultured Bacteroidia bacterium. GTDB lineage: Bacteria > Bacteroidota > Bacteroidia > J057 > J057 > CAYVAP01. Next base: position 34,992 of record CAYFIR010000032.1, on the reverse strand, counting down.
GCCTATTGCCCAACGGATGATCTGGACACGCTGATTTTTGACACTTTTGAAAATGGCTTGCCAAAAGGCTGGACTACCGAGCGTAGCAGCGATGGGGGGAGGTGGCAGGTCAATGAAGGGAAAATCGGATTTTATGAAAATCCTGGCACCAAAAGCTGGCTTTATGTCAACGATGAGTCCTCCAATAACATCGGGGAAGCCATAGCCCTGAGCCCTGCTTTCGACCTTCGGGATTTTGATGGCAAAGTGGAGGTAAGTTTTGATATGCTCTTTCAGGAGTATGCAGACAGCAGCTATCTGGAGCTGTCACTCTGGGACGGTGAAAACTGGCATTTCATCAGCAGAGATACCGTTGATTTCGCAGGGACCGTAGTATTGGACCTCAGCGAATTTCATGGCATGGTAGTCCAGCTACAATGGACCTATTACGACGAAGGAGCCTGGGCCTGGGGCGCAGGACTGGATAATTTCCTTGTGACGGCCCAGCAAAGTCTCTGTGGCAATGGCCGCTGTGATCCCGGTGAAACTCCCGAGCTTTGTCCCGAAGATTGTCCATACCGTAGCAATCCGGCACCGGCCTGGATCCCACTGGGTAAAGACCTGAATGGCAATTCCGTTACCTATCGCGCGTTCAAGGGAGGAACCCCCTGCGATGATTGTTCCGAAGAACTGGACCTGCCATTTGCCCTTGAATTTTACGGGGTGAGCTATAACCAGGCCTACCTCAATGCCAATGGCAACCTCACATTTGAGTACGCCTATAAAGCATATACCCCCGAACCGTTCTGCCTGCCAGAGCCCTATATGATTGCTCCATATTACGCCGATCTGGATTTGACCCAGGGAGGAAGTATCGATTACTATTTCGATCCTGCAGGGCACTATATGGTGATTATTTGGTCTGATGTGGCCTATTTTGGATGCGGTACAGACTGCGATCTGCGAAATACATTCCAGGTGTTGATCACCGATGGGAGTATTCGCCAGGTAGGCGACTACGATGTACCACGGGAAGCCACGGTGCTGTTTAGTTACGGAGACATGCAGTGGACCACTGGTAATTCCTCGGGAGGATTGCTCGGCTTTGGTGGAAATGGAGCTACTGTAGGCATGAATGCCGGGAATGGAATCGTTTGTCACGACCTTGGGGTCTTCGATCAGTCAGGCTACCACTATTATGGGAGCACCCAGGAAGATGGCTGTGCTGGCAGTGCCGTTAGTTATCTGGATTACCAGACCTTTGCGGTCAATGCTGCTACGGGTGAAATCGTATCAGAAGATGAACCTGAGGCGGAAACAACCTTGAGTCTTGATCTGTCTGTGTCCATGGCTGATGAGTCAAATTTGCTGGTGTGGGAACTCAGTGATAGCGTAGCGGTAACCCGCTTTGTTATTGAGAAATCCCTGGATGGTGAGCAGTTCACTCAGATAGAGCAGGTACCTGGTAACAGCCGCAGCTTCGAGGACATGGAGATTGCCTCCAGGTTTACCCATTACCGTATTTACCTAATTGGTGAATATGGCGAGACCTTATTCTCTGAAGCAGTAAGTGTAGAGCGTCTCCTGGAGGAATCAGGCAGGGGCCTGAATCCCACCATTCTCAATTTATGGCCCAACCCCATGGAGGATTTTGTAAATCTCCAACTGGAGCTTCCGTCAGCCGGAGCCCTTACCTATCAGTTTCTGGATTTACAGGGTAGGGTAGTGAATGCGGGGCATCTGGATCTTCAGTCAGGGAGGCAGCAGGTAAAACTGTCGGTGGGCAATCTTCCCATTGGAACCTATATCCTCATGCTATCATCTGACCAATGGTCGGAAAAAAGGACCCTGATCAAGCGTTAGCATTCCCGATTCTAATTAGGTGAAATAATCAGCCCAGGTTGTGAACGCCTGGGCTTTTCTTTAGTTTTACCTGTCGCAAGGTCTATCGGGGAGTAGTTTTTCCGAATTATATTGTTCCTGCAAGATTTTTCCTGACCTGCACACCAACAGACCATTAGCACCACTCAGATGAAAAAAGAGATAAGGTTTGGGATTATTGCAGTTGGGACTGCTGCCCTGATATTCATAGGACTGAACTACCTGGCTGGATCACAGTACTTTGGGCCACCTATGGTTCTGTATGCCAATTATCCCAAGCTAAACGGCCTTTTTGCTGGGAATCAGGTGTACATCAAGGGGGTACCGGTAGGGAAGGTTGCCGATGTCGAACTGGAGATGACCGAAGGGTTTCAAAGTGGGTACACCCGCGTCCGCATGGAGCTGGATAAAAAATACAACATTCCTGCCAACTCTGAGGCCATGGTGTACAGCATTGACCTGCTGGGAGCCAAAGGGATCGAAATCCGCCTGCCGGATAGCTTGCGTCCAGCCGGGACATTTCTTGAGAATGGCGATGACATAACCGGAGCCGTGGAATCCGGAATTTTTTCAGAAGCAGAGGACCTCGTCATGAATGAGGGGGCTAAAATTCTGTTGCAACTCGGCACCCTGACGGTACAGCTAAACGAAATTGTGGCTGCGGCCAAGAAGGTCATTGCAGATGATCGATACACCTCCTCGCTGGCCGTTACGCTGGAAAATATCCGCGAGACCACAGACAACCTGACCAAAATTTCGCAGGAAGTAGACAGCATTTCCCGTGAGCTCAGAGTCCTTTCCGGAGATGCCGCCAGTATTGTTTCCAACTTTGAGAACAACAACGAGAACATCAGCCGAATTATCGCCAATGTGGAAAGTACGACCGATTCCCTCGAATCGGCATCGTCTGAGATTAAGAAACTGATGACAGATGCTTCCAGCGCCGTAGGTAGCGTGGAAAATATCGTCACAAAGCTCGATACCACCACTGGTACCCTGGGGCTGCTGCTCAATGACCGGGAACTATATGACAGCCTCACTTACACCACACGTAACGTGAATGCACTGCTGCGCGAAGTCAATGAGAACCCCGAACGCTTCTTTGACGACATCAAGATTTACCTGATTGAGCGTCGCAAAAAAGAAGAAGCGAACTAGTCATCAGTTTCTCGGTTCAAAGTTCCCATGTTACGGACCATTCCGTTTTCAATTGCGTCTGGCGTCAAAGACGCTTTGACTTGACGTTTCGCTTCGGAGAAGCTCACGAGCGGTACTGCTAAAGCAGTGCTCAAGGTCCTGACCATCCCCAGGATGGCGCTGGTGAGAGCCTGTGCTGAACGAAGTGAAGTACCTAGAGCCGACACCTGATGTCTTCTTGTCTCCGACTTTACCATATTGAGCGCCATTAGAGGCGGCTTGCCGAGGCTCGACTCCGAAATAGTAAGTTGCCCAAGTTGCCCTAGCCGCGCAAAGCCAATTAGCGGCTACTGGCCTTGAATTAAGTGCACACCTTGGTTAGAGTGAGGTAGGCCTACCATTCAAAAAGGCATAAGGAGACGCCCTCAAGCCCTTTTCGTGGGGCGAAACTGATGACTAGTAGTATGCTTTCCCTTCTACTTCTCGTGGCCTGACCCTAGCATTCTCTCGGCCATATCAGAGAGGAAGTTGGTGAGTGCATCATAATTCTCAGGCTCAAGATCTGTGAGACGGGGCAGGTGAGCCGCAAAAAACATCTGATTGTGGGCACTCTCAATGAGAGTAGAGACCAAAGCCCTGGGGTAGGGGTAGTCAGGGCAAATTGTACGGGCTATATCGGCGATGCGGCCACAAAGGCGTTTGTAGCTAAGGAAATAACCCTCCTTGTTATCCAGATCAACTTCTTTGCTCAAATAGGCTTTGGGTGACTCGCGTATTACGATGCGATGCAGAGCAGTCTTGTCAATGTGGATTTGATCATCCGTGAGCAGGTGAGGTTGGGAGATGACCTTTATGGCAATGTAGAACTTTGCCCATGAGTCGTCGATATTCTGGGAAAGGAAGATAAGCTGATACTCCAACCAGTTCCAATACCATGAAACCAGGTATATGAGTAGCTTGTGTTTATTCTCAAAGTAGCGATAGATTGATGCTTCAGTTGACCCAATCCTCTTCGCCAGCTTTTTGAAGGTAAAGCTTTCAAACCCTATTTCGTCAATCAGTGCAATTCCATTCGTCACAATCTTCTGACCCAGTTTGGTACTATCCGGGTCCTTGAGGAATACCTGTTCATTTATAGCAATTCTAATCACCATGGAAGTATTACTTTCAACGTATTTGGTAAGAATATAGCAAATGATTGCTAATCACACCTGCAAAAAATACAAATACCTGAATGAAATAAACCCTGATGACCAGAAGCAATACCTCTTTCAGCCTTGAAAGGCCCATTAGACCATGGTTTGGGCTTGGGATTGCAGGAGAATTTCGAGGCGCTAAACGTGATTGAACAGCAACACTTTCAACTCCGAACTATCGACTCCGAACTCCGAACTTGTACCACTAGTCCTCATCATCTGCAGGTTCATCGTAATCGTCCTCATCGAGATCAGAAAAGGAAACCTCCTTTTCATCATCTTCTTCCTCATTCTCAATGTCGAGATCTTCATCCAGGTCTTCGTCCTCCTCATCGTCATCTGAAGGAGGGGGAACGGCTACGGCAGTATGGTGCGTGCGAAATACATCGCTGGATACCTCCACTTTGAGGACGTTATCTCCGAACTGGGTGCCATTAAGGTCTGAAAGGGCCGCTTCTGCCTCGCGGTCCCGTTTCATTTCTACAAAACCGAGGGCTGGAGTGCCGTCCAGGCTCCTGAATATCTTGACGGAGGTAACATCTCCGTACTCCTCGAAGATCTCCTGCAATTTGTGCTTGGTAAGGGAACTGTCTATAGAAGAAATGCGAAGTCTCATGATCCCGGATGGATAAGTGTTTGGTGATGATGGGTGCGAAATTAACGCGGGATGGAAGCGCTTTTCCAAAGGCTAGAAACAAAAAACTTTCAAATAATTTGAGATTTTTTGATAAAAATAGGCCTAAAGTCTCATCAGACTAACCTCCGGTTTGCCAGTCTGGATAGAACAGGGCTCCTAAATGGGTTGATAATCAGTGGAATATTGCGGTACGCCGATGGGCTCTTCATCCTGGTAAAGAAATTCCGTGCTAAAAAAAATAGTACATAATCTAATTTTATTTGCATAATTGGATTGCGGGCAATACTTTAGCTAAAAATAAGAGCTGAATGATCGAATTTTTAGCATACGCAGTTCATTTGACCCATTAAATACTATTTCCCATGAGCAGCAGTTATCGACCCAGGGTTCACCCTAGCCAACAAACCAAGTCAAATCAGGCGTGGCAAAACGCTGCTACAGCCAGTTTGCCTAGAGGGCGCAATACCGGCCTGGCAAGGCCGATGCCCCCCGTGCCCAAAAAGCGGACAAAATTATTTTTACTAATAGGTTCAATCGTCATCGTCACCAATATTGGGACTCATTTCCTCTTAAATCCTAATCTCTTTGCGGGGCAGTCCGCTACTGCGGATGTCGCGATCATGTCCAGTCCGGGGGAGACGCTATTCCTAATGGACAAGGCGCGGATGTACGTGAGCGATGCCCTGGGATTTGAAAATAAAGTCAGGGAAATCGCGGGAATGCTCGATGTTCCCCCCGAGTGGCTAATGGCCGTGATGTATTCGGAGTCAAAATTTGATGCGGGAGTGGAAAACTTTCAGGGTAGCGGTGCCACGGGTTTGATCCAGTTTATGCCGGCTGCAGCCCGCGAGATGAATGTCTCCCTGGAGCGCCTCAAGCGCATGAATCATGTTCAGCAGATGGAGTATGTCTACCTTTACCTTCAGACCGTCAGAGAGCGATATGGAGACTTTGACAGCCTGACAGATCTGTACCTGGCCATCCTTTATCCCAAAGCCCTGGGCCAGGACTTTTGCTATACGCTATATTCTAATCCGACTAAATCCTATCGCCAGAATAGTGGATTGGATGAAAATAAGGATAACCATGTGACTGTCAGTGATATAGATCGGAGGATGAAGCGTCTGTATCCTACGGCCTATATGACCGAGAAAACCTGATGCAAAGCACCCGGAGAATGAAAGGGTTGTGGGTGGGTAGGAGAAACCCTGCTCGCTCTGGTATCCCCCAAACAGCCTCTTAACTGCCTGTGAGTTGATTGATGTACTGGCGGTGGCTTATTCAGGCCACTGCCTTTTGTGTTGTGGAAGTGGGCGGCTATCCTGCTGCTATGACCTCGGCATCTTCGAGGATATAGTTTAGCCTTTCGATGTCGGTATCATTGATCTTCAGAACTCCTTTAAAGGTCAGGAAATCGTCATTGGCAAACATGGCGTCCTTGTCACGGAGCTCCAGTTCCACCACTGTTTCTGGTCCCGCGCCTCCACAAAAAAAGCAACTTGCAAAGGAGGTTTTGGAGAGGAAGTAGATGCCTTCCTGAAGCGGTATCACATATCCGGTGATGATTACAGAATCCCCAGCCAGGGCGGTGACTTCCGGGGCAAAGAAGGGGAACAGCAGGGAATCCTGGATTTCCTCGTAGTACCTCGGCTGGAAGGTCACATGGCTCAGCTGCTCCCAGGTCAGCTCGGTGTATCCAACAGGGTTTGCCCTTTCCTGAGCGGTTGGCGTATCTACAACGGGATCAGGTTCATCAGTCCTGCTTGCCTGTTCATCGGAGTTACAGCTAACAATCCAGAAAAGGCTGACAAAAAGCATCGAAAGGAAAAGTCGGGAAATTGCCATGAGATCCTTAAGTTGAGGGTGCTTCTACGAGTGAACCATTAACAAAGATGATGGTTTGGAATGGAAAAGGAATGAAAAGTGAGGGTATACTTTTACTTTCGCTCTAAACCAATTAGTACAAAATCAATGCAAGATCCCAAAAAGCCCAATCAGCCCAACCAACCCAATCAGTTAAGCATAGAACTTCCCGGAGATATTGCCCACGGCGTTTACTCCAATCTGGCCATTATTTCTCACTCGCCGACAGAGTTTGTAGTGGACTTTATCCAGGTTCTGCCGGGTACTCCCAAGGCTCAGGTGCGCTCTCGGGTGATTCTGGCCCCACAGCACGCCAAGCGTCTCATGGCTGCTCTGGCAGATAATGTGGAGAAATATGAGCAGAATCATGGACCTATTGAAATAAGCGGAGGACAGGATGGGAACCTGCCCCCTAATTTTGGTGGACCTGCTGGCTATGCATGACCATTGGGGCCCGGAGCAGCAGTGTCGATGGAATCGACATCGTACGGTACGAAAATAAACTGTTGAAGCTCAGGGGTCACGACAAAGATGCATGCCCGCTCCAGTGGATCTCCGTAGGCCGCTTTGAAGCCCTTGACCTTGTCAGTTTTGACGATGTCTTTGCTGACAAAATCTTCCAGGATAGAGGCGTTGAAGAACCAGTTTAGCTGTACGCTGTCTCTGTCAAAGATGGGTTTCCCCAGATCTACCCAGTCCTGAGCTGCAATGAATACCGGATATTCGCTGATTCCCTCACTGATGACACGTTCTGCAATGAGTTTGAGACTGTCGCCAACCTGGGCTACATCGTTTTGAATGGATTCGAGAATGAGAGGATTAATGGATTGACTCATAATGTGTGTCGGAATTTGGTGCAAAGGTCGGTAATCATGATTCAAAAGAAAACAGGCAGCCAAAACGGCTGCCTGTTCGTGTTTTCAGGACAGGGTGCATAGGGACGATTAGTACCTGCGGAATTAAGTTCCTCTCCAATTCGAGTTGAGGTAACAGCCTGATTACCGGTACATTCAACTTCGAACTCTTTTCACTAGTGGGAATAATTCGAAATTCGTCATCAGTAATTTCCCGCTCTGCGGGATTTCGTTGCACTCAACGTGATTGAAAGTGTTGCGGGTGAGCACTTTATACGAATTGCGAATGGGTAATTACTTAATTCCGGAAGCACTAGTTACAAATGTCGCCTTCTGTATTATTGGCAAATGTATTGCCGGATTCTGTCAGGGTTCCACTTGATCCAACGGCGATCCCACAACCGCCGTTGTCGTGGATGTAGCTATTGGACACGGTCATTTGTCCGGCCTTTACAAAGAGCCCTGCCTTCTGGTTGCAGCAGTAAACATAGTTGCTACCAGCGTTGGAGAGGTCTACATGATCCAGGACATTATTGCTGCTATTGGTTTCTGTATGAATGCCTCTCCAGTAACCTACTTCATCACTGGCCCCGCGGAATATAATTTTCTCACTCGCAGTTCCCTCTGCATTAAGCGTTCCACTATCATACACTCCCAAACCTGCATTTTCGCGGAACTCCATGATTACCCCTGGATTCAGTGTCAGTGGCTGCTTGATGTCGATCACGACGTTGGTTTCTATCCCATAAGGCACATTGGTCTTTTTGAGTGTAACACCCTCACCATCAAGTGATGCTCTGTAGAGCAGAATCACATCTCTGTCATTTCCAGCAAAATTGCTATTCAGGCCATCAATGGCGCTTGCCTGGGTAAGACTCAAATAGAGGGGTTCTTCTGCATGTGTAGTCACCTGATTCTCCGAGAAGTTAGTGAACTCAAAATCTGCTTTCGTGGCAAAACCATAGCCTGCGCCATTGGAGAGAGTGGTGTTTTCAAAGCTGGCTCTCCCATCTTTCAGAAAGATTGAAGCAGTCGTATTACAGCAATATACATAGTCGCTTCCGGCGTCACTCACTGTTAAGTAGCTGATCTGGTTATTGATGCTATTGGTCTCCATATGAATGCCACGCCAGTATCCTTGGGTAGCCTCCTCACCCCGAATGGTGACTGGAGCCGTGTTGGTTCCCGTTACTTTGAGTGAACCATTATCAATTACTCCGATTCCAGCTTCATTGCCCATTACGATTTCTACTCCAGCTTCCAGAGTCAGATCGTCCATGATATCCATTACTTTTCCTTCTTCGAAAAAGAAAGGCACGTCCAGGGCAGGCACCGAAACCTCTTCATCAAGGGTTGACTCAAATACTCCAACAAAATCTTTCTCATTTCCGACATAGGTTGATCCGGTACCATCAAGTTCTCCGGCTCGCTCCAGGTGGATCCACATGGCCATATCTGTATGGGTGGTGATTTCATTGTTGGCGTAATCCAGTAGCTCTGCCTGCTCGTTGGCATACAGGCCATAACCGTCACCATTGCTCAGGGTGGAGTTGGTCATCTTCAGTTTACCTCCCTTGAGGAATACGGTCGCCACAGTATTGCAACAGTACACATAGTTGCTGCCTGCATCAGAGATGTTGACGTAATCAAACTGATTGTTAAATGAGTTGGTTTCTATGTGAATACCTCTCCAGTAGCCGGCAATTGCTTCCTTTCCACGCAGAATAATCGGCTCAGCAGAGGTCCCAACCATCTTGAGGCTACCGCCATCATAAACCCCAATGCCGGAGTTTTCTTCAAACTGGATTACCGTACCTGCCTGAATGGAAAGTGCGGCTGTTACGTCGAGCACGCAACCAGATGGGACAATGTAGTCCACAGCGGCTGGGCCATTTTCCAGCTCAGAATCCGTGTTGAATCCACTACAGTCGAGGGTAATGGTCTCAGCACTGGGACCTGGGTCGGTGTATTCGCTTCGCTTCACGTACTTCTGGATATTTCCGGCACCAGTGGAAAATACGTCGATGAAGATGGTGTCTCCGTCCAGTTCCATGGTGGCGTCGTAGTAATTCGCGTCACTCCCCAGTTCTTCATAGTTAAATCCCGAAGCGTCATTTGGGGTGATATTGCGCCACTTTATGGCTCCAATGGCAAAGCTGCTGCGGGGATTTTCTGTGACGGTACCGGTTGAGCCGGTCACGGTAACCACCATCCCGTCATTGGCGGGATTGTTGCTGGCGACACGGACCCATTCTCCATCGATGGAGTCAAGGGTGTTTTGGCCGGGGCCTCCGTTGAGGAAGGAACTACAGGCGGGTGCCAGTAAAAGTATCAGGACCGCCGACAAGGCAATTGAAATGTTTCTCATAGATTTCATAGGGCAAAAAATGTTTGGTTTGGATAATGATGAACGGATGCGCTACTATTGATTACATCAATGCAGGCAAAATCGGCTCACGCGAATTGATTTTTTTTTAACCCTATGGGCTGGCGGACCCAGTAATTAAAAAAGCCCCCCATCATTGGATGGGAGGCTCAATATGTTGTAGGGGCGGTAGGGAAATATCAGGACTTTTTGTCTTTGAAGTAAAGGAAAGCACTGAGTCCCAGGTAAACGACCAGGCCTAGCAGACCTAGCCAGAAGGCCCACTTAACTGTTTTCAGAATGGCAAAAACCAGGAAGATACCTACCACTGGAACGGCAACTTTGCCGGCTAATGGTAGCTTGAAGTACGCCTTGAGCAGCCAGTGATTTTTCATTTTCTTAGAGATCATGACGATTGAACCTACTTTTGATTCGAAAAATTTACACAAAAGGTTCCAAAAATGCCACACAATCCATCGAATGCACCCCTGTTGAAGTTTCTCCTATGTTACCTGCTGTGGATAGGTGGGGGCCAAATGGTCAAGGGACAGATACTGGAAGACTCTATGTTCATGGCCCGAGCACATGCCGGGCTGAACCTGACTTATAACGGGAGATATGACGAGGCCGATCAGGCCTTTGAGGGATTGTTGGAAGATTTTCCAGCACATCCCGCACCACATTTTTTGAAAGCTACCAATCGCTGGTGGCAGTCATCAACCTGCGTCACTCCCTTCTTTCACTCTATTATAGACCAGCAATTACGCCTTGGGTTGGAAAAGAGCGAGCAGTATCTGGCAGTCGATCACCCTGATGAACATGCCCTGTTTCAGTACCTGAGTCATGCCCTGCACGCCAAACTCGCTGCTTATCGGCAGGAATGGTTTACTGCTGCCAACCGTGGGCGAAAACTGATTCCCTATCTTGATGATTGCATAGCGTATAGCGACAGCTCCGTGGAGTTTTGCTTTGCCTCCGGTGTCTATCACTACTATGCGGCCACTATAGCAGAGTCCAATGTCCTGTTGACCCCTTTTATGGCCTTTTTTCCTGACGGCAATGTCTCAAAAGGGCTTGAAGAGCTGGAGGAGTCCATTTCTTCCGGTAGCCTGACCCGGCCTGAAGCGATGTATTACCTCACCTACATCTACCTGGAGCCCTCGGCCCGTGATACTGTGCGCGCACAGGTGATGGCCCAGCGACTACACCGTGACTTTCCGCTTAATCCATGGTTCACTTGTGAATATGCCCGGGTCAAAGTCCACACCGGATTTCACGAGGAGGCTATCCCGGTGCTGGATCAGCTCATCGCCAACTATGAGGGACAACCCGGAGCTATACAAAAAGCCATTACCTGTCTTGAGTCCAATTACACCACCAAGCTCGCCATGCGCGCCTATCACTATCGGGGTCTGTCTTATCTGGATGGACGCCATGACCCCGAGAGAGCCATTGAGGATTTTCAGTCCAGCCTTGACTATGCCGCTCTTTGCGGAATTTCCGAAGATCACTATGTAGCTGGAAGCTGGTACTATCAGGGCCGCTGCCATGAAGAGCTGGAACAGGTAGAAATGGCTCGAAATGCCTATTTGAATGCAAAGGAGGCGGATGCTTACGGAGAGTTTGGGGACCGAATTAATAAATCCCTCAAGCGCCTGGCCCAGCCATAGCCTGGCGGGATGTCGGGTTTGCGACGGCTAACAAAGGAAATTGAGGACATTTTGTGGGGAATTCCGGAAAAGTAGAAACAATGGACCTGCTTCCAGTGTCATTTTTGTCCCACCTCAATTAATCCCCTGATGAAAACCCACCGCATTCAGTTTCCTAATCGAAAAGGAATCAAGTTATCAGCCAACCTGGATCTTCCCCTTGGCGAGCGTCCTCAGGCCTACGCTATTTTGGCCCACTGCTTTACCTGTAGCAAGAATTTTAAGGGCGAGAAAAATATTAGCCTGGCCCTTACTCAAAATAAAATCGCCGTACTGCGGTTTGATTTTACCGGGCTGGGAGAGTCTGAGGGAGAATTCTTTGATACGAACTTCTCCTCCAATGTCTCCGACCTGCTGGACGGAGCTCGATTTTTAGCAGAGAACCATGAGGCTCCGCAGTTGCTGGTAGGTCATTCCCTGGGTGGGGCAGCTGTCCTGATGGCTGGGAGTCAGATTGAATCGGTAAAAGCCATCGCGACGGTAGGGGCACCCTCTGAGCCTGAACACGTTAAGCACCTGTTTGCAGCGGTCGAAGATCGCATTCACCAGGACGGAGAGGCAAAGGTTGAGATTGCAGGCAGGCCCTTTACCATCCGCAAGCAGTTTCTGGAAGACATTGAAAGTGTGAAGCTGGAGGATGTCATCGCTAACCTGGATCGGGCGCTGTTGGTGATGCATTCGCCTCAGGATCAGGTGGTAGCAGTCGACAATGCACGCAAGATCTACGAGGCAGCCCGACACCCCAAGAGCTTTCTGACCCTCGATGGGGCTGATCACCTGTTGCTCAATAAACCGGATTCGCTCTATGCAGGCCATATGATCGCCACCTGGGCGACCCGTTACCTGGATTTGGAGGAAAAGGAGCCCCTGATCACCGATCGGCAGGCGGTGGTCCGTGTTGGGGAGACGGGCTATACCTCTGAGGTTCGCACGGGGAAACATGAATTTCTGGCCGATGAGCCCGCCTCGGTAGGAGGCGATGACCTGGGCCCTAGCCCTTATGACCTGTTGCTAGCCAGCCTGGGGGCCTGTACAGCCATGACCCTGCGGATGTATGCAGACCGCAAAAAGTGGCCTCTCAAAGAGGTGCGGGTTCATTTGGAGCACTATAAGGACTATCCGGAAGATCAGGGCCATGTGGACGAAAAGGCAAGCAAAATAGACTACATCGACCGCCAAATCGAGATAGAAGGTGATCTGGACGAGAAGCAGTTGCAGCGATTGATGGAGATTGCAGATCGCTGCCCGGTTCATCGAACCCTGCACAGCGAGATCAAGGTAAAGACGGTGCTGGAAGCGCGTAATGGGAGTGATTGATGCATTGCAAGATGGAGCAATGATCCTTATACTTGTTTTTCCGAATGTAATCTTCACAAACAAGCTGCTACTCCATGTCAAAAAAACTCCGCTGGGGCATAATCGGCCCTGGAAAAATTGCCCATAAATTCGCCCAGGGGCTTGCAACCTTGTCCGGTGCTAGCCTTCAGGCTGTCGCCTCCCGTAACCTCGAAAAGGCCCGGGCATTTGCCAGTGAATATGGGGCTCAGACTGCTCATGGATCCTATGAAGACCTGGCCCAGGACCCTGATGTGGACATCGTGTATGTTGCAACTCCGCACCCCTATCACAAGGAGGTGACACTGCTCTGCCTTTCACATGGCAAACACGTCCTGTGTGAGAAACCCCTGTCCCTCAATGCGCAGGATGGAGAAGAGATGTTCAGGGCCGCAGAGGAAAACGGGGTTTTTCTGATGGAAGCGATGTGGACACGGTTTTTGCCAGCCTGGCGGCAGGTCAGGCAATGGTTGGATGAAGGAGCCATCGGGGAAGTGCAACTATTGATTGCAGACTTCTGTTTTCGCAGCTCGACCTGGGACCTTACGGACCGCAAATTTGCCCCGGAACTGGGCGGGGGGGCACTTCTTGACATTGGCATCTATCCCATCGCGACAGCCTACTTCATCTTCGGAGAAGAGCCCGTAGCGGTACAGAGTACAGCGACCCTGGGTGCCACCGGGACAGATGACCAGTCATCCTACCTTTTTCGCTATCATAGTGGCGCACAGGCTGTACTTACCTCCAGTTTTCTGACGGATGGGCCCAAAGAGGCTATAATTTGTGGAACTAAAGGAAAAATCCGGGTTCCGCTTTTCTGGAAGGCTGAAGAAGCCATTCTCGAAGTAACGGATGAGGCACCGGTTATTTTTGACGGAAGTTATCAGGCTACTGGGCTACAGTTTCAGGCTGAAGCCATAGCTGCCGACCTGGCGGCAGGTAAGCTGGAAAACGACATCATGCCCGCTTCGGAAACGCTGCGTGTAGCCCGCATGATGGATCGGCTACGCGAAGATTGGGGTTTGAAGTATCCGCAGGAAGGGTAGCGAAGCTGGATTTTGGTGTATATATGGTCTGATGAGGCACATCTCTTATCTGCCATATACCTCAGCGACTATCGGTAGACTTACGAAGCCCTCAGTACCTGATAGCCATAGCCTGCGAGATCGCGGGCAGAGCAGGTAGGTGGAGCCATGTCCGGAGCCACATTGGCGGGTAGTCGCTCGGCCTGCAGCATGAAGGACTGCTCGGAAGCCACGAGGGTATTTACATAAACTTCCGTATGAGCCAGCTGCTGACTAAGCGTGACCGCATATTCGAGCAGTGTCTCTCGGGTAGCGTGAAACATGCTCTGTAGGTACGGATCGTAAATGGGGGGATGGTATAGCACGTTGAGGATGCGACCATGGCGCTGCTTGACCATTTCCCTGGCAAACAGCATGTTAAGGGTCAGCAGGTTTTCCATATGGAGGCTTGGGTCCGGAGATTCCATTTCCCAGGGATCCCCTTCCCAGTCGCCAAATGCTGTCACATTGATCAGGGTATCGAGGGGAGTGGATGTTTCACCAAGGAAATTGTGCATCATCCATTCTTCGTAGATGCGCTCACCCTGATGGGGCTCTTTCAGGGGGCCGACAATCATGCGGGTAGAACGCGCACCAAGAGATTTTAGCTGGCTTTCGGTAGCGATGAGTTGATCCTCCTGCGAGCCGACGAGAAATAGTTCTCCGGCATCAGCAGCAGCCAACTGGCTAAATTCAAGGCCAAGTCCCTCGCTTGCCCCAATGATCATGATTTGACGACCCTTACCCATATAATTCCCTGAGCTTATTCCAATTTTGACGAATACTATAAAGGGGGGTCACAAAGTTTTTTATTTTTTATCGATGAAGTTTTTTGCCGATACCCCTCTGCATGGGCCTGAATAATACAATTCGCGAGATCTTTTTTGTCAGGAGAGTACGGAATTATAAGAATGGGTATCCTGCACTTGGTTTTGCCTTTAAAGACTGTAAATTTAGTCGACTAAACAGTCCTATACGAGCTATCAAGACATTTGCTCCAATATGAAAACAAACCTTACCTGGGAACATCCCTACACTCCTGCCAAGGAATACAGCAAACGTGTCGCATACTTCTCCATGGAGTTTGGTATCGATCATATTTTCAGAATCTATTCTGGAGGACTGGGCTATCTGGCTGGCTCGCATATGCGCAGCGCCTATGAGCTCAAGCAAAATATGATCGGAATCGGCATGCTCTGGAAGTTTGGCTACTATGAGCAGACACGAGATCAGCAGGGGATGATGAAACCCCTTTACAGGGAGCGCTTTTATACCTTCCTGGAAGAAACCGACCTTATCGTTGAGCTGAATATCAATGGCAACCCCGTGAAGGTGCAGGTTTGGTACCTTGATCCACGAATCTTTGGTACCATCCCCATGTATTTCCTGACCACCGACCGGGATGGGATGAATGATTACCTGAGCCGTACCATCACCCATCGCCTGTATGACTCCAACGCCGCCACACGGGTAGCACAGAGCATTGTACTGGGGATCGGAGGTGCCAAAGTTGTAGAGGCCCTCGGTGGCGCTGACATCCTGCACATGAACGAGGCCCATGCCCTGCCGCTGGCTTTCCACCTTTATCAAAAGTATCAGGATGTTGAGGAAGTGAAAAAGCGGGTGGTATTCACCACTCACACTCCAGAGATGGCGGGTAACGAAGAGCGTGACATCAACTTCCTGCACCAGTTGGGCTTCTTCTCAGGTCTGGATCTGGATACTGTTCGCAAAATATCAGGGCATCCTGAAGGAAGTCGATTTGGCTATACGCCTGCTGCTTTGACCATGGCGAAAAAAGCCAATGCCGTATCGCAGTTGCACGCCAAGGTCTCCAACGATATGTGGTCTGGGGTAAAAGGCCGTCCAGAGATCATCGGCATTACCAATGCGCAGAATCAAAATTACTGGCAGGATACCGAACTGGCAGAAGCACATGCCGCAGGGGATGTGGAAGCCATGAAGGCCCGTAAGCGGGAGTTGAAGCAGGAACTTTTCCGATTTGTGGCCGACCAGACAGGTAATCTGCTCGACCCTGATGCCCTGACCATCGTATGGGCACGCCGCTTTGCAGCTTATAAGCGCGCGGATCTCATCATGCGCAACCATCAGGAGTTTTATAAACTGCTGAGTCAGAAGAAGTATCCCATTCAGATCATCTGGGCAGGAAAGCCCTATCCCGAGGATGAAGGGGCCATCGACATGTTTAACCGCCTGATCCAGATGACTCACCTGGCTAAAAATGCCACCGTCATCACAGGTTATGAAATGGACGTATCCGGCCTCCTGAAAAAAGGTTCAGACGTATGGCTGAATACGCCACGTCGTCCTCGTGAGGCTTCTGGTACCTCTGGTATGACTGCTGCGATGAACGCTTCTGTGAACTTCTCCACTGACGACGGTTGGATTCCGGAGTTTGCCAAGCACCAGAAGAATGCTTTTGTACTTCCAGTAGCAGATCTCAATTCATCCATTGAAGAGCAGGATAACCAGGACTACAACAGCCTGATGACCATCCTGAATGATGAAATTCTCCCAACTTACTACGACAAGCCTGATCAGTGGTGGGAGATCGTACGCAATGGCATGACTGACGTGGTACCATTCTTTGACTCTGGCCGCATGGCAGGCGAGTACTACAAGCGCATGTTTAACTAGTGGAAAGAGTTCACAGTTCGGAGTCCGATGTTCGTAGTTTATAGTTTCCCGCGAAGCGGGAAACTTCGAACTCCTTCTACCAGTCGTTACCTTTTTTGAATCAAGCCCCCATGGACTTTTGGTCGATGGGGGTTATTTTTTGCTATGGCAAGAACGCTTTATCAAAAACTGGGCATCAGGCCTGGCGACCAAATACAGGTGTTTCATTCACCTGTCCCATATCACGAGCTCGTTCCGGAAACAGGTGATGAGGAAATCATGGAAGATGGAGCGGCAGCCGAGTCGTTGGATTTTATCCATCTATTCTGTCTGAATGAAGAGGTATTGATGGCTGAAATCGGTCTTTGCAAGGCGATGCTAAAAAAGGGAGGCATGTTATGGGTGAGTTGGCCCAAAGGGACTTCCTCCATTTCAACCGATATCAACCGCGAGGATGTGCGGAAAACAGGGCTGCAAGCCGGACTGGTGGATGTGAAGGTCGCCTCGATCAATGACGATTGGAGCGGACTAAAGTTTGTGTACAGGACCCAGGATCGCTAATTCGTTAGTTCCGTGGAGGGCCCTGCCCCGGTCTGGGAGGACGTTCGGTCTCATCGCCTGGGACTTCCTCATCCTCTGGTTCTGTTTCAATGGCATCATCTGAACTGATAACCTTCACCACATGGTCTTCAAAGGTCCAGTTCCCCCGAATTTTGACGGTTTCAGGGACTAGGTAGGTTCGCTCTGGCCAGCTCGGAGGCCATAGGCTCCCAGGGGTATAGACTCCATTGCCATCCTGATCGAGCAGGACCCGGAAGGAGTAGGTTCCTTCTTTCAGGTAAGCCAGAGAGAAGGTAGTATCCTGAAAGGTGGCCACAGCCTTCTTGTTTTCATCCAGGATTTGCACCAAAATAGGCCCCTGATACCCTGTGTCCAGCCTTACCGTTCCCGAAAGGGAGCCGTAGGCAGCAGGATCATACCATTTGACCTGCTTTACAAATACACTGTCCCCCAGCAAGCTATCGGTTAGCCCCATGGCAGAACCAGGAACCCGCAATATATAGGGTGCCAGAGGATTTTCCAGTTCTTCAGATGGCGATATCAATAGGTAAAAGCCTTCGCTCCGAATATCCAGTGGGAAATACTGGCGGTTTTCCTCGTTTCGTGTGGTATCGCTAAGGGTAATTTCAGAAAGTTGAGCGGGGAAAAGCGTGGCAGGAACCAGCAATTTCCAGGCTTCCTCGTCGATTTGGAAGGTAGGTTCCTCCAGCCATGGCTCCACTCGCGGCCGTGTAGGCTGATAGTTGATTCGAAGCGCTGTATCAGCTGAATACCCCAGGCTGTCCATCAGGCCAGCCAAATGGAGTTGAAAAGGGGCTTCAGCCGCCACCTGGGTGAGGAGTCTTGGGCCGCGCTCGCCTTTATACAGACTCAGACTTCCAATGGCGGTGCTGTCATTTCCCAGCGTGTCCGTAGTCCAGCCGCTCAGTTCCGACAGGACAATATTCTCCGAAATAGACAGATCCAGGACGGATTCGCTCCAGAATTTGTACCGCAATACGGTGGGAGCTTTTTCCTCATCCTGGACAAATGCCATAAGCGAAACGGTATTTTTTTCGGTGGAGTCGACAGGTGACTTTACGTAAACGACCGTATCCAGAGAGACCGCAATCAGGCCTGATCCTCTTACTTCATTTTCCATTCCGATGACCCGATAAGGACCTTCTCTCAGGTATTGGAATTCAAATTCTCCCTTATCGTTGGTCTGAGTAAGATAGGTGGGGCGTTTTCGAAGGCCGGTTTCTTCGTAAAAATTGTTGTGAACGGCGCTGTCCGCATCAAATAGCAGGATGGTCAGGTCTTCAGCGACTTCTCCCAGAGTTGGTTTGAGGATTTTTCCTTCCAGGGAAAGGCTGTCCAGTTGATCGCCGGTACTGAAAGCCAGGACATAGGGTTCCTCTAAAGGATTGCCTTCGGTGTTGTCCTTGATTTCATTGAGGGTAATGATGTAGGTGGTCGCTGGCCTTAGTTCCTCACGAAACCTGATGGTAACTTTTCGGTAGCTATCCGCTAGCCTGATTTCGGGAGGAGTGATGAAAGGAGATATGAAAATTTCCTTGTCATAGGTGGGTTTGCGGATGGGCTCCGAGAAGGTAAAGGTGACTTCTTCCCGATCAAAATTGAGCTCCCCAGGAATGGGGTCACTTTCAATGACAGTGGGCGGGGTCTCGTCACGAGGCCCCCCCTGGGGCCGGGCTTGCTGGGCACAACTGTAGGCCACTGCAACAAGCAGCAACCATATCAGCATCCTGTGTAGAGTAGCGAATCCGGAAAGGTATTTTTTATCCATCTCCCAAAGATGATACTTTCTCATCAAAGTGCCAGCAAACCACAGGATGGTTGGGTAGAGTGGTGAGGGGGGGACATGCGGAATTACAGATCGGTTGATCCGGTTAATTCCGCATGCCTCTTTTGGGGCCGCGTTCCTTAGAGAGATCTGGCGCCAAAAGTATCTCCCTGGTTCAGGTCTCCGGTTTCAAAGCCTTTCTTGAACCAGCGCATGCGCTGGGCTGAGGTTCCATGGGTGAAACTCTCAGGTACTGCATAGCCCTGAGCCTGCTTTTGCAAGCGGTCGTCTCCGATGGCATTGGCGGCACGGAGGGCCTCCTCTATATCGCCAGCCTCCAGGAAGTTTTTCATTTGCTGTCCATGGTGGGCCCAGACTCCTGAGAAGAAATCGGCCTGGAGCTCCAGCCGAACCGATTGGTCGTTGTATTCGGCTTTGGAAACCCGTCCACGAATGCGGTCGAGGCGTTCGGTAATTCCGAGCAGATTTTGCACATGGTGGCCCACTTCGTGGGCTACTACGTATGCCATAGCGAAATCTCCAGGAGCGCCAAAGCGATTTTTTAGCTCACCGTAAAAGGAAAGGTCGATGTATAGCTTTTCATCTGCCGGGCAGTAAAAAGGCCCCGTTGCTGAACTGGCCCGTCCGCAAGCCGAAGATACCGTCCCGTCAAAGAGGACAAGGGTTGGCTCGCGGTAATCGGCATTGGCATATTTACGAAACAGTTTGTTCCAGACATCTTCAGTGTCTTTTAGGACCACCTGCACAAATTCCGCCAGTTCATCTGTTTCAGCCGTACTCCGTGAGGAGGTATTCTGGTCATATTGAACCGGAGAAGTCTGGTTGAGAACTACGGAGGGATCTCCTCCAAGGAAGTAGATAACTACGGCCAGGATAACGCCACCTATTCCGAGTCCGGCACCAGTCCGGCCTGCGCCGCCACGTCCGCGACGGTCTTCTACATTGGTACTTTTTTGTCTTCCACGCCAACGCATAAGGGTAGGGTTTGTGAGGGTTTAGAGAATGTGTTTAAAAGAATATGAGCAAAACTGACTGCTTCCCACCACTGGAGTCGCCCAGCATAGGTGCCGCCAGTGTCAGTAGCATAACATATGATTTTCCAGCAGGAGCCAGAGCCTGGATGTCGTTAAACTCAATGGGGGTAGCCACCTCTGTCGCCACAACTTCGGGTGAAACTTCAGCTGGATATTCTCCCAGGAGTTGGGTTAAGGTGGCGGATGCTGTCCAGACAAGGCCCTGGGGATCCAGCGTTTTCAGGGGTTGGCCGGTAGCAGCTGCCATGGCAATGGGCCATTGAGAAGACTCTGAAAATAGTGCAGTCGCAATGGAAGAGGAAGCGGGAAGCTGACTCTGAAAGTCCGCCAGCGAAATATTGGGATTGGTGGCAGGCATCAGGACGACAACAGGAACGGGGGCACTGGTTCCCTGGTTGAGGGTCGCCTGATCCATTTTGACGATGAGGGATCGCTGTGCGACAGCCCACATCAGGTCAGCTTGCCCCTGGCTACGCTCTGCCAGATACTCAGACTGCTTGGAAACTTCCATTTCGGACTGAGCACTGCCCCAGTAAAAGGTAGTCTGGGCCATCGCCTGGCCCACGAGTGCTGTCAAAATTGTCGCTAGGGTCAGAATATTCTTCATATCAAGTTCGGTTGGTAATCATCTGGTATGAACAAAGGGCATAAATCACTGGTAAAACCTGAAAGGAAAAGAAAGTTGACACAAATGCCCTGATCAATGAAAAATGATTTATTTTTTTGTAATAATAAGAAAAGCTACGCAGGCTTTGTCGATCACAGCCACATATGATTGCTAAACTTCGCTCCACTTATCAATTCATCGCCAAGATATTCATCCGGTTGCAGGAGGACAAAAACTTCAAGCACGGAGCAGCGATTTCCTACTACACTATTTTTAGCCTGCCTGCGATTTTAATCATCATCATCGGCCTCACAGGGAGCTTTTTGGGGCGGGAGAAAGTGCAGTCTGAAATCGAAACCCAGATTGAAAGTTTGCTGGGACCTGATACTGCCCGGGAAATCAGTCAGATGATTGAAGGCCTGGATTTGGATGAAAATACCCTGTGGGCGACCCTGTTGGGGGTGGGAACCCTGATTTTTGGGGCAACCGGTGTCTTTTATACCCTGCAGGATACCCTCAATACCATTTGGCGCATTCCTCACCAACTTGAAAGAAAGAGCTCGATACTTAAGACGGTGATCGATCGGGTCATGTCACTGGCCATGGTCCTGACGGTGGGATTTATTTTGACTGTTTCGATGGTATTGGAGACCGCGATTGTTGCACTCAAAAACCTGATAGAGAATCTGGAGGAGCGTCTCATTGAGTCATTAAGTACCCGCCTGCCTGGATTTGTCGATTTCATAGAGCAAATAGATATCATCTTTGCCATTGCCTACACGGTTGATTTTTTATTCGCTCTGGGGATCATTACCACGATGTTTACGTTGATATTTCGCTTTCTTCCTTCTTCACGCATTCCGTGGAAAGATGCCTGGTTGGGAGCCTTCGTCACAGCTGTCCTGTTCTCCATTGGCAAAGCAATTATTGGCTGGTACATCGGCAGCAGCAATGTGGCCAGTGCATATGGAGCTGCGGGGTCTGTGGTGCTGATTTTGGTATGGGTGTATTATTCTTCGCAGATACTCCTGTTTGGGGCAGAATTTATTTACGTTTACACCGAATCCCAGGGACGGGAAATAAAACCGGCTCCATTTATCCAGCGGTTGTTGGACCGACCTTTGTTGCGGATAAGCCTGTGGGCGCGACGATGGTGGAGAAGGATCAAGCGAAAGCAGAAAAAAGAAGCTCAAAAGAGGCATATGCAACAGGATGACACATCCCCGGAAGTCGACGCCCAAGCAGCTGACTCGACCGACAACCAACCCGATTCCACTTTGCCTAAATCATGAGCAAATTTTCCCCCCAAGCCATTCTTGAAGACCTGGACGAAAGTATCTTTCGCTCTTCAGCCACCTTTTTCCCTGCCATGCACGAGCCGGACTGCCCACTCATCGGGGCCAAAATCCGTCTCTTCGCTGATAAAAACCGTTGGGCCATTGTCTTCGAACGTTTCGGATACCAGTTGCGCCAGCGTAACTATCTGGGGCAACTGACCTTTTTCGGGAACTGTCTGAAGGGACTTTACCTGCACAATGGAGAAGCCAGCAATCAATCCTACTTTTTCCCGGTGGATTTAGCTGAAATTCAGAGCCTCGAAAAAGAGGGAGAGCTGGACCCGGAGGCCCGCATCATGAAGGTGAGGGATCAAAAGGTGCCCGTAACTACCGACCCTGTTGTCTATCGGCGATATGAGATCCCTGAAGATAACAGAGGGGTCGGGGCCAGTTTTCTGCGTCAGGGGCGTCTTTGGTTTGCTCAGGGATTTGGGCCGGTATTTTGCGCGAGTGAAAATGAAATTCGGGCACATTTGCCAGTGGACCTGCCCGAACTTACGACGATCTCGAGCTTTCATTTTCAGCCATACCGCCGCCTGCAACGTCGCAGTATCACCACAAAGGATATGGATGAAAACTGGGCTAAATTCATGCGGAATAGCCTCTCAGATGAGGGGGGCACAGCCCAAAAGGAATCAGAGGCTTTTGCGGGAACCAGGCCATCAAGTACGGAGCTTTGGTTCCTTGTCGCCGAGATACTGGCTTACAGGCAGCCAGAGCGATATCGGCCCGTGATGGAACCCAACCAGCACTGGAAAAACTGGGATGATCCTCCTCATTGACCAACGCTCATGGTCCATCAATCAGTAAAAAGTGGGCGTGGACTGTGATCATGGTCCAGGGGATAATGATCAGCAAGCAAATGAAAGATTGAGCTCTGCTCAATGCCCAATACTCACGGCTCCATATGGAATGAATGCAGGAGGGCATAGCTGCCTGGGTCATGGCTGTCACCATGCTGATAATGGTCCAGTTCACGCCAGATATATTCCTCTACAATTTCTCCTACACGCTCGGCTCCCTGTCGATTGGGGTGGGTGTAGTCACTTCGTGCCAGGTCATTTTTAACCCATTGAATCATGGAGTTATGGCCGCCCATGGCATCATAAAGATCGAGGAAAGCTACTCCTGTTCGTTCTGCTACACGGCGCTGGGTCTCCAGAATGAGGGGTACGCTGGGGTCTGTCTGTAACTGACCGTTGAACTGGGTGCTCTTGTCACTCACGCCGATTAGCAAAATGTCCGCATCGGGGGCATGTTCCTGAAAGTGACGAATTACCCGTTCCATGCCACGTTCGTAGTGGGAGAAATCCTTGCGGCGCGTTGAAATTACGTTAAGCCCAAACTGAAGAACAATCAGGTCGTAGTCAAGGTGTTCGTGAAACTGGGCCAGCGTGGGACCTGGTATCTGAATAAGGTTCATCCCGCTATTTCCGCGAGAGGCAAAATTGTCGATGAAAAGGCCATTTGAGCTTTCGAAGCTAAGGCCGTAGATGGGCAGATCCTTTGGAATGCGGAAATTGAGCTTAACCTCTTCGGTTGACTGGTTACTGACCAATACCTCATTGACCAGTTCGCGCTGGTTCAGGTACAGGGTATCTTCGCCCTGATCTGTTCGGGAAATTACATATTGATGGTCCGTATCGCCGGGACGATTTTTCCGTCGCCCATAGAAGAGTCGCACCTGATCAAACTGTTTTGTTCCCTCGTAAATGTCAGCGCCCTTGTAGCGGACCCATGTCTGACCAGAGGAAGTAGCCCTGCGGGTGAGGAAATATTCTCCAGAGATCCCATAATCCTGCGGGCCAGCCTTGGGCATGAGCAGGTTGAAATCTTCCCAATCACCCGAAAACCGGTGCCAGATGCTCCGTCGAAAACCATATGTCTGTGACTTGATGGGAACAAATCCAACTCCCTGGCCCCCAAGCTTTTGCTGGAGGCTGTTGCGAAGGGACTGGGTGACGAGGTCTCCCTCAATCATGGAGTCACCAAAGTAGCCGATGCGCACCGTACCATCGCCCTGCTGTAGCTTGATCAGGGAGGCAAAAAAGCGCTGCAAAGGATGGATAAGCTCCACCGTAGTGGGAGCCGGAACCTCCTCAGGGGCGGGCTCCGTCACAGTCGAGTCCTGCTGGGAAGGAGTTACCAGCACCAGGGAAGGTCTGATCTGGTTTTGGGGCAAGCCCAGCGAAGCCATGACCGGACTGTGTTTGTGCACAAGCAGGCTAAATCCTACATCCCACATACAGGCTATAAGCGCTGCGAATAGCAGTACCTTGACGCCTTCCGCAATGTTTTGTTCTGCCTTGAGTTGCTTGCGCATCCGTATCTGACCCATGGACGACTGTCGGTTTTATTCTCATAATAGGATCTGGGGATTTGGTTCCCAATCCTAATTCCCATGAATTCTTGCCCTGGTTTGACAACCCTCTGCATATTTTATGCCGATTAGCAGGAGGTTCTGTCAGTTGACTCCTAACAAACTGATTGGCAGCCACAAAAAAATAACCACATCCGGATATGCTGGTCCAGAGGTGGTCATTTTGAAACTCGTTTTTTCATTTCAGGAGCTTATTCTACTTTCTCTACCTTCCAAATAAAATATTTGGTCTCTCCGCGCCAGTCAAACTGGTAGTACTTTTCCTTGTAAAAAAGGCGTACTTCATACCCATCATCCATGGCCTGGTTGATACCCTGGATAATTTCATCCTCACCGCGCTGGACAGAGAATTCCCATTTCTCAGTCAGGGACCCATCATCACCGGTCGAGACGGCTCCGAGGCTTAATTCTCCTTCATAGGTCTTATAAACAAGGCCTTTTTTGGAAAATTTAATGATTTTGCCAACCCTTGAGCCATCACTGTAGGTGCCAAATACCGCTATGGAGCCACCGATTAGGCCGATTAGCAGGAGGACAACTCCGCTGATAATTAATACTCGTTTAACGTTACTCATGGATAGGTCGGTTATTTTGGGATCTAAGAGGCTGTTTGGGTTTTGGTGTTTCGAGGTCAAACGCAGGATTTTTTGACTCTGACAAGGAAGTTTTTCAAGAAATACCGGGGTATTTTGAAGGAAACTGACGCCGACAGAGGTGAAAAAGACAAGTTTTGAGCCGTAAAGGAGAAACCCAAACAGCCTCTTAGGCAAATGTATGAAAAAAACACCGTCGCTTGTAATGATACGATATTTATTAACCGGGTTGGCATTACTGGTTACAGGCTCCATTTATGGACAGGTAGTCAATACCGAAAAACTCCGAACGCAGCACAAAGAAGAAGGATGGTTCTTTGATATCAGTGCGAATATCAGCCTGACACAAAACAAGGCTGGCAGGAATCTCAGCAGCAATGCACGCCTCAGAACGGAGTACCTGAAGGGGAAACATAAATACCTGCTCTTTGGCAGTGCCAGTCTGGGGCAGTTTCAGAATGTGTATGACAGCACTGCTTTACCTTCCAACTGGCTCAACAATCGCTTTGTTCACCTGCGGTACAACTACACAGTAGGCCCACGGATCACCATGGAGGCTTTTACTCAGCTACAGTATGATCAGATCCAGGAGATACGGATGCGCTTTTTGAACGGGGTAGGACCCCGTGTTGCGCTGTTAAGCAACGATACTGCCAGCCTGTACCTGGGAGCATTGTATATGTTTGAGTATGAAGAAACCACCGATACCCAGCCGCTTACCTATAACAGAGACCACCGATTGAGTACATACGTGTCAGGTGGTTTTCGTATAAAAAACTACCTGGCTTTCAACCACATCTCTTACTATCAGCCCAGCCTCAGCGATGTGGGCGATTTCAGGGTGTCTTCGGAAAGTACCATCAGTGTGAAAATAACCCAGGCGCTGTCATTTGACACCTACTTCCAGTTCATTTATGACTCCCGTCCGCCTGAGACAGTCCCCAGTGTCATGTATTCCAGCCGTAGCGGGCTGACCATGTCATTTTAATGATGCAACATTGGCCGACAAATTTGGTTAGTTTTGCTACATGAATCTGGTAAACCTTAGCTGGTATAACCTAAAGGCCCGTCCACTGACTACCCTGATGAGTCTGCTCCTGCTTACGCTGGGCGTAGGACTTGTGTCCATGTTGTTGCTTCTTAGCCAGCAACTGGCGCAACAGTTCAATCAGAACCTGAAGGGAGTGGACCTGGTAGTAGGCGCTAAAGGCAGTCCTCTGCAGTTGATCCTGGCCAATATCTACCACATCGACAACCCAACCGGGAACATCCCTCTTTCCGAAGCGCAAAGCCTGATGAAGCATCCCCTGGTGGAGCAGGCGATTCCGCTCGCGTATGGGGATAGTTATCAGGGATTTCGGATCATGGGGACTGAGCATGCCTACCTGGATCGGTATGAGGTGGAGGTTGCTCAGGGTGAATTGTGGGAAGAAACCTTTGACGTAACTCTGGGAGCCACAGTGGCCGAGCGATTAGGGCTGAAGGTGGGAGAAGAATTTTACGGACAACATGGCAGCAGTGTCAATGCTGAGACGCATGATAGCCACGCTTACAGGGTGGTAGGCATCCTGGCCCCCAGTGGTACAGTCGTGGATCAACTCATTCTGACGCAGGTAAACAGCGTGTGGGAAGTGCATGGTCATGAAGAAGAGCATGCAGAAGAGGAGCATGAACATGTTGAGGGAGAAGAACACGAGCACGAGCCTGCTGAAGATGACCGCGAAATTACTGCCCTGCTAATCAAATTTCGGTCAAATATGGGCGTCATGGTACTGCCTCGTATGATCAATGAAAATACCTCTATGCAGGCTGCTCTGCCCGCCTTTGAAGTCAACCGGCTGTTGGGGCTTTTTGCCATTGGAATCGATGGCCTGCGAACCATGGCAATCGTCATCATGGTGATTGCAGGGATCAGCGTTTTCATTTCGCTTTATAACAGTCTCAAGGAGCGCCGCTACGAACTGGCGCTGATGCGCACCCTGGGGGCTGACCGGGCCCAATTGCTGGGATTGGTCGTGCTGGAAGGCGTGATGCTGGCTTTTCTGGGAGGAGTCGCTGGGTTGGTAGCCAGTAGGGTAGGGATGTGGGTGCTTTCAGAGGCGGTGGCTTCAGCGTACTATTACGACCTTAGCTGGGCAAACTTTCTGCCGGAAGAGGGCTATCTCCTCCTGGCGGCCATTGGGACAGGACTCCTGGCGGCGCTAATTCCAGGCATACGGGCCTTCAACCTTGACATCTCTGAAACATTGGCAGAAGGATAGGGGTAATATGGCTATGATGAAGAACATTATGCGTTTAATTGGTCTGGCAAGTCTCCTCCTGCCAATATCTGGCTGGACCCAGACCGAGGTAGCCTGGTCCACGCTGGAACAAGTCCAGTACGATTACATAGAAAATAGCGACCAGAATTTCTGGTACGGTGCCCCTACTTTTTCTGAAGACATCAAGGCCCTGGAGGGCAAGGAGGTCTTTATCACGGGCTACGTCCTGCCACTGGATATCTCGGGAGACAATTATGTGTTGTCCGCGTTTCCCTTTAGCAGTTGTTTTTTCTGTGGAGGAGCCGGGCAGGAATCTGTCATGGAACTTCGACTCGCCGACCCCGGTGCCCGCTACAAGCAGGACTCCTATATGACCTTCGTCGGAACCTTCAGGTTGAGCTACCGGGAGCTCGAACTCAACTACATTCTGGAGGACGCCAGGATGTACAAACCCAGGTGAGTACGACCTGTCAGCGACCAATCGTAAACCGGGTCTTTTCCTGTTGGGGATTACCAGAGGAAGGGCAATGCCCCTTTCCCCCAAAAATCTCTACCCCTTAATCCTCCAACTCGCCAGTAGCACCGTAGGTCCGGTGGCTAAAGGGCACGCTGTAGTCCATTTTACTGGTTTCCTTCAGATTGAATTTGGCCAGACGGGCAGTCCCCAGTCTTTTTCCCAGGCCTTCCTCCTCGCTCCATTCCCAAAACCGCCACTCGGTCGCCATCTTTATCCCTTCAAATTCCCCGAAGAGATGAAAGGTTACCACGTGAGACACCGCTGCATCAGATCCTTCATCCAGATTGAACGGGTAGGCCATGCCCACCAACAAGCCACTTGAGTCACTTTTGAATACCTGGTACCAGCTCTGGGGGACTGCTGCAGCATCTTCGCCAAAGGTAACGCGGGCGATTTGTACCGACTGACCCAGTAGGTCTCCTGATCCCATACTGTCGAGTTGGGTGCCGGGGTCATTGAGCTTGAAGGGCGCCGCCGTCAGATATGGCCATGTAAGGGCGTCAAAGCGCGGATTGTCCCATTCTACCTCTTTGGGGCTGACGTATAGATGTTGCGTGTCCCAAACCAGGGCTTCCTGTTTATCCGTGATGAATTTGATGCTGCTAAAGTCGGTTTCCATCAGGATGCGAGCCAGCAGGGTCTTTTCTTCGAGCCGGAGTGCAAATTCATATTGCAGCGCATCAGCCCCTTCCCACTTAGACGCACCGTGGGCCTCTTCCAGCGCGCTGGCAAAGGGATGCGCCTCACGTGGTGGAGCCAGGTCCTCTGGAGTTACGGGCGAATTTTCCGTGCTGGTTCTGGAATCAGAGCCACAGGAGAGGACAAACAGGGAAATAGCAAGAATTAGAAAGCGGCTGATCAGTTGCATGGTGTCAGATTGGGAAATTGAAAACGATCAGTCAAGGGACTGAAACCAGTACCAATTTGCACATCCCTGAAGAGATTTCACAGGATTGCCTGGGATTGACCGGGGCAGAAACACCTTGAGGGCATTCTGAAAGATATGGGTTGGCAGATAATGTGGCACGTGAAGAGTCAGGCCGACATAAAGCACTCCTTAGAATCTGCCATTTTGTCATTTTTGCATTCATTTTTCGCCAAATCGGCCATTTTTCCTGTGATGGCATCGTGATTGTTTTTCCTGCAACGTAACCAAACCATCGTCTCCATGAGTACAGAAAACCGAAACGACGACATTTTCCAGAGCCTGAAAGATGGATTTGAAGGCATTAGTAAAAAGGTCAGCAGCTTTGTTGACGATGTTTTTACTGGTGAAGGTGCGGCAGGTGAAGTCCGCCCCAAACTGGATGCTTTTGAAACAGATGAGGCTTTTACCATTGAGGTAGAACTGGCGGGAGTAGCCAAGGAACAGGTGAAAATTCAGGTTCAGGACAGCACCCTGCACATCCGGGGGCAAAAAGTCGCTCCTGCTGATGAGGTAGAGCGAGCTTATCTGGCCCGTGAACGCCGCTTTGGCACCTTTGCGATCAGCCTGGCCCTACCTGAAGGGCTTGAACTGGAGAACATCAAGGCCAAATTTGAGAATGGCCTCCTGATCGTTCGCTTCCCTTTCAAGTCGGTGAAAAAAACAACTGGAGACGACATCAACATTGACTGAGTTTATTTACGATAGCTACAAACCAGATTTTTAAAACTTCGCAGGCAAAATGAGCAAGATTATAGGAATAGACCTGGGTACAACCAACTCCGTAGTTTCTGTCATGGAGGGGAATGAGCCCGTGGTGATTGTTAACGCAGAGGGAAAGCGTACAACTCCATCAGTTGTAGCGTTTACCAAGGACGGAGACCGCATTGTCGGTGAGCAGGCTAAGCGTCAGGCCCTGGCCAACCCTACCAAGACCATTCGCTCCATCAAGCGATTCATGGGTGCCAAATTCAGCGAAGCCAGGAAAGAGGCTTCTGAAGTAGCTTATGAGGTAGTTAGCGGACGTAACGATTTGGCAGTGGCCAAAATCGGAGACCGCACCTATACTCCGCAGGAGATTTCCGCCATGACCCTGCAAAAGATGAAGAAAACGGCTGAAGACTACCTCGGCTATGAGGTGAAAGAAGCGGTCATTACCGTTCCAGCCTACTTCAACGACGCACAACGTAATGCAACCAAGGAAGCTGGTGAAATCGCCGGTCTTTCTGTAAAGCGTATCATCAACGAGCCTACAGCAGCAGCTTTGGCCTACGGTCTTGACAAGCAGGACACTTCTGGCAAAATTGCTGTATTTGACCTCGGTGGGGGTACCTTCGATATTTCGATCCTCGAATTGGGGGATGGGGTATTTGAAGTACTATCGACCAATGGTGACTCTCACCTTGGTGGAGACGACTTTGACCAGGTAATCATCAACTGGCTGGTAGGAGAATGCAAGGCTGAGCACGGCATCGATGTTCGCAAGGACGCTAAAGCCATGCAGCGCCTGAAGGAGGCGGCTGAGACGGCAAAAATCGAGCTTTCTACCACCACATCTACAGAGATCAACCTTCCATACCTGTCCATGGATCAGGAAGGCCCCAAGCACATGGAGCGCAGCCTCTCTCGTGCCAAGTTCGAGCAATTGGCTGACAGCCTGTTTGACCGCGTACTGGAGCCTACCCGTAAGGCCCTCAAGTCCGCCAAACTGTCGGTGGACGATATCGACGAGGTAATCCTCGTAGGTGGTTCTACCCGTATCCCCAAGGTGCAGACCCTGGTGAAGGATTTCTTCAAGCGCGAGCCCAACAAGTCTGTAAACCCTGACGAAGTTGTAGCTATTGGTGCTGCTATCCAGGGCGGGGTACTCGCCGGAGATGTGAAAGGTGTCTTGCTGCTGGATGTTACGCCTCTATCTCTCGGTATCGAGACCATGGGAGGTGTGTTCACCAAGCTGATCGAGTCCAACACCACGATCCCAACCCAGAAGTCCGAGATTTTCTCCACTGCGGCTGACAATCAGACTTCCGTTGAGATCCACATCCTTCAGGGAGAGCGTCCCATGGCAGGTGACAACCGTACACTGGGTAAATTCCACCTGGACGGCCTGCCACCCGCGATGCGCGGTGTACCCCAGATCGAGGTCGCATTTGACATCGATGCCAATGGTATCCTGAATGTAAGCGCTCGTGACAAGGCAACTGGTAAGGAACAGAAGATTCGCATTGAGGCCTCAACTGGTCTGAGTGATGCTGAAATCGACCGCATGAAGGCTGAGGCAGCTGAAAACGCAGAGGCTGATAGTCAGCGCAAAGAACAGGTTGAAAAGCTGAACGCTGCTGACCAGTTAATCTTCTCTACCGAGAAGCAGCTCAAGGACAACGGTGACAAACTGTCTGAGGACAACAAGTCCGCCATTGAGTCAGCCCTGGCAGAGTTGAAAGAGGCCCATGCTGCCAAAGACCTGGAGCGTCTGGAAACGGCCACTCAGGGGATGAACGAAGCCTGGCAAAAAGCTTCTGCTGAGATGTATCAGGCTGATCAGCAGGGGGCTGCTCAGGGCCAGCCTGGAGAAGAGGCTGCACCTGAAGATGACGTAACTGATGTAGAATACGAAGAAGTAGACGACACCAAGTAAGTCGGTTTCTGAAAATAGATGAGCCCCGTTCTCCTGGAGCGGGGCTTTTTTTATGTAGTTCCTGCAGTTCTGGTGCCTGATCTGTCTTGTCAGTTGGATGCTTCGATCCGCAAAATCTTACAGAGGGATAAATGAGTTGTGAAAGAGCAAACCGTTTAGGCGCCTGGCACTTCCATTAGGTATGAGAATTCCTCCATTGAGGTGGAAATACCGGAAGAATGATTGATCTGAGAGGCTAAAGAGAATGAATGGCCTCAGATTTGTATCCATAAGAACCAAAGGTAGTAGTTTGGTTTGTCATGGCTGCGTCCACATTCTGGGCGCAGCTTTTTGCATTTTCTTAACATAAAGTTTATATTATATAAACACAAAAGTTAATTAAGCAGTTTTAGATATTACAGCAGGCTGGTCTTTGGTCCATAGGCTGGCTATTTTGAGGGAAGAATAATCAAAGGGATCTTATGTGTACGATACGAATTGTCCTGCTCTTTTTAGGGCTGGGACTGGGAGGGAATTGTCTTATGTGGGGACAGGACCTGGCTCAGGCCACAGCGCATTTACCAACTCCTGGTGTTCACCAGTATGTCTATGTGGATCATAAGCCTGTGGCAGTCAATCTGTTAGAGGTGCGGCAGAAGATAGGATATCCTGTTTCTGCATGGCGGAATGGTGTCGAGGGAATAGTCTATTGTCGTATTTTAGTCGACCCGGAAGGCAAGCCCCTGGATTATGTCATTACCCGAAATCTGCACCCCGAAATTGATCGAAGGGTCGCTAGTTATATTGGCGAACTGGAGTTTGAGCCAGCGATTCGGAATGACAGTGCCGTGAAATATTGGGCTAACCTGGGGTTTCCATTTAAAAAAGGAGAAAGCCAGCAGGTTCTGAACAACAGGGTTGATGAGATAAATTTTCTCCGTCATGCTTCTGGAAATAGCCAGCGTGCGGCCGGACGCTCATTAGCCAACGGCCTCGCTTATCTGGCTGATGGTGAACTGGCCTCCGCTAAGTGTGAATTACAGGATGCCATTCGCCATTCTCCGCGACGAAAAAATCCGCGCGGAAGCCAGCTGGAAGATCTTTTTATGGCTCATTTTTACCTGGCCCGTACCGAAGCCGATCTGTTCAACTGGGATAATGCCGAGATGCACTGGACCGAATCAATTGGGCTGGCAGATGGTTCTCGCCGGTTGAGGGGAAATGAGGAGGTGCATCAGCGCCTGCCATGGGCCTACCTGGGTAGGGCCGATATGCGCCTCAACTCAGGCGATATAGTGGCTGCATCCGATGACTGTCAGTGGGTACTGCAAAACTATGATGACCCAATGGTTTTGGTGGAGGCATATCTTCAGCAGAGTCGGATTCAGGTTTTTCTAGGGAATTATGCAGAGGCTCTTAACCAGCTTCAGCTCGCAATGGAACTGGATCCTCAGTCAGGGGTCTGCCACATCCAGAAAGCAGAAATACTGTTGGAAATGGGAGCTGAAGAATCTGCCTGTGAGGTGCTGGGGGAGATGGCTACCCGAGACTTAAATCAGGAAACATATTCTCAATACCATCAACTCAGGCAGCAGATATGCTGGTCCCGCAACACACTTGGGCAAAATGACCTTCCCAATAACTGATCGATAATCATCTGCCGATCTGTCTGGATGACGGAAAGTATATAGAGCATGGCGGTGTAGTAGCTTTTGGCTGCTACACCGCTTGTGTTTTGTTCCACCGGTAAAAAATTGTCCATTTATGCCTCAATAAATGGTTTATGCGCTGACTTGGAAACATTTGGTATAGAAATCCGATTGGGTGTTAGGGATATTGCTCATGCCTGACTTTTTACCACCTATTGATTGACATATGGGATGTTTTCGCGGACCACTCCTTTTTTGGGGAATGGCTTTCTATCTTTTGATGCCAGCCCTGGCACAGGATGGGGGGTACATATCACTGGAGTTTTCTCCGGGAAGCGTCGCACAAAAGCTGTTGCACAGGGAACCTGTTGTGACCAATCTGGACGAAGTAAGGAAGCGGATTGGCTATCCTGTCACTGCTCTGGTGAGTGGGGTGGAGGGTACTGTAGCTTTTCAGGTTTTGGTCAATGAGCAGGGGGAACCGATAGACCACACCCTGGTCCACAGCCTGAGCCCGGAAATAGATCAGCGAGTTGCCTCCTACATTGGGGAACTGAGATTTTTGCCAGCGAGGAACAACGATACGCTGGTAGAGGAATGGGTAGATGTGGCCATTGAATTTGATCAGGAAGATGGGATAGAGATGGTACACGCTCAGGTTGATGACATCAACTTTCTGGGACACCCCTCAGGCAATAGCATCAAAGCCGCTGAAGAGGCTCTTGCCTCAGGGGCTGACAACCTGGAATCCGGGGCACTGGAGGCTGCACGCTGGGACCTTCAAAAAGCTGTCAGGATGACCCCCGGGCGTAAAAATCCCACCGGGAGAAGTTTGCATGAGCTTTTTCATGCGCATCATCTGCTGGCTCAGGTTGAGATGGCTCTTGGCAATTATGAATCTGCAGCGATTCATTGGACGGAGACAATCTGGCTCGCAAATAGCCCCCATATGCCCAAAGATTCTCGTGTCCATGAGATCCTGGGGACTGCCTACCTGGGGCGCAGCAGGGCAAACCTCTACCAGGGACGTGTAATTCCGGCTTATCTGGACTGCCAATGGGTATTAAGAAATTTTGACGAAACGGCTGTTCGGGAGCAGGCCTACTTGGAACAGGGCCAGGTCAATGTGATGATGGGAAGATATGGGGAAGCGCTTGAGAACTTTCAAATGGCGCTTAACCTGAATCCTCAGTGTGCAAGTGGCTACCTTCATCAGGCTGAGATACCGCAATCCCTGGGCTCGCATGAGGTTGCACATGATTCTCTGAATTTCGTTCAGGTGGACCTGCTTTCAGCAGAAGAGAAAGTCCTGTACCAGGAGGTCATGACCGGGTTAAGTCAGGGGAAGGCAGACAGGTGAAAAGTGAAAAAAACATAGGCAGACCGGCACCAGAAAACGGTTCCGGCAAGCCTTTTGCTATATAGCTCTATAGTAGGAGAGTTTTATTTTATTTCGTAGAATAGTTTGGGTAATGCATTAATAATGTATTACCCTTTTTATTTGTATATGTGTTAGGGGTGCGGGTTTGGTTTTTGTGGTAAAATATTTCCTCGGGTAACATTTATGATGCTGTATTATGAATTTTTGGGCCTTTAGGCCTGTTTTCGTGTCTGGGTCTTGCTGGTGGTCGGTTTGCGGTTTTTGTTAAGATGTTTACGTTTTATTATAAATTTCTTACTCTGTTAAAATGCTTGATTTTTAAAAAGGAACCATTCGCGCAAAGAAATAATCCATTCCCCCCAAGATACTGGCAGTTCATCCATGACAAAAATCCCTCTTCTTTTTTCGGCCCTTTATTTGCCTCTATACAAACAGATATTTGACATACAGGATTGAACATTAGGCCACCAATTATTGGGGTTATTGACGAGGTCCCAGAGGGTATCAGTCGATGACTTTTAGAGCAAGGGGCCGGGGTTGATTCGCTTGAATGAGCAGAGTCCCTCGGTTTTTTAGAGCAAGGGGCCGGGGTTGATTCGCTTGAATGAGCAGAGTCCCTCGGTTTTTTAGAGCAAGGGGCCGGGGTTGATTCGCTTGAATGAGCAG
>CAYFIR010000031.1:0-55375 GCA_964343195.1 uncultured Bacteroidia bacterium | reverse complement strand
CCTTCTTTTTTACATAAACCTTTGATAAACAGTCGGTAATACCCGAAACTCACGTCAGATTATATCAGGCCGGATGGGATGTCATCAAGTCTGAGAATCTCTACAGTTTTGATGGAAGACGCGGATTCTCCCTTGGGCAAGGAGAATAAATAGCCACTGATTGACCTTGTATTTACCCAATATTAAGCCGGGAGCTACGCATGCTTAATACACTTTCCATTATTCATAGACCCAAATGAACGCCTGACCTCGTTCACGTTCTTTTCCCTGCTCCCGGGAACTGCCAAACTGGAAAAAGGGATGGATGGTATAAAGAATATGAAGTCTGGTACCTGGCAGTTTGATTCACATCCTTTGTGACCTCAGGACAACGCCTGCATTTACTACATTCCTGCTGACTGTTAGCTCAGATTTTAGGGTCAGAGTCTGCCAGCCTTTCAAATAGCACCCGCTGCTCCTGACTGAGGCTCCTCGGGACGTTGACTTTAATTTTAAGGTATAGGTCACCAAACACACCAGGGTGATCATGATCGGGCATTCCGAGGCCCTTGAGTTTTAGCCTTTCACCGGGTTGGGTCCCAGCGGGTATCTGCACCTTCACTGGGGTGCCTTTGAGACTGGGGATCTGAATCTTTCTCCCGAGGACCGCTGTATAGAGATCAACTTCCTGTTCTGCGTACAGGTCATCCTCTTTGCGGGTGAAAATCGGGTGGGGCTTTACCTTGATAGACAAAAACAGGTCGCCACTGGGACCTCCATTTTGACCTGCTCCTCCCTGGCCCTTGATGCGAAGGGTCTGACCGTCTCTCATACCAGGCTTGATTCGTATGCGGAGTTTTCGCCCCTCAAACTTGAGCACATCGCGGGTGCCATGGTAAGCCTCTTCAAGAGAGATTTTGATGTGGGCCTCCAGGTTTTTTCCACGCCGGGGCTGTCGCCTTCCCCGCCCGAAGACCTCCTCAAAAAAGCTGGAGAAAATACCACTGCCATCGGTTTGGCTCGATTCCTGGGGTTGAGGCCGTGCCCCTGCACGGGGAGTATGACGCCGCATCTGCTGCTGAGCGATGTACTGCATACGCAGGGCATCATACTGTCTTCGGTTATCCGCATCGAGCAGAATTTCCTTCGCCTCAGAGATTTCCTTGAACCGATTTTCCGCAGCAGTATTACCAGGATTTCGGTCAGGGTGGTACTGCACCGCCAACTTCTTGTATGCCGCCCTGATGTCCTCTGTTGCAGCGCGGGGATTTACCCCCAATACCTGGTAATAGTCTTTGTAATTCATTCTATGGCAAAAATACAGACTTTTTCATTGATCAGTAGAAGTCTCCTCAGCTAGGGACCTAGACAAACTTCGCCCTCTCCTCCGGCGTCGGCAGCCGGCAGGTTTCTTTTTTTCCGAACCAGCGATAGCGATTGTTGGCGATGAGGCGGTATACAGCATCTCTTATGGGGCGAGGAATAACCATGAAGACATAAAACAAACTCCATGGAAAGCCGAGACCGCGCGCAATTTTCAGTGCCGCAGTTGATCTATGGTAGAGATTGCCCCCTTCATACAGGAAAAGGGTATCAACCTGTTTGGGGTTGACCCCATGCTCAGCCAGCAACCGCTTTCCAGTCTCATGCTGATTGGCGGTTACCTTGAAATGGTCGCGTTTATCCCTCCTGATGATGAAATCCACAGAGGAGTTGCAGAGGTTACACACTCCGTCAAAAATCACAATTGAGTCTGTCGGCTCCATAGGAGGTATCGGATATTGAGATGGTCAGTGTTTGAGAGGTTGGGACCTGGGGCCAAATCTCCCATTTTTTCATCTTCAACATAATACCAAATAGGCAGAAAGTTACACAGACTCTTATTTTCAGCTACAAGAAGGTCTGGGGCAAACAGGTGAACCCCGATTACTTTGCTCCCGAGAGGCTTTCACTGCAGCGTAACCCCAAGGACTTTTCACATTGACGGTCAGCTTTCTCTATGGAAAGGCCACTCCCAATACAGCGTCATCCAGGACTAGGGTTTTCTCCCGACCGTCTTCAGAGAAGAGGGTACAGGTTAGTTTGAGGGTGAGTTTTTCCGTTTGCTGCCTCTCCTCATTTGCCTGATATGCCTCGTGAGAAAGTAATTGAAAGTGGGAACTGGACAGTTGATTTCCCAGCGCACTTGAGAAGCGGGTTCCGTCCTCATCAAACCACTCCACCTCCACACGTGAGAACTGTAACGTGTCGATCACAGCCGTTCGGGTAACTTCATAACTGAAGTTATGCTCGCATTGCTCAGGGTCAGCGGCAATGTTTTTACAGATCGTCCGCTGGCAGCCATTGCCATCCGTTACCGTCAGGCACACGCGGTAGAGCCCCGCCTCACCATAGGAATAACCAGGGTTGCCCAGGGAGGCCCCATATCCATCTCCAAAATCCCAGCGATAGCGAAAGGGCTGCTGCCCACGGACTTCAGCCCGGAACTCTACATAGGTGCTGTTAGGGTACAGGCTATGCTCAAAGTCCACGGCA
Source organism: uncultured Bacteroidia bacterium (assembly GCA_964343195.1). GTDB lineage: Bacteria > Bacteroidota > Bacteroidia > J057 > J057 > CAYVAP01. The sequence goes on along the minus strand of CAYFIR010000031.1, from coordinate 52,861 downwards.
CAGTCGGTCTCTTCCAGTAACACCTCATTGCAAATAGCAGTTACACAGCCGCTGCCATCGACTGTCTCGAGGCACACTTGGGGGCTCAGGAGAGCCGAGTCCTGATATTCATGAACCGGATTGGCCCCGGTGTGGGTAGTTCCGTCACCGAAATTCCACTGATAATTGCCTCCGGTAGATTCATTCTCAAAGGCCACCCGGGTAACCTGTGGGCCTTCTGCTCCATCTTCCCGATAATAAGCGTAGATGGTTCGCTCCAGGGCAGAATCGATATCCATCCGGGAGTTTTGCTCTCTCAGCCGAAAGTCCCGGATCTTAACAGTCAGGTTTCCCGGACAATCCAGACATTCTTTTTCCCCCAGGGAACCAATCAGGGTGTACAGGCCCTGTTCTTCATAGCGGTAGTCGGTATTCATATACCGCATTTCTTCTCCTGCTACCCAATCAAAACTGGTTTGCTCAAGGGTGCCTTTAGCAAAAAACTCTGGGGTTCCCTCCTGATTTTCGGGCAGAGGCTCTACTCCGCAGCCCATTACAAGCCACAGAAGTATGAGTAAATATGGAATAAATCGCTTGTCCATGTTTCGTTTTGCTAGTGGAATAAGTTCGGAGTCAGATGTTCGGAGTTTAAGGTGTTGCTGGTTAGGAGTTTGCCCAATTTCAAATTGGTTCATTGCTTCATTCAAAAAGTACTAGTGGAATGAGTTCGAAGTTTGTGGTTCAAAGTTCGAAGTTGAATGTGCTGGTAATTAGACTGTTATCTCAATTCAAATTGGTTCATTACTTCATTCTAAAAGCACTAGTGGAACGGGTCTCAGCTTCGCTCCAATACGAGTGGGGAGCGTATAAAAATTTGCTTATCAGCTTCGACCTCTCTAGCTCCGCAATCGGATTTTTAATATTCGACGTGTTTGCAAGTGTAATTTCGCTTTCAGCGGGACCTACTTTTTTTTCAAAAAAAGTAGGCAAAAAAAGTTCGGCATTCCATTCTGCCCCACAAGCCGCCCCCGTTCACCGAATGCCGCCCTACGCCGCCCCAGGCTTGCTTTAAAGTTCTTTTGGAAGGGGCTTTGAAAACCGACAGGTTTCTCTCTGCGTCTTTACTCCTACCGCTATGCGGCATCTTCGATCTGCGTGAGAAAAATATGCGGCGTATTATTCTTCCATTTGCTGCCCTAGTGAGGTCGCTTTTGTATAAGCTTTAAGTGGACATCAGGGATATTTTGACATGCTTTGTATAATTATATTTACGAATTACCAATCACGAATTCGAAATTCCCCCACCCTACCATCTTCCCAGGTCATATTCCAGCATCAGGCGCATCTCGATGTGGCGGTTGGTTTGATTATTTTGAAAAAAGGTTGTCTGAGTCTGATCAGTCAGGCCGTATTGACCGCTGATGCCCACTCTGATTCCCCGACCAAGGTAATAGCGATAGCCCATTATGAGCGACAGATCCCAGGCCTGAAATCCCTGTCGGTACCCCCAGACATTCTGTCTGTTAAATTCGTTGGCAGAGGTCTCGTTTTGCACGGACTCGACTAACTCACCCGATGCATTGAGCAGGAAGCTAGGCTGCAGCCCGGCCTGCAAGTAGTGACGATTGCCCACTCGCAGGTCCAATCTCAGGGGTATAGCCACCGAATGGAGTCGGCCAGGTGCCACTGTACTCAGGGTATCAATGACCCCAAAGCCAAAGTTCCGGTTGAGGTAGGTCGAGTCACTGTCAAGGGCTCCACGCCCCTGATAGCGTATGCCAGCCTGTAATCTCAGATTCGGACGAATGACGTAGGCATATCCTAGTCCTAAACTCGGGCTGAGGCTATACGCCTGGTATCCACTACCGGTGTTTTGCCAGCCTGGAGCCAGCGCAAATCCTGCCTCCATCTGAAAGAAGTGGCGTACCTCGCGTCCCAGCACCCCGTCTGCATCCACGGCCAATTGATGCAGGGCCCTGCGATCAAGCAGATAAGAGCGATCTTTCAGGGCATATACCGCTGCAAGGTCCAGTTGCTCAGCACCTTCTTCCGTATCGGTCTCCAGACGGGGAATGATGCCTTCTTTTGTAGAAGACCCACTCTCGACTAGCGGCCCTCCTACCCTTTCTGTGTCTGCTACCAGACGCTGCGCTGCGGCCTTTTTCATTGGCCCACTACCAGTTTCAGCCAAATGGTATGAGCCGGAGGTATTGGAAGCAAATGAGGCAGATTCCTCCACGGCAACTGAGGCTAATGTTACTGGGACTTCCTGACAGTCAGGGGATTCCAACACAGGCCCATGGTATGAAGCCAAAAATAGAGCATCCGAAGCTGAGGAGGTTCCCAGCCACGTATAAATGCCATAGGAAGCAAAACCTCCTATGGCAAGCCCAAACATGAGCAGCATCCAAAACCACCAGCCGGGTCTGCGACGCGCCTTCCCTTCCTGGTCCAACAGTGCCTCGGCTGCTGACCAGTATTCGGGTTTCAATTCGTATTGGCGACTTTCCAGTTTGCCTTTCAGAAAGTCATCAAACTGCTGATCGCTCATAGCTTCGTTTTCTCACTATAGTTAATCATATGAGCCATTTGTTCCTTTAGGCGGCTTCTTGCCGTACTCACGTGCCATTTTGAAGTCCCCTCAGATATTTCCAGCATCTTGGCTATCTCACGGTGGCTATATCCATCGATGGCGTAGAGGTTGAATACCTGCTGGGTCACCGGCGGCAAAGCCTGTATCAGCCTTTCAATCTCTTCGGCATCCAGTCTTCGGTCCGCTTCATTGAAATCCAGGGAATGGGTATATCCACTTCCTTCCGAGAAGTCTTCTACCTGGATATGAGCGTGAAACTTTTTGTTGCGGCGGTACTCGTCGATTACCGTGTTGATGGTCAGGCGACGCAGCCAGGCCTCAAAGGGGGCCTTGGGGTTACGCTTTTCCAGGCCTTTCAATACCTTTAGAAAGCTCTGGTTCAGCGCCGCGACTGCTTCCTGCTCGTCCTTGAGGTAACGCATACAAATCCCCATCATGACACCAAAACAGTGTCTGTAAAGCTCTGACTGCGCTCTGCGGTCTTCTTTGATACAGGCCTTTAATAGCTTTTCAGGGACGTTCATACATCACACGATGGCCAAAGGAAAAAGTGGCTGTCTCAGTGGTTCATGCCCGCTGAGACAGCCACGTGTTCTCATCTTATGTTAAGATACTTAAATTCATTCAACTTTGATGGTGAGAGAAAATTGGAATATGGGAAACGGTATAAGTCTTCATGGAAAAACCTGCAACCTTATACCGCATTCCCCATACCATCATTAATTGCGGGTAATGCGAAGGCTTTGACGCTCCCCATTCACCCCAACTTCCAGCAGGTAAATACCTGCAGGCAGTTGATCCAGGGAGAGGGTTTCTTCTACCTGTCCTGCAACCCGCCCCAGGTCTCGTCGCATCATTTCCTGTCCCAGTGCATTGCGCAGGGTAAGATGAGCTTCGGCCATTTCTACCTGGTTCCAGCTGACGTTCAGGATAGACTCTGTTGGATTCGGATAGGCAGTCAGGCCCTTCACACTTGACAGCAGGTCCAGCCCCGTGACCGTAATCTGATTGTCAGAAACTTCAAATTCGACTCCAGAGTGAGAAGGATTATCGGCACTCAGTGTTACGGTGAAATGTTCACCGTGAGCTCCTGGCATTTCGACAAATACGTGGTAGGTCCCATATGCCAGATTTTCCAGGATGAACTCTCCATTTGCATCTGTGGCTACGTGGGTCACAGGGTTATAGTCAGCATCCAGTAGAAGAATGGAGACGTTGGTCATAGGATCGCCTTTCTTGTTGGCTCCCTGTGATACGAGTCCCCCGATGAAACCGGGGCCGCCAGGATTATTCCCCAGGATCAGGTTAATGGAGGGATTGACTACGGGGTAGCCCCCGACTATGGTGCTGATGGCATCATCCCAGAATAGCTCGTCGCCCAGGTAAGTAGGCAGGAAGCTCGAGTACCCTGGGCTACCGGGCAGCAGGGCTGCTTTCACCAGGTAGGTACCGGGCTGTACATTCTGGAAATGGTAGTAACTACCGCCAATAAAGGTGGAGTCTATCAACGTAAGGGTTCCTGCGGCACTGTCATGCTCGATGAGGTAGGCGATGCCGTTCAGGGCAGGCAGACCATTCTGCAATACCAGTCCACTGATGCTCAATCCCAGATTTACACTATCTCCAACCACCTGACAGGTAAAGTCCATACAACCAGTTGAGGAATCGGTTACCGTCAGACAGACAACCCATGGTCCAGGGCCGTTGTAGGTCTTGGAAGGATTGGCAGCAGTTGAGAAGGTGCTATCGCCAAACTCCCAGAAATAGCTGGTCGCATTTGAATCCTGAGAGGTCGAAAGATTCGTGAATTGGTAGGCACCAGTTGCAGTCTGGCTCCAGACAAAGTTTGCACTACAGGTTGGGTTTGCTGCGGTAGCATCGACCAGGTAGCAAACCGTGTCAGCGCAATTATTAGCTGTATCAGCCAATGTCAGACATACATTATACTGTCCTGGCTGGGAGTAGGTATAGTGGACCAATGGACCTGCTATGCTGTCGCCCGTTCCATCCCCGAAGTTCCAGGTGTAGGTATAGGGTTGCCCATAGGCAAGTGCCTGGAACACAAAAGTCTGGTTCCCAAGGGGGGTAGGAATGAATTCTGCGATACAGGTATTTCCACCAGTCACCCCAACGGAGATCATTTCACAGATCTGGTCGGTACAGCCTGTAAGCGAATCCGTAATGGCCAGACAAACAAAATATGTACCTGGCTGTGAGTAGGTGTAAGTTGGACTCATCTGGGTAGAAGTGCCCGTGCTGTCTCCGAAATACCAGTAATAATCAAGTGGTCCGGCAGGATTGCTACCAGTGGACAGGTTGGTAAAATCTACCGTCAACCCTGAGCTATCCCAGGAGAAGTCCGCTGCACAACCAGATCCAGCAAGCGTAATTACCTGCGCAACTGTATCGACACATCCGGAGGTTGTCTGCAGGTAGAGGCTTGCAAAATAAGTTCCAGGTCCAGGATAAGTGTGGTATGTCATGTACTTGGACTGGTTATCAAGTGTCCCATCTCCAAAATACCAGTGAACGGCCTGATACTGAGTTGTATCCTGCGGGATAGAGGTATTGATAAACTGTACATCATAGCTTCCGGGAGCACCGATCTGAGTGAATATGAAGTCTGCGGAGCAAGTCGGCACATTGGAATAGGTAACCAACTGACAGGTAGAATCCATGCAGCCGGTCAGGGTGTCAGTAACGGCCAGGCATACCATGTAACTTCCTGGTTGTGTATACTGGTTTGAAATGTAGGGAGCTGTGGTCACAGCGGTATTCCCATCTCCAAAATCCCACTGGTATAGGGTACCTGGATTATTGGTAGAGGAATCTGCAAAGAAGGTAAAATCGCCATTTGTTGTCGTCTGGATCGCTGCGAAGCTCGCGTTACAGGATTGCGCAGCCTGGTAGAATACATTCTTGCAAATACTGTCCTGACATCCGGTAGCAGGATTGCTGATATACATACACACCTGATAGGTGCCAGTGGAGTTATAGCTGTAGACAAAGTTATTGCCTGTCATGACCGTTCCATCTCCCATGTCCCAGGTAGCCACGGCCCCCGCAGGAGCCTGAGAGGTATTGAAGAATGCCAGTGCCCCGGTAAAGGTGGTCTGATAATCAAAATTGGCTACACAGGTATTGGGGACGGTATTTACGTAGATCAACTCACAGTCAGTAGCTGTACAGTTGATGCTGGAGTCGATAACCGTCAGGCATACCTGATAACTGTCAACAACGGCGTATTGATAAGTAGTATTGGCTGCGTAAGTAGTCGAGACGGTGCCATCTCCAAAGTCCCAGACGTAAACGGTGCCAGGATTGCTCTGGCTGGAGTCAGCCACAAACAGATACTCCCCATTGCCCAGTGAGCCAGCATAAAGGTTCGCGGTACAGGTTTGGCTGGGAATTACGATGGTCTGGCAGGTGCTGTCAAAGCAGCCCGTCGTACTGTTATTCAGATAAAGGCAGGCGGTATAGGTACCTGGTGACCCGTACAGGTAGCTGACATTATTGCCGGTCATGGTGCTACCGTCGCCCATGTCCCAGAAATAGCTGGTCCCTGCTGGAGCCTGCGATAGATTGGTGAATGTCACCAGGCCTGTGCCAGATGTTTGGTGGGAGAAACTGGCTACACACGTGGGAGGGGCATTACAGTTTGTTTGAAAATTAAACGTATAACTTTGATAGGCCGATGAGTCAAAGAATGCCGTATCCACCATGTAACTGGGGTTACAACCCGGTACAGAAACCCAAACCAGGATATAGCCCGTCTGAGGAGGAGTGACAAAGGTAGTATCATCAAAAAATCCATTGACATTGGCCTGGATCGAATCAAAGTCCTGGAAGCCCTGATTACCACCAAATTCGGCGACTACCCACTGGTTGGGGATGGGCTGACCCGACTGGTCGGTGATGGTGCCACTGATGTACACCTGACTGGTTTGAGCCAACACCTGTCCAGAAAGGGCAAGCATAAGCAAACCAAGTAAAAAGCTAATCTTTCTCATTGAAGGTATCTTTTCGGAGTTGAGGAGAAAAAGTGAAATCGGTGCCTTTTGCCCTCCTACACGATGGCAACTCAGCAAATGGTTGGGTCAACCGGGAATAATTCAAAAAAAAATGCAACGAGGGCCATATGTGGCACTCGTTGCATCAAGGATTATCTATTGGAAGCCCTTATCAGATCAGGCTTCAACACGCTCACGGGAAAACCTGATTACATCATCAAGAATTGAGTCCAGATCATGCTCAAGTTTAAAACCCAGTGTAGTTTCCAGCTTGGTAATATCAGCAGTACGGCGGTTCATGTCTTCGTAGCCTGGTCCATATACTTCTTCGTAGGATTTATGAATCACCTTTGATTCACTTCCCACTTTATCAATCACCTTTTGGGCCAAATCATTCATCGTGATTTCAATGGGATTTCCCACATTGAATTCCTCCCCTACCCCCTTGCCAGTTAACATCAGCTCGGTAATGGCGCGGACTGCGTCCCCCACATGCATGAAGCTACGGCGCTGCTCTCCGGTTCCAAATACCACTACATCCTCTCCCGCGATGGCACGCTGTACGAAGTTGGGGATCACCATCCCATAATTGGATAGCTGTCGTGGCCCTACCGTGTTGAAGAAACGCGCTATCACAACCTCTGTCCCAAACTCCTTGTAATATGCAAAGGCCAGGAACTCGTCCATGGCCTTGGTATTCGCATAAGCCCATCGATGATTACGGGTAGATCCTTCTACACGATAATCGGTTTCCTTCAGCTTATGGGTTCCGGTAGAATCCAGCAGATCAAGGCTCTTGCCATAAATCTCTGAGGTTGAGGCTACCAGAATACGCTTTTTGTACTTGTTGGCAGCTTCCAGCATCAGGTCAACCCCCCGAATGTTATCGAGAACCGTCTTGACGGGGTTTTCCATGATGTACTTAACCCCTACCGGGGCAGCGAGGTGGTAGGCGTGGTCACACCACTGGACCAGTTCCTCAACCAGTTTACGGTCGGTAACAGTACCCTGAGTGAAGCCAAATTGAGGATGAGCCATGAATGGCTCAAGGTTTTCTAACCGCCCGGTTGATAGGTTGTCCAGCACCTTAACTTCATGTCCTTTACCTAAAAGGACGTTGGTCAGATTGGACCCTATAAAACCTGCGCCGCCAGTAACCAAGACTTTCATAGTGCCGAAAGGTTTTGTTAGAAGGATGGATAAATTTCGAAGACGTGGCAAGATAAAACAAAAATCCCAGTCGCCAATCTTCTCAAAACAGTTTAGCCTTACACCAAACCAAAGGAAAATCAACGACTGGAATTCAGATAAAATATGGAGTGGCAGGACACAGGCCCTGCTCCTCTGCTACATACCATTGCTTGCGGAACGAAGTAATTGACCAATTAGGACGAAAAAATCAAGCCATAACGGTCAAAGATTACCTTCCAGAAGCACTAGTGCTTCGCATTCGAAATTTGTAATCAGTAATTGAAAGCATTGCTGACGAGCACTTTATACGAATTACGAATGAGTAATTACTTAATTCCACAGGCACTAGTCACGTCGTCCACGGCCTCTTCCGCGGCCTCGGTCACCACCGCGGTCGCCACGACCGCCACGGTCATTGTCTTCGCGCTCTTCCCAGCCTTCAGGCTTGGGCAGCAGGACTTTACGACTCAGACGCCACTTGCCGGACTTGGGATCTACTCCGGTCAGTTTCACCTGGATTTCATCTCCGATTTCAAACACTCCATCCATGGTACGCAGGCGCTCATGGGTGATCTCGGAGATGTGAAGCAGCGCTTCTTTTCCTGGCATAAATTCTACGAAGGCTCCGTAATCCATGATGCTCTTTACTTTGGCATCATAAACGTCTCCTACAGTAGGCACCTGGATCAACTGACGAATATGCTGAACGGCGGTCTGAATTGCCTCCGCATTGTCACCAGTGATGGTGGCTTTCCCCATATTCTCAGGGCCTTCTTCAAGGGCGATCTGAGAACCGGAAATCTTCTGAATCTCCTGGATGATCTTTCCGCCAGGACCGATGATGGTACCAAAGAATTCATGAGGAATTTCCATGGTAAAGAATCGTGGGGCATAGGGAGAGAGCTCCTTGCGTGGCTCAGGAAGGGTCTCCAACATTTTCTCCAGGATATGGAGACGTCCACGCTTGGACTGTTGCAGGGCCTGCTCGATAATTTCGTAGGAAAGTCCACGAATCTTGATGTCCATCTGGCAGGCGGTAAGTCCTTCAGTGGTACCTGCCACCTTGAAGTCCATATCTCCCAGGAAGTCTTCGTCCCCCAGGATATCACTTAGGACGGCAAATCCGTCATCAGTAGTGATCAGTCCCATGGCGATGCCAGACACCGGGCGAGCGATTTGCACACCTGCGTCCATCAACGCGAGGCACCCTCCACAAACAGAGGCCATAGAGCTGGAGCCATTGGATTCCAGAATGTGAGAAGCTACGCGGATTACGTAGTCGGATTCTTCCGGGACCACAATCTTCAGCGCTCGCTCTGCAAGGTTGCCATGACCTACCTCACGTCGGCCTGGAGCACGGTTGGGACGCACCTCTCCGGTAGAGAATCCGGGGAAGGTATATTGTAGCATGAATCGCTTGGTCCCCTTGAAAGTAACCGTATCGATGGTCTGCTCGTCGTACTTGGTTCCCAGGGTAGCTGTACACAGAGCCTGGGTTTCTCCACGGGTGAAAACAGAGGATCCGTGTGAACGTGGCAACAGGCCAGTCTGGCACCAGATGTCGCGGATATCTTCCAGGCCACGGCCATCGAGGCGCCGCTTTTCAGTAACGGTCACGTTACGTACGATCTCTTTCTGGATGGACTTGAAGTACTGGCCCATCTTGGCACCAAAGTATTCGTCCTCCTCATATTGCTCCTTCAGCTCTTCTACAACCGCTTCCTTGATCGCGTTGGTCTTTTCAGAGCGATCTTCTTTTCCCATCCCTCCACGGGCAATTTCATCGATTCCAGCAGAAACCCGCTCCTTGATCTGGTTGTACAGTGTTTCGTCAAATGGCAGGGTATCATATTCGCGGGTAGGCTTGCCGGCCTCAGCACGCAACTCGTGTTGAATCCTGTTGAGCTCGCGGATAGACTCGTGGGCAACTTTCAGTGCCTCAAGCATTACCTCTTCACTCACTTCCAGCATTTCACCCTCCACCATGTTAATGGAGTCATCGGTAGCAGCCACCATGAGATCCAGGTCACAGCCAGCCATATCCTCAAAAGTAGGATTGATGATAAAGTTGCCATCCTTACGGGCTACTCTCACTTCTGAAACTGGGTCCGGAAATGGGATATCAGATACCATCAGAGCAGCAGATCCGGCCAAACAGGCCAGTGCATCTGGCTGATCCTTGGAATCAGATGACATAAGTTGGATCATGACCTGGGTGTCCCCATGGTAATCGTCGGGGAACAGGGGACGAATAGCTCGGTCTACAAGGCGGCTGGTGAGAATCTCGTTCTCGCCCATACGGCCATCACGCTTGAAAAAACCGCCTGGGAAACGTCCGGAGGCGGCAAATTTTTCCATATAGTCTACGGAAAGAGGCAGAAAGTCTGTCTCAATGTTGATCTCCTTACGGGCAACTACTGTAGCCAGTAGCATGGTTTCTCCGCAGGTCAGCAACACAGAGCCGTCTGCCTGTTTGGCCAGGGCCCCGGTCTCCAGGGTAATCTCCCGACCATCAGGTAGGGTTGCAGTCTTCTTTACAACTTGCATATCAGATACTTAACTTCGAATAGATTCTTTTAATCCTGTGTTAAAAAACAAATATAACCACCAAGTAAACACCGAACGAGAAAAAGCCGATCTTTTCGCGAGATCGATTTTTCCAGGTTGCCGTGGTGTCCCTGGTGGTTGACCCTGGAGGGTAAAAAAGCCAGCCATCCCATGGCTATGGGAAGGCTACTTACGGATGCCCAGTTCCTTGATGATGGCGCGGTAGCGCTCGATGTCTTTGTCCTTGAGGTAATCAAGCAGGCGGCGACGCTTACCTACCAGGCGCTGCAGACCAGTCTGAGTTGACTTGTCTTTGCGGTTTTCCTTGAGGTGCTCGGTTAGGTGCTTGATGCGATAAGTAAACAGCGCAATCTGACCTTCAGGTGAACCAGTATCGTTGGCTCCACCTTTGCTGTATTTCTCGAAGATCTCCTCTTTCAGTTCTTTGTACAGGTACATCTATGATCCAGTTTTGAACGTATTTTTTTCGGAAATGCAAAGATAGGCATCCCGTTCACGAACGCCAAGAATTTCCTGTAAAAACCTTGGCATAATCATGAACTTTTTTCATTTAAAAAATGCTCATGCTCAATAAATAGCCCGATCAGTGGGAAGAATCCCTCTGATCGGGCTCCAAGGTTACCCCCGTTTTTACTCCTCAATAGGAATGCTGCTCAGGAGTTTTATGTCAGTCACATCCGAGTAGTCATACTGATAGAAGCCATCCTCCCCAATCAGGAGCAGTACATCATTCAGCGGGATTACGTCGTAGGCATTGATGTCCGGGAAATGGGCCAGCTGGTTATCATCAATGGCGTTTACATCGCTTGCGTCGTAAACTTTAAGCCCAGCCTCCCCATCACAGATAAATAAAATACTGTTCCGGATTCCAAGGCCATAAGGCCCTGTCATGGGATAGGTAGCTTCCAGGAATGGCTGGTTGACGTTGGACACATTCACCACGTCGAGTTGATTGGAAAATCCGCCGCAGGTTGTTCCACCACGCAGGGTAACATAGGCATAGTCGCCTTCAACTACGACTGGATCACAGGCATTGGCATGAGCAAAGTTCGATTCATACTCTGGCAAGTCTGGACTGCTCAGATCATACACAAACATTCCCGTGCTTGAGCCAATGAACAATTTGTCCTGCATTGGGAAAATCGTTTCGATTTCCCATCCAACATACTGCTCGCTTCTCTTGATGGGGTTTTCCAAAGTAGCCAGGCTATAGGCAAACAGTTGCTCTGTAGTCACCAGATAGAGATAGTCATTCACGAGGGTAAAGCGGGCCATGGACCCTCCTATTCCGTTGGGAATCTCGGAAGTCGATCGGACTCCTTCTGGGGCACCAGCAAAATCATTGGTGGCCAGGACATCAACAAAGATGTTTCCACCCATATTCTGGAGCCAGCCCCAGTCATTGCTGGTACAGTTAACCTCCTGTTCAGTGATCTGCTCTTCAAAGCTCACGGCAATACCCCGGCTTTCATCAGCCCAGAGACCTGGGTGCCATGAGCCATAAGGGAAGGCATCTTCCTGACGGCCTACCTCACGGGCATTCAGAGGATCACTGATGTCAATGGAAACAAGGTCCAGGTAGGAATCCACATACATAATGCTTCCTTTGACAGCCATGTCCCGCACACCAGGCACCTTGATAAACCCGATGTTCTGCGGATTGGCGGGATCTGCGTTGTTGATGATGTGAACCCCTTCATTGTTCTCGGCGATAAACACCATCTGGTCCTTGAAGTAGATCTTTCCAGGATCTGTGAGTGGCCGAGCAGTTTCTGGCCCCACCTGACCGCGTAGGTCCGCCATCTGAGCGTAGACGGGTTCCATGGAGACCACGGTGATGGTGCGGGCACATTTGTCCTGGATACATCCTGTCAGCAGCACTGTCAGAATGATAAATATAGTGGTAATAGAATATGTTAACCGATTCATGGGATTGGGCAATTCAAAAAGTTAAAAAGTAGTGTAAGGTAGAAAGCAGCTTTCCTTGGATGATCATTTCTCCCAGTAAACGCCGGGGTGAAAGGGAATGCTGCATCCCTTTTTAAATATTTTTCAATCCAAAAGAAGGGATAAAAAAAATAGGGAGCGACTCCGTTAAGAGCCGTCCCTACAGCACAACCATGAAAACACAATTCTATAGAAACCGAAATGGAATCGTCAAAATTTAGTGGTAACACTTTGCTTATCAGCAGTTGCATTACATAACAAATGTGCGTTTTGGCCGAGAGAAAAGCAAGTATTTGGTCAAAAAAAATATGAAAAATTATAAACCTATTGAAACACTGATTATTCACCCTCTGGTCTGTTTGTAAATTACTGAGAACCTACTGATCAGGCTGACTTTAGGGCCCAAACCCATAGATTCCCTAATTTAAATGCCATACTATGTAATCAAGCCAGGATATGTAACTTCACCCAGTCAACCTCATTCCTGAAATGATACTATAACCCATATGTCTCTGGAAAAACTCATCATAATCGGCGATCGCGTCCTGATCCGTCCACGACAACAGGGGGAGCGAACTGCAAGTGGCCTGTACCTGCCTCCCGGTGTAAGGGAGAAGGAAAAAATCCAAAGTGGATATGTTATAAAAGCAGGTCCAGGCTACCCTATCCCTTTCCCCCAGGGAGAAATCGAACCATGGAAAGAAGAGGACCCGGTAAAGTATGTACCTCTACAGGTCCGGGAAGGCGATCTGGCCATTTTCCTCCAAAAGGAATCATATGAGGTGGTATATCAGGACGAAAAATATTTCATCATCCCCCAGAATGCAATTCTGATGATCGAGCGGGATGAGGAACTTCTTACCTAATACTTCTGAAGCGACAGTTTGTGTCGCACATTTGCTAACATTTTGAGGAATGAGCCAAAAAAATTGGAATTCAATCTCAGGCTATTTACTTTGCATTAGTAAAAACAATGGTAAGCCTATGTGGCGCTACATGTTTATCCTCATATTTTTAGTCTTCATTTTTGGTTGCGGAGGCTCAAAGATCAGTCAGGAAGATCTCAACCGAATCGACGTAGTGATCGTCACAGAACTGGGAGAGATTAGCATTGACCTGTTTGACGAAACCCCCAAACATCGAGACAACTTTCTCAAACTGGCCAGAGAGGATTTTTATGACAGTGTCGCATTTCATCGGATTATCGACGAATTTGTGATCCAGGCAGGTGACCCGCGTACACGCGAATCCTACCCTGGTGTAGACCCGAAAAAAGACAATGGACCAGGATACCAATTACCCGCAGAAATAGGTTCCTACAGCGTTCATATCCCCGGCAGGTTAGCTGCTGCCAGGCAACCTGACTCCCTCAACGCAGAAAAACGGTCTGCCGGTAGTCAGTTCTACATTGTGGCAGAAAGCGACCCAATACCTAACCGGGTGATTGACAGCATGGAAAATGTCCGTACGGGGCAAATTCGGGGAAGAATCTATGAAGCTTACCAGAAAGCCATCCATGATGGTCGCTATGAGGGCGATTTTGAGTCCTACCAATCCAGCCTGGGGTTTGAAGAATTTTCCTACCCAGTCGCCGAGCGTCAAGCCTACCGAGAAAAAGGGGGTGCGATTTCTCTGGATTTTAGTTACACCGTTTTTGGTGAAGTAGTAAGTGGGATGGATGTGGTCAAAACCATTAGCCTGACAGCAACTGACCAGTATGATCGTCCCAGAAAAGCCATTCGAATACTGGATGTTCGCATCCCAACACAGGAATAAAACTACCCCCACCGACCCCAACCGGCTCTACCAATTGTTGTAAAACGACCAAATGTACCTACGAACATGGCAAAGGACATAAGACAAGAAAAACTGAAGTCTCTCCAGATGACAATGGATAAACTGGAGAAGACCTATGGCAAAGGCATCGTCATGAAACTCAGCGATGACAATGTAGTGGACGTGCCAGCCCTTTCAACCGGATCACTTGGACTAGACATCGCCCTCGGAATTGGCGGCGTGCCCCGTGGTCGTATCATCGAAATCTATGGTCCGGAATCCTCCGGTAAAACCACTATGGCCATGCACATGATTGCGGAAGCCCAAAAACGTGGTGGATTGGCGGCCTTTGTAGATGCGGAACATGCATTTGACCGCCACTATGCTGAAAAACTTGGCATCGATACTGAAAATCTCTACATCTCTCAGCCAGATTACGGTGAGCAGGCCCTGGAAATCACCGAATACCTCATTCGATCCGGAGCTATCGACATCGTGGTGGTTGACTCCGTGGCAGCCCTGACCCCCAAGGCCGAGATAGAAGGCGAGATGGGTGACTCAAAAATGGGGCTACAAGCCCGCCTGATGTCTCAGGCCCTCAGAAAGCTGACCGCAGCCATCTCCAAAACCAACTGTGTCTGTATCTTCATCAACCAGCTGCGTGAGAAGATCGGCGTGATGTTTGGCAATCCTGAAACCACCACTGGTGGTAACGCCCTGAAGTTCTACGCTTCCGTGCGCCTTGACATCCGACGCATCGCGCAGATCAAGGACGGAACTGATAGCATCGGTAACAGGGTCAAAGTAAAAGTCGCCAAGAACAAGGTGTCCCCTCCTTTCCGCATTGTGGAGTTCGACATCATGTTTGGCAAAGGGATCTCTCGTTCAGGAGAGGTGCTGGACCTCGCTACTGAACTCGATGTGGTACAAAAAGCCGGTAGCTGGTTCAGCTACAACGGTGATAAAATCGGGCAGGGCCGAGATAAGGTCAAGCAGGTCCTGGAGGACAACCCGGAACTGATGGAAGAGATAGAGAACAAGGTACTTACTGCCAAAGGCATTCTCCCGGCTCATGAAGAAGCAGTTGTGGTAGAAGAAGAAAAGGAGAAGAAGAAGAAAGAGAAGGCTTAAGCAAGCTTGACATACTTTCATAACAAATGCGAATCAAGCGTTCACCCCCAAAAAAGGGCTGTAGCATGTCGTAGAGGCGACCCACAGGTTCGTCTGATACGCTAGGCGAACCTGCGGGTCGCCTCTACAAGACCATGATCATAACCCTTGATTCACATAACAAATAAAACCAGCCAATTGGCTGGTTTTATTTGTTATGGCCATTGAAAAATCAGCTATTCCTGATCGTCGTCTACCTCTTTGGGCTCGTCCTCTAGGTCAGCAAATGAACGACGCATACGAGTATCAGCTTCAATATTCTGTAATCGATGATAATCCATGATGCCGAGATTACCACTAATGAGGGCTTTGGCCATTGCCAGCGGAACCTGGGCTTCAGCCTCAATCAGTTTGGCACGCATCTCCTGAACCCGAGCGCGGAAGTACTGCTCCTCAGCAGCAGCCTCAGCACGTTTTTCTTCGGCTTTTGCACGCGCAACTTTTAGCTCCGCCTCAGCCTCCTCAGCTTTAAGCTCCGCTCCGATGCTTTTGCCAATGTCCACATCCGCAATGTCAATGGACAATACTTCAAACGCAGTACCGGCGGTAAGTCCCTCAGTCGTAATTCGTTCTGAAATCACACCGGGATCCGCAAGGATGACCTCGTGGGTCTCAGCTGAGCCAATCGCCGCAACGATGCCCTGCCCTACCCTGGCCAGAACCGTGTCTTCTGCCGCTCCACCTACCAGTTTTTCCAATACGGCCCGGACTGTAATACGGGCTTTCACCAGGAGCTGAACCCCATCTTTAGCAACCGCTTCAATTGTAGGAGAGTCGATTACCTTGGTGTTTACTGAGTCCCGTACAGCCTGTAAGACATCTCGACCCGCGAGATCAATAGCGGCAGCATCGTCAAAAGACAGGGGTATATGGGCGTTTTTCGCAGAAATCAAGGCATCAATCACCCGATTCACGTTTCCTTTAGCCAGGTAATGCGTCTCCAGTTTGTTAAAAGTAACATCACGCAGTTCGCCCTTCTTCGATTTGATCAATTCATCTACGATCACGCTGGGCTTTACCCTACGCAGGCGCATACCGATCAACTGAAAAATGCTGATGCGAACACCCGAGAAGATCGCGGTAATCCACAACCCCAGAGGGACAAAATACACCAAAGCCCCGATGGTCACGATGGTGATGACTGCCGTGATGGTAATAAGTGTGTAGAGGCCAGTGTCCAGCAGAATGATGCTCATGTTACCAATGATTTTAGGCTTTGCTAAACTAGTGAAAAAAAATGGTCCGATTTGCAATTATTTTCAGCGATCTGTGAAATCAAAGGGGATTTTTGTGGCCTTGCGCTTTTTCGGGGAATTAGGGTATTTTCAACTTTGTTCAGATGGACAGGAAATATGGACATGAAGCCTAATAGCATACGCTACAGGTTGGCTAGACATTCCTACTCCCGCTTTCCGTCTGGCTTGGCACAAACCAGAGCTGTACATGCGGATTTTAACCATACTTATTAGCCTCATTTTGATCATCAATGGAGCCATGGCAGGTGGCTTCAAGCTCTATCTAATGGGACAGCGACAACTGGGCATGGGAGTGGCCAGTACGGCCCTGGCTCAGGATGCAAGCGCCGGGTATTTTAATCCGGGTGCGCTGGTATTCACGCCTCATCGGGCCAACCTACTCTTTGGAGGGACTGCCATTCGTCCGATAACCCAGTACGCCGGGCTCCCGCCCAGTGCCTATGTAACGGCTATGGACACCGTGGTTATCACGCCGATCTACCTTTATGGTTCATGGAAAGGGAAAAAAGATACCCCACTAGGAAGATGGGCACTGGGGTTTTCGCTGACCAACCCGTTTGGATCCACCACGAGGTGGCCGGATGACTGGAAAGGAAAGTACCTCACCCAGGAATTTGCCATCAATACCCTGGCCCTTCAATCCACCCTGAGTTTCAAGGTAACGCCCAAACTGGGAATAGGAGTAGGATTCAGATACCTCGCCGGAACCCTGCTGGGACGAAAGGCTCTGCCCAATACCAGCTCAAATGGGGCGGATGGAAATGCTCAATATTCTGGTACCGGGGCTGCCTGGGGCCTATCATTGGGGATGTATGCGGCTCTGTCAGACAAGGTAAACCTCGGCATCACCTACAGGAGCAGAATGAGCATTCCGCTAGACAGTGGGATCATCCGATTTACTGTGCCCCCATCTCTCACCAGCCAATACCCAGATCAGTCCTTCTATTCGGAAATACCGCTTCCTTCCGAACTGAACCTTGGACTAAGCTATCGCCCGCAGGAGCGCCTGCTTCTGAGCTTTGAGGTACAGTGGGTAGGCTGGCAGGTGTTTGATTCGCTACATATTTACCTGCAGGAAGAGGTACCCGGCTTCACCACCTATCCCGAACGCGCATTTAAAAACACTGTGAACTTTCGGCTGGGAGGAGAATATTCCCTTTCGACCAATACCATGATTCGGGCCGGAGGATACTTCAAGAACTCTCCTGTTCCACAGCTTTACGTCTCACCAGAACTTCCAGACGCCAACTCCATAGGCATCACCGCTGGATTTAGCTGGCGAATAATCCGCAACCTGACCCTGGATCTTGCCTATGTTTATGAATACACCGGAGAAAGAACCTCCTCCTTTTCCGCTGGAGGATTTGGGGGTATCTACCGCAGTACCCAAAGCAACCTGGGAATAGGTTTGGGATATGTCTTCTGACCAAACTTTTGCCAGATCAACAGGTTAATGTGTCTATGTGGATAGAAATCTTACTTAATGGATCAATTGTCCTAGCCACCTTCCTGGTAATGGAAGGCTGGGCGTGGCTGATGCACCGCTACCTCCTTCATGGCCCCCTCTGGTTCATACATCAGTCACACCATCGCTACAATCCCGGCTGGTGGGAGCTAAATGATGTGGTATCAGTGCTTTATGGCGCTATCTCCATGGGGCTGGTTATTTATGGAATGGAAAAAGGCTCCTGGCTGCTTTGGGTGGGAATAGGCATAGCGGTTTATGGCGTTTTTTACTTTATCTTTCACGACATCATCATCCACCGTCGGGTAAAGATCAAATTCAAAACGAGTAGTCTCTACATCAACCGACTGATACGTGCCCACAAAATGCATCACAAGCACCCCAACCGGGACCATTCAGAAGCGTATGGATTTCTGTATGCTCCTCGCAAGTATCAGCCCAAGAAAAAGGAGGTAATGAACCACCCTCCAGTAGAGTCTTAAGCCTGAGCAACTTCTATGGATGAAACCTGGATCAGGGAACGCCTTTCTCCCACCTATGACGTCTGGATCGAAGAAGCCTCTTCTCCTCAACCGGCCATTCCCGAGGTGGCAGGTGAGGTGGTATCCACTTCGGTCAACCTGGCGCTCTTCATCGCGACGCCGTTTATCCTGCTGGCCGACTGGCTACGGGCGGGGAAGCGAGCTCCGGGAGAACCACCCGAGTGGGAGTCACTGGGAGAAATTGGCAATAGAAAGGTGTGGAGCCAGACCTTGATGAACAATGAAGATTTCCCTGCGGGTCTGGATCTGTATGCTGATCCTGCGGAGGTTTATCTCCTGTTTCGTTTTAGATTTGCACCGGCAGTTCCCCAACTGGAATCGCTATACTTTTTCGAAGAAACCCTCACCACTGAGAGCGGCATGTATCTATTGAGCTATAATTCCCCCGGTGAAGGCATGACCGTTTGGTTCCTTGGGCATGATGCTGATCAGGCAGAAGCCATAGCCAAGGTCGAAGCCAGGGAATGGGAACTTGAGGGAGAACCGGGCGGCGGATTGCGGCTGGAACCACTCGATGACGAGCAAGGCAAGGCCATCATGATTTTTCCAAGAGGATTTACACAATGAAACCGACACAACGCTATTTCCTGAAAGTTTTTCTCCTGACGGGGATATCATTTGGAGCGATTCAGTTTTTCTTCAACTATTGGCTGGGCAATGACACTCCCCTGATAGGCCTGATCATTCAGGGGGTGTTGTTCGGGCTATTGTTCTCGTTTTTTGCTGTGCAAATGCAAAAAAAGAAGCTGAAGCAGATGGGCAGAAGCATCAACTCTGAGGCGGACCTGGTACCCAGCCAACAGGATGAGCTCATGGTCCAGGAAGAAATCGACGTTGTCTGGCGCGCGCTGGTAGAGAGATTTGCGAAACAAAAAGGCTGGAAGCTCAAGGAAAAAATGCCCGCCAAAGGGAAACTGATTCTGACCCGAGGGACCTCAATGTGGAGTTGGGGTGAAAAAATCGAGATCAGGCTACGTGACCTCAACGAGGGCTATACACTCGTTCAGGTAAATAGCAGCCCCATGCTGTCGACTACCCTGATCGACTATGGCCGCAACCGAGAGAATGTTGAACAGGTTCTTGCATTCGTCGAGAAAGTCGCCCCCAGAGTCCAAAACACTAACATTGAGGATTCTGAGTCTGATTCGAACATCTCCGCTGAATAGACGCAGCTTATCGGTGCTTCTCATACTGATTCGGAGCGACCAGCGACTGCAATTCGACGTATTCTTCCAACGAAAGTAACGGCAGGCTGCCCGCCTGGGCGTTTTCCACGACCTGCTCTACAGAGCTCGCCCCTGCTGCAATGGTCGCCACTGCCGGATGCTGCATCGCATAGCGCAGCGCCAGTTGGCCCATCGTATTTCCCCCTTTCAGTCTTTCCAATCCAAACTGCACTGCTGCGACCTCCTGTGCTGAAAAGCCTAAGTATTCCTTTTCAGGTTTACCCGCCAATAGCCCCTTGGCCACCGCCCCCCGTACCACTACGCTGCGGTTGTGGTCATGCAAATGATTCAGTGTCTCTTCTTCCGGGCGACGATCCAGCAGACTATACTGGGTCATCACGCTCTGCATATTGGACTTTTCTGTCCAGGCCCGGATGACATTGGGCCGAATGGAAGAAATCCCATAGTGCCGGATATGCCCCTGCATTTTTAGCTCTTCGAATGCCTCGATGGTCTCATCAATCGGGTCATCGAGGGTGCCGCCGTGCAACTGATAGAGGTCGATGTAATTGGTTTGGAGACGGCGAAGGGAGTCGTGAACCGCTTTTCGGATGTACTCCTTTCGCGGATTCCAGTCCCAACCCGAGCCGTCGGGCCGCCACTGATTGCCGACCTTGGTGGCCAGGATGACGCCTTGGCGCCTTCCCTTCAGCGCCTTGCCGACCGACTCTTCGTTGAAGCCTTTGTCGTAGAGATCGGCGGTGTCGATGAAGTTGACGCCATGGTCCAGCGCCGCATGGATGATCCGGGCGTTTGAGGTGTGGTCATGGCCCAGGGACATGCAGCCCAGTCCGATGACACTGACAGATAAATCGGTGAATCCGAGTTTGCGGTGTTGCATGGGGCGAAGATAGAGGGAAGAAGCGAGAAGTCAGATCGACCTATGGCCTGTCAGAGGTCAGAGGTCAGAGAAGAAACAGCTCTTCTTATCTCGCTTCTGACCTCTGACAGAAGAGCGGTCTCTTTTCTCGGTCTCCCTTGCTGGCGCGGGACTCTGTCCCGTGTCCAGCATTTTCCGGTCTCTGACCGCAGAATCGTCCATTCTTATCTCGCTTCTGACTTCTCACAGCGCAGCGGTCTCTCCCCCCCTTGCTGGCGCAGAACTCTGTCCCATGTCCAGCATTTTGGGTCTCTGACCGCAGAATCACCCCTTCTTATCTCGCTTCTGACTTCTCGCAGCGCAGCGATCTCACTTCTCTCCAAAACTCACCACCAGCCCCAGATCCAGCCACCCATGGCGGTTGCGAGAAAAGTGATAGCTGGCCCCAAAGCCCAGGCCCAACTCTTCTCCCTGCCAGAAGGTGTAGTCTGCCTCCAGATAAGGCCCGATGGCAAGGTAGCGCAGGTAAAAGGGGATGGCCAGGTCATAGGCAACATCCAGGTCAAACAGTTGCCAGGTCATTTCAGTGTCGTAAAAGATATCAGCCAGATAGGTCTTATTCACATACGATAGGTAAAGCCCTCCACCGACTGATAAGGGCAGCTCTGAAAACTGATAACTGTATCCGACTCTACTCGTTATTTGAAAGATCTGGGTTGTAAGGGGTGGAAGCTCCACAGGATGATCGTACTGAAACGTGGGTAAAGTGGAAATTTGATAGGGGGGTACATAATCTCCAAATTCTACCGTATATACCCCTGGCTGGGAGGGATCGAAATTGCGATTGCCTTCGGCGTGGTTAAGGCTGAGTCCCAGGCTCCAACGATGGGCACCAGAACCGAAGAGAATTTCGTTGTCAAAGTGAACTCCCGAAAAGTGACTGTGACGCAGGTAGCTATAGCCCGCCTGCGTTCGGAGTTGAGGCTGGGCAACGAGAGAAGCTCCCAGGCATAGCAGGAGCAAGGATAGCAAATATGGTTTGTAGGTCTTCATGATGATTGGGATGTCAGGAACAGTTGTCGGTCTGCCTAAATCATTTGCAATTAACCGACTGTTAGAATGCTTTTTACGAATTGCGAATCACGAATTACCAATCCTCTTCCCTAGAATTGGCGGCCCAGCAACAGGCCATGGGTGATGATGGTAGTAGCTTCAGGGTTGAATACTGCGTTGATGCCCAGGAGCCAGGGGCCTGTGCTATACGAGAACTCAAAGCCTGCCAGGGGCGAAGGAACCAAGCCTCGTTTGTAACCCGGAAAAAGCAGCAGCCCCTCAGTCTGAGGTAAGTCAGGATCTATTACCGTGAACAGACCGCTATGGCTTACCAGCGCTGAGGTTTGTTTGTAGGTCAATCCATACCCTCCGAATAGAGATAGGTCCAACCGCTCTTGCCAAAAGGTAAAAGTGTACCCGGCCATCAGGTTGAAATAGATGTCCGTATCTCGCCAATCCATCGTCTGAAATTGTAGGATACCTGCCGATAGATCGTCGTGGGATACTTCCCCCTCCAAGGCAAAATCATCTTCAACTGTCAGGATAAACCTATCTGGATCTGTTGTCAGATCTCTCAGTATGTAGTTGTTTTCCTCTATATGATAATCTGCTCTGATCCCCACAAAAAGCCCCTTCCATAGATGGTGCTTGTAAGCTCCCCAGACCACATGGTTGCGGCCGATCATGTCGAAGGGAAAAACCTGGTTGTAGCCGAAGGTGTATTGGTTGGACTGGCGCTGGGCCAGGAGGGTGATGGGGAGAGTCAG
Source organism: uncultured Bacteroidia bacterium (assembly GCA_964343195.1). Classification (GTDB taxonomy): domain Bacteria; phylum Bacteroidota; class Bacteroidia; order J057; family J057; genus CAYVAP01. The sequence continues at coordinate 30,498 of CAYFIR010000031.1, read as the reverse complement.
GCTCAGGAGGAGCCATAGCCGGATTAGGTGATTCATGGATTTAGCTTATGGTAAAAGAAACGTGTTGATTTTGTACCGCTATTATCAGGAAACCTCCGCTCCCATGCCACCCAAAAAGCGGACAAAACCGGACAGTTTCGGACAAAACCGGACAACGCCTTAGTCTGATGCCTGGGGTTTCCCCAATGCCTGATAGATCAGGGCTTGTTCTTTGGGGCAGAGGAGGCCAGAGGAGATGGGGAGTCGCTCTCGGTGGAGCCAGCGGCGGAGGGTGCGGGGGCTGATGCCGTACTCAGCAGCGAGTTGGGCGCGGGTCTTGGCGCGGGGTGTCTTCATGGCTGGTTGATGAGAAATTGGACACAGCGACTCTTTCGAGCCACACGCAATATAGCAAAACCCGTTTAATTCGAGGCGGGGAAGAAGAAGAGAAGTCAGAAGTCAGATCGGCCTATGGCCTGTCCTGAGGCCAGAGACTTCCTATCTCGCTTCTGACTTCTGACAGCGCAGCGGTCTGGCAGTGAAACGGTCTCAATCAAAGTCACTCGCTTCCAGCCCCAGCCACTCAAGGGCGGACTGATGGTAGAGGTTTTTCTTGTCCTGCGGTGGGAGGCGCATCTCGTCCACCAGGGCTCCAATGGTTAGGTCCCCTAGCGGAAAGGGGTAGTCAGAGCCGATGACTACGCGATTGGACCCTACACTGTCCATGACAAAACGCAAGGCGTTGGTGTCGTGGGTGATGCTGTCCACCCAAAAGTGCCCCAGGTATTCGCGGGGGTTGCGGTCATTGTCGATCGCCACGAGATCCGGGCGGCAGTTGTAGCCGTGCTCTATGCGGCCAATGGTGGCCAGGAAGGACCCTCCGGCGTGCGAAAACATTACCCGCAGCTTGGGAAAGCGCTCAAAAATCCCCCCAAACAGCATGGAGCAGATGGCCCGCGATGTCTCGGCGGGCATGCCAACCAGCCAGGGAAGCCAGTATTTTTCCATGTAGCGCTTGCCCATCATGTCCCAGGGGTGTACCATGACGCAGAGGTCCAGTTCTTCGCAGGCCTCCCATACCGGATCAAACTGCGGGTCGTTGAGGTTGATGTTGTTGATATTGGAGCCAATCTGAATGCCGGGAAAATGGCATTCTTCCTTGATTCGCTGGAGCTCCTGCACGGCCAGTTTGCTGCTTTGCATGGGAACCGTCCCCAGGCCTACCAGGTGTTTGGGGTGCTCGGCACAGACTCCTGCGAGGTGGTCATTGAGGAAGCGCGCGAGTTCCAGTCCATCCTGAGGCTGGGCCCAATAGCTGAACATGACCGGAATTGTACACACTACCTGAACCTGAGCATTGTTGGAAGCATACTCCTCAATTCGCAACCTGGGGTCCCAGCAGTTGGATTGAATTTCCCGAAAAAATACGTTACCCTTCATCATATTGGCATAGCCAGGTCGATGATGATCGAGATAGATGAAATCCCCATACCCAAACTTTTCCGTAAATCGGGGTAGACGTTCTGGAATAATGTGTGAATGCGCGTCGATTTTCAGCATACCTGGTATTTTTCTCGGGAGTAATTGATGTAATTAGCAGTCCTTCATCAAAAATGCAGCTTTTTCCAGAAACCTTTTTAACTGATCTGCACGTTTGATAGAAGAATCCCCACCACCAAAAACCTATGTCCTATTTTAACCTGCTCATTTCCTGCATTCTGATATCGGTAGGGCTTACCCTGAGGGTTTTTCGTTCGCGTAAAGCCAAAACCGAAGGGCGCCTAAAGGTCGCTATGTGGGGGCCTGTCGTACATCCCATGAAAACCTGGGACTGGGGAACAGCCATTACGCTAATCGGACTGATGATCCTGAGATCAGAGTTGAATGAAGCAGATATTCTTCGGTGGGCCGAAGGCTGGCAATATCTTGCGATGGGAGCCGTCTTTGTACTGCTTCTCTATGTCTTCCACTGGCTAGGACTACTATTTGCAAATGTTACCAATCGCAATGCAGACCCCCAGCAGGAGACTATCAGGGAAAAGCAGCATCTCTGATAATTTCAATACCAGAGAATTGTAGTTTTCAGGCAGAATTTAGCCAGTTCATTTGCCCAACTCTCCCATCTCACCCCTAGTAACATATTCATGCGACTGTCCATGATCGGCGTTCTGCTTATTGTCCTTCTGATAATCTTCGGGATAGACTATTATGCCTTTACGGGATTGAAAAGCCTGCTTTCGGGATCAGAATTACGCTGGAGGCGCATTGCGACCATTGCCTACGGAATCACCTCACTGTGTACCCTTGCTGGATTCGCCCTGCTTGTCATTGCCTCTCAGACCACTTCGCATTCTCTTTATCTATGGGCCACCGGCCTGCTTAGCTGGGCCATGGCGCTCATGCTGGGCAAACTGATCTGGATTGGATTTTTGCTCGGCAGTGACCTGTGGACACTCGCCGAAAGGGGAATCGCAATGTCTCAGGGAAAGTCTGCCCCGGTTTCAGATAGCCGCAGAAAGTTTATTGCCCAGGTAGGGCTGACAGTGGCCTCTCTTCCATTTGCCAGCATGGCATACGGGATTTTAAAGGGCAAGTATGATTACCAGCTACGAAAGCTGAACTTTACGCATCCAGACCTCCCAGAAGCATTTGATGGCTTCACCATTGTTCAATTGTCAGATATTCACAGTGGCAGCTTTGACAATCAGCGGGCGGTAGCCAGGGGGGTAGAGCTAGCCATGCAGCAGCAGGCGGACCTGATCGTCTTCACTGGTGATCTGATCAACCGGGAGGCAGCAGAATTTACCCCCTGGCGGGAGACTTTTGCAGCGCTGAACGCTCCCTACGGAATGTATTCCACAATGGGAAATCACGACTATCCTGACCATAAACCTGAGTCAGAGTGGCAGGCCCACCTGGATGAAATGGCCGCTCACCATGAGGCCGTGGGCTTTCAACTGCTAAACAACGCCCATGTCAATCTGGAAAAAGAGGGACAGCACATTTCCCTGATTGGAGTAGAAAACTGGGGCGAGCCGCCTTTCCCTCAATTGGGCGATCTGGACAAGGCTCTGAAGGGAACGGAGGCATCTCCATTTCGGATTCTCCTTTCACATGATCCCACGCATTTTGACCATAAGGTAGTCCCCCACCCTACCCACATTCACCTCACCCTGGCAGGCCACACCCACGGGATGCAGTTTGGGGTAGAAACAGAAGGATTCAGATGGAGCCCGGTCAAGTACCGTTACCCAAAGTGGGCGGGACGATACGACGCCGAAGGCAGAACCCTGTACGTAAACCGGGGATTTGGCTTCATAGGCTTCTCCGGACGGGTAGGCATATGGCCCGAGGTAACGCTGATTACTCTTCGGAAGGCCTAGCCCCTCCTTCATCCCGAAGCCTGTTGATCCGGCCAGAAAGCTCATGAACCACCTCGTCCAGTTTGGTAACCGTCTCGCCCAGATAACCTATCAGGGTATGGGCCATATGATTCATCGGAACTTCAGATTTGAGCAATTCGGTAAGTCCCAGGATATTGGCGATCGGAGCCCGGAGCTTATGTGAATGCATCCATGAAAGCTGGTGAAGTTCTGATATGGATTCTTCCAAACGGTCCTGTTTTTCCCGGGCATCTGTAATTTCTGTCAAAGAGCCCAGGACATGGGTAGGTTTCCCGGCTTGATTTCGCTGATACACAGAATCTCTAAGCCATAGCCACCGATAGGATCCCTCGTGATCTCTTACCCTAAAAAAACTTTCCAGCACTTCGCCGTCCCGGGCACCCAACATCGCTTTACCATGTTGTTTCAACGATTTGCGATCATCAGGATGGATTCGCTCCAACATTTCATCCTCAGATAAAATATGATAGTCCTCATCTCGCCGCCCATAGAGAATTTCCATGATTCTGGCAGAGAAGGTTATCCGTCGGTTGAGGTAGTCATACACCTTGAACCCGGAGGGAGCCACCTGAAAAACCCGCTGCAGCAGACTTGAAGACTCTCCTACCCATACCTTTCGCTCAAGTTCCCGCTGCTCCGTAATATCCCGGTGAGTTCCCACCACAAATTTCGCTTTCCCATTAGCTGCTCGTTCTGCTACTTTTCCCCGTGAAAGCACCCATCTGTAACTCCCATCTTTTGCCCTCATCCTGAATATCAGTTCCCAACTGTCCTGCCTGTCCATCAATTCCTGCTGCCTCACAAATGCGGTTTCCCGATCATCCGGGTGCATGAGATCCATCCAGGTGTCCAGTGAGGGGATGATCTCTTCCGCAGCAAATCCCAGCATCCTGAACCAGTTGGGGTTCTGATATGCTTCGCGGGACCCGACTTCCCATTGCCACCATCCTTCCGCCATTGTATCCAGGATGGTCAGGTATCTATCTTTTTCCAGACCTAACCTTTCCACGTATTCGGCTAGCTGATTTATGGCAGGGTCGGGATTTTCCTGTAGTCCCGCTATAAGCTGCTTCGCATTCATGTCCATCTCTCCGTGTTTGATTGGGTCGAAATTTTTCGAAGCCGCAAAGGTACACATTCGAATGAACTAAACATAAATCAAAAAATATGAAAACCAAATGGTATTTCGACAGAATCGAAATACCATTTGGCATGAAGAATAAGGCGCATAGGTAGTCCTCAAAAGGCCAGGTTCATCGGGAACCTCTGAGAGATGCTATCTCCGGAACTCACCAGGTAGGGGTAATCACCCACCCATCCAGGTCACCAAAAGGCCTCCGTAGGTAACACCTATCGTCTAACCAACCCTCCTACAGCATGGTAGTAGGGCAGATATAATCAGACACCTCAAAGGAGCCGTTCTCCTTGATTGCCTTGAAGCCACCCGCGATGTCCTTCAGATTCCGGAATCCTCTGGATTGCAGGATAGAGATAAAGATCATGGACCGGTAACCACCGGCACAGTGTACGAACCAGTTTTTGTCTTTATCCACCATGGCCATGTTCTCATTGATGTAGTCAAGCGGCACATTTTTCGCACCGATCACATGCTCGCTGTCATGCTCGCTCTTGCGGCGTACATCCAGGATGTTGATCTCTTCGCCTGCATCCTTGAGTTCTGCCAGTTCTGCTACGGTGACAGATTCGATGGTATCGACTTCGCGGCCATCGTTTTTCCAGGCTTCAAATCCTCCTTCAAGATATCCCAGCGTGCGGTCAAATCCCACGCGAGACATGCGGGTTACGATCTCTTCTACACGATTCTCGTCAGCGATGAGCAGGATCTCCTGCTTCACATCGCGGATCAGGGCACCTACCCATGGGGCAAAGCTGCCATCAATGCCGATGTTGATGGAATTGGGAATGAATCCCTTGGCAAAGGTCTGCTCGTGGCGTGCATCCAGCAACAGAGCTCCGGTTTCATTGGCCGCGGCTTCAAAAGCAGCAGGACTAAGGGCTTTGGTTCCCTGTTCCAGTACCTCGTCAAACTTGTCATAGCCCTGGATATTCATCAGGACATTGTGCGGGAAGTAACCTGGAGGGGGAGTCAATCCGTCAAGCAGCTGCTTGATGAATTCTTCGCGGCTCAGATCAGGATTAAGGGCATAGTTGGTTTTCTTCTGATTGCCCAGCGTATCAGTAGTCTCAGAAGACATATTTTTTCCACAGGCAGAACCCGCCCCATGTCCAGGATAAACGATGATATCATCGCTCATTGGCAGGATTTTGTTATGGATGGTATCGTACATGTGAGAAGCGAGCTTCTCCTGGGTCATATCCGCGATAACTTTTTGGGCAAGGTCAGGGCGTCCTACATCGCCTATAAAGAGGGTATCACCCGTAAAGATGCCATGCTCTTTTCCTTCTTCGTCGAGGAGGAGGTAGCAGGAAGACTCCATGGTATGGCCTGGGGTATGGATCAGGCGAATAGTAGCATTTCCGACCTTAAACTCCTGATTGTCTTCGCCTATCAGGGCATCATATCCTGTATCCATGCTAGTAGGACCAAACACAATGGTAGCACCTGTCTTGGCAGCGAGATCCTGGTGTCCCGAAACAAAATCCGCATGGAAGTGAGTCTCCATCACGTACTTGATCTTGGCACCTCTTTTCTCTGCTAATTCAATGTAAGGTCCTGATTCACGAAGCGGGTCAATAATGGCAACCTCACCATTTGACTCAATGTAATAAGCGGCCTCGGCCAAGCATCCGGTATAGATCTGCTCTACATACATAGTAATAGAAAGTTAGGATTTAATCGGGTGGTACGACGTTGAATGTTTCGCATACCCTGGATGAAACTCAATTGCTTTACAAATATCATCATATCATAATGTAATGAAACATGCGAAAACTCATTCTGCCAAATGCTATTTCGCATCTTCACCCATTTCTTGCCTGCCAGCTAATAATGTGCTTATTTGCCTGCCATAATTTCAAGACCGTACATCAAAACTCCTATGGGCAAAAATCTACTCGAAGGAAAAACCGGTATCATTTTCGGAGCGTTGGATGAGAATTCCATCGCATGGAAGGTGGCTGAGCAGGTACACGCCGAAGGCGGTAAGTTTATCCTGACCAATGCTCCTGTAGCCCTGCGTCTGGGCCAACTAAATGCTCTGGGTGAGAAGACCGGAGCACAGATCATTCCTGCTGACGCGACCAGCATGGAGGACCTCAACAAGCTCCTGGACGCTGCTGAAGAGCAGTTTGGAAAGCTGGACTTCGTCCTCCACTCCATCGGCATGTCTCCCAACGTACGTAAAAAGCGTCACTATACAGACCTGAACTACGACTGGCTGAACAAGACCTATGATGTTTCTGCCATCTCTTTTCACAAGGTCATGCAGGCCCTTTACCAGCGCGACCTGATGAATGAGTGGGGTTCCATTGTAGCGCTGACCTACATCGCTGCCCAGCGTACTTTCGGTGATTACAGCGACATGGCTGATGCCAAGGCCCTGCTGGAATCCATCGCCCGCAGTTTTGGCTACCACTTTGGAACCAATAAAAAGGTGAGAGTTAACACCATTTCCCAGTCACCTACGCCTACTACTGCAGGTACAGGGGTAAAAGGCTTTGACAAAATGCTTGCTTACGGTGAGATGCTGTCTCCCCTGGGCAATGCCACTGCTGACGATTGTGCCAGCTACGTTACCATGATGTTCTCTGATTACTGCCGTAAGGTGACCATGCAGAACCTCTTCCACGACGGTGGATTCAGCAGCGTAGGTATCAGCGAGGACATCTTCGAAGCCATTAAGGTAGATGAGGAATAAGCGGGATGTTGGGATACTGGGATTTTGAGAACTTGGGATAGATAGAATCCGGGAATCTCAAAAGCACTGGCTCCCCCTTTCGCTACTGGCCTGTAAGCCAGCAAAAATAGAAGGCTGTCCCTGATGGGACGGTCTTTTTTTTTATTTCGGCTCGATGCCTCGGGAATAATTGGAGAAAAAGAGGAGTCTAACTGCTGACTGCTTTCCAAATACATTCAACCCATTGAGACTTATTCAGTCAAATGGACTCAAACCAAGAATAAACCAGATTCAAATGAAACAACTGACAGTTTTCACCCTGATGTTATTGGCCTTTTCTGGTATGTTGATCGCTCAAGGTCCAGGCGGACCGGGGGGACGGATGACTCCAGAAGAACGTGAAGCCCAGTTTCAGGCTATGGTCGAGGAACTGCAACTTACCGAAACCCAGCAGACCGAGATCAAGGCTTTGCAGGCCGATACCCGCGACCAAATGAGAGAGCTGAGAGAGAGTGGAGCTACCCGCGAGGAGATGTTTGCCCGTATGATGGAACTACGGGAAGAGAATGATGCGTGGATGCAGGAAATCCTGACCGAGGAACAGTATGTAAAATTCCAGGCCATGCAGGAAGAGCGACGCCAGAATCGACCACGCAGGGGCCGTGGCGGACCAGGAGGAGGAAAATAAAGCGTAAAACCTTTCTCAAGTGGAGACTGCTGGATGTGGCTAGTGGGACAAGTTCGTAGTTGAAAGTACTGCTGGTCAATATTTTATAAGTAGTTGGGCAGAGTTATACAGGTATGAAGTATATGAGGATATGGAGGTAAGTCGCTGCTTAAGGCCTTCAGACCCTTCGGCTCCGCTCAGGGCAGCGCCTCCAATTCTTCCATACCTCTATCCTATAGTTATTTTAGGATCTCTACTTTAGCAGGTGGACAGATGTAAACCAGTAAAAGGTATAAAGGAAATGGAGGTATAAAGGAATGTAGGACCTGTTTCCCTTCATTTCCCCATACCCTTCATACCTTATTTCTATTGTCCAGGTGCTTACGGATTCCGAAGGCAGTAGTCACATTTCCGTTTACCTCACCGATCTGACGACCTCACGTTCTCTTCGGACCTTCTCACGGATCCAGTTGAGCTGATCAACAAGGGTATTGAGGTGCACATCGGGTGCTACCAGGTAGCCAAATGAATCAGGTCCACGCTCGTCATAGAGATGGAAAGGCTCTCCATTCAGGTGGCAGAGTCCATAATTGAGCTCCGATAGGATGACCTGGGCAGGTGCCCAGTCCCAGGGAGCAATAAAGCGATTAAGGGCGATGAGCGCATCTACCCGCCCGAGTACGAAATCAAATATTTTGGCAGCGACACAACCGGTTGAAACGATTTGCTCGGCTTTTAACTGCAAGTGGTCGTATATGCGGCGATGGGTAGGATGCATCAGGCGCCGGTGGTGAGCAAATCGCAGGTACTCCCACTTCCGGACGGGCATGGGGCTGATTTTCAGGCTCTTTTCTCTGGCAATTAGCTCTACTCCTTTTCCCCTTTCGGCACATAGCATGAGGTCACGCTGTGGGTCATAGATAACAGCCGTCGTGATCTGGTCATAATCTTCATAGTAGGCAGCCTGAAAGGCAAATCCCCCTTTTCTGCGAATAAAAGCACTGGTCCCATCCAGTTCATCAACGATGAAGCCACGCTCACCAAGCTGAAACTGCCCATTGGTTTCTTCCGAGAGAAGCCCATAGCCCGGGAAGTGCTGTTTCACCTCCCGGCATACCATTTTGCTGATCGCCAGATCTACCTCCGTAACCGGGGTCCCATCATCCTTGTGATGGATAGCAACAGGCTGACGATAATGCTTGAGCATGATCATCCCGGCCTGTCTTGCCAGATTCATCAAAAATACTTGTGGCTCCTTCATTCGCTTCATCCCTAATTCTTAACAAAATACTGACCAGAAAAATTTACTGGAAGCGATCTCTCCGAAATGGATTGCATTACAGCGCAAATGGTCAGTTTTTCTTCACCAAAGGTTAAGTGAAAACAGCTCGAGGGAATGATTTATTCGAAAATAAAGCACAGGGGTTGGGAATTAAGGTATTGACCCTCAACCTCATTCGGTGTACTCCCCCCCCTTTACCCGCATCATTTTCTCAAAGCCATTTTAACTTAACCTGATTCCTTTGTAGTAGAGCCCAAAAAAGAGAAAGGTCCCTCCGGGTCGGAGAGACCTAACACAAACAAAAACACAACCCAAATTAACCTAAATCCTACCTATGTTTTTTCTATCCTTTCCCTTTACATTTCAAAGGTGAAAAGAATTTTCCCCAACCAACACTCCCATATACAAAAAATACAACAGATGTAACATTATGGGTATTTCCTCACCATATATCGCCAATATCCTCCATCGGAAGTATTCAGGACGGTTCCCTATTGTTAGCCCTATGTTAAAATTTTGAATAAGGAAGAATTCGAAGCCAGACTTTTGGAAAAGCAGCACCTGTAACTTACTTTTGATTCAGCGAGGTAGCTGTCGCTACCGCCAGTGAGAAAGGTAACCATGTGGGTACCTACCCCAGGTGAGGCTCACTGTCATGTTGAACTAAATTGAAAGGAGGTAATCATGTTGTCGACTTATTCCAGTTTCGAGTTCGCCAATTTCATCACCATTAAGCTCACGACTTTGTGAGGCTGTGATGCGAATTACCTTCGTTAGCAGCATGGTGAACGCGCCTAGCGCCCCAATTTGAAATTGATGTTAACAAAGGAATAGGACCAGTACCGTAGCGGGTGCTGGTCTTTTTCATTTTTCAGGGGTCAGGGTTCCTGACCGGCGCAAGTCTGCGATATTGGGCAGGGATCAGCTTTTCGTTTTACTGAACCATTGAACCAGTGATCACTGACCGCTGTTCAATGCCCACTGTTCCAACTCTTTCAGGGAAATGCGCCCCTCGTAGATGGCCTTGCCGATGATGGCTCCATCCAACCCCAGGCGATGCAACTGGTCCAGATCCATCAGGGTGGTAATCCCTCCACTAGCGACCAGTTTGAGTTCAGGATGCTCTTCCAATAGGTAGCGATACAGGTCAAAGCTGGGCCCCTGTAGCATGCCGTCCTGCGCGATGTCTGTAACCACAGCGGTCTGAATGCCTTTGCCCAGGTAGTCTCCCACAAAATCTGCAATGGGCAACGTCGTTTGCTCCTGCCAGCCTGCTACTGCAATTTGGCGGTTGCGGACGTCAGCACTCAGGATGATTTTCTCCCCCCCATGTGTGGAGACCCATTCTGTGAAAAGTTTGGGATTCTTCACGGCCAGGCTGCCAATGTTTACCTGTGTAGCACCTGATTCAAAGACGATGCGCAAATCCTCGTGGCTTTTGACCCCTCCCCCAAAATCTACCGTCAGGTTGGTTTGCGTTGAAATGGATTCCAGCACCTTCCAGTTGACCACCTGCCCTTTACGGGCTCCATCCAAATCAACCAGATGCAAATAACCCAGCCCGTGATCAGCAAATGATTTTGCTACTTCCAGTGGATCATCGTGGTAATTCTTTTTACGTGCATAGTCCCCCTTTTCCAATCGGACGCACTTTCCGTCTATCAGGTCTATGGCTGGTATGATGCGCATGATGTAATTCGTAATTCGTAAGATATTCCGCTATTGCTCCCTCCGGGTTTCACCTCGTTCCTCATTCCTTACCCCACATTCCGCCTTTATACGCCCTATTTTCCCTACTTACCCTTCGACGAGGCTCTGACCGCCTTCAGCTACCCAGGACCTCCATTCCTCTTCTTCCTTCCTGGGAAGTTGCAAAGAAAAGGCATTTTCGCTTTTTTCGTACCTCAATCTTCACCCAATGCAGTTGCTGTCAGGATTTTTCTTTCACATAGGCCGATTTGTTATGCTTATTGGGAGTATGTTCCGCACCATGGAGCGTCCCGCGGTCTATTATCGCCTGACACTTCAGAACCTGAATGCCATGGTGATTGGCAGTTTGATGATCCTCACGGTCATCGCGCTTTTCATCGGGGGGGTCACGACCCTTCAAACTGCCTATCAGTTGACTTCGCCTCTGATTCCCAAAAGCATCATTGGTACCATTGTTTCCATGACTACGCTGCTGGAGCTTGCCCCGACCGTACTCATATTTATCATTGCAGGTCGGGTCGGATCACAGATTGCATCTGAAATTGGGACCATGAGGGTCAGGGAGCAGATTGATGCATTGGAGGTAATGGGGGTAAATTCAGCCGCCTACCTGATACTCCCCAAGATTATCGCGGGTTTATTGGCAATTCCGATTCTGGTTACCCTGGCGGCATTCCTCACGCACCTGGGGGGTGTTATCGCCGGTGACCTTACCGGGGCCGTGACTGCCTTTGAATTTGCCTCAGGGCTCCGTGAGTTTTATGAGCCTTATCAGGTAATCGTGATGTACACCAAAGCTTTTACTTTCGGGGTGCTGATCACATCGGTAAGTTCCTACCAGGGCTATTACACCAAAGGAGGTGCCCTGGAAGTAGGGACCTCTGCGACCAAAGCGGTGGTTTATAGCTGTCTGTCTATGGTAGTCGCCGATTATCTGATCGCCCAGATCATGCTTTAGGACCAGTCATGTGAGTAAGTTACGCTCATACATACACGAAGTGATTTTTGAGGCAGAAACTCCCGAAGGAAAAGCCTTCGATGTGGGGCTGCTCATCCTGATTCTGCTGAGTGTATTGGTGGTCTCGCTTGAGAGCATACAGTCCCTGAATGAGCAGTTTGGGCCGTGGTTTAACTATATCGAGTGGGGATTGACCGCCATATTCACCCTCGAATATCTTCTCAGAATCTACAGCGTACGGCGTCCCTGGGGGTACATCCTCAGCTTTTACGGATTAGTGGACCTGCTGTCCATTCTTCCTACTTTTCTCAGCCTGTTGGTGACAGGATCGGAGTTTCTGATCGTCATCCGGGCCCTGCGGCTGTTGCGGGTATTCCGAATCTTTAAGTTGGGTAATTACCTGGCTCAATCTCAAATACTCCTTACGGCCCTGCGTGCCAGCCGGGTCAAAATCGTCGTATTCCTGGGGGCGGTATTGGCCTCCGTCATCATCATTGGTTCGATGATGTACCTGGTAGAAGGCAATACCAATCCAACCTTCAGCAATATTCCCGTCAGCATTTACTGGGCTGTTGTGACCATTACCACCGTTGGCTATGGAGACATCGCTCCGGTTACTCCTTTGGGGCAGTTTCTCTCGGCGGTACTCATGATCCTGGGCTATGGCATCATCGCGGTACCGACGGGAATTGTTTCGGTAGAACTAGCGCAGGCGGAGGCCCAAAGTCACACAACCCGTACCTGCGAGCATTGCGCGGGTACGGGTCATGACTGGGATGCAAAATACTGCAAACACTGTGGGGAGCTGATGTGAGGAATGGTAGATGCAGGTGATTCGGCGTTTGACAGCCAGGTAACTGCTTTATTCCCAAGTCAACTCTCCGTTCCGATCAGGTTACCAGGCGGTAGTTGGTATTGCTGATCGCGGTGATGAGGAAGTCGATCTTCTTGATGTTGGGAACCTCGTAAGTCGGGAACTCCTCGTTATGGTATTTTTTAAGCAAAATTTTGAAGACTACCAGGGTATCCCGGATCATGTTGTTTTCCAACAGGTCCTTGAAGGTGTCCATCTGCTGCTGATGCTGGGCAAGATAAACGTTCAGACGCTCGCGATTGTCCATTTTGGGGCTGGTAGGCTTGTCAAAGTCATACAGCTCGGAAACATGAGAGTCGTAAACGGGATAGTTGGGGTCAATCAGGTTGACCATCTTGGATACAGCAGAAAACTGACTGAGGCTCAGCTTGCGGCGGGCCTGATCTTTCATCAAAGAGAGTGTGATGTTGCGGATGTCCAGTTGCTCCTCTCCCTTCACCTCGTTGAGAATCTCAAAATACCTCTGGACAAATGCCTTGTTCATTCCAACACCACCAATACCAAAAAACTTGCGGTACTGCTCTTGATAATCAGCGTCTTCAGCGGGATTTACATCGGGCAGCATCCGACGAAGTCGACACCAGGTACGGATACTTTCGATGTCAATGATATCAAGCAAGTTACCGCTGTTCTTCTGGATAATATTGCTGAGCTCTGAAGCAGAAATCATATCTGTAAAAATATATTGGGCGGGAAATTAATCTATGGGTTACCGTTGCTTTACAAAGATACAAAACACTAGGTCCAATTGCGCATCAAAATTGGGATTTACACACAATGGAGGATTATTGGACCGGCTCATTCGCCAGAAGCCAACAACAGCTTCATATCCTCCATCAGTCGATCCACTTCTGTGGGCTGGGTCCCATCATAGAACCCCCGGATGTGACGATCGCGGTCTACCAGCACAAAAGCCCCACTGTGCATGACTCCTCCAGGAGCATCTTCATCACGAACAGCGGCCACCATATAATTAGAATTAGTGAAATCGTATATGTTTTCATCAGAACCTGTAAGCAGGTGCCATTTTTCGGTGTTGATGGCCAATGCAGAGGCATAGTCCTTTAGGATGGGCACCCGGTCATATTCCGGATCCAGGCTATGAGACAATAGCACTACCTCTGAACTGTCCATGAACGCATCATGCACCCGGATCATCTGTTGGGCCATCTTGGGACAAATAGAAGGGCAGGTCGTAAAGAAGAAATCTGCCACATATATTTTATCCTTTACAAGGTCTTCAGTCACCAGGTTGCTGTCCTGGTCAAAAAAGCGGAAACTCCCTATCTGATGAAAAATGGTATCCCCGTTTGCATCCAGCTCCCTTGGCCCCATGATCAATAGAGAGGCTTTCTCCTGATCGGTTTCGGGTTTATTTTGGCTACACCCGGAAGTGAGGGCGAGGCCGAATCCAAGAATTACAAGCAGCGTTCTAAACATGGTTGATTTACTTTTCTCACTCAGATAAACCGAAAAAAACCGGGTATTGTTGAAATGGGATTATTGAAACGAGGGGTAAACTACTCCCCTGACAGGGCTGCCTGACCTTTTTGTATAGCGGAGAACATATTTTCACGCACCTCCTCAATCTTCTGAAGCTGATTTTTGAGGTATCCTTCTGCCCCTTCCGTAGCCGGATCAGCAGCAGAGGGATCGTATCCTCGCATCCACTCCCGCATTCCCCTGTCGGCATCGTTCAATTCAGCTACGATATCACGCATCGCAATTGCGGCTTTTTCCTCTCCAGCTTCCTGAAGTTCATTAGCTTTCTGATCCAGCGCCTGCATCAACTGCTGCACTTCACCCATTTTAGCCATGGCCTCATCATGGACCTCCATCACCTCATTGGTGAGGTCTCCCAGTCCTGAAGTGGCCGCTTCATCAGCCTGGGACTCGGAGGTACTTTCTCCACAGCTCAGGAGTACCAGGGAAAATGCGAATAGAAAAATGTAGCGAATCATTCCTGTGTGTTGGTTGAAAAATGTGGCGTCTAAGTTAGGCAGGATTGGCACGAGAAAACAACCGAATGAGTGAAAAAGCCGATTGCATCACCAAATCTTTTGCCTGCGCCATGGAATCTTCAAGGCCCATAGGTCCAGACACCACGGAGGCGGCATAGGTCAGCCCCAGTTTCTCCTGCTGAGCAGGTGACAGGGAGACACTGCCACACAAGGCTGCGACGGGCTTCTTGTAACGCCCTGCGACCTCACACACCCCCTGGATCACTTTTCCACTCATGGTCTGACCGTCCAGGCGCCCCTCTCCCGTCACCAGTAGGTCTGCCCGTTTGACGGCCTCTTCAAAATTTAATTCACGCATGACCAGCTCTATGCCAGACTTTAATGCTGCCCGGGCAAATACCCGTAACCCAGCTCCCAATCCTCCGGCAGCGCCAGAACCAGCCTGCTCAGCGACATAGTGGCCCTCCTTTTCCCAGAGCAGAGCCAGATGAGAGAGGCCTGCTTCCAGCTGAAGAACCTCTTGAGGAGTCGCTCCTTTTTGGGGAGCATACACCTGAGCAGCCCCCATGGGTCCGAGTAATGGGTTGGTTACATCGCAGGCGACTTCCACGGTTACGCCAGCCAGGGGATGTGGGTCAGGGGGAATGATCCTGGCCAGTTCTGTGAGCCCTGCTCCTCCCCTACCCAATGGGTTGCCCTTTTCATCCAGCAGCCGATATCCCAGAGCTCGAGCCATACCGCTGCCACCGTCGGTTGTCGCACTTCCACCGATACAAATGATCAGCCGGGAGGCCCCTGCGTCCACGGCAGCCATCATCAATTGCCCTGTCCCAAAGGTATCCGCCTGTAAAGGATCCAGATTCCGGGAATCCAACATGGCTAGTCCCGATGCCTTTGCCATTTCGATTATGGCGGTATGCCCGTCGCCCAGCATCGTAAATTGAGAGGTTACGGGTTCTCCGAGCGCATTTTCAACCTGCACCTCATGAGTAATTCCTCCCAGTTGCCTGCCTAATATTTCTTCCGTACCATCTCCACCATCTGCGAGAGGGATGGATGCTATTTCTATCTCCGCATTTGCCAACAGGGCCCCCATCTTCATTGCCGCTACCAGTTCAGGGCCATCCAGGGAGCCTTTGTATTTATCGGGGCACAGTAATATTAGCATGGAGAAACTATCTTGGTTAATTCAATTGCAAAATATTGGAGAAAAATTTAGATCATCATGTAATTTGGCCAAATTGCAGGCAAGAATTGTAACTACTCTGCTATCATGGATCGACTACGGCAACTATTGCCTACCCTTGTGGCACTTCTGCTTTCCTATCTGGTCCTGTTTAAGATTGACCTGGGCCTGGACTGGATCGCCAAGGGCATTTGCGTGCTGATCATCTTTGGGGTCGTGTACACCATTGCTTCGCGACTGGATCGCGGAAAATCGGATACGGCTGAATGATCGCCCGCCTCATCATCACCTCAGAATACGTTTTTTAAATGGCTGTATATAATTTTTCGGCAGGGCCAGCAATCCTGCCTGCTGCTGTATTGGCAAAGGCAAAAGAGGAGCTGCAGGATTACCGGGGTACTGGAATGTCCATCATGGAAGTAAGCCACCGATCCTCCATTTTTCAGGAGGTAATCGATCAGGCGGAGTCCAGGCTGCGAGAGTTGATGCAGATCCCGGAGGAGTATGCCGTCCTGTTCACCCAGGGAGGTGCCTGGAGCCAGTTTTCAGCCGTTCCCCTGAACCTCCTGAATGGTTCAAAAAAAGCCGACTACATAGACACCGGGAGCTGGGCATCAAAAGCCGCCAAAGAAGCAGCCCGTTTTGGTGAGGCACGGGTGGTTTCGAGTAGCAAAGAGGATGGATATACCACCATCCCGGATGTGCATGCCTCAGACTTTGACATAGAGGCTGATTACATCCACCTGACGACCAATAACACCATTTACGGAACCACTTATCCTCAACTGCCCTATACCAGAGGGATTCCCCTGGTGGCAGACATGTCTTCCAATATTCTGTCTGAGCCCTATAACATCCGTGACTTTGGGCTGGTATATGCAGGTGCCCAGAAGAATATCGGACCTGCCGGGCTAACGCTGGTTATCGTAAGGAAGGATCTGATCGGAAAGGCCCAGGAATCCTGCCCCACTATGCTGAATTATGCTACCCTGGCCGAAAAAGGTTCCATGTTCAATACCCCTCCAACCTTCGCTATCTACCTGGCGGGCCTGGTATTTGACTGGATAAAAGAAGAGGGCGGAGTAAGCGCAATGGGGAGACGCAACCGCAATAAAGCCCGGTTGCTGTATGACTACCTAGACCAGTCTGATCTGTTTAGCGCACTGGTGGATTATCCCTTCAGGTCAATTATGAACATCACCTTTATGGTTGGTTCGGAAGAACTGGAGAAAAAATTCATACAACAGAGCGATGAAGCTGGCTTCAAGTTCCTGAAGGGCCATCGCAGCGTAGGGGGACTCAGAGCAAGCCTTTACAATGCCATGCCCCTGGAAGGAGTAGAAGCTCTGGTGTCCTTCATGGCGGAGTTTGAGCGAAGGGGGTAGTTCGGAGTTGGGAGTTCGGAGTTCGGAGTTCGGAGTTCGGTACTGGCCTGATATCCATAGGGTTACAACAATTTTACCATATCCCTTATACCTTATACCCCTTATACCCCTTATACCCCTTATACCCCTTATACCCCATAACCCCATCCCCCCTATCCCCCTTCATTCCTCCGCTTCCCATCTGCATTAGCAACATTTACCTCGCCCCACTTACAACTATTCCGTAGGTAAAAGCATCCCTGAGCGTACCAAATCACTAATTTTTCACGCCATGGATGTATCTGATTATTCTGACCTAAAAGACTCCCCTGGCTCTGCCCACTCCAGCAGACGAAGGCTCCGGCTCTTTAACTGGCTGGTTGGCCTTGGCAGTATCAGTACCCTTGGCTTACTGGGCTACACCCTTTGGCAGATGGCCCTGCTCTGATGGGCAGGACAGGCGAAAATTGCACAAAACGGCTTTTCCCACCAGATAATAATCCCTCAACGCAACTATTCTCTTCCGCTCTGCATCTTGGTATTGTGAAGGTGTATTCCTTCCCCCATACTCAACCTACCCCATTGCTATGATTCGCTTAGAACACATCAAAAAAGTCTATCGCACGGACGAAATTGAAACTACGGCCCTGAACGATGTCTCGGTCGAAATCCGGAAGGGAGAATTCACCTCTATCATGGGGCCTTCTGGTTGTGGAAAATCTACCCTCCTCAACCTGCTTGGCCTGATTGACAACCCTACCGAGGGAAACTATCACTTCGTTGATCAGGAAGTCTCCAATTATTCTGAGCGAAAGCGGGCCGCCCTCCGAAAGCAACACATCGGGTTTGTTTTCCAAAGCTTTAACCTCATTGACGACCTGACAGTATTTCAGAATGTGGAGTTGCCCATGGTCTATGCCAAGGTCCCTGGCCCGGAACGCAAAAAGCGCGTAGAAGAAGCCCTGGACCGCATGCAGATGATGCATAGACGCAACCACTACCCCCAACAACTGTCTGGTGGACAACAACAGCGTGTAGCCGTAGCACGTGCCATCGTGAACCGCCCGCACCTCATACTGGCGGATGAGCCCACAGGTAACCTTGATTCAGCCAATGGCGATGAGGTAATGAATCTGCTTTCAGAACTCCACAAGGAAGGAGCTACCATCATCATGGTAACTCACTCGCAGGCCTGTGCCCAGTTTGGTGACCGCGTCATCCACATGCTTGACGGAAAAATCCTTGCTGAGAATCTGAATCAGGCTACTGACATAATCCGTAATTCGTGATTCGTTATTGAGCAACGTCAGTGCCGCCCCGAGCGCCAAATGCCGGTCCAACGCCGCCCCAGGCTTGCTTTAGACCTTTGCCCAAGTTCCACTGCGAGTATCTCCCTTTGGAGGGAGATGGCCTGTGGGACAGAGAGAGGAATCAGAAAGTTCAAAGTGCTACTTTCTCCCCTAAGTAACGCTCAAAAAATTAGTTCCGCTTTTGACTCGATCTCTTGCCCGCATACTGCGTCAGAAAAAGCCTCATTTGGCTCGCCAAACTCGGTTTTTCTTCCTTGCCTGCGAACAAGATCTCTTCGTAAAATCGGGAAATTATTTTTCTCGTGTTACTAAAAAAGAAAAGAGGCAATCGACTCCCCTTCCCCTCACGAACTTTGTAGCTCTCTTCGCTCCAGCGCGTAGAGGGTTATTTTTTCCTGTTTCCCTCTCAGGGCAAAAGCTCCTATGTTTCGGGCAGCGACTCCTTCCAATTGGGGAAGGTGCTGGTAAAGATTTTCACTGATCAACAGGTTGACCTGATATCGGTTACATAGTCCCTCTATGCGTGAAGTCGTATTCAGGACATCTCCAGAGAATACCACTTCCTTTTTCACCCGACCTACGGACCCCGTCGTCACCTGCCCATGGTGCAGTCCAGCCTTAAATTCTGGCACTACCCCATATTGTTTGAGATAATGGTCGGCACGGCTTTGAATCATTTCCCGGATGGCAAAAAAGCATGCCACACAGCGCCCATTTTCGATGCCTCTATCCAGGGGCCAGGTGATCACCACTTCATCCCCTACGTACTGGTAGATTTCTCCCTCATGATCTACAATGGGCTCAGAGAGGTCTGAGAAAAAATCCTTGATCAGATCAAAATATTTGACATGGCCCAGTTCTTCTGCAATGGACGTCGATGAGCGAATATCGAGGAACATGAAAATGCGGTCTACCTGGGCAGCGGGCTGATCCTCGGTGGGACTTTCAGGAATTTTGGCGAGCTGTCCGTGCATCAGGGATTGCTTGAAGGCATTATTTACCGCTTCCAGCAGCCTTTCGTTTTCCCATGGTTTGATCACAAAATCGGTCGCACCTTCCTTCATGGCCTTGATCGCGAGGTCGATGTCTCCATAGGCGGTCATCATGACCACCTGTGAACCGGGAGCCAGTTCCCGGATCGTTTTGAGCCAGTAAAATCCCTCTTTCCCATTCGTCGCCCCTACTGAGAAATTCATATCCAGCATGACCACATGAAAGGTCTGCTGATTGAGAAGGTGGGTAATCTTATGAGGAGTATTGGCCGTAACAATTTCGGTAAACTGCCGACGGAGCATGATGCGCAAGGTAGTCAGGATACCTTCGTCGTCGTCAATGATTAATACTCGTCCTTGATTGTCGGCCATGCGGAGAATGCTAAGTCAGGATTGCCATACTATTTTACCATTTTTAGCCAAGGATGTTCGCTGTCCTTTCGGCCAAAAAGGCCTCCCAGCCCTCCTGGTCGGTATAAATACTGGTGATCAAAAGGCTGTATATCACTCTTGGTATGGAAAAAGTGGTGGTCAGCCATCCTGGGGATGCCCAACTGCTCGTAGTGAGCCTTGACACTTTGAGCAGCGGTTTCCTGCTCTTTGTCGAGTAAAAGCGGACTTTCCAGAATATGGATTTCGCCGCCCTCCTTCAGATATTCCTTGCACCTTTCCAGCAACTGGGAAATATTGGGAAAATATTGAATCGAATCGAACAAAAGGACGACGTCAAATGATTCCCGGGGAAAAATCTCCTGGAAGATGTCGCCCAACACAAAATCGAGATTGGGTAATGGAAAAACCCGTGCTGCCTGCTGCAAAAGGGTATCAACTATATCGACTCCGATAACGTCCCACTGCTCCAGTCCCGCAACCTGGGCCGCCATCCACCCGGTACCGGTGCCTACGTCGAGCAACCTGAATTTTTCTCCCTCGTTAGTTTCCCGATCGAGGTATTTCAGCAGCCTGGCTACGGACTTTTCGCGCACGCTCCACTCCTGCCGATGCAGATTATAAAAGAAAGTGCCGGGTAACTCCTTAACTTCCGCATCGTCATAGAGGCGATTTTCCTTGCGAAGGAGTTTCAGATAAAGGTCCGGAAACGGCCCTTTAATGTCCGAGGCGGTACGTACAGATTTTGGTTTTTGGCCGGGAATGGTACTCATGAGATCGATGGAAATGGAAGAGTTGGGTTCCGCAAGATAAACTGGTCCCAATAAAACTACAATTGAGGGAAGAATAAGCCGTTTTGGAGCGGCTTTCCCTTATCCCTTACGTCGAATTTATGTTAACTTTGCTTGCATCGCAACGATTTGAAACCAGGACAGTTAAGTTCATGAAAAACTACTGTTCGATCCCCTGTTCATTCTGCACCTACTATCGCACTAATCGCTAGGCTTTCGGCTTTTATGCAACTAACCTTCAAAATCCACTTCCAAACCCAGTACGGACAAAATCTGGCCATCGTAGGGAACCTTCCCGAACTTGGCAACTGGGACCCTGCTCACGCTCTCCCCCTTCATTTTTTCGACGGAGGTACCTGGGAGGTGCCACTTGACCTCCCTGAAGACTTCAAAGGTACCCTGGAATATAAATACGTGATCCTGCACGGATCTTCTGGCCACGTTGAGTGGGAAGCAGGTGACAACCGGGTAATGGATCTGGACGAAAAAAGGTTCAATCAGCTGGTCCTCCAGGATCAATGGAGATCCAAATATGACGAACAGCAAGCGCTGTTTAGCTCTGCCTTCACCCAGGTCCTTATGCGTAGGCAACAGGGTGACGCCTCTCTCCAAACCCCCAATACCGGTTCCGTTCACCGGCTGCAGGTACGGGCTCCCCGCATCGACAGCGACCATGTAATGGCAGTAATTGGAGGACATCCCGCTCTCGGGAACTGGGACGAGTCCAAAGCCGTGGTAATGGACGATAGTCAGTTCCCTCTCTTTCGCACAGATCTCGCTCTGCGCGGTCCGAGCGAAGTGATCGAGTACAAATACGCGATCTACGACCCCAAGGAGAAAAAAGTGGTCACGTGGGAGTCTGGCCACAACCGGGCCATTGTATATAAAGCTACCCGCCGCCGCAAACAACTTACAGTCCAGACCGACGAGGCTTTTCTCTATCCAGTAGGCAACTGGAAAGGTGCGGGGGTAGCCATCCCTGTTTTTTCCATTCGCAGCGAAAAAAGCCATGGAGTTGGGGAGTTCACTGACCTCAAAGCCATGGTGGACTGGGGAAAGCAGACTGGCATGAAGCTGATCCAGGTGCTCCCCATCAATGACACTGTGGCTACCCATACCTGGGTGGACTCCTATCCGTATGCCGCGATTTCAGTATATGCACTGCATCCGCTATTCCTGAATCCGGAGGCCATTGCCGAGTTACAGGATCCGGAGACCCTGCTGGAACTTCGTGCAGAAGCGACGCGGCTAAATGACCTTGAAGAGATCGACTATGAAGCCGTGATGAACCTCAAGAGTCGATGGTTCAAGCTACTTTACGACCAGGAGCAGGAGCGTCTTCATTCAGATGAAAATTTCCAGGCATTTCTGGAGCGAAATCGTGACTGGCTGGTGGATTATGCAGCCTTCTCCATGCTCAGAGACCGCTACCAGAGTGTAGCCTTCCGGGAGTGGCCAGAGTATGCTACCTACAACGCTGAGGCAATCCAGCACCTCACTGATTCCGGGCAGCCCCATTACCATGATGTAGCTATCCACTACTTCATTCAGTATCACCTTCACCTCCAGATGCTGGAGGCAGCTACATATGCACGCGAGAATGGCGTGGTGCTCAAGGGCGATATTCCCATAGGCATTTATCGCCACAGCGTCGATGCCTGGGTAGCTCCACATCTATATAACATGAATGCACAGGCAGGTGCGCCACCTGACGACTTTGCAGTAGCGGGTCAAAACTGGCGCTTTCCTACCTACAACTGGGAGGAAATGGCCAAGGATGGCTACCAGTGGTGGAAGCGACGCATGCAAAAAATGGCGACCTATTTTGACGCCTATCGCATCGACCACATTCTGGGATTCTTCCGCATCTGGCAGATTCCCGGAGAGCAGGTTCAGGGAATTCTGGGGCAGTTTAACCCATCCCTCCCACTCAATGGATATGAACTGGCGGCCCGAGGCGTGTGGCACGACAAAGAGCGCCTCACCAAACCCTACATTCGCTGGCATATACTGGAAGACCGATTTGGAGAGCTCGCAGGATCGGTACGGGAGGAATTTCTGGATGAGCCACATCCCAATCATTTTGCCTTCAAACCTCACCTTGACACTCAGCGAAAAATCGAGGCTTATCTAGATGGAAAAATAGCCCATCACCCCGAGTCTGAGTGGTACTTCGAAGCGATTCGTCAGGGGCTCTACAGCCTGATCACCGAAGTCATCCTGCTGCCCAACCATCAGACCGATGAGGAAGCATACGATCCACGTGTGGCCATGCATTTCACGCGCAGCTATCAGGAGCTCGACGACGGCATGAAGATGCGCCTGGATGAAATTTACAATGAATACTTTTACCACCGCCATGAAGATTTCTGGCGGGGTCAGGGCCTGACCAAGCTACCTCCGCTCAAAGACGCAACAGACATGCTGGTCTGCGGAGAAGACCTTGGAATGGTTCCGGACTGTGTGCCTCCGGTGATGCGTCAACTGGGCATTTTGAGCCTGGAGATCCAGCGTATGCCCAAAAGTAACAAGGTTCAGTTTGCCCACCCCGGAGATGCTCCTTACCTATCAGTAGTAAGTCCTTCGACGCATGACATGGCGGGGATCCGCGGCTGGTGGGAGCAGGACACCGCCACAACACAGGCATTTTATAATGAATCTCTGGGGCATGGTGGCGGAGCACCCTTTTTCTGCGAACCCTGGATTGCCCGTGACATCATCGTTCAGCACCTGTACTCTCCTGCCATGTGGGCAGTTCTTCCCTGGCAGGACCTGATGGCCATTGATGGAGATCTGCGTCGCCATAATCCACAGGATGAGCAGATCAATGTCCCTGCCAATCCAGAGCACTACTGGCGCTACCGCATGCACCTGAGCCTGGAACAGTTGCAGCAGGAAAAGCGGTTTAATCAGACAGTCTCTGAGATGGTGAAGCAGGCTGGGAGGGACGAGGCGTATTAATGGGTAATTGAGAATTTGTACTTCGTGATTCGTAATCAAATAGCCCTGCACAGCATTTCTCTTTTACGAATTGCGAATCACACATTTCGAATTCGAATCCTAGGTTTTCCCAACTCCAGCACCTACCTTTGCAGCCCAATTCACTTTTAATCATAATAGCAGTCATGCCTAAAGTAAAGAGCAATTCAGGGGCAAGTAAGCGTTTTAAGAAAACCGCCTCTGGAAAGATCAAGCGCAAGCATGCTTTCAAAAACCACATCCTGACCAAGAAGTCAAAGAAGCGCAAGAAGCGACTCTCCAACGATGCTATCGTATTCAAGGGAGACGAGAAGCGCATCAACGCCATGCTTAACGGGTAATTTCTTTTTCTTATTTATTCACGACTAATTATCACCTAAAGATATGCCTCGTTCCGTCAATGCCGTTGCTTCTCGCGCACGCCGCAAGCGCATGATGAAGCATGCCAAAGGCTACTTCGGCAGAAAGAAAAACGTCTGGACTGTTGCCAAAAACCAGATCGAAAAAAGCTGGCTTTACGCTTACCGTGACCGCAAGCAGCGCAAGCGTGAGTTCCGCAAGCTGTGGATCCAGCGTATCAATGCTGGCGCACGTCAGCATGGCATGAGCTACAGCGCCCTGATGGGCAAGCTCAAAGCCGCTGATATTGAGCTGAACCGCAAAGTACTGGCTGACCTTGCCATGAACCATCCTGAGGCCTTCAAGGCTGTGGTGGATTCTGTGAAGTAGGGTACATTCCAGACCAAAATAATTTAGAGGCTGCCTGTTTCAGGCAGCCTCTTTTTTTTCGCAATCCCGGGAAAGAGCTAATATCAGATTCTTGAGTATCTTTTGCGAAGAATTCCATCTGGGTTCATTTACCAGAATACTCACCACCATTCTCATTATTCATGTCTTATCCCAACATCTTCCAACATGAAGTAACCCAGCAGGTCGTGGACCGCATAGAGCAACTCACACCCGAAACCCAGCCCCAGTGGGGCAAGATGACGGTATCCCAGATGCTCGCCCACTGTTGCGTTACCTACGAAATGGCCTTTACTGACAAACACCCCAAGCCGGGTGGATTTATGCGGCTGATGCTGAGGGCATTCGTCAAGCAGGCTGTAGTAGGCCCTAAGCCTTACCCAAAGAACTCCCGGACGGCTCCAGCCTTCCTCATTACGGATGAGCGGGATTTTGAAACGGAGAAGAAACGAATGATTGATTTCCTGTGGCAGGCACAGTCCCTTGGTGAAGACGCCTACGAAGGGCGGGAGTCGCTTTCCTTTGGGAAACTCAGCAAGGAAGAATGGAATGTAATGTTTTACAAGCACCTGGACCACCACCTCACTCAGTTTGGGGTGTAGTAGGTAAAACAGAAAATGCGGTTTGGAGTAGGAATGCCCCTACTCAAACCGCATTTTTTTACCCTGTGGATGGATGAGAATGGAGTCGTCTAAATGGTAAACGATGGCAACACCTACCCAGAGGTAGCTGACGTGATAAAGGTTATCATTAGCGTAATTAATTGACAGCACATTCTAGCCCATCGTTTCCGACAACTCGATCATATGAATGCCCCTATTACACCATGTAGTAGGGAGGAATAAAACTGGCCGATGGATCTATAATGATCAACGAAAGTTCCAGTTCTGTCACTCTTTAATCCATCTCTTCACCCAATATCCCTCACCCGTTTCCAGCTTTAGCAGGTAAATTCCTGAAATGAGTTGGCCCACCGCCAGTTTGGCTTGATGGGTACCGGCAGACAAGGTTTCATGATAGAGCTCTCTTCCCTGCATATCCAGCAGGGAAAGATCGGCAACATATTCCAGGGGAGATTCCAGTCGAATGTTGAGCACATCACTCACAGGGTTCGGGAACAGGAGCATGCTGGCGAGATCTTTTGCCTGAATGCTAAACGCAATGGCCTCCAGGTCATGGCAGGTAAGGGCAAAGCCATCATAATTGTTGATGGAGCCTGGCAGTAGCACCCTCCCATCGCCCAGCACCAGCGGGCTACCATTGAGATTGGTCAACGCTGGCTGCTCGATCAGGTAAATGCCATTATCCCCAAAGCTCTCGATGAGTCGCCCCATGCTGTCGATCCGAGCCAGAAAGGTAAACCCTCCCTGGGGGTTTTTCAGAGAGCCCGCCAATAGCAGGTTTCCATCATGCCCCCACTCGAGACCATCAACCTGATAGTTTTCGGTATTGGGGAGGTCCAGTTCGAAGCGGCCCTGCTGCCCAAAGTCGGTATCCAGGTCTCCGTCTTCCTCGAGTCTCATGATCCCGATCCGTCGGGAGCTGTCTTCCAGATCGGTCTGGTACTGGTAGCTCACCAGGATCTTGCCATCGTCCTGCAACAGTAGGTGGTAAAAGTGATCTTCGATTCCGCCCAGGTCAAAGGCTGCTACGGCGGTATCTCCAAATGAGGTCCGGAGGCCACCACTGGGGCGGAATTTCATCACGAAGACCTCTTCCTTTGGGCCAGTATTATCAAAATAGCTGCGAGAGCCACAGACCAGGATGTCGTCGTCAGGCAGCACTTGTACGTCATGGAGCACTTCATTTTGCGGGCTTCTCATCACCTGCACGACGCCATTGCTGCCAAAGGAGGAGTCGCGGGTTCCGTCAAAGTTCAGGCGCATGATGGCTCCATCCCGGTAAACATTCCCAAACCCAAATGCAGCCTCCCCGACCATGAGGTATTTTCCCTGGTTATCCACCACCGCAGCCTCTGAAAGGGTCGCACAATCAAAGCAGTCAGCCCGGTAGTTGACGAACCCATCCTCTCCGAAGGTGCTGTCTGGCGCGCCGTCTGGAAGGTAGCGGGCCGCCAGAAATCCCTGGCCATTGTTGTATCGGCCGGCAGCAAAAATGCGTTGGTCAGACAGCACCTTGAGGCTGTGATAATAGCTGTATCCGTCTCCCTGATCGGTGTAGGTGACTCCCCGAAAGCCAAATGTGGTGTCAGGACTGCCATCGGGCAGGAATCGCGCCATTGCCGGTGCGGCATGTCCCCCGCGAGCGCTGGTGTAGGCAAAGAGCCCTGCACCAAGGATTTTCCCATCCCCCTGCTCCCGACTGACAAGCACTCCCGCCTGCTCCACCAGATCGGCATACTGATATCCATCCTGCCCAAAGCTGGTCATCGGACTCCCATCTGGCGCTAGCTTAACCAACACGCCTCTTTGGGTCTGATCTGCTAGCTGTACATAGCCTCCGGCCATCCAGGTGCCATCTCCCAATTGCACCAGTCCGGTCAGAGTTCCCTGAAGTACCGAATTTGTTGAGGGATCAAATCCCCCAGCCCCAAAATTACTACTAACCGAGCCACTACTGTCCCAGCTACCTACCAGAAAATCAATCAGGCCATCATCCAGGTTGAAATAGGCTCCCACCATGCGTACCTCCCCATCAGCACTCAGGGACGCACCATTTACCAGCCTATAAGTTCCTGATATCGACCTTCCATTTGTTCCGTAGCCGGTATCCAGGTTACCGTTTGCATCCAGTCTTTGGGAAACCACATAACTGTTTTCCGGCTGTGACGTCAACCTACCCCCCACAAGGATGATTTGGCCATCATCCTGTATGAGCAATTCCTGGGCGAAAAACGGCCCCAGTTCCACCAATTCTGCGATCCCGTCTCCTGACCAGGAAGTGTCCAGGCTGCCATCGGAGTTGAGGCGATAGATGAGCACCTGGGTGCTATCGGCATGGGAAGCAACAGCGGTGACAGCCACAAGAAATTTGCCATCAG
Source organism: uncultured Bacteroidia bacterium (assembly GCA_964343195.1). GTDB lineage: Bacteria > Bacteroidota > Bacteroidia > J057 > J057 > CAYVAP01. Next base: position 3,085 of record CAYFIR010000031.1, on the reverse strand, counting down.
ATTGCCGGGCCAGTTGCAGGGGGCGATCTGCGAGTACAGAGTCAGGTGTAGCAAATGAGGCCGTACCCGCACTGCCAAATCCCGTTAGCAGGACTCCACTGGTTCTAACCGCTGTTACAGAAAAGCCTGCAGCGGTTGGGTAGAGGACATAGGCCTGGTTGGAAAAGACCACCAGCCCGGTAGCTGGCCCATTGCCATTTAGGCTCATCACCCCGGATGAACCAAAAGCACTTTTGGGCAATCCGCTATGTCGATTGAGCCCAACCAATACCGGCCCGTCTTCGCCTCCACCAGCGGCAAAGACGGTCGCATCGTTGGTGGCAGCCACTGCATACCCTTCATCCGGATTAAGGGTGGAAAGGGTCAGGATGGAAGTAATTCCCCCTTTCCCGAAATCCCAATCGGGTCTCCCGTCCTGGTCAAAGCTCATCACGGCCAGTGTACGACCGTTTTCATCGGAGTAGTACCCCGTAGCCAGCACTCCGCCCCAGGGGTCTACGGCAATGTCATTTATGGACGTTTGATGAGAAAATGGTGCCACGGAAATTCCGTTTTGTCCGAAGGCATTGCAGGGTAGCTGGGCCTGCATTCTCGGCTGAAAAAGGAGGAAAACAGCCAGCCATGGGAGTAGGGAGAAAATAGATTTCATTGGGAAATGGATTGAGTGATTGGAAGGAGTTTAACAACAAAACGAAAATCATTAATCGGATTGCACCCACTGACAGGAAAAACCTCTTGTATGGCACCAACCAAGCCATTACTTTACGATGTAAAAAGCCACCCAAACATGAACGCCAACTACCTGACCAGCGCCCGCCAGCAATTTGCCTACTACCAAAGCGTCGGAGAGAAGACCTTCGCCCAACTCAGCGACGAGCAGCTATTCTGGCAGCCCAATGAGGCCACCAACTCCATTGCCATCATCGTCAACCACCTGCATGGCAACATGCTGTCTCGCTGGACCGATTTTCTCACCGCAGACGGGGAAAAGGATTGGCGTGAACGGGATGAAGAGTTCGAAGACTGCATTCACACCCGTGAAATCCTGCTTGCAAAATGGAAGGAAGGCTGGGACTGTGTATTCACCGCTCTGGACAGCATTACACCCGATCATTACACTACCAGCGTGTACATCCGCAATCAGGCCCACACCCTGGCCGAGGCCATCAATCGCCAGATGAACCACTATTCCTACCACATCGGGCAGATCGTCCAGATGGCCAAAATCCAGCAAGGCGAAGGCTTTCAGAGCCTGACTATTCCCAAGGGTCAATCCAAGGATTTCAACGCGAAAAAGTTTGCCAAAGGGAAACATGGAGGCCACTTCAGCGAGGATGTGAAGTAGGCGCTGGGACACCCTCTGAAGGATATCGGGGACCATTACTGACCATGCACAGAGATCGCATAAGATTCTTTTTTTCCCTTACCTTTGCGGCATAAATATCCATCCATGAGCAAAACCCCTCGTCAGCCCAAACCGCTAGGGCTGATCTTTGCAACCACACTCCTCGACCTGCTGGGCCTTACCCTGATCATTCCCATTTTTGCGCCCATGCTCACGGAGAGCAACGCAGTACTGGGCCCCGAGGTAAGCACGGAAACACGCAACTTTCTCTACGGAGCGCTCATCGCGACCTTTCCGTTTTTTCAGTTCATAGGCGCTCCGTTGCTGGGAACACTCTCAGACCGCATCGGACGAAAAAAGGTGCTGTACTTTACCCTGAGTGGAGCCCTACTCAGCTACTTCATCACCGCCGTAGGCGTCGTGAGGGGCAGCATTGAACTGCTTTTCCTCGGGCGAATCATTCAGGGAGCCTCAGCGGGTAACCTTTCGGTGATTTATTCGGCCATAGCCGATATCAGCGAAGAGGGAGAAAAAGCCAAGAACTTTGGGCTGATCGGAGCGGCCTTCGGAATCGGCTTTGTGATCGGTCCGCTGGTAGGGGGCATCCTGTCTGATCCGGAGTATGTGAGTTGGTTCAGCTTTGCGACGCCATTTTTCTTTGCTGCCGGCCTTGTCGCCCTGAACCTCATCCTGGTATGGCGCATTTTCCCTGAGACCAACCTCCACCCCAACCCCGATGCGGAACTTACCCCGTGGAAAGGCTTTCAGAATCTGGCCAGGGCGTTCTCCAATCCCAGCCTGCGGTCCATCTTCTTCGTGGTTTTCCTCTTTACATTTGGATTCACCTTCTTCACCCAGATGATCCAGCTGTTTTTGATTCAGCTGTTTGATTTCAATCAGTCAGATATTGGGAAGCTATTTGGGTTTGTGGGGATATTGCTGGCGCTCACCCAGGGGGTGATTGTTCGCCAACTATCCGGAAAAGTCCCACCGCGTCCTATCCTGCGGATCACCCTGCTGACACTGGCAGGGTCCTTCCTGCTACTGTTGATTCCTGACACTACCATGGGCATTTATCTGATGATGCCTTTCATCGTGGTGAGCAACGGCATCGCCAATCCCAACCTCTCAAGCATGGTCTCCAACCTCGCTCCCAAGCACCTACAAGGTGAAACACTGGGGATGCAGCAATCCGTGCAGGCGCTGGCGCAAATCGTACCGCCCCTGGCAGGTGGGGTAATTGTGACCTATTCCATCACCTCGCCCATGTGGCTGGCTGCCCTGAGCGTCTTTTTGGGCTGGGTAGCCTTCGTGGTGCAGTTTGGATGGAGGGGAAAGTGAGGAGGTTCGGAGTTTGGGGTTCGGAGTTTCCCGCTTCGCGGGATTTCGCTGCACTCAACGGGGTGTAGTTGCTGACCGTTCCACTTTCAAGTGCCCTGGCGTCAGAGATGCTAAGACATTACGTTTCGCTTCGGAGATGCTTCGACGAGCTCAGCACAGGACTCACGAGCGGCACTGCTGAAGCAGTGCTTAAGGTCATGGCCATCCCCTGCTGGCACGGGACTCTAGCTCCGCCAGTTGATCTTTAATATGCTTCCTCTGAAAGTGTTATGTCGCCTTCAGCGGGACCTACCTTTTTTCAAAAAAAGGTAGGCCAAAAAACTTCGGCATTTCAGGCTGCCCTGCAAGCCGCCCCGAGCGCCAAATCGTAAGTTGCCTCCATTAGCACATTCTCCAAAT
>CAYFIR010000030.1:0-56301 GCA_964343195.1 uncultured Bacteroidia bacterium | reverse complement strand
TGTTGCAACCAACAATTTAATCAACTATGGGCCTTTTTTACTTTAGACAACTCCCACTTGAAAAATGAAAAACCGCAAGCCCCTCGCGGAGCCTGCGGCGAAACGGACATCTGTCCGGGGAAGGAAACTGGACTGAGCATGGAGTCAGCGGCGCTTTGATGCGTACGGAAACGCCTGACCGGAGACTCAGCACCAGAAAAATCCTTTGATTCAAACGTCATGGGGCATGCCCTCAGATTGGGTCTGGAAGCCCCTGGACTTCGAACGATACCTCCCCTACTGAATCTGGCGAAGCGCCCGGTCCAGCTTGATGGTATCCATCAGCTTGGACATCAGCTTCATGCCCTGCTCAATCCGCTGCTGATTCACCTCAGTGGCGGTGCCAGCGTCTTCGGCAGTGAAATCGGTTTCGATGTCGGCGACCAGCGCCTTGAGTTTTTGATACAGTTCCATAATGTTGTTGGTAAACACGAATAATCAGTACGATGATAAATGAATGAAGCAGGTTCAAAAAGGCCCGCCTGAGCCAGGCACCCAAACGAGTCTTCCAATCGAGGAGCCAACGTCTGACCTCTCGCAGCGAATTGGTCTCGCAGCGCAGCGGCCTGACGCCTCGCTTCTTACACAAACACCTCCACCACTCGGGTCGCATTGCCTTGAGCAAAGAGGTAGTGCACGCCATTGACCTCCTGGTAATACTCCACGCCCAGGGCGCAGACCAGACCAGTGGTCGCCGAGATCGCCGGACCACCGGCAAGCGTGGCGGTCAGCACCGTGTTGGCGGCGATGTCCTGGCTCACCGGCAGGTAAGGAGAAAAGGCCGTTGCCTGAAGGCCATTCTCATCCGGATTGACCGGCTGATAGTTCTTCTCGATCGGCTCATAGGCATAGTCCGACAGGCTTGCGATCGCCAGGATCAGGCGAAAGTGCGTCGCACCTGCCGGAATGTCCATTTCATCCACCGGAGTAAACGGCTGCACATCCACCGTTGCCTCGTTCTTCGAGCCGTTTTCCGTCACGGCATAATCCGGTGAAAACACCGTATCCAGCGACAGGTTGCGGTTAAACTCAAAGAAGCGCAGCTTTTCCGGCGCCAGCGAAATCGCAATCGAGCGCTGCCCACGGGGGTTGACCCCATCGGCCAGGTTGACCTGCTTGAGCACCTTGACCAGGCGACCAGTGATGAAGGAATCAGCCGAAGACTTGATCAGCTTCGCAAAGAAGCCCCGCAGGTCCTTGCCGACCTGGGCACAACCCTGAAATTCCTTGTTGTTTTCGCGCGTACGGCGGAATGCCGGATCCGAAGCAATCTGCTCCGCGCTCGGACCATTGGCCATGCGGGCCAGGTGGCCAGACACTCCCTTTTGGCGGTAGTGGCTGATGCCCCCGAGATTCCCCGTGTACTTGAGGAGACCTTTTTGACGTGCCATAATCTGGGCGTTTGGTGAAAGATTGGGTGAAAGCCAATAGCAGCCCAATGCTGCCCTCAGCTACCCACCATACGCCCATCTCAGTCCTGTTGGTTGACCCCGGCCCCCAACTTGCGCCCCGTTGCCCGCCTTTGCCCTCAGCTGGATCAACAGACCTTTGCACCTGGAGTAGGAATAAGAGAGTTCCCAATCACTTACCAATCACGAATGGCGAATTACGAATTCCCAACACCTTTCCTCCCGCACCGCCGCAAACTCCGCATCCGGCACTACTACTCCGTCCAGCGCATCATCGACGGCGACACCGTGGAGGTGATCCATCGGCCCAGCGAGGAGGTCAGCAAAGTGCGCCTGCTCGGCATCGACACCCCCGAGACCCGCCGCAATCGACGCCTGCTCAGGCAGGAACGGACCTACCACCTGGCCGCCGCCTACCTCCTCCACCGGGGCCACGCCGCAAGGGAATACCTCCAGGAACTGATCCCTTCATCCACAAACCTCTCCCTCATCACCGAGAAGAAAAACGAAATCGACCGCTACGGCCGCACCCTGGCTTATCTGATCACCGAGGACGGCAACTGCATCAATGCCCAGTTGCTCACCGCCGGTCATGCCTGGATCTATCAGGAGTGGGATTGTCTGATGACGGGGTGGTTGAGGAAACTGGTAACCGCAAATAGGTGAATTGGGCTCATGATGAGCTTCCAGCCCCTGAACGTGGACCAGACAAAAACAATCATCCTGGTGAAAGCCTATCTCAGTTCTCAGTACAAGGGTTTAGTTCGCATAGGCAAAGCCAGCGTCACCCTCTCCTCCTTTGGAGGGGGCCGGGGCGAGGAAGTTGGCTGCGGCTGCGCCAGTTCGAATTTTCCCGCTATTCGCGGGATTTCGCTGCGCTCAACAGAGTCCGATGTTTGGAGTTCAAAGTACCAGTAATACTGGATAGATGAGCCTGACCGTCCCTGCCTTATACCCTTATATACCTTATACCTCTATACCCTTAACCACTCCCACTTGTCCCCAATACCCCGCAGGGCAGGCGGTTAGGCGGAGCCAGTTCAAAGTTCCAGTGCTACTGGCCAGATGAGTCTGACCGTCACTGCCTTATACCCTTATACACCTTATACCTCCATACCCTTAACCACTCCCACTTGTCCCCAATACCCCGCAGGGCAGGCGGCTAGCCGCAGGAGCGCATGTATCCAAATTTAGCCCCAGGGTTTTACTAGGGTCTCAATACCCCGCAGGGCAGGCGGCTAGCCGCAGGAAAAGACAAGGAGAGGCTTTAAATATCAAAGCCAATGGGTCTCAATACCCCGCAGGGCAGGCGGCTAGCTGCAGGATTCCTAACCTTCGAGTAGTGACTGTAAATGGCTTGGTCTCAATACCCCGCAGGGCAGGCGGCTAGCCGCAGGAACTTTCCAAAAGAATATGACCCTGTCTTCAGAGACGTCTCAATACCCCGCAGGGCAGACGGCTAGCCGCAGGACCTCTGGCCACCAGCACCCCTTTCGCGGGGTTAGATGTGTCTCAATAGCCCGCAGGGCAGGCGGCTAGCCGCAGGCTAAAGGAAGAAACGAAAGAGCTTCAACATGTATCTGTCTCAATACCCCGCAGGGCAGGCGGCTAGCCGCAGGGAACAGAATGTCAAAGAGTTACAAAAACAGCCGCTGCTCCCATGTCCCTAATGTAGGCATTGGGGCTTTTTTTTGCAACTTTGGTACGACCTTCGAAACGTTCGCAAATTGATTCCCGATTCCATTTCAAAACTGCCCAAACCCGGGGGTAAAAATCAGGTACCCTCCTTGATATTCAGGGACTTAGCCCTCGGCAAACGTTCGCAAATGAGTTCAGTTTTTTGCGTAAAATCGAGATTTGCGACTGTTACGAGCTTTGAAGGTTTTTAACCCACTGATTATCAGCGCTTTCAAAAACGGCAAAAAGGCCATTTTTCGCAAAAATGATTTGAAAGTCGTGACAAACCGGCATTTGCGAAAGTGGAGGCACAAAAAAAATGGGCCGAAAAATCGGCCCAAATCAATAAGTCACTATAAATCAGCACATTAGCTCAAAACGCATTTTTCGCAAAAATCCGAAAAAACCGCCCAAAACGGCGATTTGCGAAAGTGGAGTTGACCCGCTTCATCCATCAACTTCACACTGAATACTCCTTACCTAAAATCCCCAAAAACCTAAATGGAGTTCCTCTTGTCGGACACCATGTATTTTGGCGTAAGAGAATCCCTGCTATACAAAGAGTGTGGAACGCACGAAGCTTCGAAGGGAGCATCACTTACTCCTCAACAGCCCCGGTTCCAACAGCCCCAGTCCTGGAAAAAGTATGGCTGGGGACAACAGGTGTAAGGTTCATAGATTCATCCAGGCATCGGGATACTGATCAGAATGGCGCATCCCGACCCCTGTTCCAGCTCCACGAATCCACCGCTCCCACAGAGGTCGGGTCGGGCTATGTAGTTTATCCCGCATAGCGGGAGGCTCGCTGTTCGCTCGGTCCTACGGACTAAACCCTCCATAGCCCTTGCGCCGCGCTCCTGCTCACCAGCCACCTCCCCGTCAGCGCTTCTCTGGCAGGAGTGTTTCACACCCCTGCATGAGGGCTGCCAGGCAGCCCCTATGCCACCGCCCTGCCGCCGTGGGGAGCCTGCGCTGCGCTTGGCTTCCCCACCGCGTCGGGCTGGGTCAGCCGCGGGCTGTCCACCATGCGGGAGGCTTCGCCCCCTATTCCGGGCTCCGCAGGAGGCCCTGGCCACCGCATCCCTCTGCCTCTCCCAATCCGCTTCTCCGCCTCCAGCAAATAAAGCCCGCCCTCAAGTTGGCCAGGGGCGCGCGGGCCTGCTCACTTCTGCGCCGTCCAGGCCATGCATAGCGGCCCCTCCGCTGCGCTTCGGGCCCGGCCTGGACGGCGCGCCAACCCCTGGCCGGTCAGAGGGCGTTCTTTTTCGCTTTCGCCGGTTTCGCTTTTTGGGTTCGGCACGGTCGGGCGGTGGCCCCTCGGCCTTCCCCCTGCTCCGCCCGTGGCTTCTGCGGCCATCGCTCCGCCAGCCCTCCTGTCGCTTGAGCGGCTGCCTGCCGGTTTCGGCTTTTTCTTTCAGCCCAGTCGGGCTGGTGGTGGGGCGAAAGGGCCGGGCCGCCAATGGGCGGCCCTCGGGGTCAGTACTCGCTGGGGAACAGCAATGTGGTGGAGTGGCCGGGATAGGTCAGGATCCAGATCCGGTCGTCGGGCAGGTAGGCTAGGCCTTTGAGGTGCATGGGCAAGGGGTACACGCTCAGGATGCGGCCGCAGTCGCCCTCGAGGGCGAGTTGGTTGCTGTATTGGTCCTGGGCGCTGCAGCTGCCCCAGTCGCAGCGCTGGTGTCGACCGAGGCTTTCAAGGCAGAATTGCTCTAGCGCGGGGTAGCGCTGCTGGTAGTGGTGCAGGGTGCTGGTCATGACCAGCTGGCCGAGGGGAAATGACATAGGAATCGGAGGTATGTGGGGTGAAGGATATGAAGGTAGCCAGGTTGGCCGCCTGTGAGGCGGCGGGTGTGCGGCTGTTTGGGGCGGCGTGAGGTGTCTGGAGGGGGCGACCGAAGGGAGCAGCCCGTAGCGCAGCGAAGGGCCGAGCCGTGAGGCGAGCCCGGAAGATGCCGACCCCCGGAGCCGCGCTGGCGCGGCGGAGGGGGGCACGCCCAAAAGAAGGGAGAAAAGAGGTCAGACCACGGTGTTGTCAGACCATTGCATTGTCAGAAGTCAGAATGGAAAACATGATGTCTCCTTCTTTTCTGACTTCTGACTTCTCGCTTCTCTCAGCGTAGCGGTCTCATCGCATCCAGTCGGGGATCTTCACCTGCTCGGCGTACTTGAAGAAGCCCCGGGCGAGGTGGTGGCGGAACTTCATCAGCACGTGGTCGATGAGGTATTCGCGGAGGATCGCGAGGGTTTCGCAGTCGAGGTGGAAGGCCTGACTGAAGGGGTGACCCTGGCTCTGGGTGGCGAAGAAGTAGAATTCGCGGTAGCCGTAAACGAGGGAGTAAACGGCGGCCTGGAGCCAGTATTGGTAGCTGCGGCCGAAGAGGTGCTGCTCAAATTCGGCGATGGAGTGGACGAATTTGATGTCCACGCCGATGCGGCTGCGCTGGTAGCAGAGGTCGGCTTTGCCGAGTACTTTGAGGCGGGTGCGCTTCTCGATGATGACTTTTTCGTCGGGCTGCCGGTAGCGGTAGCGCCGCAGGTGGCGCATGAAGGGGTGGCGCCAGGCCTGATCGACGATGCGCTGGATCCGGTCGAGGTCCTGGTCTTCGATGGCGTCGCGGCCACTGGCCTGGGCGGCGGCTCGGGCCTCGTTGCGGGCTTGCTGGTTGGCTTTGGTGCGGAAGTCCCGCTCGGGTTCGGGCCGGCTGAAGGGGACAAAGAGGTCTTCCATCCGCTGGCCCATGAGCAGGGCTTCGAAGACTTTGCCTTCAACCATGGGAGCGGTGCTGCGCCGCTCCTGGGTGACGTACTCGATGTAGTGGAGTGGGCTCTTGCGAAATTCCTTGAGGGAGCTGTAGGAAAGGGGCCGCAGCGGGTAGGTGTGGAAGCCAAACTGGCGCAGTTGCTTGAGTTCGCGCTTGCCCTGGTCACCGCTGGGGAGGGTCAGTAGCCCCTGGCTGATCGCCAGTTGCTTTACGTCTGAAATGGTCATAACTTTCTGTGTATTGTTAATTTGATACATCACCCTGGCCTTATGCGCTGCCACGCTGGCCAGGGCTTTTTTTGTCAGAGGAAAAAGATCCTATTGAAGGATGCAGCTGGACTCCATACCTGCATACCTCCATACCTTTTCTCTCCCCCTCACCCTTCCACCGGCTGCACGGCCCAGTAGCAGGACTGGTTGCTGTTGGTCTTGTTGGGCCGCTTGCCGAGGAAGGTGATCTGGTAGATTTCGCCTTCGAGGAAGTTGCGGGCCAGGCTGACCAGTCGGCTGGAGGCATTGCGCAGCACCTGGAAGCCATTGGCGGTCTGCTCGATGAAGTAGGCGCAGGGCTTGTCCACCAGTTGGTTGGGGTCGTTGAAGTCGGGGATCTGGTCCTGCTCCTGGACGCGCATGAAGATGAGGGTTTTGCATTCGCCTTCGCCCTGCGGGGTCCAGTAGTCCATGGCGAGGTTGATCTGTTTGGGCCTGGCTTTGGAAAGGTCGGGCAGGTCGCCGTTGATGTCCACACGGCGGGTGGCGGTGACGGCTCCGTTGCGCTGGGGCTGGGCCTGCACGGGGGCAGGGCTGGTCGCTTTTTTACTCATGATTTTGAGGTTAAATGAAACTTGACTTGTGGGGCACAGCTCTCCCGGGCGATGGGATGCATCGTTGTTTTGAAGGGTTACCTTGAGAAGAGATGGTGCCTTTAACTTGTACTTAAGATACTCAAAATGAGAGAGTTATGCAAATAAATATAGCACAAAAAGCCACTATATTAATGCTATTGTGACAATTATTGCTATATTGATGTATTGTTCCGTCCGTTGGAGGATTCACCCAAAGTTTTGACTAAATGCCTAAGCCATGAAAGGACAAATTGACATCTATCAGGGAACAGAAGGAACCGAAATCGAAGTGCACTTTGAAGGAGATACCGTTTGGCTAAATCAGGCCCAAATGGTAGATCTCTTTGGTAAAACCAAGCAAAATATCAGCCTGCATATCAACAACTGCTTTAAAGAGAGAGAACTGGATCCCAGTTCAGTTGTCAAGGAATCCTTGACAACTGCAGCCGATGGCAAAAAGTACAAAACGAAATTCTACAACCTCGATGTGATCATATCAGTCGGCTATCGAATAAAATCCATCAGAGGTACTCAATTCCGCCAATGGGCCACCCAGCGCCTAAAAGATTTTCTGGTAAAAGGCTATGCTCTCAATGAGAAGCGGCTAGCCCAAACCCAACAGGAAATACAGGTCCTCAAATCCGGGATGAAGATCCTCGGCAGGGCCATTGAACTCCGCTCCCAGGATGAAGGGTACAAATGGCTGGATACCTATGCCAATGGGTTGAAACTCCTCGATGATTATGACCATGAGGAGCTAGACAACACGGGGCTGTCTCAGCAGCCTGCCATCTACCCCAGCAGGTCACAGTACCAGGAGTTGATCGAAGAGATGAAGTCCGAATTTGAGTCGGCAGTTTTTGGGGTGGAAAAAGACCATGGATTTGACAGTGCCATCCACCAGATAGCCCAGGGAGTCGGAGATGCCGACCTCTATCCCAGCCTGGAAGAAAAGGCCGCCATGCTCCTCTACCTGGTGGTAAAAAACCATGCCTTCGCAGATGGCAATAAGAGAATTGCAGCTGCCTGTTTCCTCCTTTTTTTGAAGGCCAATGATTTACTGACCAATAAGCTTGACTACCCCATTATCAACAATGAGGCACTGGCCAGCCTGACCCTCTTGGTGGCCTCAAGCAAGCCCGAAGAAGCAGAAACCGTCAAGCAACTGATCATGAGTGTGTTGAACCGTAATCAGTAACTGCAGGCCTCTGTCCTGGACACCCCAGACCTATTCCCTGTTGTTCACCACGTTTAAATCCAGAATATTCAGGCCGAATGGACTCTTGAGGGGAACAGGCTTCCCAGGTGTCGAAAAGCACCGTAAATTCGATAGCTTACCCAGTGAAGGGTTACATCCTTAGTCTATACTTCATGGGCTTTAACACATATCCATTTCAAGCTGTTTCCTCAACACTTGGACACAAAATTCCGTACATGCATATTGCATGCACATTGATAATTGTCCATTATGCCTTCCTTACAAGTCAGGGATTTGCCCGAAGAAATATACCAGGCCCTCAAACGAGCTGCCCAGGCTGAGCATCGAAGCCTGAGCCAACAGGCTATCGTGGCCCTGGCCAAAGGCCTGAATCTCGGGGTGGATCACCGCAAGCGCAGGGCCCACCTCCTGGAGCAATGGAATCAGGAGCCATTGGGCCAATGGGCCCAAATCGATGTAACTGCCTGGATCAGGTCTGACCGTGATAGCCGATGAAAATTGTCCTGGATGTGAGCGCCGCCATCTCAATTGCCACCGCTGCTCCTGGTAAGGAGTGGGTGAGGAAGGCTCTGATAGAGGCTGAGGAAATTCTGGTTCCGGATTTGTACCTCGCCGAGGCCACCAATGCAGCGTGGAAGTTCTTCCACATAGAAGGGGCAAGCCTCCAGCAGATTCAGCAACTGGCCAAGCGGTCGATGGACCTGCCTGACCACATTTCTCCCGCCACTGACTTGTGGCAGGATGCCCTGGTCCTGGCCCACCAACTGGACCACCCCGTGTATGATTGCCTGTACCTCACGCTTGCCCAACAACATGAAGCCCATCTGCTGACCCTCGATAAGCGCCTGAGGAGACTGGCGAAAAAGGTAGGAATTACCCTCATTCCAGACCCTGAAAATTCCTAGAAAAGCCCTTCATTTTGTTCAAAATCACCCCGTTTTTGGCGACACCTATTAGGGTTCCTATCGGCAAAACAGAAGCATAAACACCTGATTATCAATAGTAAAATAGGCAGGTTCGAATCCTGCCGCGTGTACTTTCTAGCCTCAAGATATTCAAAACCGCCTCATACATCGCGTATGAGGCGGTTTTGCTTGGTAAGCTATCATACAGGAAAAACTACTTCTCAATCACTATCGTCGTAACTCCTTTAGGGTCAAGGTCCACCTTCACGGCTCCATCCACAATGGTTGCCTCGATCTCCTGGCGATCATTTGTGAGGTTGGTCTCGAAGGCGCGGGCTGAAGAGACTGAGGGCACCGCTATGTGGAGGAAGGGAACGGGGGCTTCTTCCGGCGTAATCGCTACTACGACGATCTGATCGGCGCTTTCATAGGCCGTGATATCCACGGGGTGGTTCTTGTTGAGCTGCACATCTACCCGTACAAATCCTGGGCGCACCCATTTCGAGAAGTGCGAAAAAGCATATCCTCGCTTTAGGATCTCCCCGTCAGGGGTGTCTTCTGTGCCATCTCCAAGGAAGGAATAGTAACGCTGGATGTACCACCAGATGTAGGCATTCCAGTTGAGGAGCATGGACTCGTGGATAGTGCCCAGCATTTCCAGAGATTCGTCCCAAATTTCCTCCTCGCTGATTTCGCGCCAGGGGGTTGCTCCAGCATTGCCTGTACCCATATTGAGCAGGTATTCGGTCATCCAGACTTCTTTTCCCTGCTGCTCCGCCAGTGGAAATGGAGCCAACCCACCGCCATAAATGTGCCCTGCGACGATGTCGAAATGTTGAGAGGCCTCGGCGTCGTTCAGCAGGGTGTTGGTGTAATTCTGGTTGAATTGAAAGGACTCGGGAGCGGCTACCTGAGCCCCTTCGATGAGGTGCCCATAGTCGGCCAGGAAGTTGGTCATGTGGCCCGATGTCCAGTCGCAGGATTCGTAGGATACCTCGATGTCGGGTTCGTTTTGGATGGAGATGGCATATATCTCGATGCCATTGTCAGCCATAAAGTCGAGAAAATCGTTGAGGTGATCGACGAATGCCTGGTAATTTTCTTCCGGTAGCCTTCCTCCAATGTCACTGTTATTGGATTTCAGAGCTGCAGGGGGGGACCAGGGGGAAGCCAGGATCCTGGCTCCATAGCGCTGGGCTTCCTGGGTGGCTTCGACAATCAGCGGCCATTCTGAGGGATTGGAGGCAACACGTATCCGAAAGATGCTGAGCCCCAGTTCATTGTCTCCTTCCCCGAATACCTTTTTTACTTCATCTGGCTGCAAAAACTGAGTGCCCCACATGCGGCTCGCACCTCCAAATCCTGAGATGGTCTGGTAGGTGATATCGGTGTTGACTGTGGCAGTAAATGGAGGGGGCTGTACCTGGGGTTCGGGCTGTTTGCAGGACAGGCTGAGTAAAAAAATGCCAACCAGCACACCGAACGCATAAAAATGGGATAATCTCGGAAAAATAGGCATAGGTAGTCTCTTTTTAAAAAAGAGGGAATGAGAAGTAAAATCTTCCCATTCCCCCGGATAATTCCATGCTGTTGGTTTCCTGCAAAGCCGGTCGGTAAACTAGACCCTACGCCCCGCTGATGACCATCCGGCTGAAATCCGTAAACTCTACGGTTTCGAGTTGGTAGAGATACACTCCCTGTGGCAGGTCCTGGCAACTCCATTCGATGGAGTGCTTCCCAGGGGCCAACTCTCTCCGGCAAGCTCTCTGATTTCTTTTCCCAACACCGACAGGACTTTCAGTGACACAATGGCAGGCTGAGTAATCTCAAAAGAAATGATAGTCTGATCAGTAGCGGGGTTGGGGAAGTATTGCCTCAACCCAAATCCACGGTTTGCTTCCTTCGGAACATTGATGTTGGTAGGAAAAACGCTGCACAGATTCTGGGACTCACGACCGATTCCCGCTGGCGGATAGGCACAATCCGAAATGCAGATTTTGTCCAGATTTGCGCCATTCTCCCGGTAGGCAATGGTAAGAGTGTGCGAACCTGCCGTCAACTCATAATTTGAGGGATTGATGCGCACCCATTCCCAGCCGCTGGTACCCAGGCCATTGGCTAGTTCAAAGGGGCCGTTGTCGATCCTGATCCAGTAGGAATCGTCATCGGCACTGGGGCAGTCCATCAGCCCGAAGACATAGTAGGTCGTGTCTTTTTCGACGGTAAAGGAAATCGAGATGTGATCTTCACTGGCCTGGGAAGCAGAGGCCACACTTTCAAGAGCTGGATTGACAGTCACATAACGTTCGTTGGAGGCATCGGGGCTGGCAATGACATGCCAATTACTGCCGATATCCGCACACTCAGGCTCATAAAACAGGAATTGGCTTCCCGCGGTATCCGCTACCGGAAATACAGGATTTCCGCTTCCCCACCACTCGGTCCAGCGTTCATAATTCACTGACCCGAAAGGGTGAACCGTGGCCTGGGTATTCGCCGTGCTGTCTCCCAATAAAAATGCATCTACAAAAGCTTCAACCTCAGGGGATTGTACGGCAGGCAAAGCGCAGTGATTATGCCCCCCGACAATGGAAAATCCAAACCGCTCCGGCACCCCGAAGGCCTCCCACACCCGATGGGCCGCCCGGCAGGAAACATAGCCGGATTCATCAGCTAACCAGACATAATCGGGATTGCCCAGGACGAGCAAAGCCCGGGGCGCGACCATGGCCATCAATTCGTGGTGGTCAAAAGGGAGCTTAGGTACCTCGTTTCCAAACTGGGGAATGAAATTGGACCGAAACCAGGCGGAGTTGGTTGCTCCAAGGGTTTCAACGGCTCCCAGGGTTTCCGACACCCGCCACGCGGCGGCTCCTCCACCGCCCGACTCCTGCGCGATGGTCAGGGCAATGCGTTCGTCAAAGGCCCCGGCGAAAAGGGCCATTTTGCCTGCGAAGGAACAGCCCGAAACCGCCAGGTGACTCAGGTCGATGGGGAGGTCGCTTGATACCAGTTCCAGTCCATCGATCAGCCGACTTACCCCCCATGACCATGCACTATAGGCTCCAATGTGGGTGAGGCTGGGATAAAGCTGGTTGATGGGCTCATTTCCCCGGCTTTGGGTGTGGGCCATAACCTGGTCAAAGTTGAAGGTGATCTGGGCGATATCCCGGTCGATGAATATCCCGGTGGGAAGGCTTCCCGTAGGTGCGCCCATCCCAATGATCGCCGGAAAAGGCCCCGGGCCCGACGGAAGGCTGACCTCGGAAGTTAGCGTCAAGGTATTGCCGTTGACAGTGACATGCACAGTCAGGGTATTGCCGGAATAACTGGCCTCAAGGGTATCGGGTCGGACAGGCTTTTCGCCGATTTCGTAGTGCTCGATCTCGGCTTTGATCTCGGCCCGGCGGTGGCTCCAGTCTGAAAAGTAGGTCGAGCGGCCACTACCGTCGGACCACTCAAAAGGGTCGGTAAGCGGTTCGATATCAGGGAGTTGACTGGCAGCTGGGAGGGGAGGGAGCGGATAGCTCGATCCGGTATGTTCCTCCGAATAAACGGCAGGAATCTGAGCGGATGCAGCCCAGACGAAATGACATACAATCAAAAATAGCAGGGTCCTTTTCTTCATTTTGGGTTGGTTTATGGTTGAGAAAATTACCATTTCCGGAGATGCCATTCGCCCGGGATTCCGGTTGCCTATTCACTGCGGAGGGTCAGCACCGCATCTGATAGGCCGGGGCACTTCACCCGGACCTGGATTTCTCCTGGAGTGCGAAGCGACTGCACAGTAGCCAGGGCTTTGCCAAAGTAGGGCGGCAGGGTATTCCCCCCGAATGAGTCCTCCTTTCGGAGGTCGCCGTTGTCCAGGGCTTTCAGCTCCCCGGCACCTGATACCTCCACCGTCAGGTGACGATGTACATGAGGCACCACCACTCCGTCTTCATCCACCACCTCGATGGTGACATGGGATAGGTCCTGCCCGTCGGCATCGATCAGGCTGCGGTCGGGAGTCAGGCGGATGCTGGCCGGAGCCCCTGCGGTGCGGAGCTCGAAGCTCGCGACTTTCTGGTCTCCGTTGTATCCTTTGGCATACACTTTTCCAACTGCGTATGGCACGTACCAGACAATGGTGTTGTTGGTATAGTCAGAGGTGGCACGCTTGCCCATCCACTTGTCGTTTACCCACAGGCTCACGCTGTCGCAGTTGGTGGTCGTTTGCACCTCGATGATATGTCCTTCGTATTGGGGGAAGGTCCAGTGGGCCGCCAGATGGGGCCAGCTCCAGTGGTCTTTGCCGGGGTCGATGTCCAGCGACTGATCGGCCACAGCAATGCGTAGCATGGGTTCTTCGTTCCAGACAGACCGGTGAAAAGCCGCCCGGGGCTTCTCAAACATGCAGGCATCAAACAGCCCCGTAGGCCATCCCGTACTAGGCCAGCCAGAGGTTTCGCCCAGGTAATCGACTCCGGCCCAGATGAATTGTCCCAGCAAATAGTCATGCTCTGCGACGGTGTACCAGGGATTGATGGGCGCATAGTCCCGGACGAAGTTCCTGCGGCCATTGTAGTAGGGAAAGGCCTCGGCGACGTACATGATGCTGTTGGGAAATTGTTCGTGGTACTCGGCGAGCATGGGCTCGGAATAGTTGTAGCCGACGATGTCAAACACTTCGGTGAAGCCGTTGCGGTGATACCTTCGGTTGGCGAGGTTGCCGGGGGCGATGGCCACAGTTACGGGACGTGTGGGCTCCAGTTGGCTGACGTAGTCCTTGAGCATCTGAGCGCGGGCGACGCCTTCACCGGTGGTTTCATTTTGCTCGCTGGTCTCGTTCCCGACACTCCAGAGGATGATGGAGGGATGGTTGCGGTCGCGCAGGACCATGGCATCGATGTCGCTTTGCCACCATTCGTCAAAATAATCCGCATAGTAGCCCCAGGGAGCCCCTACGGACTTCCACTTGTCAAAAGCCTCGTCGATCACCACGAAGCCCAGGCTATCGCACATGTCGAGGAATTCAGGGCTGGGCGGATTATGGGAGCAGCGGATGGCGTTGCAGCCAAATTCCTTGAGGATCTTTAGGCGTCGCAGGTAGGATCGGTCGGGAACGGCAGTCCCCAACGCCCCCGCATCGGGGTGCAGGTTGACGCCCTTGAGCTTGACTTGCTGGCCGTTGAGCAGGAAGCCGCGATCTCTGTCAAACTCGATTTCCCGAATGCCAAAGGTCGAGACGTATCGGTCCACTTCTTTGCGGCCTGCCTTAACGATGGTTTCCATCTGGTACAGGTAGGGATCGTCAATATCCCAGCGACGGGGGGCTCGCACGGTGAGGGTTTGTTCTATTTCACCGGAATCGCCACCGCTCAAGGTCAGGGGAGAAGACGTCGAGGCAATTTGCTCCCCTTCGGCATTCACGATCCGGTTCAGCACGGTAAGATCTGCTTCGGACTCGGCTTCGTTGACCACGGTGGTGGCGATGCGCACCTGTGCTTTTTCGTCCGAAATCTCAGGGGTGGTGATGTAGGTACCCCAGGTAGCGACATGGACAGGGTTGAGGACCTTGAGCCAAACGTGTCGGTAAATCCCTGAGCCTGAGTACCACCGCGAAGAGGGACTGTTGCTGTGATCGACCTTCACAGCCAGGGTGTTGGGGCCATCCTCATTCAGGTAGGGGGTGAGGTCATACTCAAATCCGGTGTATCCGTAGGGGTGAAAGCCCAGGTGCTCGCCATTGAGGTACACATCGCTTTGGTGATAGACGCCGTCGAAGTGGATATAAATTTTCTTGCCAATGTACTGCTCCGGCAGGGTGAAAGTCTTGCGGTACCAGCCGACTCCTCCCGGCAAAAAGCCCATGCTGCCGCCATTTTCTACGTTCAGAGGCAGTTGG
Source organism: uncultured Bacteroidia bacterium (assembly GCA_964343195.1). Taxonomy (GTDB): domain Bacteria; phylum Bacteroidota; class Bacteroidia; order J057; family J057; genus CAYVAP01. The sequence continues at coordinate 41,559 of CAYFIR010000030.1, read as the reverse complement.
ATGCTCCAGTCATGCGGGAGATGCAGGCTCTCCCAGCCGGAGTCGTCAAAATCCGGGGCCGATGCCTCGATCTGTTCATCGAGGGTGAATTTCCAGTCAAAGTCAAAATTGGATTTGACCCTTGGGCCGGTTTGAGCAAGCAGGCCCAGCGGGAGCAGCAGGCTCATCATGAGCAGCCCCTTTGAGGCGTTTGCGAAGTAGTTGTTGAACATCGGAATGCGCATTCTATGTAACTGAGGTCAAATGATTTGTTGTGGCCTCTAATATTAGTGGGAGGGGGCTGATGTACAAATCTTACCGGTGTAGGGTGGAAAATTTTTACAGATAGGTCTTATCCCCGGCACAAGTCCATGGCGTTTCCCCCAATCCTAAATGCTACAAAGGTTTTTGCTGCTTTGGCTACCTGGCTTACTGTCAGGGGCTTATCATCATTTTTTTTGCCGATTTCCTTCGGTGTCAAAAATAATTTCTGTCGCCTTTGGGAAGATCGATCTGATGGGATGCTCTAAATATCAGATACGTCACAATTCATTCTTTTATCTAAAACTACTTTGACATGAAGAATCGGACTACCAGACTTTCAGGTCTGTTTGCTCGTAATCGATTGCAAACAGGCTTGGCATTCTTCACACTACTACTCACGTGTCAGCTGATATTCGCACAGGAAATAACCGTTACTGGAACAGTTTCAGGTGAGGATGGACCACTGCCGGGTGCCACCGTTTTGGTATTGGGCTCCACCAATGGAGTTTTTACTGACTCGGAAGGTAACTACACCCTCTCGGTTCCGGCAGATGGAACGCTTTCATTCAGGTATGCTGGCTATGAGCCCACAAACATTCCCGTGGAGGGAAGAAATACCATCAGTGTCACACTTGTCGGCAATCTTGTCCTGGACGAAGTGGTAGTGGTGGGATATGGAACCATGGAACGTGGAAACGTGACTGGTGCCATTACAACCGTTGATGTGGAAGCAGTGGAGAAAATCCCTGTTCCCAATGTGGTGGAAAGCCTAAGGGGCCAGGTATCAGGCCTGCAGGTGACACGCTCAAGCGGTCAGCCCGGATCAGGAATCACCTTCAAAATTCGGGGAAATAACTCTCTGGGTGCTGCTGCCGGAGACATTGACGCGACCAACACACCGATTATCGTAATTGACGGTGTGCCCATCATCGGAGGAAACCTGGCCGAATTGAACCCGGAGGACATTGCCAGCATCAACGTGCTGAAGGATGCCGCTGCCGCTTCGATTTATGGTTCCAGCGGTGCTAATGGTGCGGTGCTGATCACCACCAAGGGAGGCCAAACCGGAAAAGCCCGCATTTCTGTCAATGCATCTACAGGTATAGTAGATGTCGCTAACAGAATCGACTTCATGAATGCCGATCAGTACATTCAGTACCTGTTTGACTCCGAGGTGCAGGCCGGCAATCCCAATCCCAACATCAACAGCCTGATCGATCCCAATGAGGTGGATAACTACATCGCCGGCAATGAAGTGGACTGGCAGGATGTGCTGCTGCGCACCGGGATGCAGACCCAGGCGGGCGTTTCCATATCAGGCGGGAACGACAAATTTCGCTACTACATGAACGGGAACCTCTACTCGGAAGATGGAATCGTGACCTCCTCTGACTACCGTCGCTTCTCATTCCGCTTCAACGGAGACATCAGCGTAACCAGCTGGATGGACGTAGGGGCTCGTGTACAATTGAGCAAGAGTTTTGCTGATGAGACGGCCAATACCATCAATGAATTCAACCAGGGTGGTTTTGCTCCCTTCATCCCGATCAGCAACAATACCCCACTTGGGGACCTTTACGAGGATGATGGCGTTACCTACACCAAGTTCATCCGCGATGACCAGTTCCAGATTAATCCCCTGCACCGCTATCAGGAGTCGATTCTCGACCGCTTTGTCACCCGCTCTTATGTAAACCCATTCGTCAACATTTACCTGTTTGATGGCCTGAAGTACACGCTGAACGCCTATGTCGAGGACCGGGGCGAATTCTTCGGTCGATTCTGGTCTTCCAACTACAATGACGGGAACCCCAGCGAAGCCGAAATTCGTGAAAGCAAGGGCATTACCTACCTGCTTGATAACATCCTGAACTATACCAAGTCATTTGGTGATCACTACATCAATGCCACTGCGGTATATGGAATGCAGCAGTACGACTACCGACAGTCCACCACTTTTGCCGAGCAATTGCCCACAGACCTTTTGGGATACAATGCGATCGGGTATGCAGTGGATGAGCAGATCCGCTATGACTGGGCACGTGATGACTGGGCCAGACTTTATCTGGTAGGCCGTATCGGGTATACTTATGATGACCGCTATAGCCTCACCGCTACCGTGCGCCGCGATGGCTCTTCCCGTTTCGGTCCCAATAACCGTTGGGGTACCTTCCCTTCCATTTCAGGTGCCTGGAACATCGGCAATGAAAACTTCTTCCAGAGCGTACAGAAAGTTGATTTCCTGAAGCTGCGGGTCAGTTATGGTATGCTGGGTAACGATCGTTTCCCAACCTATTATTACCGCGCCGGGACCAACAATGTACAGGTAAATGCAGGAGTGGATCCGGAAACCGGAGAGCCCATCCTGTTCAATGGCTTTGGTCTGGCCAGCAATGCTTCCAATCCCAATCTGAAGTGGGAAACCAGCCGTCAAGTCAACATCGGGGTAGATGTAGGGATGTTCAAAAATCGCCTGAATGCTTCGGTGGATGTTTACCAGACCAATACCACCGACCTGCTGCTCTTTGAAAGCATCATCGGCGTGGTAAACAATGGCTTCTCCCAGTATCCCTCCAATGTAGGAGAGACCCAAAGCCAGGGAATTGACCTGGGAATAAAGGGAACCATCATCCAGCGGGGAGACTTCTTCTGGGATGTAAATCTCAACTGGGCTACCAGCAATAACCAGATCGTGCGCCTTAGCAGCGCGGACGTAGATGCCGAAGGTAACCCAATCGACAATGTGGGTAACGGCTGGTTTGTAGGAGAGGACATTCGCGAGATTTACGATTACCGCTACCTGGGTGTCTGGACTACTGAGGAAGCCAATGAGGCTGCCGAGTATGGTTTTGAACCTGGAGATCCCAAGATCGAAGATGTAAACCTTGATGGTGTCATCGACAGCGATGACCGGACCTTCCTGGGCAATCCCACTCCCACCTGGTACGGAGGTATCAACAGTACGTTTGGCTACAAGGGACTGGAGCTTTCCGTCCTCGTGGAGGCCGTTGAAGGCGTTACCCGTGTCAACAATTACATTGGCGGCTACACCGGGCGAAACAATCAACTGGTGATTGACTACTGGACCCCTGAGGATGAAGATGCCCAGTACCCACGTGTCGGCCCTGGTTCTCCCATGGCGGGTGGCAACTTCGCCAATGCCATCAAGATTCAGGATGCTTCCTTTGTGGCCCTCCGCAATGTATCGCTGGGCTATAGCCTCCCGGACAACATCCTGGCAAGAACTCCTATTGGCAACCTGTCCTTCTACGTAAGAGGCAACAACCTGATGTACTGGACCGAGTTCAGGCAGGCATATTCACCTGAATCTTCCATCGGATCCTATCCGATCACCAGAAGATGGCTATTCGGTACCAAGATTACTTTTTAGCATAAATCGGACTACAAAATGAAGACCATAAAAATTGTCATAACGACTCTGATCGCGTCCCTGCTGTTGCCAGCCTGTACTGGTATTCTGGACCGCGAAGAAAAAGATGTGATCCCTGCCAGCCAGGTGTTGAATACTCTGGGCGGGGTAGAAGCTGTCCTGTTTCAGGTGTATGAGATCGCAAGATCGGTACACGAGAACAATGAGATTTCACTCTATAAGCAGTGCGGTACTGACCTCGTAGTCAGTGGTACCCACATGACCGACGTTCAACCAGGTGGTATGCTGGGTATGAATGAGTACTTGACCAGCCTTGACGCATCGAGCGGGCAGCTGGAGAGCATGTGGAACTCCTATTTCCGCGCTATATCAAACTGTAACCTTGTAATTCAGGCTTCCGACGACTTTCCAACTGCAAATGCCTCTGAGGAAGATGCCATTCGCAAATTCAGAGGTGAAGCCCTGGCCCTTCGCGCTTATGTGTATCTGGAACTGGTAAGACGGTGGGAGAATATTCCTCTCGCTGTCCCCCTTCCAGAAGGTTCCGAGCCTGTCCGTGAAGCTCCGCTTGCCGAAAAGTCAGTCATCTATGAACTGATCGTATCTGACCTGACCGAGTCCCTGGACCTCTTGCCAAGCCGCGCCGCAGCCTCAGGGGTTGGCGCGCCGTCAAAAGGACTGGCCAATCTGCTGTTGGCTGAAGCCTATATGGACCTGGAAAACTGGGCGGATGCCGCCGCCGCCGCTGAAGCTGTGATCAGTGATCCCTCTTATGAGTTGCAGCCGCTGGACTACATCTTTGGACTGGAAGGTGGGAAGGAAGGAGAGGAAAATAACAACGAAATCATCTTCTCCTGGGTATTTGATCCTGCGATTCAGGCGCGCCCTCAGCGTACCGTGCAGATGTTTGTGCCACTGTATGACCGTGTACCGGGTGTAGCTCGTACGCTGGCGCAGGGCGCTCGACCCTGGGGGCGTCTGTCCCCTTCTCCCTATTACTGGTCACTGTTTGATACGGATGGAGATGGTGATTTGACGAATGAAGAAGATGGTCGCATCATGGCCTGGCACAAAATCTATTGGACCATAGACGAAGAAGCAGAAGTGTTGGATGGATGGGACCTACAAAATGGTGATGCTGTTCCGCAGGATTACGTACTGGCCTGGGCCGGAGGCGAGTCCACCCGCGAAGCTCGCTACATGGAGCCCACCACCACCAAGACCTGGGAAGACGGAACCTATGGCAGACTAGAGTCTGATGCCGAAGGCTTCCGCAATGTGATCGTGTATCGCCTGTCACAGGCCTACCTGCTGGGTGCCGAGGCACATTACCGCAATGGCAACGAAGGCCGCGCCCTGGAACTGATCAATACCATTCGCGACCGCGCCTTTGGGGATCAGGACCACCGCTTTACCACGCTGGATGAGGATACCATCCTGGAAGAGCACGCCCGTGAACTGGGGCACGAAGGACACCGTTGGGCTACCTTGAAACGACTTGGACTCCTGGTAGAGCGCGTGCGCATGTACAACTCCAGCGCCTCAGCCAATATCCAGGACCATCAGGTTAGGTGGCCCATCCCACAGACCTTCATCGATTTGGCGGGGGTGGAGCAAAACCCTGGTTACTAATCCATCAATTTTAACACAGAAGTGATGAAACTTAGCATATATAAACTTGCCGGGTTCCTTGTCCTGACGGCAAGTCTGATCCTGTTCGGATGTAAAAAGGATGAAGTTGCACCGACTGTAACCGTCGATGGTGTAAGTGTAGCCTCAGCCTATGGGGGGGACCTGGTCACGATCCAGGGATCCAATCTCCAGACGGTCAAGTCTGTCTTTGTCGGGAACAAACACGCTGAACTTCAGGGGGCTGATGAAGCGAGTCTTTCCTTCGTCGTGCCATTGAATGCAGTTGCAGGAGCCACTCAGATTACGCTGGCCATGCGAGATGGCTATCGTGTAACCACTGAATTCGAAGTGCTTCCTGCACCGCTCATCTTCACCATATCTCCCAGTGCCGCAGCACCAGGTGAAACCATTACCATAGGGGGGGCCAATCTGGATGAGCTGACTTCAGCGACCATAGGAGGGATGGAAGCGGTCATGTCCAACGCGACCAGTACGAGCGTGGAGCTGACGGTTCCCGATGGACTGGAGCTGGGCAGAACGGCTGAAATTGAAGTAAAAGTAACCGAAAACATCAAGGCGACCTCGACCTCCATCTTCTATGTCGGAACCAACTACATCGCCAACTCCGCTTTTGAAGAGGGAAGCGGTGACGAGTTCACGGATTGGGAAAAACTCAACGGCGGAGACCGGATGACTGAGGTCACAGGAAATGAAGCCTATTTCGGTCGGTCGATGCGCGTAGTAGGGGCCGCAGGTAATCCATGGGATTCCCAGCTGGCTAGCCTGCCCACTGAGCTCACTTTTGGGGCCGTCTATACGGTCATGATCTGGGCCAGGGCCGAAGCTCCCGGAGCCGTCATGCGGGTCTCAGCGTCTCAGTTTGATGGCAATGGGGCCGACTACTTCTACGGTGACGATGTCGAGCTCGCCACAGAGTGGACCCAATATACCTGGGAAATGGAGGTCACCGCAGACCTGCCTACCCATAAGCTGTTGCTGGACATGGGTACCACCGACGTACCGTTCCTGATCGACAACATCACCCTGGTTGAGACAGGGGCTGGCGGAGGCATCGGCGCTCCCAATCTGGCTCCGAATCCAGGATTTGAAGACGGGCTGACCGGGTGGGAATCCCTAAATGGCGCCCATGAAGCTACTGCCGCAGAAGCTCTATGTGGCACCATGTCCATGACGGCAACTGGTGCAGGAGCTAACCCATGGGACGTGCAGATCGCCACCGAGCCGATGGACCTGGTAGAAGGCACCGATTATGAAATCGGTTTCTGGGCCAAGGCAGCCGGCGCAGATGGATTTTTCCGAATATCCATGTCGCAGTATGACGGCAATGGCTCTGACTTTTTCTATTCAGACACGGTGTTTACCTCTGAAGAATGGACCTACTATGGCTTTGTCGTAAATGCCGCCAACGTGCCCTCCGGCGAGTACCGATTGCTGTTTGACATGGGACATTCGACCCAGACCTTTTTTGTGGATGAAGTGAGCGTGAGGGAGTACCAAGCACCCGCGGATAACCTGGCCCCCAACGGAGGCTTTGAAGATGGCTTGACAGGGTGGAATATCCTGAACGGAGGCCACGAAGCCTCGACCGCTGAATCTCGGACGGATGCCGCATCCTTGACCGCAACTGGTACCGGAGGCAACCCCTGGGATGTCCAGTTGGCATCTGATCCCATGGACATGATAGAGGGCAATGAGTACAAAATCAGCTTCTGGGCCAAGGCAGCCGGACCGGATGGAGTCTTCAGGATTTCCATGTCGCAATACGACGGCAATGGCTCCGACTTCTTCTATTCTGATGACCTGAATATCCCGGAAGAATGGACCTTCTACACCTTTGTGGTAACAGCCGCTAATGTGCCTTCGGGAGAATACAGGCTATTGTTTGACATGGGTGCCACCACTCAGACCTTCTTTGTCGATGATGTGTCGGTGGTCGAGTACGAAAGGTGTAATTAATGAATCACTAAGATTTAGATAGTTGTAAGTAGTCATTCACGATTGAGTGAATGTCGAGGCTGCCTCATATTGAGGTAGCCTCAATGGCTTTAACATCCACTGGAAATACCTGCATACCAATTTTGCATGATTGACCCCTCTAATAATCAGCTAACCTACCTTGAGAATCAATAGAGGTATCTTTAATGTTTTGTAAATCAGTTGGTTATGTGGGGTGTGGAATAGGCTCATTTGCTGATAGGCAATGTTTCAGCATTGGTCGTTTGTGGATCTTTTGCTACTTTACTTGATAGGAAAATTCCAGGAATTTGCATGGCTCCTATGTTGGCAGTTCCAATAACCTAGCTAGATGAAGGACTCTACCCAAACAAAAGTTGAAGATCAGGCACTGTGGGAACAGGTAAGGCTGGGAGACGTCACGGCATATCGGCACCTGTATGACACCCATGCAGACATGCTTTTTAACTACGGCCGGAAATTCACTCCCGAAGAAGATCTCATAAAAGACAGTATTCAGGAAGTATTCCTGATTATTTGGGACAAGAAATCGAGTATTAACATTCGCAGCTCGATTAAATCCTACCTGTTTACGGTTTTTCGAAGAGAGTTGATCACAAAACTGAAGCAGCAAAACTCCAAATCAAGTCATAAATGGGAAGCCGATGTAGAGCTGTCAATCGAGACCCAGATAGTCGAGGACGAGCAGAAGCAGCAAATCCGATCCAACCTCAACCGGGCGATCGGGGACCTGACCACTCGCCAGAAAGAAATCCTCTACCTGCGCTATTATGAGAACCTCAGCTATGAGGACATTTCGGAGCTCATGTCCTTGAACCACAATTCCATGTACAAATTGCTGTCCGCGGCCATCAAAAGGCTGCGCTCTCAGCTAGCCTATATGCTGATCACCCTGGGACTTTCTACCCTGGTTTGAGCCAGGTTGATCAATCAGGGAGAGGGCTGATTAATATTTTTTCAAAAAATCACCTGACAGTGGGAAGATCCTGCTAAAACTGTCCTCTCTCTTTACACATACCATTATTCACTTTATTATCAGTACCGTTAGTGAAATATCAAAACTTCTCTGTTGAGGACCTGGTTGCAGATGACCATTTTGTCAAATGGGTCAAAGGAAGTGATGCTTCGGTCAGCAAATTCTGGGAGGATTGGCTGCTGGCTAATCCTGACCAGGAGGCCAAGGTGGCCGAAGCCCGATTAATCCTGCAAAATCTGGACTTTGAGTCTCATGCGTTCTCTCCAGATGATAAGTCAGCGCTTTGGGCCAAAATCGATGCTCGAATCAGCGAGCCTCCCACTGCAAAAGTGGTGGGATGGCGAGCAATTCCCGTATCGCTGAAGGTCGCCGCCACGGTATTGGTACTGGCTATGACCTCTTTCCTGGGATGGCAGTTGCTCAGAGATACCACCCAGGTGTTGACAACAGCTTACAGCGAACAGAAGGAAATCACCCTGTCAGATGGAACCTTCGTTGTGCTCAATGCCAACTCCACGCTCACATACGACGAACGAAGCCCCCGAGAGGTCAGACTGGAGGGGGAAGCCTATTTCGAGGTAGCCAAAAAACCTTCTACCGGAGCCAAATTCTTCGTAGAGACTGCTGACCTTGAAGTTCAGGTGCTTGGGACCATATTTAACGTAAACAGCAGAGGAGAATCCACCGAAGTATTCCTGGAAGAAGGAAAAGTCAACCTGTCCCTCCTCAAGCCTGAGGCAGAAACCATTGAGATGGTACCCGGTGACCTCGTGCGCTTTTCCAGCAAAAGTCAGGAATTGCAGGAGGAAAAGAATGCAATTGCGCTGGATAACACTTCCTGGAAAGATGGGACCCTGATGTTCCGGGATATACCGCTGCCTCAGGTGTTGAAGGACCTGACGGAAATTTACGGCGTCACCTTCCGCCTGGAAAATGAGGGACTGAAACAAAAAATCATCAATGGAGGGGTGCCGATCAAGAGCCTGGATATCGCCATCTCTACCCTCACTGGAATTTATCATGTAGAAATAGAGGCTCAACATGACAGCACGGAATTTATTATAAGATGAGCTATTCACAGGGGATTGGGCGGATAGGATAATTCACCCCTTCCCAATAGGACGACTACTAACTACGCAGCAATGAAGGACGTAAGGCTACTACTGATCAGGACACTTTGTGTTTTGCTGACCTGCTTTGTCGCAGACTCAGGATTGAGGGCCGACTCTCCCCTGGAAGCGCGTCCATTGACTGAAGTACTGGAGCAGATAGAGGAAGCCTACCACGTCATCTTTACCTATGATGTTACCATGCTCACCGACATCATGGTAGATGTAGAGTTCAGCACTGATGAAGAGCTTGAGATAGTCGTCAACCGGGTTCTGGAGCCCACCAGGCTGCGCTACAAGCACGTCGGAGACAAGTATTATATCATCTATCAAAATACCCCTTCAGGTAACCGACGTGCGCGTCGGCTTCGTCATAACATCCGGCAGATTCAGCGCCTGGAAAATTCGTCCGATATCTCTCTTCAGACCAATTCCGGAAGTGGCGGACGTGAAAGAGTCAATAAAATCCTGGTGACCGCTGCGAGTCTGCGACAACACTCAGTAACCGGACGAGTCGTAAATGACAGAGGGGAACCTCTGATAGGAGCAGTAGTCAGGATCAAGGGATCCAATATCGGAGTACTGACTGATCGTGAGGGGAATTATTCCTTCTCATCGCCGTCTGATACAGCTGTGCTGATAGCCTCATACATTGGATACCTGCCCGAGGAAATCGAGATGGGGGGACAAAATCATTTTGATATTTCCCTACAGGAATCCCCAACCTCCCTGGAAGAAGTCGTAGTCATAGGCTATGGGACCATCAGGAGGAGTGACGTCACAGGCTCGGTCGTGACCCTTGGCTCAAGGGAAATATCAGAAGTACCCGTCTCCAGTTGGGGGCAGGCTCTTCAGGGGCGGACCCCAGGCATCCTGATACAGCAAATTTCTCCACGACCCGGTGGAGGTACCCAGATACGCATCAGGGGCAATCGCTCGCTTGGGTCAGACGAATCAGGCGTAAATGACCCCCTTGTGGTACTCGATGGAATTCCCTACAGTGGCTCTATCAATGACATCAATCCCAATGACATTGCCTCCATAGACGTGCTGAAAGATGCTTCTGCGACCGCTATTTATGGCTCCAGGGGCGCCAATGGCGTGATCCTGATTTCGACGCGACGAGGAAACATCGGAAAGGCACGCCTTACCTACAATGGCTACCACGGCGTCGGCAGCGTCCTGGATAAATACGAGCTATTCAATGCGGAAGAATACGCAGACCTGAAGCAGGCTTCCAGTTTTGGCCAGGCAGGAGGCTCCTTCACCCAAACCGAGATCCAATCCATGATCCAGGGCCGGTCCACCGACTGGCAGGACCTGATATACAAGGACTCCTACCTCACCAATCACGAGCTACAGGTGTCGGGAGGTACAGAGGCAACCCAGTATTCCATTTCCGGGGGACTCTTTGAGCAAACTGCCGTGCTGCCTGGACAGAAATTTAACCGCATATCATTGCGGACTGCATTGGATCAAAAAATAGGAAATCGAATCAGAATAGGGTTAACCAGTCTCAATACCATCTCGACCCGCAATGGGGAAAATGCCAATCCCATGTTCCAGATTCTAACCCTTAGCCCCCTTTATGAGGCTTATACGGAAGAAGGCGAAGTGAATGAGTTACCCGCGATTGGCAGTCCTGACGATAACACCCATAACCCACTTCTCCTTTATCGGGAAAACACCTGGGTCCAGGAGCGAAACAGGCTCAGGATGTTCAATAGCCTGTATGGAGAAATTGAATTGTTCAAAGGTGTTACCTACCGGATCAATCTGGGGCTGGACTACTGGCAGGATGAATACGGTGAATTCCTGGGAGCAGATACTCCCTTCCGAAATGGCAATGGGAGCACCGCCGCCATCCGCAACGAGGATTCTTGGAGTTATACCATCGAAAATCTCCTGAGCTACGAAAAGGAACTTGGGAAGCATAACCTTAACGTAACAGGATTATTCAGCGCGCAGGAGCAGGAAAATCAGCGAAACGGGCTGGATGCACATGCAGTATTCGCAGACTTTCTGCAGTTCTATAACTTTTCCCTCTCTCAGGTGACCACCGTTCCTGATGGGGTCTTTGGATATTCTAAATGGGGCCTGCTCTCAGGGATGGCACGGGTGAACTATGATTTTGACGGCCGCTTTTTGGCTACCGCTACGCTAAGAGCCGATGGTTCCTCCCGGCTTTCAGATGGCAATAAGTGGTTTGTGTATCCGGCCCTTGCCCTGGCCTGGAATATGGGAAATGAATCCTTTATGGCTGCTCAAACTGTATTCAGCGCACTCAAGCTACGCGCAGGTCTCGGAAGAACTTCCAATCAGGCAGTAGCTCCATACTCCTCGCTGGGACAGTTAGGCAGAGTGACCTATAATTTTGGGCCAGACAATGGCGTGTATGGCTTCCTTGTGACCAACCTGCCCAACTCCAATCTGCGCTGGGAGTTTACTACTTCGGCCAATTTCGGAATCGATTTCGCTATGTTCCAGAACCGCATCAGCGGTGCCATCGACCTGTATCACAACGAAACCGATAATGTCCTTCAATCTCGCAGTCTCCCTATTACCTCTGGCGTACCTGGTAGTTTCCAGGAAAATGTCGGCCGTACCAGGGGACAGGGGATAGAAGTGCTGCTGCGTGGAGACATCATCCGACCACGCCGAATTCGGGATTTTCGCTGGCAGGTTGACGCCAACTTTGCCGCCCACCAGGAACGCATCCTGGAACTGGCAGAAGGGGTGCAGCAGGATGTGGGAAACGGATGGTTTGTTGGCTATCCGATCAATGTGATCTACGACTACAAGAAAATCGGGATCTGGCAACTCGACGAAGTAGAACAGGCCCGTGAACTGGGGGACTTTGAACCTGGTGACATAAAAGTCGCAGACCTCAACCAGGATGGAATCATCGATGATGAGGACCGGACGGTGTTGGGACAACTGGATCCGAAGTGGACCGCAGGGCTGACAACCCGTTTCTATTATCGTGGATTTGACCTCTCTGCTGTAGCCTTTGGGAGCTTTGGCGGGAACCTGGTCAGCACCGTTTACCAGATGAATTCCAGTTATCCCCTTAACAGCCTGGAAGGCCGCCGCAATGGTCCCCGAGTGGACTATTGGACAGAGGATAATCCCACCAATGCATTCCCCGAAACCGGAAATCAGATCACCCGATTCGGATCTGTGATGGGCTATTTTGATGGTTCTTTTATGAAAATCCGGACCATCAACCTGGGATACACCCTTCCCCGGGGCTTCACAGACAGGGCCCACCTCCGTCAGTCAAGGATCTATCTGACGGTCCACAATCCATTCAAGGCTTTTTTCTCCGAATATGTGAGGATGGGGGGCATTGACCCTGAACCAACTGGTAGAGGCAGCAGCATTACACCTGGTTTGGGAAGAAGGCTGTCAGTAGGCCCCAATACGCCTCCTTCACGGACCTTTATTGTGGGAGTTAATTTTGGCATTTAAAACCTGGAGCAGAATGAACAGAATGATGAAGTTATGGGTAATGCTGATCCTCCTGACTCTTGGGGCGGGGTGCACAGGTATCCTTCAGGAAGAACCCAGAGGGCTGCTCACCCCCAAATATTTTGAAACGGCCCAGGGGCTCGAAGGAGGGGTAACTGCTGCCTATGCTTCTCTTCGATACTTTTATGGGACAGAAGCGGGAAATAACCTGACTGTTTATGGAACGGATGAGTTTACCAACGGAAACCAGGTTACCAATCCTCCAGTCAATAACTATCAAAACCTTGTAGCAGATCAGCCCGACCTGTTGACCCCCTGGAATCGGGCTTACCCTGCCATTAATACCTGTAACGGAGTCATCGAATTGGGCCCTTATGTTTCCGAACTGAGTGAAGAACTCAAAACAAATCTGATTTCCGAAGCTAAGTTTATTCGTGCCCAATGGTACTTTATTCTGGTGCAGACATTTGGGGGAGTCACACTTGACCTTGGGTCCGGTCCTCTGAAATTTAACCGGACACCCTCGAACCAGTTTAGCCGGGCCACTCTGGAGGAGGTCTACGAGGCCATCATCCAGGATTTAACCGACGCTGTTCTTGGGTTACCCCATACCCCAAGGGATCCAGGGCGCGCATGGAAAGCTTCTGCTCTACACCTGTTAGCCAAAGTCTACCTTACCCGCGCCTGGTCTGAGGCATCTCAGCCAGAAGACTTTGAGCGGGCACTTGCCATCGCGCAGGATCTCATTGACAACCGTGCCGCATATGGGGTGAACTTACTGGATGATTTTGCCGATGTATTCGCGGAAGGAAACGAACGCAATGCTGAGGTGCTATTCGTGGTTGAGCGAAACGGAGATGTAAACTTCAACATCGTCGATACCCAGTCTGGGAATAATGACGCAAACCTTCAGCAAAACAGAAGCAACTTCTTCTTTCGGATGTTTTACACCGAATTTGACGGGATGGTACGGGATGTTGAAAATGGCCGGCCCTGGGTGCGTTACAAACCTACCGATTGGTTGCTCAATGAAGCATTCGCCCAAAAAAACATAGACTCCCGATACGAGAAGTCTTTTCAGACGGTATGGATCGCCAATGACCCGGACCCCGATCAGTATCCTGTATGGACTGAAAACGATGCCTTTTCGGGGTATTGTGAGGCAGAGAAAGTTGGGAAGCCAAGGTTCTACCCCGGAGATACCGCCGTATGGTTTGTCCCCGCTGATCTGGAACTGACTGCTGACCAAATCAAAAGCCTGGGATATGCCGTTCTGACTCCGGAATACGTCAGCAGCCAAAAAGGCCATTTCCCCAGCCTGTGCAAATTTGAGGCAAGGGAGCGCCCAATTCCGGGAACCGAAGGGGATCCCAACATCGCCTCAACCCGGCCATACATCGTCTATCGATTTGCAGAAACCTACCTGATCGCAGCGGAAGCTGCCCACATGCTGGGACAGAACAGCCTTGCCGCGAATTATCTCAACGCCATACGCCGGAGAGCTGCATATCCGGGACAGGAAGCGGCCATGGAAATATCATCTGCTGAAGTCGATCTGGACTTCATTCTCGATGAACGCTCCCGCGAGTTGGCCGGTGAACAAATGCGCTGGTTTGACCTGACCAGAACCCAAAGGCTAATTGGGCGAGTCCAGCAGTACAATCCGGACGGTGGACCCAACATTCAACCTTATCATACCCTTCGGCCCATACCCCAAAGTTATATCGACCTTGCCGTGGACCCTACCACCACCGACCATAAATACCCTCAAAACCCTGGTTATTAATCCGATGAATCAAGGCAGATGAAAGGACCAAAACACATGAGATTGCTTCCCTTTCTGCTCATGGGAGCATTGTTGAGCTGCAACCAGGATGCTGACAAACTAAGGGGAGAAGTGGCTGCCTCCTCAGCCATTGATGTAAGCCATCGAATCACCGAGTTTGATTCCGATGTCACGGGAGAAGGAGACACCCTGGTTGTATATGGGAGGGACCTGACAGCGGTTAAGCGGGTAATCATGGGAGACAGGGTGAGTCCCCATGTCGAGGCATCAGAATTATCCCTCTCATTTGTTGTGCCAGAAGACATACCTCTGGGGATGCAGGAGATTGTACTTGTGTTTAGTGGCAGTGAAAGAGCCCGGGCCCAAATAGAGGTAGTGCCCCTTCCCGTGATCTCAGCAATAGATCCTCTGATAGCCGACTTTGGTGAGGAAGTCATCATACAGGGAAATAACCTAAACTATGTAGAGCAGATTCTCATTGGAGAAATTCCGGTTCAGATAGGGGAGAAGTCTTCCCAAAGGCTAAGTCTCACCATTCCCCATGGCATTAATGGAGGTCTGGTTTCGCTCATGTCGCACGCGGGGTCCGCGACCTATGCTCAGCCATTTATTCCCTGTAAAGAGGTCCCGGAGAATCCCATGTGCCAGCCCCTTCAAAATATAAACGGGAGTTTTGAAATCGGCGAGGCGGGAGCAATTCCGAGTATGGAAGTCCCCGGCTGGGGATTCAACGGAATCGGGACCCTGGCAGAGTTTGAAATTGTGGACGGAATGTCTAGCGGAGGGAGGCGTTCGTTGAAGGTGAACGTGCTGGAAGTCGGACAGAGTCCATGGGATATTGAAGCCCGGCAGGAGTCATTTGAAGTCCAACCGGGAAAAACCTATCGGTATTCGATCAGGATCTGGGGACCCCCTCATGCCAGTGTAGCTTTTACCGCCGGGCTTCCGGACTATTCGGAACTGGCCAGGGTAGAGCATACCTGCATTGGCGGAAAGTGGGAGGAGGTTTCGTTTGAATTTTCTACGGGAGTCGATGAAACAGCAATCAGGCTTCCCATACACCTCTCGATGGAAAGTAACCAGGATGCCATTTTCTATCTGGATAACCTCCGCCTGATCATTCTGGATGGATGATGCTGGAAGACCGGCATAAATTGAGAATTGCCCTCTTTACTTCATGATTTATCAACACCCAGGTGGCCTGAAGATGCCTTTAGCCACTTGAGATGGAAAAACCATACCTATATGAAACCAATGAGCCGAATTTGCCTTTTATTAAGTCTTCTTTTCTCGGTCTCATTTCTGTGTGCCCAAACTGAAGCATTGGTGATCGAGGCAGAGGCAGGAACCCTTGGGGCAGACTATGAAATCCTGACCGAAGGCAGGACGGACTACGTCTCCATCACCACCAATGGCATAGAACAGCACCCTGAGTCCAGCGACCGGGTGATCAGCTATGAGATTACCTTTCCAAAGGCGGGCACTTACGACCTCTATGTAAAATTCAGGGTCGGACCCAATACATTTGACGACGACAGCTATTTCTACGGCAATGGGTTCGGGGTCAAGTCTCCTACCGAGCCAGACGATTGGCAAACCATGAACCAGTTGGCTGGTGTGGGCTATGTCGCCGCTCAGGAATTAGTCGAAGGGGCGGGAACCGCCCAGGAGGGAGTGTGGAAATGGCTCAATTTTTCCCTGTTTACGCAGGGAGAGCCTGCCCTGACTTTCACAGTGGACAGTACCGCACTGACCCAGACATTTCAGATAGGTGCCCGTGAAGATGGGCTGGAGATTGACAAACTGGCCTTTGGGGAAAGTGGGTACTTTTACACGGTGACCAACCTGGAGAATGGCGAAGCAGGATCTCAGGGTTCCACCGGCCTACAACCCATTGCAGAGGGCAAGGATAAGTTTTTGGGAAACACCTACAGTGGATCGCAGATCCAGGGGTTCGCCAATTACTGGAACAAGGTCACTCCGGAAAATGCCGGGAAGTGGGGGAGCGTCGAGACCACGCGCGACAACATGAACTGGACGAGTCTGGATATTGCCTATCGCCTAGCCAAAGACAATGGCTTCCCCTTTCAGCTTCATGTCATGATCTGGGGCAATCAGCAGCCCTCCTGGATCGAGAATTTGCCGCCTGCGGAACAACTGGAAGAAATTGAAGAATGGTTTGCCGCTGTAGCCGATCGCTACCCCGATATCGACTTTGTCGAAGTCGTCAATGAACCCCTCCATGACCCACCCAACCAGTCGGGAAACGGAGGGGGGAATTACCTCAACGCGCTTGGAGGCTCCGGAACAACGGGCTGGGACTGGATTGTCAAATCCTTTGAACTGGGAAGACAGTATTTCCCCAATGCCCAACTGATGATCAATGACTACAACATTGTAAACAGTTTCAGCAGTACGCAGGACTACAAGGAGATCGTCGAAATATTAATGGCTGATAGCCTGATCGATGCCATCGGCGTGCAGGCCCATGCGTTTACCACTACTGCGACCAATAATACCATGCGCAATAACCTCAACAGGCTGGGGGAGACCGGGCTGCCGATTTATGTGACCGAGATGGAAATCGATGGCCCTACGGATGCGATCCAGTTAGCAGAATATCAGCGGATATTTCCCCTGTTCTGGGAACATCCGTCGGTGCAGGGCATCACCCTGTGGGGGTGGCGTACAGGACTTTGGCGCAATGTCGAACGGGCCTATCTGATGAATACCAATGGTGTCACCGAACGCCCGGCGCTGGAATGGCTCCGGGGATACGTGTCTGGAGATGCGACCAACATCATAGA
Organism: uncultured Bacteroidia bacterium; assembly: GCA_964343195.1. Classification (GTDB taxonomy): domain Bacteria; phylum Bacteroidota; class Bacteroidia; order J057; family J057; genus CAYVAP01. The sequence continues at coordinate 24,149 of CAYFIR010000030.1, read as the reverse complement.
GGAAGAAGCGAGTACGGTACTCCTGTTTCCCAATCCCATGACCGATGGAAACCTGTATGTTCAAAGCCTCAACAACGAGATAATCCGGGATGTGCGGATTTTTGATATGGGAGGGCGGCTGGTATTCCAGAGTCCGTCGGAGGCCCCCGCAGATACTTCACTTTCCCTGACTCCTCAAGGGCTGGCCCCGGGGGTATTTTCAGTGCAGGTGGTGACCGATTCCAGTCATGACTGTTCGCTGATCCACGTCAGATGATAAAGTTAAAAAGTTAAGTTTTGGTTGTAGTTAGTCCACTCTGTCCCGGAAGGTCCCAATCTGGGGTAAGTCCTCAGATATGGGATCTTGGGCAGGGGTTGGGAACCTGATAGTGACACCTACCAAAGCTCAAGGTATGATTGATGATCCTGGTATTGGGAAGATTTCGTTGGATGGGGCCTCTATTGGTATGAGGCCTGCTTGTGCCTCGGTAATTTCTCAAATGTAACTATCTGTCGAACCTTTCAATTTTTTATAAATTTTTCAGGACAAATGTGTAGTAGTTAGTATTTACAGGCTAGGAGCATACTACTGGACAAAAAGAAGAATTTGGACAGGATGAACAGAATATTACAGGATTAGCAGGATCGTATGTATCTGAGAATCATCCTGTTAATCCTGTGAATCTTGCAAATCCTGTCTAAAACCAACCTCGCCAAGGAAAAATGTCTAGTAGTATGGGCTAGGAGGTTTACCTGGCTCAGGTTACCTCTTGGCCATTTTCTCATGCGGAACTGCCCCATTGGATGAATTGGTCCAATACCCAAACACCTTTTTTTAGACTACTCCAAACCAATGATGAAGCCTCGCCCCATTTTTACCTTCCTAACCCTGTTTTTTTGCCTTTCTTTCCTTTTCGGGGAAGTACGGCTACCGCAAATCATTCAGGACGGCATGGTCTTGCAACGGGATGCCACCATCCCTATTTGGGGCTGGGCTTCAGTGGGCGAAAGAGTGAAGGTGCAGTTTGACGGCAAGCGCTACGTGACCCGGGCAGCAGAGAATGGTTCCTGGCGCATTGAACTGCCCCCAATGAAGGCTGGGGGACCCTATTCCATGGTTATTTTGGGCGAAAACACCATCGAGCTACACGACATCCTGATCGGTGACGTATGGCTCTGCTCCGGACAGTCCAACATGGTGCATCAGCTCAACATTCACGACGTCACCTACGCCGAGGACATCGCTACCGCCAATTATCCCGAAATTCGCCACTTCAAGATTCCGACCCAGACTGATCTCGACGGCCCCGCAGCAGACTTCGAAGGAGGAAACTGGCAACAGGCGGTATCGGAAGACGTGCGGCCATTTTCCGCTGTAGCCTACTTCTTTGCCGTTCAGATTTATGAAAAATACGGCGTTCCCATTGGCCTGATCAATGCCAGCGTGGGCGGCACTCCCATTGAAGCCTGGATCAGTGAGCAGGGTTTTCAGGACTTTCCCGAAGTGTTGTCCACCATTGCCCAAAACCGGGATACCGCCTATCTCAATAGCCTGAGTCAGGGCCAATCGCCATCTACCTCCCACGAGTCCGCAGACAAAGGCTTGACTGGCCCGGAGCCCTGGTATTCTCCTGATTATTCTCCCAAAAACTGGCGAAGGATGAACATCCCTGGCTACTGGGAAGACCAGGGCGTTCGCGACCTCAACGGAGTGGTGTGGTACCGCCGGGAGATCGACCTGCCCCCTTCCATGGCGGGGAAACCTGCTCGGATTTTTCTGGGAAGGATCATTGACGCTGATCAGCTATTCATCAACGGCACTGAGGTGGGCAAAACGACCTACCAGTATCCTCAAAGGCGCTACAATGTCCCTGCGGGGCTGCTCAAAGCTGGTAGAAATGTATTTGTCGTGCGGGTGTCCAATTACCAGGGAAAAGGAGGATTTGTCCCCGACAAGCCCTATTGCCTCTTCACTGAAAATGACACAGTAGATCTCAAGGGATACTGGCAGTACAAGGTCGGGGAAGTGTTTGTCCCGCAGGCCCCCTCTACGGCTTCGCAGGGCATCAACCGCCAAAACCAGCCTACGGCGCTGTACAATGCGATGGTGGCTCCCTACCATGACTGGCCCATCAGGGGCGTGCTTTGGTACCAGGGTGAAAGCAACACGGGACGGCCTGCTGAGTACGCTGACCTGATGAAGGCTCTGATCGATGACTGGCGCCTGCAATTCCGGGATCCTGATCTTCCTTTCATATACGCCCAACTGCCCAACTATATGTCGGTGAGCTACCTCCCCACTGAAAGCAACTGGGCAGAACTGCGAGAGTCCCAGCTAAAGGCCCTCAGCTTGCCACATACCGCCATGACGGTCAACATCGACCTGGGAGAATGGAACGATATCCACCCCGATAACAAGAAAGATGTGGGCGAACGAATGGCCCTCGCTGCCCTGAAACTGGCCTATGGAGAAAATCTGGTATATTCCGGCCCGATGTACCAATCGCATCGCATCGTGGAAGATTCCATCATCATCTCCTTTGCCCATGTCGGCAGTGGGCTGATTGCCCTGGATGGAGAGACCCTGAGTGAATTTGCAATTGCGGGCGAGGACGGAAAATTCGTTTGGGCTAATGCCCGAATCAGAGGCGATCAGGTGGTGGTGTGGAGTGAGGCGATCCCCGATCCGAAATATGTCCGCTATGCCTGGGCCGACAACCCCGACAATCCCAACCTCTACAACCGCGAAGGATTGCCAGCATCTCCTTTTCAGTTGGATGAAGACAAAGAAAATACCCAATGAGTTTTTTACTGGCCGATTAAAAACAAAGCTAAATCATATGCCTCGCCTGCTACTACCGTTGTTCCTGCTTCCCACCATCTTTTTGGGGGGATGTCAGTCTGATAGCCTGGAAAAGCCCAGTCCATCTGATACAACACCTCAAACCGCATTCCATAACCCCATCCTGGCAGGGTTCAATCCTGACCCCAGTATCTGCCGGGTAGGGGAGGACTATTACCTGGTCAATTCTTCCTTTGGCTACTTCCCCGGCATCCCTGTGCTGCATAGCCGTGACCTGGTAAACTGGCAACAGATTGGAGCGGCCATCACCCGTACGGAACAGATGGACATGACCAAGCAGGGGCTGTCCCGGGGACTATTTGCCCCGGCGATTAGCTACCACGAGGGCTGGTTTTACATCGTCTGTACCCTCATCGACAACGGTGGCAACTTCATCGTCAAGTCTCAAAACCCGGAAGGGCCCTATTCCAACCCCTACTGGCTGCCAGAGCTGAATGGCGGCATCGACCCCTCGCTGTTTTTTGACGACGACGGTCGGGTCTATGTCGTTTACAACCAGGGTGCTCCTGACAATAATCCGCTCTATGACGGCCACCGGACCCTGCGCCTGCATGAACTGGACCCCACCACGCTACAGGTCAAGGGGGAAGAGCATTTGCTGGTAAACGGTGGGACGGATCTGGCCAAGGAACCCATTTGGATTGAAGGGCCGCACATCTACAAGCTCAACGGCTACTATTATCTCATGGCGGCAGAAGGCGGCACCAGCTACAACCATTCAGAGGTAATCTTCCGATCCGAGTCCCTCAACGGACCGTATGAAAGCTACGCAGGAAACCCCATCCTGACCCAACGCGACCTCGATCCCACTCGTCCAGATCCCATCACCTCCACCGGACATGCCGACCTGATCCAAACGCCCGACGGCGACTGGTGGGCCGTGTTCCTGGGCTGCCGACCCTACGAAGGTGAGTACTACAACACCGGCCGTGAAACCTTTCTCGCCCCTGTTCGCTGGGAAGACGGCTGGCCCATCATCAATCCCGACCATGAGGAAGTACAGCAGACCTACCCCTTGCCATTGCCAGAAGTAACCGATACGCCCGCCCTTCAACTCGGCGGCCTGGTCAACTACCGCGTGGACTTCGATGAGCCCCTGGATCAGCGTTGGCTCTTTTTGCGAAATGTGAAGGAACCCTGGTATACCCTGAACCGAAGTGTCGGGAAGGTGAGAGTGGCCCTGCGTCCTGAGACCATCGCCGATCAGGGCAACCCCAGCCTCATGCTGCGCCGGCAGCCCCACCCCATCGGCGAGGTCAGCACCTACCTGGAGTTTGAACCTCAGAGCGATAACGAGCAGGCAGGGCTGGTGGTCTTGCAGAACGCCGATCACTATTATTTCATCAACAAGGCCCAGAACCGCCTCCAACTGCTGAAGAAAAGCGCTGATGGCTACGAAGTCCTGGCCGAAAAAGGCTATCAGGAGCAGGGGGTGCACCTGCAAATCAAAGCCATCGGGAACAAGTACCACTTTTACTACAAAGCAGACGATCAGGAGTGGCAAACCCTCGCCTACAACGTCGATGCGACCTACCTGAGCACCGCCACCGCCGGAGGATTCGTCGGCTGTATGTACGGTCTCTACGCCAGTTCTCAGGGACAGCCCAGCGAGACGGAAGCCCTCTTCTCCTACTTTGAAGTCAAGTCATCGAAGTAGCACCCATAGCCCCCAACCCTAATCTCTCACAAATGAATTGGCATAGAACCCTTTTATTCTCCAGGAATTTTGGATTGAGCATAAGAAGCAAATGGAGCCTCTGCTTTTCAGGCGGAGAAAGAGACGACACGGGGGAATTTGCCAAAGAGTTTTTCTTCTCTTCTTTCTCCGCGCCTCCGCGTGAAATAATAGGACTATCAAGTCCCCAGCTAAATCCCCCGGAATGTGACTCAGTCGCATCCGCTCGTAAGGCTTTGCAAGCCGAAACGCCCCGTCATAGCGTCTCCCGACGCCCGTTGATCAGCCTCCAATCCCTCTTACTCTTCAGCCTGATCTTCGTTCTGCCCCGTCTGCACGCAGAAGACGGCTATCGGCTCTGGCTCAGATTTGACCAGGTTGAAAATCAGGAACTGCTCCAGAAATACCGCGAGCAGATCACCCACATCACGGTGCTGGGCGAAGGGGAAATACTGAACACCGCCCGGATGGAGTTGGAAGCCGGAGTTGAAGGATTAATAGGGCAGGAGGTAGAGATGCGGGAGGAATTAGCGGAAGGCCCCGGAGTCGTTGCCGGAATGGTGGGCCAGCAAGGGGCATTTAGCCAACTGATCAAGGAAGAAGAGCGGGGGAAACTGGGGCCAGAAGGATTTCTCCTGCTGACCAGAGGAGAACAAATCCTGCTGGTAGCCGCTGACGAAAGGGGCCTGCTCTACGGAGCTTTTCACCTGCTGAGGATGATGCAGCAGCAGGAACCGCTGGACGAAGTATCGGTAGTGGAAAATCCCCGCCTGAAGCTGCGCCTGCTCAACCACTGGGACAACCTCGACCGAACGGTGGAGCGCGGTTACGCCGGATTTTCCATCTTCGATTGGCACCAGCTACCCGAGTACCGCGACCCACGCTACCGCGACTATGCCCGCGCCAATGCCTCCATTGGCCTCAACGGCACCGTCGTCACCAATGTCAACGCCAATGCGCTGATCTTTCGTCCCGACTACCTGCAAAAGGTCGCCGCCCTCGCGGAGGAATTTCGGCCCTATGGCCTGAAAATCTACCTCACGGCCCGCTTTAGCGCGCCCATCGAGCAGGGCGGACTGGAGACCGCAGACCCACTCCAACCCGAGGTGCAACAGTGGTGGCAGGAAAAGGTCGCCGAAATTTACGCCCTGATTCCTGATTTCGGCGGCTTCCTCGTCAAGGCCAATTCCGAGGGGCAGCCTGGCCCGCAGAACTATGGACGCACCCACGCCGACGGCGCCAATATGCTGGCCGATGCCCTGGCTCCTTTCGGGGGCGTCGTCATGTGGCGGGCATTTGTCTATAGCGAGGAAGAGCCCGAAGACCGCGCCAAACAGGCCTACAACGAATTCGTGCCGCTGGATGGGCAGTTTCGTGACAATGTCCTCATCCAGGTCAAAAATGGCCCCATCGACTTCCAGCCCCGTGAACCCATTCACCCGCTGTTCGGAGCCATGCCCGAGACACCCCTCGTGATGGAGTTTCAGGTCACCAAGGAATACCTGGGGCAGGGCACGCATTTGGTTGGCCTGGGGCAAATGTGGGAAGAGGTGCTGCAAACCGACACCCACGTCAAGGGAGAGGGTGCTACTGTGGCCAAGGTCATCGACGGAAGCCTGCAGGGACAGTCGCTCACGGGCATGGCAGGCGTCTCCAACGTCGGCACTGCTCGCAACTGGACGGGCAACCTCTTCGGGCAGGCTGACTGGTACAGCCTGGGGCGACTCGCCTGGAACCCCCATCTGTCAGCGGAGGAGATCGGCGCAGAGTGGGTCGCGCTGACTTTCGGGCAAAATGCAGATGTGCAGGCAGTTGCCAACGAACTGCTCAACCGCTCTCATGAAACCTGCGTCCGTTACATGACGCCTCTGGGCTTGCACCACATCATGGCCGCCGGACACCACTACGGGCCGGGACCCTGGGTGTCTCAGATGCCCCGTGCTGACTGGACCTCGGTCTATTACCACAAGGCAGACGAAGATGGCATCGGCTTTGACCGGACTGCCAGCGGAAGTGATGCCCAGGGCCAGTACGCCACTGACTTTGCGGAGCAATACGCCGATCCCGCGACCTGCGATCCGAAATTCCTGCTCTGGTTTCACCACCTTTCCTGGGACCACGAGATGCCGACGGGCCGCACGCTCTGGGAAGCACTCTGTTATGAGTACCAAACTGGAGTGGACGAGGTGCAGGCCATGTACGACGCTTGGGAAAGCCTGGAGGGAAAAGTGGACGAGCAGCGCTATCATTCCGTGCTCATGCACCTCGAAATCCAGCTCCAGGAAGCTCGGTGGTGGAAAAATGCCTGCCTGAGTTATTTCCAGACCTTTTCGCAGCAACCAATACCCGAAGGGGTGGAGCCTCCGCCTCACGATACCGAATACTACCAATCGCTCAGTTTTCCCTATTCCCCCGGTATCAGGCCGCGGTGGTAGGGCATATGTTTTTGTTCACTTGATCTGATTCTCATGGACTACTCATCTTCCTGCTACAAGCTGCTGATCTGTCTGCTGCTCCTGTCCGCGAATTACCTTTCATCGGCAGCAAAAGGAGCCCTCCCTCCTGCGCAGGGCGACTTTGAGCTGGTTTCCTCCGAAGGAGCCGCGGGCATCTACTACGATCCTTCGGACGCACAACTGGTCGGGATTGCCGTTGATCTGTTTGCCGGGGACATCGAGCGGGTGGCGGGAATCCGACCTCAGCTCCTCACCTCTCCACGCGATATGGCTGGTCGCGTCGTCATCGTGGGCACCCTCGGGCAGAGCGGGCTCATCGATCAGTTGGCAGAGAAACATTCAGAGCTGAAGGAGATCGAAGGAGGCTGGGAGCGCTACGCCCTGATGACGATTTCGAAGCCCTTCCCCGGTGTCGATCAGGCATTGGTGATCGCAGGCAGCGACCGACGCGGCACGGCCTATGGGATCTTTGGCCTCTCCGAAAAAATCGGCGTTTCTCCCTGGTATTGGTGGGCCGATGCGCCTGTGGAGAGCCGCGAGGAGATTACACTTTCCTCTGAAACCTTTGTCTCAAAAAGCCCCTCCGTGAAGTACCGGGGCATTTTCATCAACGACGAAGCCCCCGCTTTGCGCAACTGGGCCGAGGAGCAGTTTGGGGGATTTAACCATCGGTTTTACGAGAAGGTATTTGAGCTGATCCTGCGCAACAGGGGCAACTATCTGTGGCCAGCCATGTGGCGCCCGTCTGCCTTCGCGGCAGATGACCCCGAGAACCTGCGCCTCGCCGACGCCTATGGCATAGTCATTTCGACCAGCCACCACGAACCGATGATGCGCGCCCACGACGAGTGGAGCCGATTTGGGGAGGGCCCCTGGAATTACGAGACCAATGCGGAGAACCTGCGGGAATTCTGGCGTGGGGGCCTGGAACGCATGGGCGATGCCGAAGGGGTGGTAACCGTCGGCATGCGGGGCGATGGGGACGAGGCCATGTCCGAAGGCACCGCTACAGAGTTGTTGCAAACCATCATCGCCGATCAGCGCGAAATCATCGAGAAAGTTAGCGGACAGCCGGCAGGGCAAACCCCACAGGTTTGGGCGATATACAAAGAGGTGCAGGACTATTACGACAAAGGCATGCGCGTGCCTGAGGACATCATGATCCTGTTTTGCGACGACAACTGGGGCAATGTCCGCATTCTACCGAAAAAAGAAGACCGGGATTATGCTGGCGGATACGGCATGTACTACCACTTTGACTTTGTCGGCGGGCCGGTATCGTACCGCTGGCACAACGTGACCCAGATCGAGAAGGTCTGGGAGCAAATGAACCTGGCCTATCAGTGGGGAGTCGAGGACCTCTGGATCGTCAACGTGGGCGACATCAAACCCATGGAGCTACCCATCAGCTTTTTCCTGGACTTTGCCTGGGAACCCGAGGCCATTCGGGCCGATGATCTGCCCGGGTACTATGTCACCTGGGCCAGTCAGCAATTCGGTACGCAGCACGCTGAAGCCATCGCCGACATCCTGGCTAAGCACACCCGCTACACTGCCCGGCGTACTCCCGAAATGCTGAGTCCCGAGACCTTTAGCCTGACCCATTATCGGGAGGCGGAGCGCGTGGTGAGGGAATACGGGGAACTGCTGGCCCAAAGCCGGGAGCTTTACGCGCAGCTTCCCGAGACGCACCATGCGGCTTTTTACCAGTTGGTGCTTTCTCCGGTGGAGCTGTTTCACAACCTCTACGAAATGTACGTCGCCGCAGGTAAAAATCGCCTCTATGCGTCCCAGGGACGGGCTTCCACGAATTTTTATGCAGACAAAGTGAAGGAGCACTTCTTCCGCGACGCCGAACTCACCCGCGAATACCACGATGACCTGGCCGATGGAAAGTGGAACCACATGATGTCCCAGACCCACATCGGCTACACCAGTTGGAACAACCCGCCCTACAACAAGATGCCAGAAGTGTCCTACATTCAGCTACCCCAGGCACCCACCCTTGGCTATGTCGTAGAGCATGGCACATCTCCAGAATGGATGCGCTCCGGCGGTGATGGCCTGTACGCCAGTTCGTTCCCTGCCTTTGATCCCCTCAACCAGCAGCGCTATTACCTCGAAATCTTCAACCAGGGGCAGGAGCTGCTGAACTACAGCCTCAGGGCCGAGCAGGACTGGATCGTCCTTTCTGCGGAGGAAGGCAGCGTCGAGTTGGAGGAAAAAGTCTATGTCCGCATCGATTGGGAGAAAGTACCTCAGGGAGCAGCAGCAGGAGAAATCGTGCTGACAGGTCCTAATCGTGAGTATCGAATTCAGGTGCCGATTCGCAAAGGCCCTGATCAGGCAGCCGGCTTTGTCGAAAACAACGGTGTCATCTCCATCGAAGCGGCCCACTTCGCTTCGCAGCAGTCGGGCGACGGCATCAGTTGGAGGGTGATCCCCAACCTGGGCCGCACCGAGTCCGGCCTCACCATTGCCCCCTCCAATGCAGATCGGCAGACTCCGGGGGAGGGCGCTCCCTGGGTGGAGTACGAGTTCACGGTATTCGAAGAAGCGGAGCTGAGCGTTGAAAGCTACCTTTCTCCCACCCTCAACTTCATGAAAAACGAAGGCCTGGAATATGTCATCGCCATCGACGACGCAGCGCCCCAGATTGTCAACCTGCACGAAGGCGAGACCATACCCGACTGGGAGTACCCCGAGTGGTGGAATAACTCCGTTACCGATCACATCAAGAAAAAGCGCTCGACCCATGGCGTCGTCAGTCCGGGTACGCACACCCTGAAAATCTGGATGATCGACCCTGGTGTGGTCTTCCAGAAGTTCGTGCTTGACCTCGGCGGCCTTCGCCCCAGTTACCTGGGACCGCCCGAAAGCACCCGGATTCCTCAAACCGAAACACGATAGCAGCGGCACACCATAGTGTGCTCAGCCCAATTCGAAACCAACAAACTGGTCCAATAATGAAATCCAACCTGTTTCTTGTCCTGACCTGCGTATTGCTCCTCTCCCTGAGTGGATGTGTTGAGAGCGATCCTCCCTCCCTGAAAAGCTCCTATGCGGACAATTTCTACATCGGCACGGCGCTGGGAGCGCCTCACATTCGGGAAGAAGTCCCCGGCGCGAAGGAGCTGATCGCCCGCGAGTTCAACGCCATCACGCCCGAAAACATCATGAAGTGGATGCACATCCACCCACAGCCTGATTCGTTTGACTTTGCCCTGCCTGATCGCTTTGTGGACTACGGAGAAAAGCACGACATGCACATCGTCGGGCATACGCTGGTGTGGCACAGCCAACTGGCCCCCTGGGTCAGCGAGGTCAGCGATAGTGCTGCGCTGAGGGGGCACATGGAGCAGCACATCCGCGAAATCGTCGGCAGGTACAAGGGCCGCATCGATGGCTGGGACGTGGTCAATGAGGCCCTGAATGAAGACGGCAGCCTGCGTGAGTCGATTTTCCTGAAAATGCTGGGAGAAGGTTACATCCAGACTGCTTTTGAACTGGCGGCGGAGGTCGATCCGGAGGTCGAGCTGTATTACAACGACTACAACCTCTGCAACCCCGAAAAGCGGGCAGGGGCCATTCGCATCGCGAAGAGCCTACAGGACAGCGGTGCCAAAATCGATGGCATCGGGGTTCAGGCACACTGGGACCTGGAGAGTCCTTCCCTGGAAGAGATCGAGAAAAGCATACTGGAATACTCGGCTCTGGGCCTGAAGGTGATGTTTACCGAGCTGGACATCAACGTCATTCCCAATCCCTGGGACTTCCAGGGAGCCGATGTGAACATGAAATTCGAGAGTGGAGACCCCACGATGGATCCCTATACCGAGGGATTGCCGGACTCGGTCAGCGTGCAGCTGGCGGAGCGCTACGAAGCGATTTTTAGGCTGTTTCTCAAGCATGAGGACAAGATCAGCCGCGTCACCTTCTGGGGTGTGGACGACGGCCACTCCTGGAAAAACGGCTGGCCCATCGCTGGCCGCACCAATTATCCCCTGCTCTTTGACCGGAACTACGCACCCAAAGAGGCCTACCACCGGGTCATGGCGCTGAAGGAAGAAGGCTAGTGGAGGAAGTTCGGAGTTTCTGGTTCGGGGTTCGAAGTTTAAGGCGTTGACTGTCAATTGACTATTCCAATTTGCCTGGTTTAAAATTTCGCTCCGAAAACACTGGAAGCTAAACCTTTCTCGCTGCCCTTCTCAATATCCCACCATCTCAACATATCGCTATCTTCTCATGAGCACCTCATCCAACAAACTATCCGTTCTGGAAAAAGTCGGCTACAGCCTGGGCGACCTGGCGGCCAACCTGGTATTCCAGACCCTGATGACTTACCTGGCCTATTTCTACACCGACATCTACGGCCTGGAGACCGGGGACGCGGCGGTCATCACCCTCACGGTGGGCCTGGTGGCGGCCTTTGCCTTTAACCCCATCATGGGGGCCATCGCGGACCGCACCAACACCCGCTGGGGGAAATTTCGTCCGTGGATCCTCTGGACCTCCGTACCGCTGGGAGTGGCTGCGCTGCTTGCCTTCAGCACCCCGGACTTTGACTACAAGTACAACGTCATTTATGCGGCGGTTACCTACAGCCTGCTGTTGCTGCTCTATGCGGCCAACAACCTGCCCTATGCGGCGCTCAGCGGGGTGATCACCGGGAACATGGGCGAGCGAAACAGCATCTCTTCCTACCGATTCGTAGCGGTGATGGTGGCCCAGTTTTTCGTGCAGGTCTTCATGTACGACCTGATCCTCAAGGTCGGCGGTGGCGACAAAGCCCTCGGCATCGAGCGGCTGATGACCTACCTCGCCATCATCGGGACCATCCTGCTGCTGATCACCTTCTTCACCACCCGCGAGCGCATCGTACCCGCTCCCGAGCAGAAGTCCACCCTCAAGGATGACGTCGGCGACCTCGTCCGCAACCGCCCCTGGGTGATCATGCTCGTGCTGACCACGCTGGTCTTCATCACCCTGGCCATGAAGGGCAATTCCTACGTCTATTACTTCGAAAACTACGTGAACAAAGCCAGCCTGGAGGCTTTCCTGGCACCCATGACCGGCGTATTATTCGGCTTGGGGCTGAGTTTTGAGAATTCGGTGTCAATGGGCCTTGGCGTCTTCAATGGCGGCGGCATCATCTTCATGATCGTGGGCATCACCCTCTCCAAACGATTGGCCGACAAGTATGGCAAGCGGGACGTCTTCATGAGCGCGCTTTTCGTATCGGCGCTTTTCGTCTTTGCGTTTGTCTTCTTTCCGCCGGAAGCCATTGGGCTGATTTTCCTGTTCCAGATCCTGCACGGCTTTTTCTACGGGCTGACCATCCCGCTGCTGTGGGCGATGATCGCCGATGTCGCTGATTTTTCCGAGTGGAAAAACAACCGCCGGGCTACCGCCATCATTTTCTCGGCCATGATGGTGGGGCTGAAGGGGGGGCTGTCCATCGGTCAGGCGCTCGTGACCTGGATACTGGGGATGTACGAATATGTCCCGCAAAAGCCCAACACAGAGCCCATCATCCAACCCGAAACGGCCATCATCGGCACCAAAATGCTCGTGAGCGTCTATCCTGCCATTCCGTTTATCATCGGATGCGCCCTGCTGTTCTTCTACGAAATCAACAAGGACCTGGAGACGCAGATTGAGCAGGACCTGGAAAATAGGAGACTGGATCGGCAGTTGCTGCCGTAGGGGGGATTAGTTTGAAGTGTGTTGTTCGGAGTTATCGGCTCAGAGAGCCTCACCAGCATGGCTATGACCTTGAGCACTGCTTCAGCAGTGCCGCTCGTGAGCTTTTCCAAAGCGAAATGTAACGTCTCGGCGTCTCTGACGCCAGGAGCACTTCGTTTGATGTTCGGAGTTTGTTGTTCTCAAAAATCAACCAGAAAAAATGTCAGATAATCAGGAAAGAAACTACTCTCCGGAACTGGTGGCCAAGGCCATTTCCCAGCCACTGGTAACGCATGTCTTTACCGCCGATCCCTCGGCGCATGTCTTTGAGGGCAAAATATATATTTACCCCTCGCACGACATCGACGCGGGTATCCCCTTCAACGACAACGGGGATCACTTTGGGATGGAAGACTACCACGTGTTCTCGATGGATCGCCCGGGAGGAGAAGTCACCGACCACGGGGTGGCGCTGCACGTCCGGGACGTACCCTGGGCCGAGCGGCAGATGTGGGCGCCCGATGCGGGCTGTAAAGACGGCAGGTATTACCTCTATTTTCCCGCCAAGCGAAAAGACGGCATCTTCCAGATCGGGGTGGCCGTCAGCGACTCACCCTCCGGGCCATTTACGCCCAATCCCGAGGCGATTAAAGGCAGCTACTCCATCGATCCGGCGGTATTTGGCGACGAAGATGGGGCATTCTACCTGTATTTTGGGGGCATCTGGGGCGGACAGCTTCAGAAGTACCGCCAAAACGAGTATGGCGAAGCCAACGAGGAGCCCGAGGACCACGAGCCCGCTCTCGGGCCCATCGTGGCCCGTCTGACCGACGACATGACGGAGTTTGCGGAGACGCCCCGTGAGGCCCTCATCCTCGACGAAGCGGGCAATCCCCTGACCGCTGGTGACCACGACCGCCGATTTTTCGAAGCCCCCTGGATGCACAAGTACCAGGGCAAATACTACTTTTCCTATTCCACCGGAAACACCCACTTCATCTGCTACGCCGTGGGAGACAGTCCCTATGGCCCCTTCACCTACATGGGCCGGATTCTCACGCCGGTGATTGGCTGGACCACGCATCACTCCATCGTAGAGGTCGAGGGCAAGTGGTACCTCTTTTACCACGATTCGCAGCTATCCGAAGGCGTAACCCACCTGCGGTCCATGAAGATGGTGGAGATTACCTACACCGACGATGGCCGTATCAAGATGCTGCATCCGTATGGAGCCTGATGAACGAGCTTTTTTGCTGGTCTCGTGGAGAGGATCGCGTATATTGAATGCATTGCATTCAATATTTGGAAGCTATTTTTCTCTAAAATCACCATCAACGTATTATGAAAAAGGTACTACTACCCCTGCTACTCATTTTGGTCATGGCTGTGCCAGCTTTGGCCCAGTCCTCGCTGGAAGGCAAAAATGTACTATTCGTTTACGGAGGCTGGGAAGGCCATGACCCGGAGGGCTGTCTGGCGCTGCTCAAACCCTGGATGGAGTCCGAAGGGGCTACCGTTTTCCCGCACGACAACCTGAAGGTATATGCCGACTCTGCCTACATGGATTCCATGGACCTCATTGTGCAAATCTGGACCATGGGGCAGATAGAGCGCGAAGAACTCAACGGGCTGCTCCGGGCTGTACGTGGCGGAAAAGGCTTTGCAGGCTGGCACGGCGGGGCTGGGGATGCTTTTCGCAACGAGCCACCCTATCAGTTCATGGTCGGCGGCCAATGGGTATCCCATCCCGGAGGAGTGATCGACCAGTATGAGGTACACATTACCGACCATGATGATCCCGTTACGGAGGGAATCGAGGATTTTACCATGACCGAGACCGAGCACTACTACATGCACGTTGACCCCAACGTAAAGGTGCTGGCCACCACTTCTTTCAGCGGCGAGCATGCCTACTGGATCAAGGGGGCGACCATGCCTGTGATGTGGAAAACCCAATACGGCGAGGGCAAAATCTTCTACACGTCGCTGGGCCACTTCGTCAAAGACCTGGAGGTTGCCGAGGTATTTACCATGCTGAAGCGCGGCTTTCGCTGGGCGGCTGAGGCAGAATAGGGTGAGGAGAAATTATCCCCAATGAATTTGCTGAAACAGGAACACCTGACACGGTTTTTGTCAAGGTGTGGTCTGGCTGGGCAAAATAAGGAGAAAGGAATGCGGATTATGGCGCAAAGTGGAATGCTGCCTCATGCTAAATTGAGCCAACCGAACCATTTCATTTCCCTTAGAGGCTGTTTATGTTTTGGTGTTTCGAGGCCAAACGCAGGATTTTTGGGGTCTGACAACGAAAAGCTGGGGAAGGGGCCCTAGCTTTGAGTCTCGAGAAATCCCGCTTGCGGGATTTTGAGGAAAATTGACGCAGACAGGGCGCAAAAAGACCAGTTTGGTCCGATAAGGAAAAATCTAAACAGCCTCTTATATCCCAGAAAGCATCTCTTTAAAAACCACGATTTCCGTGAAATACCTCCTCTCCTTACCTCCCAATCTTGCTGATCAGTTCAACCAACTCGAAGATAAACCCGTCGAAAGCTGGTTTAGCACAAGTGATCCCCCTGAGAGCAAGCTGGGTTCAGGGGGGGGGACTGCCCACCTGTTGAATGCTGCCTGGCAGCAGTTCGGAGGGGCTCAGGGCGGTTTTTTCGACTGGGTAAAGGAGGAGAGGAGCCTCATGATTCATGCTGGTGGCCAAAGCCGCCGGTTGCCGGGCTATGCTCCTTCAGGCAAGATTCTGACTCCGATCCCAGTCCTGCGATGGGCGCGGGGGCAGCGTCTGCAACAGCATCTCCTCGACCTGCAGATGCCACTGCTGGAAGAAATCATGGACCAGGCTCCCAACTCCTATCGGAGTCTGATTGCGAGTGGAGACGTTCTGGTACGGGCTACAGGCGAGCTGCCACAGATGCCTGAGGTAGATGTGCTGTGTATGGGCATCTGGATGAGTCCTGAGCGAGTGAGCCATCACGGGGTTTATTTCATGAACCGCCAGTCACCAGAGACGCTGGCCTTTACATTGCAAAAACCCAGTATTGCTACCCTACGTGAAAAGGCCCGTGATTACCTCTTCATGATTGACGTGGGAATCTGGCTCCTGAGTGAAAAAGCCCTCAAAGTGCTGATGAAAAAATGTGGCTGGCAGGACGGCGAACAGCAATTTGTCAATGGAGTGCCGGATTACTATGACCTGTACAGCGATTTTGGTCAGAGCCTGGGGAGCGATCCCGAGGTGCTCGACCCCGAAGTACAGGAACTGACCAGTGCCGTAGTGCCCTTGCCAGCCGGAGAGTTTTATCACTTCGGACGAAGCCGGGAGTTGATCGAATCTTCGCTGGCGCTCCAAAACCAAACCCAGGACCAGCGGAGAATTTTTCACCGCTATATCAAGCCCAGCCAGGATATTTTCGTGCTTAATTCGCGAACCGACCTTTCCTTTCTGCCTGAAAACCGAAACTGCTGGATTGAAAACAGCCATGTCCCCGAGACCTGGTCGCTCAGTGACAGCCATGTTCTGACAGGTATTCCACAAAACAACTGGACCCTCACCCTGGACTCCGGACTGTGTCTGGACGTCGTCCCTATTGGGGAAACGAAATACTGCATTCGCCCATATGGCATGGAGGACGTCTTTCGTGGGGCAGTCGGGGCAGCAGATGCTAAATGGATGGGGAAAACGCCCACGGATTGGCTGCTGGCCCGAGGATTGACCCTGGCTGACCTGGAGGTTGAGCCTGGCACAGACCTCCAAAAAGCTCCGCTGTTTCCAGTGGTGGATGCCCTAGATGGCGACTTCGTCCAATGGCTGATCGCTGATGTGCCGACTGACCACGCAGCCCATCGTGCCACATACGTATCTCAGCGGCTTTCTGCTGAGCAGATAAGCGCCCAGGCCAGACTGGATCGCCTGTATCAACAGCGAAAAGAGTTCCGGCAGGAATGCCTGCCACTCCTGGCGCGCAATCACTCGCAGAGCATCTTCTACCAACTTGACCTGGCTGCTCTGGCAGAGGATTTCGCTGAGACGGATCACGCACTACCTGCTGTGCTGGAAGCGGGCTCTCACGATCCCATCGAACAGGCTCATGACCAGATGTTCCGGGCTGCTGTTTTGCGTCATCGGGGGGACAGCGATTGGAAGGCCCACGATAGAGCCGCTTTCAGCATCCTGAGAGAGACGCTGATCGATATGGCGAAAAACCAACCCGTTACCCCTCAGCGAAAGGTGCTCTCGGATCAGATCGTATGGGCCAGGAGCCCGATTCGGCTGGATCTGGCAGGGGGCTGGACCGATACGCCTCCCTATTGCATGAACTACGGGGGACGGGTGATCAATGTCGCGGTGGAACTCAACGGGCAACCGCCCATTCAGGTATATGCCAAGCCCCTCGATCGACCTGAGATTGTTATCCGCAGCATCGACCAGAGCTACGAGGAGCGGATCACTCGCTTCGAAGACCTGGGGAACTATGACCAACTGGGAGCCTCCTTTGCGATCCCCAAAGCCGCGCTGGCACTGGCCGGCCTGCTGCCGGATTTTTCCAGCAATCCCCAGTCAACCCTGGCATTACAGCTCGAACAGGCAGGCGGAGGCATAGAATTGTCCCTGCTGGCTGCCGTCCCCAAAGGATCCGGTCTGGGTACCAGTAGCATCCTCGCCGCTACCGTACTGGGTGCCCTGTCCAACTTCTTTGAACTGGGCTGGGACCGAATGGAAATCGGACATCGTACCCTGGTGCTGGAACAAATGCTCACCAGTGGAGGCGGCTGGCAGGACCAGTATGGCGGCATTCTGCCGGGCATCAAGTACCTCGAGACCCAGCCAGGGCTGGATCAGCGACCTTTGGTTCGCTGGTTGCCGGATCACTTTCTGCGCCATCCTGACCAGCGAAGCCGTATGCTGCTTTACTACACCGGGATTACCCGCGTGGCACAGAATATCCTCGGTGAAATCGTGCGAGGCATGTTTCTCAATTCGAGTACGCACCTGCCTCACGTCCACCAGCTTTACCATCATGCCCAGCGGACCTATGAGGTCGTGCAGGGAGGAGATTATGATCAATTGGCGGCGATGATCGACCGCACCTGGCATCTGAACCAGGCGCTTGATGAGGGAACCAACCCTCCGTCAGTGGCGGCTATTCTGGAGCCAGTTGTGCCTTACCTGGGAGGGGCAAAATTGCTCGGAGCCGGTGGAGGAGGCTTCCTGCTCATGATGGCAAAGGACCCAGAGGCTGCTGTGAACATCCGTCAACAGTTGACGAATAATCCTCCCAATGATTTGGCCCGTTTCGTTGATTTTGCCATTTCGGATACTGGATTGCAGGTAACCCGGAGTTAGGGCAGGCAACTTCAATGCCATTGAGGGGATGAAAAGGAACCCTTGCACCTACCCGGATTTAGTTCTGCCAGTAGCAGAGGAGTGGACCGGTCCGGTGTAATAATAGGCACTGGTTTTTGCCTGGAGTAAAGTTATTCAATCAACTTTTTGACTGTCCAGGAGCAATGTGTATGGCAGGAATTATTTAAAAGGTTTGTTTTTTAACTGGCAAGGCTTCTTGGCGGTGAGGCTGGGTATAGCTAGCACCTGCGGCAAGTCTGAAGTTTGTGTCATTTTCATTTCTTTTAGGAATTTAATTAATGCATTTGATGAAATGGAGGGAGGGACCATACCTCAGGGACAGGTATCCCTGCTTCATAGGATAGTGTTAAAAAAAGGGCAGGGCGGTAACATATGAGTACGAGTCCTGAAGTAAATATTTATAGAAATATTCCATTGTAAAAAATAATAGGCGTTTTACCTTTGGTCAACAACCTCCAAAACGACCGTTTGTCATGTCTTATACATATGATCCCACCGCACCGCTTGTTATTCTGGTAGATGATACCCGTTCAGATATTGAAATCAACACCATCTCTCTGGAACGGATAGATCCGGATCTACAGATTCTTTCCTTTTCGGGGGGAAAAGCAGCGCTTGAATTTTTGGAGGAAAACAAAGACAGGGAATGGGGAGCCAGTCTGATGCTACTGGACCTCAAAATGCCTGTCATGAACGGGTTTGAGGTACTGGAAAACATCATGGATAAACAGCTTAAGCGTTTTCCCATCGTGGTGATGTCCAGCTCTGGATTACCTGAGGATAGCAGCCGCTCCCGTCAACTGGGAGCTGATGGTTTTAGCGAAAAGCCCATTTCCCTCAAGGATAACCTCACTGTTTTCAAGTCCATTCTTGAAGGCTATTTATACCCTCAAATGGAACGTGCAGGGTGTCAGGCTGGTTAAGAGGCTGTTTGGATCTCTCCTTTACGGCTCAAAACTTGTCTTTTTCACCTCTGTCGGTGTCAGTTTCCTCAAAATACTCCCGATTCTCGGGATCTACGACTCGCATATTTCTTGAAAAACTTCCTTGTCAGAGTCAAAAAATCCTGCGTTTGACCTCGAAACACCAAAACCCAAACAGCCTCTAAAAAGTTGCCAGTGGAATTGGAAGCTCATCGATTGGGTCCGATTACATTCCTGGTTTTCTTATACCCCCTCTTTTCAGGGGACAAATCCGTTGTCACAGAGATCCCCCTTATCGCCTCCCTCGCCCGAGGTTAGGGCAAGCCCAGAAACTTATTTTTTGGTGGCTGTGATGTGCCGAGCCTGCCAAAGTAAGCACCTTCTCTAAGCTTTTCTATCGGTGTTAAAGTCCATGAAAATAAACCTGAGGTACCCCTTTTGCTGGCATCGCCGTTCCGGATAAATTAGTATACTGTAATACGAGGATTTATTCCTGCAGGTCTTTATATTACGGCTATTCGGAACAGGTATATGGGGGTATAATTGAGGCCTCGTGGTGGCGGTCAAACCATTCCAATGTCAGGTTACTGCTTGCTGAGGTCCAGGCTGTCTGTTCAGGGTCCTCAGTTACATGTTCTCAACCGAATTGCTATTTTCATTCCATTCAAAGTTCAGGTAATTGGACACAGTAGATGGAGGGGAAGCAAAGGGGAGAATATCGAAAAACGGTACGAGGAGGCAGGATTTCCCTGGCCTCACTTTCTGATCAACGAATTTTTGAACATGAGTAAGTTACAGGTTGTAGGCATCGGTGCTTCTGCGGGCGGTCTGAAGGCGATCGAGGAACTCCTACATAGTTTGCCAGCCAAGACCGGGGTGGCATTTGTCATTGTTCAGCACATCTCCATCAAATATAAGAGTTTGATGAAGGATATTCTGGCAAAGGATACCCGGATGCCAGTGGAAGTGGTCTCTGATGGCATGGCCCTGGAGCCAAATAATATCTATCTCATTCCGGCGGGTTCAAAAATGACCGTAAAAGAGGGCCACTTCACACTGGAGGACCTCCCTACGAAGTCGAGTCCCAGCTACGTGATCGACAGTTTCTTTGAGTCACTGGCCAAGGAATACGGCGACCGTGGCGTAGCAGTCGTTCTCTCTGGTACTGGCACGGATGGTTCACGTGGCATTGCCAAGGTCAAAAAGGCCGGGGGGATTGTGATTGCACAGGAACCCAATAGTTCTGAATTTGACGGGATGCCACAAAGTGCCATTGATACCAATCTGGTGGATGTGGTGTTGCCTCCCTATCTGATAGGAGAGCAATTGGGGAAGCTGAGCAAAGCTAAGGATTCCGAAGCCCGTCAGGAACAGATTCAGGAGTTGGTCTCTAATGAACAGTCTAACAGTGTGGGAACCAGTTTTTCTCATGTTATAAGGCTACTCAAACAGCATCATGGGATAGATTTTACCTTCTACAAGGTGGCAACTATCCAGCGCAGGATCCAGAAACACATGGCACTGCAACACAAAACCAACTCCAGGCAGTACTATGACTTTCTGGTACAAAACCCAGACAAACTGGAAGAACTATTCAATGACTTGCTGATAGGGGTTACCGAGTTTTTTAGAGATCCGGAGGCCTATTCCTCCATTGGGGAGGAGGTACTCCCCAGGCTCATGCCTGCCGGTAGCAAAGTCAGGGAGCTGCGGATATGGGTATGCGGTTGCTCTACAGGAGAAGAGGCTATCTCGGTCGCCATCGCAATCCGGGACTATGCTGAACGGAATGAACTTTCGGTGAGCCCTACGATTCTGGCTACCGATGTAGATGCGGATGCATTGGCACATGCTGGCAGGGCAAGGTACAAGCCAGAGCGAGTAAAAGGTATTCCCCCCCATCTGAGGGAAAAATATTTGGACTTCAATGGAGAGGAGTATGAGGTCAAAAGCATCATTCGGGATCACATCATTTACGCGAGGAATGATGTCACAATAGATCCCCCCTTTATCAACCTGGATCTGGTGATCTGTCGCAACCTGCTGATCTATCTGAATCCACCGGCCCAGCGACGGGTACTACTCAACTTTCACTTCGGACTCAAGGAAGAAGGAGTGTTATGGCTGGGTTCCAGCGAAAATATTCTGGACTTCCGTAGCAGTTTTAAGGTGCTGGATGAAAAGTGGAAGATTTTTCAGTCCAGGGGAGAAACCCCGAGAATACGCAAGTATTACTCGATAGAACGGCTACAGGATTTTGCGAGGGAGCAATCCGAAAAAAAAGAACAGCTCCCCAACCCGCTCGGAGTCCGTAACCCGCGTGTCATCTACACCAACCTGTTGATTGAGCGATTTGCACCGACTTCCATCCTGATTGATGAGGAGTTTTCCCTGCTTTATCTAACCGGAGGAGCAGGAAAATACCTCAATGTGCCAGACATGGAAGTAAGTAAAAATGTGCTGGCTATGATCTCGGAACCTGCGGTTTTTGCGATAAGAGATGGGGTCCGGAGGTTGTTTGATAACCCAGGGCCATTCACCTATCCCAATCTGGATCTGGCAGTTGGAGGGGTAACAGTCCCCACGACCCTCACCATTGAACGGGCCTCCAAAAGGGCGGAGAAGAAACTGTTCTTGATCCAGTTGACTGACCAGGAGGCAGAGCTCTCGGCAAAAAGTGAAGATACCGGCGGAGGGATAATCAAGACCGTTTTGGCTGAAGCGAATGCATATGAGATCATTCGTGAACTCCAGGGTGAACTCAATATCGCCCGACAGGAGGTACAAAATAGCCTCGAAGAACTGGAGACAAGTAATGAAGAACTGCAGGCTGCCAATGAGGAACTCCTGGCAGGCAATGAAGAGCTGCAAAGTACCAACGAAGAACTCCAGTCAGTCAATGAGGAACTCTATACGGTCAATAGTGAGCTACAGGCGCGAAACAAGGAGCTGAGTCAGGTATCCTCCATTATAGAAAATATTTACAATGGCACCCCTATTGGCATCGCCATGGTGGGTAAAAAATTTCATGTCCGACAATTTAATCACTCATTCGCCGATATCGCAGACCTGGGAGAAGAAGACATCGGAATCCCTCTTAATAAGTTCCATCTGAAGTGGGACTACCCGGAGTTCTTCGATGACCTGGCCAACGTCATCAATACAGGGAAGGGCCTGGAAAAAGAAGTGTTTAACCCTTCAGTTAACCAGTATTACCTGGTGTACCTTACCCCATTTAGGTGGGAAGGGAAAGTAGACGGTGCCATTATTAGCAAAGTCAGAATTACCGATAGGGTAAAGGCAGAAAGAGCCCTGAAAAGCTCAGAGGGGAACCTCCAGCAGGTGATAAAAAATGTGCCATTTGTTATTTCAATACTGGATGTCGAGGGGAAGATCCTGGATATAAACTTTGTAGAGGGAGGGTACAACAAAGAAAATGTAATCGGAACCAATTTCTTTGCATATCACAAGGAAGATAAGCTTGACGGTATCAAGGCTGCGTTTGAAGCGTGTTTGGAATATCGGGAGCCGCAAGTATTTGAGACCCAACCAGATGATCTCCAGGGTAATCCCATCAGGTATCGAAATACCATCATGCCATTTTTTGGTTCAAAAGGGGTGGATACGCCTACTTTTGTGGTCTCTAGCGTCAATATTACCCCCGAAAAAGAACACATTTCGAAGCTACAGAATGAGCTGAACCTGTTCTCTCAACTGGTGAATCAACACTCGCATCTGATCACATTGAAGGACGAAAGGCTCCAGTATGTGTTTGTTTCCGACGGGTTTCTCCATTACACCCACAAGTCCAGGCACCATGTATTAGGCAATAATGACCTGGGGCTGTTTCCCAGGATTATCGGCACCCAGTTGAGGACCAATGATGAGAAGGTCCTGTCCACCCATCGGCCCATGGGAATCGTTGAGAAGTACATGGAGAGGAATGATGGAAAAAAAATTGTTGCGATCAAGTTTCCTGTAAAACTTGGTGATGAAGGCAACTACATCGGGATGGTGGGGGTTCCATTTGACCTCGACGTACAGGCTCTGGCCAGTACTGGCCTTGAAGACCTCGCGAAGCTGGAAAGCCTGGTGGACTCACGTACCCATGCCCTCTCTCAGGCTAACCTGGAACTTAGAACCATTACCCGCAGCATGGCCCATGATCTCAGGGCACCCCTGAGGGCCATACATACCTTCGGCCAGCTATTGGAAGAGGGGCAGGGGGGCGATGAACCGGAAGAACATCAGCTTTACCTGAGGAGGATCATCCATCAATCCGCCAGGATGGGAAAAATCCTGGAAGGGTTATTGGCTTATGTCAAACTGGGCTCGATGGAGATCAAAAAAGACTGGATGGATGTGGCTTCTCTGGCCAGATCAGTGTGGGAAGAACTAAAAGAGGAACCCCGCTTTGAGCGAGGTCAACTCACCGTTAGGAAAATTCCTGAAACCTGGGCGGATAAAAGCCTGATTTACCAGGTGTTGGCCAATCTGTTTTCAAATGCCCTAAAGTACACTGCATCAGGAACAGAGCCCCAGGTCGAGTTTGGCTCCTATCAGGAAAATAAAACCAGCGAATTGACCTTTTATGTCAAGGACAATGGAATAGGATTCGAACCCACAGAGACAGGGCGGGTATTCCAGATTTTTGAGCGATTGGGGAATGCTGCGGAGCAGGAAGGATATGGATTGGGGCTGTCCATTGTCAAGCGAGCCATTGAACTGCAAGGGGGGCGTGTTTGGGTAACAAGTCGAGTAGGGATAGGTTCTACTTTCTATTTCAGCTTGCCTGTCAAAAAGTAGATAGGATCATGGGGGCAAGGCAATTACCAGGTCCGACCCCTCTGGGGGCGCTCATCACATTCGTGGGAATGGAACAAAGGTATGACCGCTCTGCGGGTAGAATGAAATGCCGTCCCGACTCGTCGGGATCGCCTACCTTTTTTGTAGGGCAGCAAGTAGCGCTAAAAATCCCAGGTTCCTCCCTCTCTCGCACAAGCCTCTCCCTCCAAAGGGAGATACTTGCAGTGGCACTTGGGTAAAGGTCTAAAGCAGGCCTGGGGCGGCGCTGGCCCGGCATTTGGCGCTCGGGGCGGCTTGCAGGGCAGCCTGAAATGCCGAGCTTTTCTTGCTTACTTCTTTTGTAGGAAAGCAAGTAGCTCTATAAAATCCTGGGTTCCTCCCTCTCTCACAC
>CAYFIR010000029.1:0-56892 GCA_964343195.1 uncultured Bacteroidia bacterium | reverse complement strand
AGTAGCTCTATAAAATCCTGGGTTCCTCCCTCTCTCGCACAAGCCTCTCCCTCCAGAGGGAGATACCCCAGTGGCACAAGTTTCAAGGGCCAGTGCTTCTTCTAGTCAAAGGAGCTATAAAGCAAGCCTGGGGCGGCGTAGGGCGGCATTTGGTGAATCGGGGCGGCCTGCGGGTAGAATGAAATGCCGAACTTTTCTTGCTTACTTCTTTTGAAAAAGAAGTAAGTCCCGCTGAAGGCGACATAACACTTTCAGAGGAATCATATTAAAAATCAATTTGCGGAGCTATGAAAGAAAGGAGGTCCCGCTGAAGGCGACACCACACTGGTAACCAGTCGCTTATGAGAAATAAAACCCGAAACTGACGTTGTTTTATTGCTGCCTTGGTTTCTGCGTAGGTGGGCAAATGAAACCGTGCAAGGTGACCAGGGAATTGCCCTGACTTCTCCACTTTTCCTCAAAACTCCACCCCGGTCTGTAGGTAAAACCCAAGGCCATGCCGTACCATAGGAACTCCAATCACCAGATCAGGATCCGGAACGCCTCCCCATCCCCAGCCAATTGCATTTTGAGTTTCGGTAATCTGTTGATAGCGATAGCCCAGCAGAATGTTCCAGTTGAGGCGGCTGCGGGTGTACTCCTTCCACCCAACAGCGACCTGGGCGATGGGACCTCCTTCATACGTAATGTTGCGCCACCAGTTTTGGGTGAGGGGAATGCCCCAGCCAGCCTGAGCCAGGTAAACGGGTCCTTTTTTCCTGCCAATCATACTTCCACTCACTTCGGCGAGCAACGGAAGGGTAGTACACCCGCGCATGCCCTGAAGGCCGATGGAGGTGCCCAGGTTGAGACTGGGAGAAATCCTGTACCCCCCACGCAGATAAAGGCCTATTACCCCTCCGTCGTTTGGCACAAATTCCTCATCGGTAAAAATGCGAGGGAATCCGATTCCCAACATAAGGCCGCCATACAGGCCTTTTCGAGGGAAGTAGAATTCTGAAAACTCTCTTGTGCGACGCTGACGCAGGTCCTCATATCGGGCGGGACGGGTTTCCCTGCTAACAATTTGATCGGCAGGAATGGTCAACTGGCTCTGTCCGGCCAGTATCATCGTGACACTTCCTACTGAATCAACCGATACAACTTCGCCAGCAATCTGCTGACCATTTTTAAGGGTGATAAGGTCTTCTTCCGCTTGCTGGGCAGTCAGGCTTGCAGCACCAGACAGGATAAATATCAGGAGAATCAATCGTTTCATGGGAAGGTTTTAGCGGTAAAACGAAATTTGAAGGGCATAACGCTGCATGAGTCTGGTTCCTTCAATGATCACCTCCCGCTGATTGCCGAGGTTGTCCCATACCAGGTCCGTGTAGGATTCATACACCTGCATCGCCCGGTATCCCAGGGTTAGGGTCCAGTGAGCACCTTTTTCGGTCTGGAAACTCAGCCCGACGGCAGGATGCACCAGCAGTCCCCCACCGAATGCCTCAAAATTACTGTTTACCAGTGAGGTGGTCAGGGCATACCCCACCTGTACCTGGTAGTAGGGGGCTATGCGCCGGGGGAGGAGTTGCCCACTGGCCTCGAGGAAAACCGGGGTTATCAGACCATTCTGGTAGGGAGCAAGGCCAGCTCCAATTCCAGCCTGCAACCAGGGCCGGAACCGATAGCCACATCTTAGATCGCCATAGGCCAGTGCCGTAACGAATCCATCACTTGACCCTACTCCTACTCCGAAGGAGAGTCCCTGGAAATATCCTGGACGCAAGGGAAGGTAGGGCCTTCCCTCCCCACTAAATTGGGGACGGTACTGTTGGTAGCGTGAAAGCTGCCGGGTAATTTGCTCAATTTCGGCTTCTGCAAAAGTGATTTCCTGTCCGTCGAGTAGCCTGAGTGTGACCGACTCGCCCGGCACCTGTTCTACAATCTCCCCATAGAGTATGCTTCCATTTCGCAGGGAAACCACGTCTTCCGTATCGGACTGGGAGTATCCGAATGAGGGAAGCAGCAGGAGGCCTAAGAAAAGAGTCACGAGAATACCGATTCTGGCATCGTACAGTTGATTCATGGGATCAAGGTTTGGATAAAAGGGGTGAAAATGACCTTATCTCATACAGACACAACGTCTTTTTTGCAAAATAGGTAGGTCCTGAATTTTTACCCCTTCTCCTCTGACAAAGATTTACTAATTTAAGTGCAAGGAATTAGGCATTCCCAGTTCGTACCACTTTTGTCCAGATGCAGCTTTTTTCACCGTAGTTGCGTCTGGGATAAAAGTACCCCACCATATTACTAGACATTTTCATCTTCGGCCTATGTTTTTTGACAGGATAACAGGATTAACAAGATTGATTATCAGGGCTTTCTTATCCTGTAATCCTGAAAATCCTGTCTAATTTGTCCAGGAGTATGGTATCCCACTAATTTACTCTTCAAACCAAATCCCATGAGACAATTGCATCCCCTAAGTAAACTTTCCCTGCTTGCATTTGTACTGCTCTCCCTCGCTCTTCAGGGCTGCCTGAAAGACAAGTGTGACCAGACCATCACATATTATCAGTACACCCCCATCTACATGGATGAGACCGAATTCCTGGAATCGGTGAAAGTGATGGACCCGCAGGACATGGTCAATCCGGGCAAAATTTTCGTAAAGGACGACGTCCTCTTCGTGAGCGAAACAGGAGCCGGCGTACATATTTTTGACAACGCGAATCCGGCTCAGCCTGTTCCAATGGCATTTATCAACGTGCCTGGAAACTACGACATCCACTCATCATGTGACCTGCTGTACCTGGATAGCAGCACCGATCTGCTGGTATTTGATATTAACCGTGCCGATCAGCCCCGCCTTCTCCACCGGGTAAGAAATGCCCTGCCACACATCGTCGAGTTTCGTGGCTACACGGCAGACCCTTCTCAGGGTGTAGTAATTAGCTGGGAAGAAGAGGCCATTACACGCGAGTATAGCTGCGACGGCACCATTCCGGATTATGTAGTAGCCAACCAGATCGACCCCAATAATACAGATCCCACAAGCCTGAACAATACCCGTACGGTGAACCCTTCTACCCCAGGAAAAGCTGGCTCTATGTCCCGCTTTGCCATCATGGAGGACTACCTGTACGTTGTGTCCCCACAAAACCTTCAGGTGCTTTCGCTCAATAACTGCACCTATCCCACCAATGTCAGCACCCAGCCGATCAACCTTCCGTGGGGTGGTGAGGCCGAAATGGTGACCGTACTGGACGACCTGCTCCTCATCGGCGGGACCAATGGCATGGCCATCTACAGCGCTGAAAACCCAGAGGCTCCCAACTTCCTAAGCGTTTTTGAGCACATGCAGGCCTGCGACCCTGTCGCTGCCTCAGAAGGGTTTGCCTATGTAACCCTGCGTCAGGACAATAGCTCAGAGAATGGGTGTGGCATGAACTTCTCCAACCAGCTCGATGTGATCGACATTCAGGACCCCAGCCAACCTTTCCTAATCAACTCAGTTGGAATGGTCAATCCTCACGGAGTAGGCATAGACAATGACCTGCTGTTTATCGCTGATGGAAGCGCTGGCCTGAAGGTATATGATGCAAGAGATCCATATGATGTTGGGAGAAACATAATTGCAGAGTTTCCTGAGATGTTTGGGTTTGACGTGATCCCTTACAACAACCTGCTCATCATGACTGGAGAAGATGGCATCTCAATGTATGATTACAGCTCACCGGACAAAATACAGCACCTCAGTACGATTCCGGTGGTAAGCCCCTAATGCCAGACACTCGACATAGCTGACTTTTTCCCCAATTATGTCCTGAGCTGGACGTGAAACTATTGGCTGATCGAGTCTATGTTTGGAATATCCATCTTTGGATAGGTATGCAGCTTCCGGTAAACAAACCGGAAGCTGCTTTTTTTTCGTACATGTTACCCTGGGACCCTTCCTTCGTCCCAACATAAACAGCCTGTTCATCCTTCCTAATTCCCGGATGAATTGAGTAAAAAGAAAAAAGGATATTCTTATATTACCATACATGGGAAAATCAAAATATAGCCATAAGGAAGCCCTTGCAGATACGGTGATAGCTACCACTATTCACGACCTTAGAAACCCTCTGCATGGGCTTGGAGGCCTGTTGGACATTTTAAGAGAAGAACTGGAAGAGAAAGGAATATCCGTCGAACTCGAAGGACGGGATATACTTGAAGACATAAACGAGCAGGTTGAGAAGCTACGTGCCCTGGAAAATTACCTGGTAAACTGGCTGGCAGAAAATAACCAGAAATAATCATCATTAGGCTGTCACACTATTGACCTCAGAGCATTTGCAGACTGTACTTGATACCGTAAAAATGCTGGAGGGAAAAACCTCTCTACAGCGTAGGCAAGTCATCAAATCTCATCTAACGAATCAAAAGATTCCTTTTCACTCACACGCTTACCAGAGCGGTGAAAACCTGATTGTATCCACAAGAAGAAGCCCCTACCTCGCTGTCAGCGGCCACTATGATGTAGTTTCAGGCTCTCCGGGAGCCAATGATAATGCGACCAGCGTCGCTGTCATATTCGAGTTAATTGATCGATTTTTCACAACTCCCCTAAAGCACATCGGGGTCACATTCCTGCTGTTTGATGAAGAAGAGAAAGCCCTGCAGGGCTCCAGGGCATATGTTCAGGATCACCATCTGAGTGAGATGATGGGATTGATCAACCTGGAAATGCTGGGGCAGGGAGATCAATGGGCGTTGTGGCCGTTAAGACCGGATGAACCTGGGCGGTTGTGGGAGGTTTTTGAAGAAGTATGCGCAGAAAGCGACATTCGGACCCAGCGGGTTAACCATGTGCTGCACACAGGAGACCACGAGAGTTTTCGCATGGCAGGATTTGGGGAATGCTTTACCCTGACTGCCGTTTCGGACCGCGATCTGGAGGTCGCCTTTCATTTTCAAAAGGCAAGGGAAGTGGGAGCATCCCCACAAACCCTTATGGAAATCCTTTCAAAAGCCCCACTTTTTACCCACTATCACCGCGAAACCGACCTCAGTGTACATCTGCGAGAAGAGCCGTTGATGGAAGCCTGCGACCTGATTGAAAAATGCATACGCCGATATGACTTGCCTCTGGACCAGCTAAGGTCTCTGGGTTGGGCCAGATAGGTTTGCAGCCCCAGGTTCAAATTATTCCCCAACCATTACTTTCTGTACCCAACTGTAGCCGTCGCTATGTACCTCAAGAAGATATAGCCCAGTTGGTAGCTCTCCCCGCCCAAGACTGAAGTGTCCCTGTAGGGCTCTTTTTTCATTCATGACGGTCTGACCATTAAGATTTGTCACCTTAACCCATACAGGCCCCGTGGGCTCGGAAGGCAATTGTACCGTAAGAACATCAACCCATGGTTGAGGAGACAACACCAATGGAGTTTGCTGCGCATCCTTGATGCTTTGGGTATCCCCCGCAAGGATGCGGTAAATGGTTCCCTCGCTTCTGGCTGCGACATACAACTCCCCGTTCACCCCCTGACCAAAAGCACTGAGCTCCACACTGGGGAGTAGTTGCCCCTGATCAGTAGTGTCATACCCACCGGAACCATTGGGATAAAGTGTCCAGAACCGGCCACTCACATAGTCCCCAAATACATAGTGTCCCTGCAGCGCTGGGAATTCACTGCCACGGTAAACATAGCCGCCGGTTATGGAGCGACCGAGATTCGCACTGTGGGCATATTCAAAGACAGGGCCTTCTGAAGTCGGAAGTGCCGAGCAAAGGCCCGTATTGCGGGTCCCTTCCATGCAGCGCCAGCCAAAGTTAAGCCCCCCAGGTGAGCCTGCGGGCTCAAGGCTGATCTCTTCACGGGCATTCTGCCCGACGTCAGCTACCCACATATCGCCTGTCTGTCGGTCAAATGAAAACCTCCAGGGATTTCGCCAGCCCCAGCTCCAGATTTCAGGACGAGCGGTAGAGTCGCCTACAAAAGGGTTATCCGCCGGGATGGCATATGGATCCCCACTGTCCACATCGATTCGGATGATGGTCCCCAAAAGGGTCGCGAGTTCCTGACCATTCTTGTCCGGATCATTGCCGCTCCCTCCATCTCCCAGCGTCATGTAGAGATAGCCATCGGGACCGAAGGCAAGGTCTCCCCCATTGTGATTTGAGTATGGCTGCGGGACCTCAATCAGTATTTTTTCGCTGTCGATCAATCCCAAATTGGGATTAGAATTATCAACCTGGAAACGGGATAGGCGGGTGGAACCCCCATTTTGGGTATAATTGACGTAAAAATACCCATTGGTACCAAAGTTGGGATGAAATGTGAGGCCAAGGAGGCCCTGTTCGTTACCTTGACTATTAACTTTCGTCTCAATATCCAGAAATGGCGAGGAGAGCAAGGTCCCAGTGGAATCTATGATGCGGATGCGGCCATCCTGCTCACATATGAACAGGCGGGCGTCATCAGCAGAAACTATGGCAACCGGGCGGCTAAGGCCAGTTGTGTACGATTCCAGGATAATGAGTGGGTTATTCTGACCGGGAAGCAGCATAACCGAACTCAGCCATGAAAAAATGAGCAATACTTTTCGCATGAAGTTCTTTGTTTGGATTTACCTCTTACAAACCTCCCAGGGGACTGGATAGTTAAAAGAAAAATTATTGCCCAAATCCAGAATTTTTTGTTTTAGCCACAATTCCATATAACTAGCTAATCCCAGACCTCCAAACTTGATTATTTGGATAAGTATCAATAACTATGCATCCAGAAAATCCTGTGTTTACAGGTAGGTCAGTTCTAAGTTTAATCTCGCATACAACGGAAATTATCATGAAATTTTCATCTACCGTCGCCAAACTTTTTGTTTTGGTAGCAACAATGGGCGTCCTTACTTCTTGCGTATCCAAGAAGAAGTACGAGGAAGCCATGAACCGCGCAGCAGCGGAGAAGAGCGCTCTGGAAAGTGCACTTTCTGAAGCCCAGGCTGAAAACGAGCAGCTCCAGGGTGAGTTTGACAAGCTGGAGCAAAACCTCCAGATGAGCAAAGAAGAAATCGCAGCTCTGAGCGAGACTGTAAAGGCTAACAATGCCCAGATCCAGTCTCTTAAGGATGCCATCTCTGAGGTATTCGTTGACTTTGACAGCGATGATGTAAGTGTTGAAGAGCGCGAAGGCAAGCTCTACATCACCTTTGCTAACAGCATCCTGTTCAACTCAGGTCGTGCTACTCTGACCGACTCTTCCGAGATGGTCGTAGCCAAGCTGGCAAGTGTATTCAACACCCAGCCTGATCTGACTATCCAGGTTGAAGGTCACACCGACAACGAGCCTGTTGTAATCCACCGCCGTCGTTACAAAGACAACTGGGAGCTTTCTGTAGCCCGTTCTCTTGCTGTAGTACGCGCTCTGGAAGAAGCTGGTATGACTGGTGACCTGATTGCTTCCGGTAAGGGAGACACTCAGCCTATCGCTTCTAACGATACTGAAGAAGGTCGTGCCATGAACCGCCGCACCGAGTTCATCGTTCTGCCTCAGATCGAAGGTCTGTACAAAATGTACGAGAGCGACTTCGAAGGAATGGGTGCTTCTAACTAATCACCATATCCAACAAAAAAGCCCCGGAGGTTATCCTTCGGGGCTTTTTTTATGCATCAGTAGCTGGAAGGAGTTATGCAGGTATGAGGATATGAAGGAAAATCGCTACTTGAGCCCTTCAGACCCTTCGGCTATGCTCAAGGCAGCGCCTCCATTTCCTCCATACCTTTTTACAGGCACCCACTTACCCCCTGCCCATATATCCCATATTTCCCTTATATCCCCATTTCTTCCCTCCCCTTTGCCTCTTACAGATACCGCGCCTCGATGCTCTCCAGGTCGGCCTTGCGATCCTGATGATGGATCACCGCGTGAAATTCATTGAGGCGGTTCAGAATGGGCAGGATAAACTGCTTTTCTTCCGCAGTCAGATCTGCTGACACCACCCTGGCCACCTGCTGTAGCCGGGGCATTACCTGCCAGAGCACCCCTTTTCCCTTCTCGGTAAGCCTGACCCGCTTGGAGCGACCATCATCCGGATCGGGATATATCTCCATGAATCCCTGTTTTTCCAGACGCTTGATGATCTCGATGCCGCTGGTTAATTCCAGCAGGTTAAGATTGATCAGTTCGCTTTTCTTGAGGCTATCGCGCTGCAGGAGCGATACCATGAAGCCAAATTCGTCCAGGCTCGAAAGCGGTGAACCTTCCAGCGCTTTTTTGGTGTAATGCTTGGCATAGCGGTACAAGTAGGCAATAAGCATCGTCAGCACGGTAGCTTCCTCCTGTGGCGGCGGCCCGGAGGCCTGCTCCAGGCTTATCCGGGTTTCTTCCAGCGAATGGGTACTGAAGTACCCCAGGCGCTGATTGAGCCAGACCGAAAACCCCATCACCGTCTGCTGTCCGGCAGATTTTGATTCATACTCTTCCAGCAACGGCAGCAACTCTTCCAGGAGCCTGTACTTCTTTTCGTCCATACCAATACTACGAATTTGAACTAAATAATATTTTTTTCATTGGATCTAAAACAAAAAAAGGACCTAAATGTTCTTATCGGCAACAATTTACTACGAAGTCATAGTAAATTATTTTTTGACCCATTCAACTGGCAGGCCTGGCCTATCAATTAATGGGGCTATTAAAACCTAAAATCAAGTCCACCACATTAGGTACACTTTCTACCCATGAAATCTATCCGATTCTCTCTTGTTGCCTGGCTAATGATGCTTTCCGTAGCCGGATTTGCCCAAAATGGGGGCGTGATCAGAGGCCGCCTGTTCAACAGTGTGAGCAATAGTCCACTCCCCTTTGCTACCATTAAAATTCAGGAGTCCAATTTCGGAACTTACTCCGATAGTTCGGGAAGATTTGAAATCAGGGGCCTGCCTCCCGGACTTTACAACCTCGAAGCTCGCTACACCGGCTTTGAGCCAGAAATCATTTATGAGATACAGGTAACCAACTCCAAGCCCTACGTGCTGGAAATCGCCATGACCGAGGGCCTCAACCAAACTGACTCCGTCAACATCGTGGCGGCTCCGTTCAAGCAGGTGGACGAAGCTCCGCTTTCGCTGCGAACCATTGGCACCTCGGAAATCAAACGAAACCCCGGCGGCAACCGCGACATTTCGAAGGTGATTCAGTCGCTGCCTGGGGTAGCCAGTACGGTCAGCTTTCGCAATGACATTCTCATCCGGGGTGGAGCACCCAACGAAAATCGTTTTTACATCGACGGCATCGAGACGCCCAACATCAACCACTTTGCCACACAGGGAGCTTCCGGCGGCCCGGTCGGCCTCATCAATGTGGACTTCATCGGCGAAGTGGACTTTTATTCCGGGGCTTTTCCTGCGAATCGGGGCAATGCGCTAAGTTCTGTCTTCGAATTTACCCAGCGCACGGCACGGGATGACCGGCTGGGATTTACCGCTACGGTCGGCTCTTCTGACCTGGCGCTGACGCTGGAAGGCCCTACGGGGGAAAACAGTTCCTTCCTCTTCTCGGCGCGTCGTTCCTATCTGCAATTTCTGTTCAAAGTCCTGGGGCTTCCTTTTTTGCCCACCTACAACGACTACCAGTACAAGCATACCTTCCGCTTTGGGCAGCGCCATGAGCTGAACATCGTGAGCCTGGGAGCCATCGACCAGTTTGCGCTGAACCTGGAAGCAGATTCCACTGATTTTCAGAAATATACGCTCAACAACCTCCCGGTGCAGACCCAGTGGAACTATACCATTGGAGCGAGCTACAAGTATTTTGCTGACAATGGTTTTCTGCAAGTCGTCGCCAGCCGCAACATGATCAACTTTGACGCCTACAAGTACGAAGGCAATGATGAGGAAAACGGCGACCTGCTCCAGGACTACAATTCGCAGGAAAGCGAAAACAAGTTCCGGGTCGAATACACAGGCCGTCAAAATGGATGGAAGTACAACGTCGGGGCCAACTACGAGTACGTGCGCTACACGGCAGACTCCTACCTGCAACTGCCCTTTCAGCTCGTGGACTTCGACTCACAGCTGAACCTCAATAAGTATGGAGCTTTCGCCCAACTGAGCAAGCGCCTCTTCGAAAATCGCCTGATCCTCTCCGCTGGCGTCCGGGTGGATGGGACCGACTTCGCTGAAGGCACCCAAAACCCACTGGACCAGGTTTCGCCCCGCTTTTCAGCCTCCTTTGGCATCACGCCCGAGCTGACGGTTAACTTTAACACCGGCATATTCTACCAATTGCCCTCCTACACCGTACTGGGGTACCGCGATACCGACACCAGGGAACTGGTCAACACCGACATCACCTACATCCAGAATCGCCACATCGTCGGCGGACTGGCCTATACAACACAGCAAAATTCCAAGATATCTGTCGAAGGCTACTACAAGCGCTATTACAACTATCCTTTCCTGCTGCGCGACTCCATCTCGCTGGCAAATCTGGGCGGCGACTTTGGGGCCATCGGCAACGAACCTGCCGTCCCTACTTCGGAGGGACGCAGCTATGGATTGGAAGTGCTGATTCAGCAGCGATTGTTCCGGGGATTTTATGGCATCGTGGCCTATACGCTGGGCTGGAGCGAATTCACCGATTCAGAAGGGAACTTCGTGCCTTCAGCCTGGGATCAGCGGCACATTGTGGCGCTTACGGCTGGGAAGAAATTTGGCAAAGACTGGGAAGTCGGCCTAAAGTGGCGCCTTACCAGTGGATCGCCTTACACGCCGGCGGATACAGCCGTTTCGACGCTGATACCCGTTTGGGATGCCCGTGGCGTGGCGGTAC
Organism: uncultured Bacteroidia bacterium; assembly: GCA_964343195.1. Lineage (GTDB taxonomy): Bacteria > Bacteroidota > Bacteroidia > J057 > J057 > CAYVAP01. The sequence continues at coordinate 46,096 of CAYFIR010000029.1, read as the reverse complement.
CAGACTATAGCCGTCTCAACAGCCAGCGAATTGCCCCTTACCATCAATTGGATCTGCGAGTAGACAAAAAGTGGTTCTTCGACGCCTGGAGCCTGAATATCTTCCTCGACATCCAAAACACCTACGGCTTGACCATCCCCGGGCCACCCATCCTCGACGTAGTCCGTGACGACATGGATCAACCCATTGTCAACCCCAATGACCCCAGCCGCTACCAGTACCGCTACCTGGAAAATAACCTGGGCATCGTGCAGCCGACACTGGGGATTGTGGTGACGTATTAGAAGCGAGACGTCAGACCGCTTTGCTGCGAGAGGCGAGATGGAAGACAATTTGGGGCGGTCATTTTTCTACCGCAAGGACGCAATGGATACGCGGTGGTCGCGAGGTGTTTGCGGCCATCGCGTTTTATCATCGCGCCCTTGCGGTTTATTCTTCCACCAAAAAGCCCCGCCACCACTCGGCATCCACCTGACTGCTGCGGTGTGATACCCAGCGTCCGGGTTCCGCGGCCAACAGGTCCACTTCACCCGCTGCCTCGAGGAGCCGCTCCATCGGCTCGTACCAGTTGTGCATGGCGAGGTCAATAGTACCCCAATGATTGGGGAAAAATCGCCCTCCGCGCAACCATTCAAAAACTTCCAACGCCTCCTCCGGATTGAGGTGGATGTTGTGCCAGGCGTCGTCATAGGCCCCGATGGGCATCAGCGCCAGCTCGAAGGGACCATGCTCCTCACCGATATCAGCAAAGCCGGGGAAGATGCCACTATCTCCTGCCCAGTAAATATTATGCTCTGCGATTTGCAACACATAGGAGCACCAGAGGATCTGATCCCGCTTGAGGCCACGGCCGGAAAAGTGCCGGGCAGGCTGCGCTTTCACGGTAAAATTTTCTCCGTCAAACTGATCGCCCCAGTCCATCTCGGTGATTTTTTCGCCTGGAATGCCCCAATATTCCAGCGTGGAGCGCAGTCCCAGTGGGGTGATGTAGTGTTTGGTTTGGTCGGCCAGTTGAGGCAGCACCTCGCTGTCGCAGTGGTCATAGTGGTCGTGCGAGAGGACGATGGCCTCCAGCGGCGGCAATTCCTCCACCGGAATCGGCGAAGGAAAAAAGCGCTTCGGCCCATAAAAACTGAAGGGCGACACCCGCTCGGTCAGCACTGGATCGAGCAGGAAATATTTACCCGCCTTGTGCAGCAAAAAGGCCGCATGCCCCAGCCAGTTGACCTGGATTTCGTCGAATTTCTCCAGTTCCTCGCGGTGGGTCTCGCCGAAACGATACTCCGGCCCGGGCTGCCTGGGGCCCTTGCGGGCCCAGCTGCGCCACATCACATCGGGCAGTTGGCTGCGATCCAACGAGTGCGTCGGCACCGGATTGACGAATTTTTCCCCATCAAAATGAGGAGAACGGCGCACATCCTCCATGCGAGGTGGCTTACCAAAGGATTTGCTGAGCAGGGTTAGCATGGGGGGGGGAAGAAGGTATGGAGGTATGGGGAAATGAAGGCATGAGGAAACGCAGGCCAGGCTTTAACCAGAGTGATTTTTCTTGCCTGATTTGCGTTTATTTTGAGCACCAGGGGAACGCAGACGGGGCGAAAAATAGCACTGGTGAAAGCCCCGTCCGCGTCTCAATCAATTACGAATCACGAAGTACGAATTCCCAATTACCCCCTCATCGCCTTGTAGGCATTGATCAGGCCATTGGTAGAGGCATCGTGGCTACTGACTTCGCTGTCGTTTTCCAGTTCCGGGAGAATGGCCTTGGCGAGCTGCTTGCCAAGCTCTACGCCCCACTGATCAAAGCTGAAGATGTTCCAGATTACCCCCTGGGTAAAGATCTTGTGCTCGTACATTGCGACCAGTTGTCCCAGCACGTAAGGCGTTACCTGCTTGACCAGGATGGAATTGGTCGGGCGATTGCCTTCGAAGACCTTGAATGGAGTCAGAAAATCGATTTCCTCCTGGCTCTTGCCGTCCAGCTCTGCCCGAACTTCCTTCTCGGATTTACCCTTCATCAGGGCTTCGGTCTGGGCAAAAAAGTTGGCCAACAGCTTGGGATGGTGGTCGCCAATGGGGTTGTGGCTGATGGCTGGTGCGATGAAGTCCGCCGGAATCAGCTTGGTGCCCTGGTGGATCAGCTGGTAAAAAGCGTGCTGCCCGTTGGTGCCGGGTTCGCCCCAGATGACGGGGCCGGTTTCCCACTCGACCTGTTTGCCATCGCGGGCCACGTATTTGCCGTTGCTCTCCATATTTCCCTGCTGGAAATAGGCGGCAAAGCGGTGCAGGTACTGGTCATAAGGCAGGATCACCTCGGTTTCAGCTCCGAAGAAATTGTTGTACCAAATGCCGATGAGGGCGAGGATCACGGGCAGATTTTCGCTCAGCGGTGCGGTCCGAAAGTGGTTGTCCATGCTATGACCACCCGCCAGGAACTGCCGGAAGTTCTCAAATCCAATGGTTGCCGCAACACTCAGCCCGATGGCTGACCACACGGAGTAGCGTCCGCCGACCCAGTCCCAAAACCCGAACATGTTGTCCAGGTCAATGCCAAAGCTGGATACACCGTCCGCATTGGTGGAGAGGGCCACGAAGTGCTTGGCGATATGGGCTTCGTCTTTGGCGTGCCCCAGGAACCAGTCCCGCGCGCTGTGGGCGTTGGTCATGGTCTCCTGGGTCGTGAAGGTCTTGGACGCAATCATGAACAGCGTCGTCTCAGGATCGACCTTCTTCAGCGTCTCGGCGATGTGGGTGCCGTCCACGTTGGACACGTAGTGGACCTCGATGCCTTCGACCCAATAGGGCTTCAGGGCCTCGGTGACCATCACGGGTCCCAGATCAGATCCGCCAATGCCGATGTTGACGATCTGGGTGATTTTTTTGCCGGTGTAGCCCTTGTGCTCGCCGCTGTGCAGGCGTCCCACAAAAGCCTCCATCCGGCTGAGGACTTCGTTGATTTCGGGCATGACATCCTCTCCATCAACTTCGATGGGCGCGTTGCTCTGGTTGCGGAGGGCGACGTGCAGCACAGCGCGGCCTTCGGTCTGGTTGATCTTATCACCAGAAAACATCTTGCCGATGGCGTCCTTGAGGTCAGTTTCTTCGGCCAGTTGGGTCAGCAGGTCGAGGGTCTCCCTGGTGATGCGGTTCTTGGAGTAGTCGAGCAGGATGTCTTCAAATTGCTGGGAAAAATTTTCAAAGCGCTGGGAATTTTGCGCAAAGAGGTCCACCATTTGGGTGTCTTTTAGCGCTTCGAAGTGATCTTTGAGCTTGGTCCAGGCCTTGGTATGGGTAGGGGAAATGGATTTTAGCATATCTGGGGTGTGTTGGAATCTCAGTGTATAATTCTCTTGCGGCCAATTTACATATCAGGGATTAAGAGAAAAGGAGTTTTTGAGATTTTGGGCAGAGGCAAGATTCTTTTTCTCACGCAGAGACGCGGAGGAGCAGAGAAGAAGTGTGTTCGCTGAAAAATACCTCTGCTCCTCTGCGTGAGGCTTCTTCTTCTCCATATCTTATGCGAGAAAAGCCTTGCCTGCGTGCGATGAAGGGAACTCACAGCCTCACCAGCCCATTTTTTCTCTGATGAAAGCCGCTAGCTCCTGTCCGTTTAGCTCGTGCTGGGCGAGATTGGGGTGCCAACTACAGCCATAGCCCAGTGGCCCCTGAGTTGTCAGGTCAAAGTGGTAGACCTGCTCCATGCCTTCGGCTTGCAATTCCTCCACCAGCTCTGACAGATAGGTTCGCTGGAGGGTCAACCTTTCGCCCTCGAGCATTGGGCTTCCCAACAAAAACAGGGCGGCGTTTGGGTGATGTTCTTTCACTAGGGCGATCAGCTTACGAAAGGCCCCTTTGTAATCATCCGCTGGAGGAATGCCTTTGGCGAAATCATTGGTGCCCAGGTTGATGGCGACGACATCGGGTGAGGGCTCATCGAATGGATAGCTTGCTTCCTCATCCATGGGATGGTATCGCTGGTAGAGATCATAAAGGATTCCGTCTTTGGAGCCATCATAGTTGCGCCAAACGCCACGCCCGGAGTAGCAAACCGCAGTATAGCGTACTCTCAGCTCCCGTGCAGCAATGGCTCCGTAGGCCTGAAAGCCGTCTTCAGTAGCAGGGGAGAAGGGGCAGGTCTGGTCATCGCCCAGATTGCCGTACCCGCAGGTAATGGAGTTGCCGATGAACTGAATGCTGCGCGCGGGAAGGGACGGCGGCTCTGTCAGCTGGCCTCTAGGGCTTAGTTCGATGCCTTTGACCACGATGGATCCCGTCAGGGCCTCCGTTCGCTTAAACAGGGTTACCTCATGGGGGCCATCGCCCAGTCCGGCTGCGATCAGGTGACGGGATTTCCCATTCGGAATCAGCACGCTATAAAATTCCTGACCGTCGATCACCACAGTCAAAAAGATATCGAAGCGAGGCCCGAGGCCCAGCCGCTCTGGACTCGTGGTGGCCCGCAGCCAGATGCTATCAGCTTCTGCCGTAAAGTGAATCTGGGCCCCGCTCCAGATCATTTCCATAGATTCGTCTCCTGGGCGTAGGCGCCCCTGAGTGAGAATCAGGGAAGATGTGATGGGATAAATAGCAGTGGCCATGTTTTCTTTTTCGGTAGTCTGTGACCCCAAACGGCTACATCCACTCCAGGCCAGCCCCAGCCAGGAAATCATCCCGCAGAGGAGCAAACCCCGGAGGAGTGTATGCGTATTGATTTTTTTATCCATTTCCATCATGCTAAGGTTTGCAGCCTTTTTTATTGGCATTATCTAAAAAATAGGCTGTTAATTGCATTCTGTTAAAATTTGACTACCAAAAACGCTCCTATGGACACCCTGACAAAATACTTTGTCATAGACTTTGACAGCACTTTTATGAAGGTAGAAGCGCTGGAAGAACTGGCCGAGATTGCCATGGCAGACAGGCCTGACCGGCAGGCCATCGTTGACAAAGTCGCTGACATCACAAACCGTGGGGTCAACGGCGAAATTTCCTTTACTGAATCGCTTAACAGCCGCCTAAAAATACTCAATGCTCACCGGGATCACCTGCCTTTGCTCATAGAAAGGCTCAAAAAAAAGGTAACTACCTCGGTCGTTCGCAACCGTGCATTTTTCCAGCAATTCAAGGGGCAGGTATATATCGTATCCAATGGTTTCAAGGACTTCATTGATCCCGTTGTTGCGGATTTTGACATCGACAGCGATCATGTGCTGGCCAATACATTTGTCTTCGACGAAGAAGGCAACATCATTGGAGCAGATCAGGGCAATCCGCTGGCCCATAGCAAAGGCAAGTCCAAGGTCGTGTCTGAATTGGGCCTTGACGGCGAAATCAGTGTGCTCGGAGACGGATACACAGACTACGAAATTAAGGAATCAGGTCAGGCTCATAAGTTTTTTGCCTTTACAGAAAACGTAGAGCGGGAAAATATCCTCGATAAAGCAGACCACATTACGCCCAGCTTTGATGAGTTTTTGTTTGTAAACGACCTTCCCAGGGCTATTTCCTACCCCAAGAACCGCATCAAGGTGCTTTTGCTGGAGAATATCAATCCGCGTGCAAAAGAAGTCTTTGAACAGGAAGGATATCAGGTGGAGACCATAGACCGTGCGTTGGGAGAAGAGGAACTCTGCGAAAAAATCAAAGGCGTCAGCATTATCGGGATTCGCTCCAAAACCAGGATCACACGTAAGGTGCTGGAAAATGCCAACCGGCTCATGGTCGTAGGTGCATTTTGCATTGGGACGAATCAGATCGATCTGGAAGCCTGCTCCGAACACGGGGTCATCGCCTTCAATGCACCTTATAGCAATACCCGTTCAGTGGTGGAACTCGCTCTGGCAGAAATGATTATGCTGATGCGCCGCATTCCGTTTTTCAACGAAGGCATGCACCAGGGTAAGTGGAACAAGTCCGCCGCCGGGAGTTATGAGATTCGTGGCAAAAAGCTCGGAATCATTGGGTATGGAAATATCGGTGCCCAGCTCTCTGTTCTTGCAGAAGCCGCAGGGATGGATATCTATTACTTCGATCTGGTAGAAAAACTGCCCCTCGGCAATGTAACCAAGTGTAACACCCTGGAAGAAATGCTGGGGCTGGTGGACGTCGTTTCCCTGCATGTGGATGGCCGCTCTGAGAATCAGGGAATTTTTGGAGAAAAAGAACTGTCTATGATGAAAGACGGCTCCATCCTGATCAATCTGAGCCGGGGAAAAGTAGTGGATCTCGAGGCCCTGGCCAGTCACCTCAAAAGTGGTCACCTGAAGGGAGCCGCCATAGATGTGTACCCCAAAGAGCCTCGTAGCAATCAGGATCCTTTCGAGTCTGTTCTGCAGGGACTGTCGAATGTCATCCTGACGCCGCATATCGGAGGTTCTACCCAGGAAGCCCAGGTGAATATCGCCGGATATGTCCCCAATCAAATCATGGCCTACGTCAATACCGGCAGTTCGCACGGCTCTGTTAACTTCCCCGAAATTCAGTTGCCACTGCAACGGGATGTGCACCGTCTGATGCACATTCACCGCAATGTGCCGGGTGTACTGTCACGCATGAACCAGATTTTTGCCGAGCATGACATCAACATTGCTGGTCAATACCTCAAAACCAACGAGGAAATCGGCTATGTCATCACCGATGTCAACCGAAAATACGATGACCACCTGCTGGAAGCCCTGAGATCGATTGAAGGAACGATCAGGGTGAGGGTGCTTTATTAGCAGTGTTTATGCGAATCAAGGGTTCACCCCAAAAAAAGGGCTGTAGCACGTCGTAGAGGCCATGATCATAACCCTTGATTCACATTGTTTATTGATCAGAATAAGAATGGCTGGCTGGGAGTACCTGGCTGGCCGTTTTTTAGTACCGAGCTTTCCTCATTCTAGGAGAGTGGCGTGTTCCAATCTGGCTCTTCAGGGACATGTCCCAAAATACGAGATACTTCGGCAGTTATTTGGCTAGCAAGGGTAACATATCTACCGAATTCCTCCACATTAGAAGCTTTCTCAATAGAATGCATTTGCAATTCCATAAATAGAGGAATGAACCAGATGTAGGAAACTATTTGCTTTGGGAGAAGGTCCTGATCAGTGAAATCTATTTGCTTTAGGGTCTTCAATAGCTCATCTCCAAGCAAAAAATCAACTTCCCGATATCGTATTTTATATAGGAACCCGGTTTCCAATGCCCAGGCTACGTCTAGGGCATTGAGAGATTCTTCATAGTTCATGTGATGAATATACCAGTATATCGGCAGAAAATCGGCTGGCACAAAGTTTACTGAACGGCTATTTTTCGTGGAGGGCCTTTCTCGCAAGCCCCTTTCACATTAATAGGATTTACGATAGCCACCCCGAAAATCCACCCAAATGGAATAAGTCGAATATCTACCCATTGCCTCCGATTTTCGTATCTTCATGAAACAAGCAGCAAAATCTATGTCCATCGCAGAACTGAAACTGGAACTTATTCGGGCTATTGATCGGCTTCCTGCTGATCGGTTGAAACAGTTATTGAAGGAGGTGAAGGGGGAGACCCCACCCCCTCAGCAGAAACCTTGCTTTGGAGCGATGAAAGGTACATTGATCTACATGTCCCCAGACTTCGATGAACCGCTGGAAGACTTCAAAGATTATATGTAAATGGGCTACTTATTTGATACTCACGCCCTCATTTGGTGGCTTGAAGGAGATCCGAAATTCCCTGTTAGCTCTCACGAGCGCCTGTTATCCAATGAACATCGACTTTGGGTCAGCCCTATTTCTTTTTGGGAAATAAGCGTAAAACGGAGCATCGGGAAACTGGATTTATCGGAATCTACTGACCAAATGTGGTTGTCTATTGAAAATCAAGGATTTTCATTACTTCCTATCCAACTCCCTCATCTTATCCAGCTGGAGGAGTTACCTTTCCACCACAGAGATCCATTTGATCGCTTGTTGATCGCGCAGGCTCAGACTGCGAATCTGACTATCCTTACCCAAGATGGTCAGTTTGCGAAATACGACGTAGCCACTGAGTGGGGTTGAAGCGTCTTTTTACTACCTTTCGTAGCATGAAAAAGGCCCTGCTGCTATCCATTGTCCTGGTTGCGACTGCAATTCAAAGCTGTCAATCGCCCGTTTCCTCTAACCAGACTTCTCCGGAAACTTTCCCAGACACTTCACACCACACTGTCATCATTGACGCCGATACCGGCAACGAGATGGACGACCTCTACGCTATTGTGCGTGCCTTGCTCGAAAAAGATTTCCCCGTAGTTGGCCTCGCCTCCGCCCATTTCAATAACGTGCAGCTGCTCACCGACTCGGTCTGGCACGTCTACCCCACCGAAAACATCCAGACCATGGCCATCTCCCAGCAGTTGAATGAAATGCTGCTGACGGGCATGGGTCGCCTGGATCTGCCCCACCCACACGGCTGTGATCGGATCGTAGGGTATGCCTGGGGCTACTATGAAGGAGCACCCATCCCTGAAAGCCCTGCGGTGGACTTCATCATCGAGCAGGCAAAACAGGCTAGCCCGGATCAGAAGCTTGACGTGGTGATCCTTGGCCCCGTAACCAATTTGGCCGCAGCATTACTCCGGGCTCCCGAGATTACGCCCAATGTCCGGGCCTATCTGCTCGGCATGCAGTATAATCCCGCTACAGGAGCCTGGAACAAAAATGAGTTCAACGCACGTAACGACCTCAACGCGCTGGATTTGCTCCTGAGCAATGACAAACTAGAAGTCATCGTGATGCCTGCCAGCATATCCGCAGACTTGACCTTTGAGCATGAAGCCTCCGTAGAGCGACTGGATCAGTATGCCCATCCATCTGCGGATTTGCTCAAAAAGCGCTGGGCCGATGTCCACTCCGGAGAAAGCTGGATCATGTGGGACCTGGCCCTGGTAGAGGCCATCCTGCATCCGCAGTGGGCTACGATGGAGACGGTCAGTGCCCCACCAGAAAACGGAGGCCGAAACATTTCAGCCTATACGGCTATCGAGGCGGATTCCATGCGGGAGGATTTTTGGGGGACGTTGGAGGGGAACTGGGGAATGTAGCTTTTTCCGTGTGGAATTCGCCATGGGGATCGGTCCCAGGGAAAACGATTCCCATGCATATTCGAAATTTCCTTTGGCGGATGCTGGCCTATGCAACGGTACTGGTTTGGCTATATCAATGGAAAAGTACACCCAGACATGAGCCGATAGTTCCCAACTACTTTATTTACAATAATTTTGGGGGCATAGGCTGTGATGCTATCAATACCAATGGTGCATGGATCCATTCTGTTCCTTGTGCCTGTCATCCGGACCAGATGCCATATGTCAATAGAGGCATTTCTCCCGAGGATGAATTGATATTGAAAAGATTGCGAGCGGGAAAAACAGCTTATGAAGAACCTTAGGCTAATGACTCCTGTCCCGCGAAGCCAACTCCCGCCACCCCTTCACCTCAATTCCATTGCTGCGCTTCTGCCCATCTTCTCCGCCATAAAACACCCATCCCGCCTGTTGCCCACTGATCTGATGAAATTTTTCTAGCCCCTTAAAATAGGCTGAAGTGATGGTTTGACCCGACTTGATTTCTATCGGCCATACTTCCACTCCCCGGTCCAAGATGAGGTCCACCTCATGCCCGCTGCGATCCCGCCAAAAGTAGAGGTTGGAACGCTTTCCATGGTTAAAGCGGCCTTTGAGCAGTTCTGTTACGACCAGGTTTTCGAAGAGTGCCCCTCGCATGGCATGGTTGGAGAGGTCTTCGGAGGAATTAATCCGAAGTAGGTGACTGGCTAGCCCCGTGTCATAAAAATACAGTTTCGGCGTCTTGACCACCCGCTTGTTGAAGTTCCTGAAATAAGGGGGAAGCAGGTGAATGATGTAACTCGCCTGCAAGATTCCCAGCCAGGATTTGACGGTCTTGACATCGACCCCGACTTCTACTGCAAGATTGGAATAGTTAACCAATTGCCCGATTCGGCCGGCACATAAGGAAAGGAGCTTTTCAAATGCAGCCAGGTTCTCGAGGTTTTTGATTTGGCGCACGTCTCGCTCCACGTAGGTTCGGAGGTAGGCCGGAAACCAGTCCTCCGGAGAAATGCCCAAGGCACGTACCGATGGATAGCCTCCCAGAAAGAGTTGCTGATCCAGTGATGCCCCCTCTGAGCCTTCATCCAGGCATTCTTCAAGCGAAAAAGGCAGCAAATCGACATAAGCGACCCGGCCGGCCAGAGATTGGGTGATCTGTTCCAGCAACAGGAAGTTATTGGAACCAGTGAGAATAAACGTCCCGGTACGTTGCTCCTCATCCAGTCGCTGTTGCAGCCAGGAAAGCAATTGTGGCGTCCGTTGGATTTCATCGAGAATGGCTCCGTCGGGATAGGAGTTCAAAAATCCCTTAGGGTCTTCGGTGGCAAATTGACGCTGTTCGGGATTTTCAAGGGAGACATAGGGCCTGTCTGGGAATATTTTCCTGACCAGGGTGGTCTTTCCACTCTGACGCGGGCCGATCACGGCGACAGCTTTGAACTGTTGAGCCAGGGACAGAATTTTATCACCAGCGATGCGATTGACGTACATAGTTTCTGGCTAATTTGGAATCAGATTCCAAATTAGCCAGAAATTGAATAATACACCACTATTTTACTCCGTGGAGCCGTCAGACTTCCCATCCAACCGTATCACGTTGGCTTTGGGGATCTTGCTCAGCAGGTCCCGGTTGAGGTTATACCAATGCCGACAGTGATCCAACACCCAGCCATCAGAGGACACCGCAATAAAATCGGAACGATCCACAATGCCCTTGTCAGGGCTGTTAAGCAGCTCCACGGACCAGTTGAACCCGTATTGCTCTGCAATTTCAAGCATGATCCCGCGCAATAATCCGCTATTGGAAACGGGCCGGTCCAGCAGCCAGCAGACAGCATCTATCTCCATATTTTGGAGATGAACGCCAATCATGGACAGCGCCGGAATGGTTTCCTCCACCTTGCGGTAGGTGCCATGTACCGATGCTATGTCGCGAAAAGTCCCATCCCGACACTCAATGACGATTCCGCCACCAAGGGCGCTTTCCATGGTGATCAGCAGGTTATACCCGTCGATTACAAGAGACTGTCCCCGCACGGCTGCCGGAGCAAGGCGTTTAGCCTGTCGATGCTCCCAGGCTTCATCTGAGCAGACCGCTCGCCATAGGGCTTTTCGCTGTCGCACATTTAGCCTAAAACGATTCCCTACCAGAGCCAGGGCAGATTTCTCGCCGTAGCCCCGAGTCAACAACCAGGATAGGTCGTGTACCGCCTGGTTGAGGATGGGAATCCATTTTTCGCTAAATAAACGAGGGTCATTGCTATGCTGCCCCCGATGCTTCTGTCGGGATGCCATATAAAAAATATCCCAGGCCAGATTAACCCAAACGGTTGTGTTAGCTTTTCATCTGGCCCGGGAACTACTGGGTTTACAGGATTTGTTACCCAAGTGCCTGGATGATGGAAATAAAATCTTCAGCTTTCAGGCTGGCTCCGCCTACAAGGCCCCCATCAATATCGGCCTGAGAGAATAGCTCCGAAGCATTTCCTGGCTTTACGCTACCGCCATACAGGATAGAGGTCTGGTCAGCAGTGGCCTGCCCATATTTATCTGCAAGCTGCTTGCGAATGGCGGCGTGTACCTCCTGCGCCTGCTCAGGGCTGGCGGTTTTCCCAGTGCCAATTGCCCAAACGGGTTCGTAGGCAACGATCAGCTCCTTGTACTGATCCGCAGACAGGTGGAAGGTTCCCTCACTTAGCTGCGAAGCATTTACTGCCAGGGTTTCTCCAGCTTCACGCTGCTCCAGGGTTTCCCCGATACAGTAGATCACTTTGAGGCCATATTTCAGCGCCTGATCTACCTTTTCCGCGAGCAATGCATTGTCTTCTCCAAAAATCTGACGACGCTCTGAGTGCCCCAGGATCACGTGGGTACAGCCTACAGACTTGAGCATCTCGGCTGAAACTTCGCCAGTAAAGGCCCCTTTGTCCGCCTGATGCATATTCTGGGCTGCCAGGTGGATATGGGGATTGGTGGCAACGATCGGGCTGATGGTAGCCAAAAGGGGAAAGGAAGGGGCAATGATTACCTCTTTCGATCCGGTAGTTTCTGCGATGAAGCGGGAAGCAAGGGTTTGAGCAAGCTCTCGGCCCTGTCCAAGGTCGAGGTTCATTTTCCAGTTACCAGCTGCGATTTGGGTAGCCATAATGGGTGAGTTTTTCGATTATGTCGGGAATAATTTCAGGGAATGGCAAGCTAACCTATTTGCCGGATTACCCCAAATAATGGCGTTATGAAGGCCAATTGCTACAAATTGGGATAAGCGTTAAATTCGTAAGAATAGCCCCTCCTCAAATTGCACTTGCCTCCTTTCTATGGCTTCAAAAAAACAGCTTGCTCAACAGACCCGTTTTTACCGAAAACTCCACAAGTGGGTGGCCGTCCCTGTCCTGGCTTTCATGCTGATCATGGGAGTAACCGGCATCCTGCTAGGCTGGAAAAAACAGATCGAGCTGCTGCCGAGTACCCAAAAGGGCTTCTCAACGGAAGCTCAGACCTGGATGTCTGTGGATACCCTGATCCACATCGCTCAGCAATACGCTGAAGATTCAATGCAAATCTCTCCCTCCATTGATCGGCTGGACCTTCGTCCCGGCAAGGGCATCGTCAAAGTCCGCTTTGAAGCAGGGTATCAGGAAGTACAGTTGGACCTTCAGACGGGAGAAATACGGTCCGTAGGCCGACGCTACTCCGATCTTATCGAACAAATCCATGATGGCTCCATCCTGGATCGGTACATCGTCCTGGGAAAGGACACCTTCAAGCTGACCTACTCGACCCTCTCTGGACTGGGCCTGATTATCCTCTCAGTCAGCGGTTTTTGGCTGTGGTACAATCCCCGAAGGATGCGGAAGAAGAAGCTTGAGGAATAAGGTCTATAGCGGTCATGCAGGCAAGACGCTGAGAGTCGCTGAAAATTTCACCCGAATCACGCCCCCCAAGTCACCACAGGCTTGGTAACGCTAGTCTTGCTGCGGTCCAGTTTGTCGAATGGACGCCATTCTGGCCCTTCCGGAACGGGAACCTCAATGGTGAGAGGCTTCTTCTGCACCGGATGCTCAAAGGTGATGCGTCGGGCCAGCAGGCAAATGGACTTGTCGGCGTTAAATTCGGTTTTGCCGTACTTGACATCGCCCTTGATGGTACAGCCCATGCTGGCGAGTTGAACCCGGATCTGATGTCGGCGGCCCGTATGCAGACGGACTTCCAGCAACGCGCGACTGCCCTGCTTGGTGACCAGTCGATAGTCGAGGTGGGCTGGCTTACTGCCATGAACGGCTTTGTCGTAGGCACGCATGATGTTGCGGCCAGGAAGTTTTTTGAGGTTATGCCTAAGCTCTCCATGAGGCTGATCCGGAACGCGCTCCACCAGAGCGTAGTAGATCTTTTTGACTTCACGGGACTGAAACTGCTTGGACAGGCGCGAAGCGGCCTTGGACGTTTTTCCCAACACCAGGATCCCTCCGGCTGGGCGGTCCAACCGATGAATCAATCCCAGGTAGACGTTTCCCTGCTTCTGATAGGTCACGCGGATGTACTCCTTGGCCCAGTCATATACACTTTCATCCCCCGTCTCATCCCCCTGTGAGGCCATGCAAAAGGGTTTGTTCACGACCAGCAGGTGATTGTCCTCGTACAAGATTTCGACCATGTTCCTCATTTTCGGAGCAAAATAAGTAATTTGGCAGGTATGGAAGCCCTGTTTGTGTACATAACCTGTGGTTCACAGGAAGAAGCCCAAAAAATCGGAGCCTCTCTCGTCCAGGATCGACTCGCTGCCTGCGCCAATATCATCCCCGGCATGACTTCCATCTATCAGTGGAAAGGCAGAATCGAGCAGGATCAGGAAATCGTCCTGATAGCCAAAACTACCCGCAGCCAACTCGAAGCCCTGACCCAGCACGTAACACAACTCCACAGCTACGAAGTCCCCTGCGTGGTGGCCCTGCCCATACAGGGTGGAAACCCGGATTATCTACAATGGATCAAAACAGTGATCAATGAACAGTGATCATTGATCACGCAGATGACTATACTCCCCTAACCTATCCTCGCAATTACAAACTCTTCAACTCCCAACTACGAACTAAATATGCCCATCTCCATCCGCAAAGCTACCCGTGAAGATGTCCCTTCAATTTTTAGCCTGGTAAAAGAACTGGCGGAGTTTGAGCAGGCCCCTGATGCCGTTGAGACCAGTGTCGAACGATACCTGGAGGATGGCTTTGGCGAAAATCCCATTTTCAAGTGCCTCGTTGCCGAACATGCAGAAGACGGAGTCGTCGGAATCGCGCTTTACTATTACGGCTATTCGACCTGGAAGGGAAAATTGCTCTACCTCGATGACCTTGTCATACGCGAAAATCATCGCCGCAAGGGCATAGGCCGAAAACTGGTGGACAAGCTGGTAGCAATTGGGCTGGAGGAAAATGCCCGCATGATGAAGTGGCAGGTCCTCGACTGGAATGAACCCGCCATCAAAATGTACGCAAGCCTCGGAGCCCACTTCGACGAAGAGTGGATTGACGTCAAGGTCACCCGAGCCCAGATGGAGAAGTGGGGGAAATGAGAAGAGGACCGCTGCGCTGCGAGACTTGTGCTGAGCGGAGTCGAAGTAGGTCAGACAAAAAAGGGAGGAGCCTAATCCTCCTTCTGACTTCTGACAATGAAATGGTCTGACTTCTATTCTTTCCCTTCTGTCCTCTGACTTCTTCCTAACAAAAACCAGATGAACAAAACCATTCTCATCACCGGAGCTACGGCAGGCATAGGCGAAGCCACCGTGGAAGTATTTGCCCAGCAGGGACATCGACTCATCATTACCGGGCGTCGCCAGGAACGTCTTGATGCCCTGGTTGCAAAGTACGACAACGACATGCTGGCCCTGTGCTTTGACATTCGGGACCAGGCAGAGGTTCAACGGCAGGTGGACAACCTTCCTCCAGAGTGGAAGGACATCGACATCCTCGTCAACAACGCCGGGCTGGCCGTGGGATTCAATCCCATCCAGGAAGGCTTCATAGATGACTGGGAACGGATGATCGACACCAATGTCAAAGGGTTGCTCTACATCACCCGTGCCATCACACCTCACATGGTCGAGCGAGGCAAAGGAGGACACATCATCAACGTCGCGTCCATCGCCGGCAAGGAAGTCTACCCCAATGGCAATGTCTATTGCGCGTCAAAACACGCTGCCGATGCCCTGTCCAAAGCCATGCGCATGGACTTGCTGCCCCACAAAATCAAAGTGACCAACGTAGCCCCCGGCCTGGTGGAAACAGAATTTAGCGTAGTGCGCTTCAAGGGCGATCAGGACCGGGCCGACAATGTGTACAAGGGCATGCAGCCCCTGACCGGAAAGGACATCGCAGATGTGATCGCCTACGTGGCCAGTACGCCACCTCATGTTACCATAAATGACATCGTCGTCATGCCGACGGCCCAGGCGGCCTCCACTCAGGTATTCCGTGAGTAGGTCCATTGTGCGTAAACAAATTCAGCCTCCATTTTCGGCAAATCCCGGAAGATGGAGGCTTTTTTATGCCCTGAATTTACCCTTTGAGAAAAAATCCCCTATCCCCCGTGTAAATCCCCTACGCATGATCGTCAGGTTATGGCAGGGCGATAAAGCATGAATTCATCACCTGCAACGCTACCTCCCAGGGATCTTTTTACGCACCTAAACCCCTAATCCCTGTAGCATTGCTCACCACTTTTACCTTCCACAAACGGGAGAAATTGCCTCCCAAGCTTCCACTGCCTTCTGTTTCTGACGAAGGACTCATGGAGTTGTATCGGCATCATGATAATCAGGATGCACTGGCCACTCTGCTGTTTCGGTATTCGGATATGATTTCCATTCGGGCGGCACGTTATCTGTCCACTCCTGAGGAGCGGGAAGACTTTGCGATGGACCTGTATCTGCATTTGCAGCAGAAACTCAAAACCTGTGACGTACAATACTTCAGGGCCTGGCTCATGAAGACTGCAACCAATCGGCTCCTGGACATCATGCGCAAGCAAAAAGTCCGCGAACTGCACCGGGAAGCCGTGCAGCAAAGCCTGCCTCCAACTCACCACATGGACAGCCGGGTCAATTCCGATATAGACCTTTCCATTCTGCATGAAGCCCTTGGTCAGCTGAATGACAAGGAGCGAACGGCGATAGACTTACTTTACCTCCAACAACTCAGCTACGACGAAGCCCTCGCCCAGACTGGCTGGACCACCAACCAGTTGCGTGGAAGCCGTGATCGAGCCATTCGCAAACTCCGCCGGTGGCTGGGGCCCAGCCTGGAGCACTACTTTACCAACCCTTAACCACAACCAACACCATGTTCACCCCTCTTCCATTTCATGCCACCTCCCCGGTAATCAGACTCTTTTCCTTTATCCTGAGAATCGGGGAAAACCACCGGCACGCTGAACACCTTTCAACCAAGGGGTTCGTAGATGCGGGTTGGCAGGCAGAAAGTACGCCGAGCTTTTTGAAGGCACCTCCATTGGGCTCTCAAACCCGGTTTCACGGGTTGGGAAAATCACAGGTGACCACTACCTGGCGAGCTTACCAGAGCGAAAATTTCGGACAGGCCGCCACGGGATTTACAGCCCTGATCCGTAATTGTGAATCCAATTGCATGGGCAAAGTAGAGCTCCAATGTTACCTGGGAATCAGCCATCTACTTGCTGGCGCCCCATCTACAGCTGAAGGGGTACTCCAGGAGGTCATACAACAGGGAGATAGTCCATGGTTGGCTGCTTCCAGGTATTTTCTGGCCTGGGCCTGTTTCATGCAGGGCCGACACCAGGATGCCTTTCACATCTGGAAAACCATCGTGCTGCACCAAGGCCCCTTTCAGCTAGATGCCTGTAAAAGTTTACGGCATGGGCAACAACAGACTCTGTCCAGTCGTGTCGCCTAGGATATGGGAGCGTGTTTTCAGAAAGGGGTCGATCACAAAATGCTGTATGGTGAGCAGTTCGTTTTCACCTTCAATCCAGCCAAATAGCCCATTGTCATCGTCCTCCCGGTCATAAAGCACCAGACTCTTCTGGCTGCCATCCCGGTAGGCCGCTACAATGCGGATATCAGGGTCCATTCCTGCTAGTTGCTCCTTCTTTCCGGGAAACATCTGCTCTGCAAAGGTTTCTCCATATACCTGCCCCTTGAAATTTGCGAGATAATCTGCCAACCGGTCCGGATCGGCTCCCGCTCCCGGGCCTGCGAGCACAAAGGTGCTGTCGTTGACTTTTTCCAGGGTGAAGCTCCGCTCCGGCTCGCGATAGAGCACACTAAACCGAATCAACCTGCTCAGACTGGCATCAAAGAGACGATTGGCTCGCCAGAAGGTGGGGTCTAGGCTGTAGGCGGCCTTGACGTAGCCCTGCAGGCCAGGCAACTCAACCACATAGGGAGTCTCGCTATGGCGCATACGCATCAGGGTACCTCTGGAACCGGGCGTTTCACTGCCGACATCATAGCTGTGCATGAGGTCCCCATCCTGGTCAAATAGGTCCACACGAGTCCTGACGGTTGAAAAAAAGCGCTGAGCATTGGCGGTGGCAGCTTCGTTGAGAACTTCCCGGACTTCTATGCGGCTCATAACCGCCAGCAGGTTGCGTACCCTGGGACGCATGGCCGGATAGGCCCCATTGAACTGCCAGTCTCCATCGGCTAGTCGCTCAAGTCGTATCTGCTGTCCAGGCTCCTCCTCACGGTACTGGGTGAGGACTATGCCATAAACTTCACTGGTATCTTTGACCGCAAAGGCGGTATCGCCCGGGACCAGGGAATCAAGATTGGGGCTGTAGAAGAAAACAAAGTAGGCGGTGAGCCCAGCTATCAGTATCGCAGCCAGAATAAGGGTACTACGCATAGAGATCCATGTTCTTAGGCGGATGAAAAGCGAAAAACCAGGACTTCAAATGGAGAATCAGGTCGAATAGAATACTTCAACCTCACTTTCTTTGATCCCCCAGTCCCCCGTCACTTCCATATCCAGCGCACGAAATTAGTCATGCAGTAAAAGAAGCACAAACAGACCAACCATCCCATTTGTGATACGTACTTTTGCGCTCAATTGTAAATGCTGTCATCATTTGAGCAATTCTCCTGCTTCTCATCGAACACCCTACCTGGCACATGCGGCCTTACTGGCTGTCGGGCTGATTTACTCCATCAATTTTTTCTGGGCCAAGGCGGTATTTGAGCAGATCCCTCCACTCGGACTGGTTGCACTTCGTACCCTTGGCTCCTTTCTGGCATTCGGACTGTTTGCGGCGGTAGTGGTACGGGAGCCCATTCCACCCCGAAAAGACCTGCTCAGGCTCGCTCTATGTGGATTTTTTGGGGCCATTCTTAACATGAACATGTTCTTCAAGGGGTTGGCCCTTACCCTACCGGTCAATGCATCGGTGATCATGACAACTTCGCCGCTTTTTGTCTTTTTGGCAGCCTTCGCACTAAAGAGCGAAACCCTGACGCCCTTGAAGGTGATTGGCGTGCTGATAGCCTTTTCCGGCGCATTTATGCTGAGTCTGGGAGGGCGACAGTTGGGACTGGGGGGAGATACACTGCTCGGGGACCTCATGATTTTGGTCAATGCGGCATCTTATGGAATATATCTGGTGCTGGTACGTCCTTTGATGCTAAAGTACCATTTGATGACGATCGTCGCATGGGTTTTCTTTTTCGGCTCTTTGATAAATGTACCCCTGGGGCTGCCAGATCTGATACAGGTCAATTGGGCAGACCTGTCTTCCCCAACCATTTGGGGCGCGATTTATGTTGTGGCCTTTGTGACCATCGGTACCTACGCGCTGAATGGCTGGGCACTCAAGCGAATCTCTTCATCAGCAGTAGGAGTGTACATCTACCTGCAACCAGTGTTGGTGGGGATTCTGTCTTTCTTTTGGGACGGCCAACCCATTTCCCTCCGGCAGGTACTTTTCATGGGATGGGTGATGGCAGGAGTGTATCTGGTAACCTACCGAAAAAAGAAAATAGAAACAACTGGTGAGGTTTGAACCATCCTGCTATATTGGGATTGACCGTCATAGTTTATTTCGCTGATTGTCAGCGCACCACCACAAAAACAAGCTTACGCATACATGCACGAGTTCGACGGATACAGTGACTATGAAGAGCGGAGGGCCAGCCAAAGTGCAAGGGCCTTTGAGCAAATGCTAAAGCGGGACACCTTCATCTTCATGGATCTACAGGAAGTCGATGATGTCTTCCAGTACTACCTGTTAAACCAGGACTATCCCAGGGCCAAAGAGTTACTCGACTACGCCCTGAGGCTTCATCCTTCCAATAGCGAATTATACTTCAAACGGGCGCGCCTGTTGCGACATGAACGAAAGTGGCAGGACGCCATTGACAGCATGGAGCATGCACTGCACCTGAGCCCGGGCAACCTCGACTATCAGTTTATGATGGCCGAGCTACTGGCCCAGGGACGTCATTACAACGAGGCCATCGCCGTCCTGGAAGCAATCAAAGACCAAAGTGCTGAGCCAGAAGAAATCCTGGTTCACATGGGACAGGTCGCCCATATGTGCGATCGCCCGGCCCAGGCCGAGGAGTATTTCAGGGAGGCCCTGACCTGCAACCCTATGTATGAAGATGCCCTGCTGGAACTGGTCTTCCTGCTCGAGGGACGTGATCGCCTGGAAGAAGCCATACAGAGCTTTATAAATTTCCTCGACGAAAATCCCTACTCTGCGGAAATGTGGTATCAGCTCGGGCTGGTGTACTATAAGACCGAGCGACCTGAGGAAGCACTGGATGCCCTGGACTATGCCATCGTTATCCAGGAGGATTTTTCTTCAGCCTATTTTCAAAAAGGGGTAATACTCGAAGAACAACAGCGCTATCAGGAAGCCCTCAGCGCCCTGATGGAAGCCAATCAGGCCAGCCCTGATGACATGCATACCCTCTACCACATCGGGGAGTGTTTTGAAAACCTGGAGATGTACCACGATGCCATCCGGTATTACCATCAGGTTTCGGAGCTGGAGCCAGCACATGTCGATGCCTGGACAGGGATAGGATTCTGTCTCGAGAAGCGGGACAAATTCTTCGAAGCTCTCCATTACTACCAGAAAGCCTACGATCTGGATGAGAATAACCCGGAGCTATGCCTGTCGCTTGCAATTTGCGAATACAAAATAGACCAGTTTCAGAAGGCCTATTTCTACCTGGAGCAAGCCATTTCCCTCAACTCCCAGGACCTGAGTCTGTGGCTGGACTGGTCGCAGCTCCTTTACGACCATCAGAATTATACCGGAGCCATCACCTATCTGGAAGAAGGCATCAAGCACAATTCTGATGCGTCCGAGCTCTTTTACCAATGTGCCGCATTTTGCTATGTCGCCAATCTCCGGGAAAAGGGCATAGTCTATCTGGAAAATGCCCTGTTGCTGGACTTCGAAGGCCACGATCAGCTTTTTCAGGTGGACGAATCGCTGAAGCATGAGCCAGAAATTACAGAGCTGATCGAGCTGTATCGGTCATAGTTTTTCAAGAGAGTGCGCCAATTTCCCTTCACGGAAGGCTCCCCAGGGCATCCTCCCATTTTGACTAATTTAGATCCCGGACAACCTTTATCTTTAGGTTCCCGACCAGATACCAATTGCTGCTGCCATAGCCAGGATGCAGCTCTTTGGCCCTGCACCTCGTCCTAAAGAAAACAAAACCAGCATGTACACCTGGAGATTTGCACTTTCCTTAATCTTGTTGCTTTTCCTTCTTTCCTTCTGGGGAAATGACCTCGCAGGCCAAAACCGAAGGGGCGAGCCCTGCCATACCATGCAACTCGACAGCCTGCTCCGGGTTGAACATCCAGAACTGGGAAGCAGAGCCGACTTTGAGGACTGGTTAGCCAGAAAACAGGTCCATGCCGCTCAACACGTACAGCGACAGGTCTACACGATCCCGGTCGTGGTCCACATCATTCATGACGGAGAGGGGATCGGGGTTGAATCCAACATCTCGGCGGCACGGGTACAGAGTCAAATCCAGGTTCTCAATGAAGATTTTCGCCGAATGACCGGAACCCCGGGTCACAACAATGACCCCGCAGGAGCCGACGTTGAAATCGAATTCTGTCTCGCGACCATCGCGCCTGATGGCAGCACCATGCCCGAACCGGGCATTGACCGGGTGGATAGAAGCGACCTTGGGGTGAACGAGCCTCCCTTTTCCAGCAACTACATCCGCAACAACATCCTGCCCAATACCATCTGGGATCCGGAGCGATACATGAACATCTGGACGGTGGACATCGAAGGGGATGTGATCGGATTTGCCCAGCTGCCCAACCAATCCGGTCTGCCAGGCCTCTCTGGTAGCTATGGCACTCCCAACCAGGACGGCGTCGTCATTACCGTGGAGACCTTTGGCCGTGAAAGTTCCATGCTGCCCCCATACAACGGAGGCCGCACGACCACGCATGAGGTGGGGCATTTTCTGGGACTATACCATGTCTGGGGAGATGGCAACTGTAGCTTCGATGATTACTGCGGCGACACTCCGAGTTCAGCCCAGGCCAACTATGGCTGCCCCTCCAGTGCCAATTCCTGCGGAGAGGCCGAGATGGTGACCAATTACATGGACTACCTGGACGACCAGTGCATGAATACCTTCACCCAATGCCAAAAGCAGCGCATGCGCACCGTTCTCACCAACTCACCCCGGCGGGCCAATCTCATTTCATCAACTGTTTGCCAGGGGCAGCTTTCCCCCATAGCAGACTTTCGGGCTGGCCAGAGCGAGGTTTGCCTGGGGCAAAAGGTAAAATTCTTTGACCAGTCGCTATATGCTCCCACCAGCTGGAGTTGGTCCTTTCCGGGTGGCTCGCCTTCGACCTCCAGCGAAGCCAATCCCGAAGTCACCTATACCCAGTCCGGAACCTATGATGTGACCCTTACCGTCACCAATGCCCTCGGCACCCAGTCCAAGACCCTCTCTGCCTACATCGAAGTAGGCAGCGTAGGGCAGGAACGGGTGATCTTCTTCGAGGATTTTGAAGCGGGGCTGGGAGAATGGGTGCAGGAAAACCCTGATGGAGGAGAAAAATGGGAGGTAAAGGCTGTCGGGGGCAATGAGGGAAGCTTTGCCGTGGGAATCAACCTCTACACCTATGCAAGTGAAGGAGAACGCGATGCCCTGATTTCTCCCCCCATTGACCTGAGCCAGTACAATCAGCTCCGCCTCAGTTGGGAATACGCTTACCGCCCCTACAATGGTCAGTCGCGTGACAGCCTGATCGTCTATGCATCGGTGGATGGAGGACAAACATTTTCCCATCGGCTATATGGAAATGCCCACGGCGGCAGCACCGCATTTGCTACGGGAGCCAACCTTACCACTGCATTCTCACCCAGCAGTAGCAGCGAGTGGTGTGGCAGTGGCTCAACGGACTGTCCCAGCATAGACCTGAGTTTTTTGCAGGGAATTGAGGATGTCAGGTTGAAGTTTGAGAGCTTTAATGACTTTGGTAACAATATATATTTTGATGCAGTCAAGGTGTCGGGGATCTGTTCCGAATATGTTGGCCTCTCTCATGTAGACTACAATGACCGTTGGCAGGTTTATCCCAATCCCGCGAGTGGTATTTTGCATCTCGATGCCCCCAGCACGCTTTCCGTTCAGGAGGTAAAGGCTGAGGTCCATGATCTCTCAGGACGAGTTTTGTTACAAAAAACGCTATCCATGCACAATGGCCAGGGAGAAATCTCCCTGCAGTCCCTTCCAAAAGGGTACTACCTGCTCAGGATACTGTCTGCCAGTGGAGTCTCCCACCATCGGATACTCCGCCAATAAAAAGAGCGTCCCGCAGGACGCCCTAAAGCTGGCACAGCTTCATAAGCCGGATTCTGTCCTCGCCGTAGCGAGCTCCATCATTTATCTGGGATACCCCTCACGAGGCACCTCTTACGACCTACCCTCCGACATCAGGCGGGCCGCCCTCAAGCGTCGGTATATTTGGCCTTTCAGCTCCTGAGGTTTACCTGGCTGCGAATGTCACCACTCACACCGGTGGGCTCTTACCCCACCCTTTCACCCTTACCCCGAGAGATCGGGGCGGTCTGCTCTCTGCTGCACTTGCTGTCATCCCGTATGGACGGGACGCCTTCCTGTTAGGAAGCAGGATGCCCTTTGCTGTCCGGACTTTCCTCACCGAAATCATTCGGAGCGATGGAGTCCACTGTGCCATTTTTTACAGCGATGCAAGTAACGATTATTTTGAGTTTAACGTAAGTATCATTGTAGCGTTAAGGAATTGTTTGACTTCTGTTTAGTGATACATAGCTTTTCCTAAGTCAATAATTTGATGTACAAGTGATGCAGCGGCTCCCAATGGGAGCCGTTTTTGTTTTTAGCGTTTGGAGGTCGTTAATTGACCCTTGAGAGAAAGCCTACATTTTGTTTCATTTTTCCCTGGTGGTCAAAATAAATTTCTGACCGCTGGATAGCTTTGTCCCGGAGGGAAAGCCTAATTTAACGCTCACTTCATCAAAATATACTACTATGACACCGCTTTGGGGAATAGACCTGGGGGGAACCAAAATCGAGGGCGTAGTCGCCGACGCTGACAACAACTACGAGCCCATCGCCCGACTTCGCATTGCCACGGAAAAAGAACAGGGCTACGAGCACATCGTCAGCCGCATAGCCCTGCTTGTGGACATGCTCAAGCAGGAAACCGGGCTTTCACCGCAAAAAATCGGCATTGGCACCCCCGGAGCCATTGACCCGCAGGCCCAAAACATGAAAAACAGCAATACCACCCAGTTGCTGGGAAAGCCTCTTCATACCGACCTCGAGAACAAACTTGGCGTACCCGTCATCATGGCCAATGACGCCAACTGCTTTGCCCTGGCTGAGACCCTGATGGGAGCAGTTCCCGCAGAGGTGCCTGATGCCAAAGTTGTCTTTGGCGTGATCATGGGAACCGGCGTCGGCGGCGGCATCGTCGTGAACGGACAAGTGCTAAACGGTCGCCATGCCATCGCTGGCGAGTGGGGGCACAACTTCCTCGACGAGTCAGGTGGCGAGTCCTATAGTGGCCTGCACGGCAATGTAGAGACCATTCTGGCTGGGCCTTCGCTCGAAAAATGGTACCACAAGCTCAGCGGCGAAAAGCGTAAACTCCATGAAATCGTAGCCAGACATCAGGAAGGCAACGATCCCCACGCCACCGAAACCGTCGAGCGACTCATTCACTTCTTTGGCAAAGCCCTCGGGGTCATCGTCAACATCCTCGACCCTGACGCAATCGTGCTGGGTGGCGGCGTCAGCAACGTGGACCTGCTCTACACCGAAGGGGTCAAATCCGTAGAAAAGTTTGTGTTCAATCCTGTACTGACGACGCCCATTCTGCGTCCCAAACTCGGCGATAGCGCCGGTGTATTTGGAGCCGCGATGCTGGTGAAGTAGGCACATCAGAGAGATGCACCTGATCAAACCCAACAGGTTTCTCTAGCTCCGCCAGTTGATCTTTCAATATGGGCCCTCTGAAAGTGTTATGTCGCCTTCAGCGGGACCTACCTTTTTTCTAGCTCCGCAAATGGATTTTTTAAATGCTTCCTCTGAAAGTGTTATGTCGCCTTCAGCGGGACCTACCTTTTTTCAAAAAAAGGTAGGCTAAAAAACTTCGGCATTTCAGGCTGCCCTGCAAGCCGCCCCGAGCACCAAATGCCGGGCCAGCGCCGCCACAAGCTTGCTTTATAGTTCTTTGGAAAGGGCTTTAAAATCGACAGGTTTATCTCTGCGTCTCTGTGCCTACCGCTATGCGGCATCTTCGATCTGCGTGAGAAAAATATCCGGGGTATTATTCCTCAATTTGCTGTCCTACAAAAAAAGGTAGGCCATCCCGACGAGTCGGGACGGCATTTCAGGCTGCCCTGCAAGCCGCCCCGAGCGCCAAATGCCGGGCCAGCCCCGCCCCAGGCTTGCTTTATGGCTCTTTTTGAAGGAAGTTTGATAACCGGCAGGTTTCTCTCTGCGTCCTTGCTCCTACCGCTATGCGTTATCTTCGATCTGCGTGAGAATAATTTGCTGCCCTACGGAAACCTGTTGGGTTTCAGGATCGAATAGGGCGGTTTTTCGTATATTTAAGCAAACAATCTTTTACCATGTCGATGTCTGACGCTCTCCAAAGCATCCTGCAACTCCCGAAAGACGAACGTCTTCGTATCGCAATGGAAATTTTGCGAAGCATACAAGTGGACGAAAAGCAAACTGAAGCGCCATTGGTTAAAGACAGGGCTTTACGAGGGTATGGTAAATTCGCTGGCCAAATCTGGATGAGCAATGACTTTGATGCGCCATTGGACGACTTTAAGGATTATATGTGATGGGGAACTATCTGCTTGATACCCACACCCTACTTTGGCATGCCACAAAAGATAATCGGCTATCGTCAAAAGGATTCGACGCGATTACTGATCCAAACAACCGCGTATGTGTGAGTGTAGTTAGCTACTGGGAAATGGCTATCAAAGCCAGTTTGGGTAAACTCAATCTTCCCGCAGATATCGATATATTCAAGCAAACGATGGAAGCAGAAGGAGTGGTCACCCTAGCCCTATCCACAGCCCATCTAAACCTGGTTCAAAACCTGCCCTTTCCTGGTTCAGGGCACCGTGATCCATTCGATCGTGCTATCATTGCAACAGCAGTGGTCGAAAAGATGATTCTCATAAGCCGGGGGGATAGTAGCTTTGCGGATTATCAAGTAGAAACATTTTGGTGAAATGAACCATGCGGATGCAGGGAGATTTCCACCACAGCACTTAGAGAAAAAAGGTGCCTCTACACTTTTAGTAGAATGGGGAATCACTGTACTTCGGCATTTCAGGCCGATCGCCTGCTGCGGCTTAGAAAGCCACGGTACAGTGAACGGCGATCCATCTTGCATCCTATTTCCACTACTTTCGTAGTTGAGCCAGAAAAAATAGAGGATTCCCCAATAACCTGCCTGAATTGCCAATTCCCTTTTCTTTGACAAAAGTTGAGGAAATACTGCGTATGTTTAATTGACAAAAGTTGAAGAAATAACCCAGAAGTTACTTCTCAACTTTCATCCACACCCTTCAACTCAACGCTTTGCTTGGAAACCTGGAAGAAATGGTTCTGCTGGTCGTCATGATGATGCGGGACGAGGCCTATGGTGTCAGCATCCATGAAGCCTATGTCGAGCATACAGGTCACCAGTTAACCCTGAGCTCAATCCATACGGTGCTGCGCCGACTGGAGAAAAAAGGACTGATCTCCAGCGAAATGGGCGGTGCGACCGCCGATCGGGGAGGTCGTAGGAAACGACTCTACTCCGTCACCGCTTTCGGTCAGCGAGTGGCCGCCAAACAGGAGGCCCAGCGACAGAAGATCTGGAAACTCATTCCCAAATGGGACTGAGTAGTCTTTGTGAAAAAGTTTGTGGGGAATGAAGGCACCCGGCTGCGCCTCCTCCTTCACTTCCCCATATCCTCCAGACCTCCCGTACCAACTCTGTTTGTTCCTTCTCCCTGGCTCAATTTTCATCTCAATGAACCCCACCCCACCACGTTTGGCGACCAGATTTCTGCGCTGGTACTGTGCTCCCGATCTGCTGGAGGAGGTACAGGGAGACCTGGAGGAGGTGTTCATCCAGCACTGGCAGACCAGGGGCCCAAAGGCAGCCAATCGCCATTACAACTGGCTGGTGCTCCGCTTTTTCAACTATTCAACCATCCGGGGTCGAGCACCCCGTTCACCCTACTATACCGACTTCGCCATGTACCGTAACTACCTTCTCATCACCCTGCGCCAGATGATGCGCCAAAAAGTCTATGCTTTCATCAATCTTTTTGGGCTGGCCCTGGGACTGGCAACCTGTCTGATGGTGGCACTTTTCGTTCACAACGAATACCGATTTGACAGCTTCCACTCACAGAGCGATCAGATTTATCGCCTCTGCGAAGTCCAAACCTGGGACGGAATCATCCCTCAGCGGGTAGCGCTATCCATGTATCCCATGGGCCCGACCCTCAGCGAAGACTATGCACAGGTAGAAGCCTATACCCGGGTAAATCGATGGGGACAGATCGCCCTGGAACATGAAGGAGAGAAAAGCTATGTCGAAGACCTTCTCTGGGTGGACAGCAGTTTCCTGGATATGTTTGACTTTAAACTACTGGAAGGAAACCCGGACATTGCCCTTGACGCACCGGGTAGCATCATTCTGACCGAGACACAGGCCCGAAGCCTGTTTGGGACGGTCAATGTCATGGGCAATGCCCTCATATTTCGACCAGAACCGGACATGGAAATCCCCCTCCAGGTAACAGGGGTGGCCCAGGACCCACCCGACCACTCTCATCTTCAGTTCAATGCCCTGCTTTCCCTGAATACCGCCCCAAAAGAGTGGGACGAGCAGCGCATGCAAAACTGGGGAAACAACTGGCTGACCACCTATCTACAGCTTTCGCCTGGGGCGAATGTCGCAGCGTTGGAAGAGGAGTTTCCGGCGTATCTGCAAAAATACATGGGAGAAGACGCGACCGATGGCTATCAGCTTTTTTTACAGCGACTGGATGAGGTCC
The DNA here is from genome assembly GCA_964343195.1 of uncultured Bacteroidia bacterium. Classification (GTDB taxonomy): domain Bacteria; phylum Bacteroidota; class Bacteroidia; order J057; family J057; genus CAYVAP01. Next base: position 18,426 of record CAYFIR010000029.1, on the reverse strand, counting down.
ATCTGTCCTCCATGGAGATTACCCACGACTACCTCAATCACCGAAAATTCGACGGAAGGTATTTGCAGGTGTTTATCCTGCTGGGGCTGTTCATGCTCGCCATCGCTACGGTCAATTTTACCAACCTGACCACTGCACGATCGCTACAGCGGGCCCGAGAGGTCGGCGTACGTAAAACCATCGGGGCTACCCGTATCATGCTTTCGCGCCAGTTTATTACTGAGGCCACTTTGTATGCCATAACCGGACTTATACTAGCCCTGGCGATCCTGGCCTTTTCCATGCCCTACCTTCAGCAATTAAGCGATCGTCCCCTGGAGATAAGTACCCTGGGCGAACTCCCCTGGTTGCTCAGCATTGTGGGGGGAATATTCCTGCTGGGCTGGATTGCGGGGCTCTATCCTGCACAGGTGATGAGCCGCTTTGACCCGGTAAGAGCCCTTAAGGGCAACCTGTTCGCTCGCAATCAACGCTTTTCGCTGCAGGACCTGCTGGTCTGGGGCCAGTTTGCCCTTGCAGGGCTGCTGATCGCAGGTACCATGCTGACGGTACGTCAGTTCAACTACATGACCAGCTTTGACCCAGGCTTCGACCGGGAGCAGGTGCTGCTGATTCCATACAATGACCAGCATATCCACGACAATTTCACCAGCCTGCGCCAGGAACTGATGGCGCTTCCGGGCGTAAACGATGTGACCGCCTCCGGACAGCGACTGGGAAATAACATCCACCAAACCGGATTATCTGTCCGGGGAACCGATACTGCAGCCATCGGAATGGCGATTTCTCACCTGCAGGTCGACCATCATTACGTGGACTTTTACAACCTCCGACTGCTGGCTGGGAGGGCCTTTGACGCGGGGCGCAAAACCGATAGCCTGAATGCCTTTGTGATCAATGAAGCCCTGGTAAAGAAACTGGGATGGACGGTCGAAGAAGCCGTAGGGCAAAGGGTTTCCCTGTGGGGAGAACCAGAATGGTCAGACCCCGATGCCTGGGGGCAGGTGATAGGAGTGGTTGAGGATTTTCATTACAACAGCCTCCACCACGGCATCAATCCCCTCGCCATGAGTGTGCAGGGGTGGTGGCACAGCGAAATTTCAGTTAAGGTAGATGCTGAAGCACTTCCCGAAGTACTGGATCAGGTAGAAGCCGCATGGCGGGCTACAGGTACCGATCGGCCCTACAATTACGGCTTTCTCGATGAACATTTTGAAGAACTCTATGATGACGATCAGCGACTGAGTCAGGTAGTAGGTCTTGTCGCTACCCTGGCCCTGATTGTGGCTTTGATGGGCCTCTTTGGGCTAATGGCCTTTGCTACCGAGCGTCGCCGCAAGGAAATTGGTATCCGCCGGGTGCTGGGTGCCAATCTCAATGAAGTTTTCTGGCTGTTTGCCCGCCGCGTATCCGTCTTGGTAGCATTGGCACTCGTGGTAGCTCTTCCCGTCGCCTGGTGGCTGATGGACCAGTGGCTCACCGGATTTGCCTACCGCATTGAATTGGGTGGGCTATGGTTTGGACTGTCAGGAATTATCCTCATGGCCCTGGCGCTGGGTACCACTGGGGTGATCGCCCTGCGAGCAGCGAGCGATGATCCGGCGGGGAGTTTGAGAGCGGAATAGCAGCATTGTACGCAGGCCAGGCTTTTACCAGAATGAGTTTTTTTGCCTGGTTTGCGTTTTGTTGATCCCAAATGAACGCGGACGGGGTAAAAACAACCACATTGTCAAAAGCCCCATCCGCGTGTCGATGGCATTATCACTGGGTCATGACTCCGTCCTGTAGGGTGATCGGAGGTATGGAGAAGCGGAGAAGAAGAATCTCACACAGAGTAGCAGCATGCCATCCCCTGAAAAGCGGGAAGAATTTCTTTAAGAACCGGAGCCTCGGATTGTAATTCTCCCACATGCTTTCTACTTTGATTCTTCGTAGCAAATAATCCGCACATGAAGAAAAGTATACTCTTGCTAACCATCGCCATGATGGTGGGCATCTTTGTTCAGGCTCAGAACATCTCACAGGTTTCGGTCAGCCCCCTGCCCGTCCTGGACTGCAATAACACCGTGGTTACGGTTGATGGGATACTGAATTGCATCAACTCGACCATTAATGGAACTTCGCACTCTATCGTGGGCAATACCATTTTCGTCGATGTGGACATCACAGCGCAGTTTATCTGCCTGGGTGCGCTCTCTTTTTTCTCGCTACCAGAACCACTCGGCAACGTACCAGCTGGCACTTATACCCTCACGACACGTACCATTGTCAACGGGGCTATAGCCCAGCAGCAGAGTCAGAACCTTGTGGTAGGAACCTGCTGTGGCACAAATGGCAATTTCTTTGCAAGTGATGACAAATTCTGCCCCGGAGAATCTGGCACCTTCACGGCTGCTGACCCCAATTTGCCCATCTTTACCTGGTACGTAGATGGCGTAGTTGTCGGTACAGGCAATCAGTTGACCTATACCTTCAATACACCCGGCTCCTATGACGTCAGCCTGTATGCCTACGATGGAAACTGCCCGGATTCTACTTTCCAGACGGTAGTAGTAGATACTCCTTCCATCCAGTTTGGGGCCGTAAGCGATGAATCGTGTGCCGGAGCCGGAAATGGTGGTGCTGCCGTTAGCATCAATGGAGGCTTTGGAGCTCCCTATGTATTTTCCTGGAGCGATGGCAGTAGCATGCAAAACCTAAGTCAGGTTTCCACAGGTATGTACTCCCTTTCGGTTACAGACTCAGAGGGATGTATGACTGAGGACTCCATATTTGTGGGGCTGGATACGGCGGTTACAGTGACTTTGACCTCCCCCGTTGACCAAAACTACTGTGCAGGCGATACCTTACAGCTGAGCCATAGCAATGTGGGAGCTACCTCAGCCCAATGGCTGATCGATGGGCAGCCCTTTGCTCCCCTTGACACAAGTTGGGTGCCCATGGCAGGAAACGCTCATGTCATCAGTGTCATTGCGACAGACGGAGTCTGCTCGGATACCGCTGAAGTGAACGCCATCATAGCCGATTCGCTCTCGCTAACTGCTGCCGTAACAGGCGAATCCTGCGCAGGAACCATGGACGGGGTTATAGACCTGACCCCTAATGGAGGATTGGGGCCCTTTTCCTTTAGTTGGAGCCATGGACCCACCACGGAGGATGTCTCAGGACTCGATACGGGGATGTACATGGTACAGGTGCGAGGTACTGCCGGTTGTAATGCAACAGAGTCTTTCCAGATCACAACGCTAGGAGGCATCACATCGGGCTTTAGTTTCACGACTTCTTCGGACACCGTAGTGGCATTTGCCGACACTTCTTCTCCCGGTGTAGCTAGCTGGCTGTGGGATTTTGGCGATGGCTCAACCTCCAATATGGCCAACCCAACCCATACCTATGGCAGCAGCGGCTATTACAGTGTCTGCCTGATCGCTACGGATTCTTTTGGCTGTACGGATACCGCTTGCGCAAGTGTGGAGATCACCCGTACCACGGGTATATTTGACCGTGAGGCCATGGTGCTCAGCATTGTCCCCAATCCTGCTACGGATCGAATCACGCTACAAAACCTGCCAAACAATCTGCCACATACCACCTGTATCGTGCGCGATGCGATGGGTCGGGTTGTACTACGTAGCCCTGCCCTCCGGAATGGAGCCATCTCTATTCAAGGCCTGGCAGACGGGTTGTATACGGTTGAGGTACGAGCTGAAGTGGGCGTTTGGAGAGGGAAGTTCCTGAAGAGGTAGACCTGGTACCACATATTTGATGCATTCCAGTTTTGGGATTGATTCAAAAAAGGGGGGGCGACTGTTGTCGCCCCCCTTTTTTTCCGGGCCTATTCAAAGCGGCCAAATGCTCGGACAAACCGAAGAGTTCAGCGCTTCCAAACGGCAAACTTTGGGCAGTGGGGTTTCCCACTACGGTGCTAATTGGCCCATCTGATGTGTCATCAACTCCTGTGCAAACCAGAGCACTGGGGCCTGTCCGTGGTAGTCGCCAATGATTCGGGGACGATCGAGGTAATATTGTACATCGGTTTCCTGACCGGTGCCCATGCAAACTTCCCGCACGGTTCCGTCAGGATTGAGGTAGCGGGTCAGGCCTTCCCATGCCCTGTGCATGGCATCGCGGTATGTGGGATCGTCGAGGTAGCCACTCGTAAGTCCACATGCCAGGGCATAGCCAAACATGGCGGTGCAGGAGGACTCTTCCCAGGAACTCTCGTCATCAATGATCTGATGCCACATGCCATTGCTGTCCTGAAACGCTACGAGGGCATTCATCATTTTTTCATAGTGAAAAAACAACGAATCGTGTAGCGCGTGATCGGCAGGCAGGGACTTTAGCACCTCGGACATGCCTACGGCGACCCAGCCATTGCCTCGTCCCCAGAAGTGGTGATAGTCAACTCCATGAAAAAATAGCCCATTGGGCCGCTGAAGTTTTTGGCAATAGGCAATGAGGGTGTTGGCAGCACGGGTGGCGTATTTCTCGTCGCCCGTGGCGCGATAGGCCTGGATTTGCAGAATGGAAATCATGAACATGTCGTCGATCCAGAATCGCGATTCTTTGCTCAGGCCATCGGGGCGTGGATCTTCCCACTGCTTGTCGGCATAGCTGAGTCCGTATTCCAGAAATCGTTCGTCCTGCGACATCATGTAGAGTTCCAAGGGAAGGCTGCCCCGCATGGTCATGTCCACGTGGTCTCTGTCGCTGTGAAATCGGCTTTCGGGAGAGTGAAAGTCGCTGTAGCGGGACTTTACCTTTTCGTATAGTTCTTCATCGTCCATTTGTTGAGCCGCCCAAAGCGCGCCAAGGGCTGTGCAGACCTCGGCATAGTGCAACGCGGGGGTGATGCGTCGAGACAGGAGGTTATTCGAGAAGGCGATACAGACTTCCTCCGGCGAATAGTCCGGCCCAGGTACGTCCTCCCGCACCGCTGTCGTATAGGTGCTAAACGGAATTACTTTCATCAGGGCCGCTTCATGGGGCTTGACGAGTGTCCCGCCAGCCCAGGTCATTTCCTTGATGTCTTCCTGGGTCCAAAGGTCGTGCAGGGTGCCAGCCACGCGCAGGTCCTGTACCATGACCTCGATTTCTCTTTCCTCATCCGAGGTATTGACCAGCGCGACCAGTTTACTTCCGTCCGAGAGGTCTCTGGCCCAGATATCGTAGACTCCCTTTTCCTGTCGGACCCGATAGGCAGGGCTTTTCAGGCTGTCACGTCCTGCGGCGATAATCTCAGCGTTGAAACTGGCTGGCGGCTCCCAGCCTTTCGGTAGTCGAGTTACTGAACCTGACGACAGCTCAGTCCCCGGCTTCATGCACCAAAGGGCGACCTCCATGCTGTGGGGGGAGGGTATTTTGGGGGAGCAGTTGGAGAGGATAAAAAGGGTGAGGCCTGGTAGTAAAAGTAGACTGGGACGCATATTGGGGCTATGGGGTGAGACAACTACCTGGAAAGTAGTAAAAAATCACCTATCCGTTGAATTCCCTACCCATGAGGTTCGTACACCCTTTCCAGCAATTCAAATAACTTCGCTGGATCAAAGGGTTTGCCCAGGAAGTCATGCATGCCGATGGCTTTTGCTTCTATCTGTACGTCTAAGGATACATCTGCTGTCAGCGCCACGATTGGAAGGGTCTGGTAGTAGGCCTCTGGCATGCTCCTGATCCTGCGGGTGGCCTCCATCCCGCCCATGACGGGCATGTTGAGGTCCATGAGGATGAGGTCAAAATGAGAACTCTCGCTCAGCGTATCGACTGCGATCGCGCCATTTTCAGCAACCTGAAAGTCTATCTGCCACTTCGTCAAAAACCTGCTCCCAATCTTGCGGTTGATGGCATTATCTTCAACCAGTAGCACCCGCATGCCGGGTAGGGTTTCGTGCTTCCAGCGAAGCTTTTTACCTTTCTTCGAACTGGATGAATCGTATGATTCCTCTTTCCCAAACCTCAGCCGGAACCAGAACTCTGTCCCCTCTCCTTCCTTACTGGTAAGCCCAATTTCTCCCCCCTGCATTTCGACCAGCTTTTTACAAATGGCGAGCCCCAGCCCTGTGCCACCAAATTGTTGGGTGATATGGCTGGAAGCCTGTTCAAATTGCTGGAATACTTTGACCTGCTTCTTCTCCGGTATGCCTATACCCGTGTCCTTGACTTTGAAGCGGATGGTCACATGCTCAGCCTCTTCTTCCAACACCTCATAGCCACAGTGAACGCTGCCTTTTTGGGTAAACTTGAGGGCATTCCCAATCAGATTGGTCAGGATCTGGTTGAGCCTCACGGAGTCTCCCTTAATGATGTAAGCAGGCAGATTGGGAGCACCCAGTTTCAGAGTCAGTCCCTTCTCCTTTGCCTCCTGGGCAAAGGTCTGTTGCAGGTTATGGCACAGCTCATTGAGGCAAAATTCTGAATGGGCAAATTCCACCTTTCCCGCCTCCAGTTTGGAGAAATCGAGAATATCATTGACCAGCGATGAGAGGTGCTGGGCCGAAAAGTTGAGGGCCTGCAGGAGGTCAACCTGCGAAGCCAGTGGATCTTCATCCAGGAGCAGGTGGCTCATGCCTATGATCCCATTGAGCGGCGTGCGAATTTCATGGCTCATGGTAGAGAGAAACTGGGATTTGGCCCTCGTAGCCTCTTCTGCTGCCTCCTTGGCCTGGATGATCTGCTCATCCGCTCTTGCCTTGATCAGTTTGGTCGCACAAATGGACGCGATGGTTCCCAGCACCTTGAGGTGAATGTGGGTGAAAAAGCCCTTTTCGGGATGCTCAGAATCGATCACTCCGAGGACTTTTCCCTCAGGGGCAATGATGGGCACGGCCAGTTCTGAAAACCTCTGCTCATCGTCAAGGATATATCGAGGGTCCTGGCTTACATCGGTTATCAGTTCGGGTTCACCACTTTGACAGACCGCGCCCACGATTCCCTTGCCAAGGGGGATTTCTATGGGGGCCACAATGCTTATGTCCCCATCATTTTTGGGACCATGAGCCGCTTTTTGTATCAGGACATTCCGCTCCTCATCAAGCAGGTAGATGACACAGTCGACAAACCCAAGGTTTTCAATACAATTGATGGCAATGTCCCATAAGATGTCGTCAACAGTATTTTGCCTGAAAAGGGAGCGGGAGAAGTATATGATAGAATCCTGTATGGCCTCCTTTTCCTCCAGGAGCTTTTCCATCCTCACCCGCCGGGCGATTTCAGCCTGATAATCTGCCAGATTTTCGAATTTCTTTCTTGTCCATGCCAGCACAGCCGAGAGGAGTAGCAGGCACACCCCGGCGACAACCCAACCCAATATGTCCCAAGGAATTAACATATTGACAATATCTCATTTTTAGGCGAACCTAAAGTAAGGCACGACAACCAGACTCGCTATCCCATTAGCGAAAACCTCTTACATACTATGTGGGCTTCACTCCCGACCGAACCAGAGGGTGAAATCCTCCATACACCATGCGGGTGGAATCAAAAATCAGTCTTGAAGATTGAGTCAACGGAGACACCAGATCTGCCATCCTTGGGTCGTTTGGGACAAGCTCATTTGCCTGATCTCGCACCTCTTTTGAAGGGAACACCACCCATCCAAATACGATAACCTCATCGCCTTTCGCATTGACGACTTCCGTAAATGAGCGGGTGCCTTCCAGGTTCAGATCTTCCCCCACATATTCGTGATAGGCAAGCGCGCCGTATTCTCGCCAGATTTCTGCCACTTGCTCAGCTACCTGCCTGTATTCGCTTAGGTGAATTTTGGGGACAGGGAATACAAAGCCATCGATGTATCCGGATAGCTGATCGCTCATGTTCCTTTGGTTATGGGTGTGGATTTTTGGTGTTGTTGCATGGTGTCGCACACGGCCTAATACCTTGCACTTCAATCTCCCCATTTCCCACCATTTCGCCAAGAAGCGGATGAGTATTTAGCCTGCTCGAAGGGAACTCGTTGAGCTGATGCGTATTTAGCGATAAGTAGGAGATCAGAAATAACTATAAAAGAGAGGTATGGAGGAAATGAAGGCGCTGCCCTGAGCATAGCCGAAGGGTCTGAAGGTCTCAAGCAGCGTTTTTCCTTCATATCCCCATATACTTCATACCTATATAATTTTGCCATACTACTTATTTTCAGAGAATTGCTCCTTTTGCCTGGTTTTCTCTGCGGTCGGAGACCGATGGAGATACACACCGGAGAGGACTCCGGCGCGAGCGAGGGGGCGGGAATAAATTGGGGAGACGTACCGCTGATCACTCTTCCTTCTCCAACACCCGCACGATCCTCCGATAGACCCGCTCCGATTTGCTCCAGGAGTTTTTGCCGCTTGTGCTGGTAAACTGCACCACTACGGCGTCGAGGCCCTCGTGATACCGCACAATGCTCTGATAGCCAGGCAGCAGGCCGGTGTGTTCGTACACGTAAATGGAAGAATAAACCTCCTGCTCTTCAGGGGTGAACAGGGTGCCGTCAATCAGGGCGCGCAGGAATATGGTTACCTCCTCGGCAGTAGAGACCATGGAACCACCCGGAATGGTGTAGTCATTGTCCTTCACATTGGGCTCCCAGCCGTTATAATTTCCATATCCGCTCATCACCTGATCCGGGTCAACCTCACTGAACAGGCTGTAGGTGTTGTCCAGGCCCAGTGGCTCCAGGATTTCCTCCCGGATGTACTGGTGGTGGCTGTAGCCCAGGGTGCTGTCGAGGATTTCGCCCAGCAGGAGGTAGTTCGTGTTGGAATACTTGTAGCGCCTGTCGGGCTGAAAGTCTGCAGATTCATCCAGCACGAACTCAAGTGCGTCCCGATTGCTGATGGGGAGATCGAGCCAGGGGAAGTCAGAGTCATCGGTGAAGTTGGGAATCCCGCTGCGGTGCTGCACCAGCATCCTCAGGGTGATTTCATCCGAGTGCTCGATCCGGGGAGCGATGTCGGGCAGGTACTGCGCCAGGGTTTTGTCCAGCGACAGGCGATCAGCGTGGACGAGCTTGGCCGTAGCCGCCGCGATGTACAGTTTGCTGATGCTCGCGATCTTGAACAGCGAGTGGGGATCTGCGGGAATCTCATTCTCGCGGTTATGCCAACCCGCAGCATATAACTCGGTTGCTCCGGGCCGATTTACACAGACGATGATGCCATCAAATCCACGATCAATGGCGCTTTCGGCTTCCATTTCGACGGTGTCGGCCAGGGGTTGCAGCCCGACCGTGCAGCCTGAGAAGAAGCAGATCATGAACCAGGTAACGCCGACGGTGGGCAGGGTGATGAGGAGAATTTTTTTGAGGATTTTCATGCTATTTGAAGGGTGTTAGGGGTGAATGTTAGTGATTGGGGAAGTTAATACGAGCGTCGGAGACGCTTGGACAGTACGTTTCGCTTCTCAGAAGCTCACGAGCAAATGCGACCCAGTCGCATTCCTTGGAGATTTCTACACCTTCAATCCAAACAAAGGACGCAGCCACTTGACCCGACGAATGACCTCAAAGGTGGCGTAACAGCCCACGAAGGTCAAAACCACTACCAGCCCGAAGGCCCCCCATGCCGGAATCTGAATCTGAAACAGCAGATAGGAAGCCAGGTACAAATAGACCATGTGCAGGATATACACCGGGTAGGCGGCCTGGCTCAGGTAACGCAGGGCAGGATGGGGCCGGTTGAGGTAACGGTAGCCCAGTCCGAGCACTGCGAACACCCAGAGATTGGATTCGATGGCGAGCAGGGCATTGGGAGCTTCCAGATCGTAGGCAAAGAGACGCAGCAGGAAAAGCGATGCTGCCGCAATCAGCAAGGCCCAGGTCCAGCGTTTGGCCAGTTCCCAGAAGGAATTTCCTGCATAGACCATGAGGTAACCTATGAGAAAGGCCAGCAGCCCCAGCCAGAATCCATGCGCCGTTTGGGCGTAGAGCATGAACATCCCGGGCTTGAGCAAAACCGCCTCTAACACGAAGGGCAGGATCAGCAGGACCAATCCCCGCGGATGCCCCATGACCTTGCTGATGGCCCGGCCAACGGCCTTGTGTTGCTGCCGCTTCAGGTACAGGAACAGCGGCGTCAGCACCATCACATAGATGAGTATATTGCCCAGGAACCAAAGGTGCCCTGTATCGGGCGCATAGACCTGATCCTGATGGTAATAATCCCGCCAAAGCCAGATGTGCAGCGGCACGATGGCCAGACTCCCAAAGACAAAAGGGATCAATATCCGCGTGGCACGTTCTTTCCAAAGTTCCACCCAGGTACGCTTGCGCATGGCGAAGCACACGCCCATCCCCGACACAAAAAACAGCAGGGGAATCCGCCAGATGCTCAGCAGAGACATGGGGATCTCCAGTGCATTCAGCGAAGAGTCATGTTGGATAAACCGGAATAGCGCCCCGTATGGCTGAAAGGCAATGGCCTCGTGATAAAAAAGCAACAGCCAGATGGCGATTACCCGTATCCAGTCGATGTCGTATCTTCTTGTGGGCATGGTGAGAGAGGGTTGAAGGTATAGAGGTATGAGGGTATGGAGGAGGATATTCAGGATGAAAAGGTTTCCAAGTAGTTTATTGCCGTTGGGGCGCCCGTTGGCACAATCCTTTGCGCTCTTTGCGGTTACTTTTTCTACTCCGCCTGACGGATCATCTCCGCGACCTTCGGACGAGTAGCCTGGAGGTAATCGTAATCCAGTTTGAAGCCGAGGGGACCCAGGTCTTTGCTGATCTGGTCATAGACCGCTTTGACATTTTCAAACGGCGCCTCAACGGACTCCAGCGCGGTAGATCCAAACTGGTTGCGAATGCTGGGGTCAGCTCCTTTGGCCAGCAGAGCCTCAACAATTTCAGTGCGGCAATAGAAGGCTGCACCATGCAAGGCCGTGCCGCCGTCAGCTCCAGTTGCATTCAGGTCGGCACCTGCGTCGATCAATTGCTTGGCGGCAGCCGCCTTGCCAAAGGTCGTCGCGATGATCAGCGGCGTCGATCCATACTCATCCTGCTGGTTGAGGTCTGAACCCGCCGCGATGTGCGCCTGCATTAATTGTAGATCCCCCATGAACGCTGCCTCATGAATGCTGCGCTTCGGTGGCTTGGGAGCTTCGCTTTCCTGTTCGGTTTCGGGAGAATCGGTAGAGCTACAGGCGCTGAAAGTAACGAGGGTCAGCAAAGCCAGCATGACGCCTAATACGGAGAAGAAGTTTCCTGAAGAATTCATTGGATGTTGGTTATTAGTTCTAAGTTCGATGTAGGTAGTTGGGAGGAATTGGCGAATGGTGAACACCAAACTCCGAACTCCCAACTAACATGATACAAAGGTCAAAAACGGCCCTGATGCACGCGAAACAGCCATGCGGCAAGTGTTAGCAGCTATGACGCATGGCTAGCAACCATGACGCAGCGGTGGCAATCATGCCGCGGATGCTGTAATCACTTGCCCCCCAATGCGGATAATCGCATATTGTCCTTGCGAATTATTCGCCGAGCCTATGCCCGACCCAAACACCCCCAACGACCCGTTTTTGAGCCGTGTTACTGCGGTCATTGAAGCCCACCTGGAAGAGGAATCCTTCGGTGTGGCCGAACTGGCCGATGAGCTGAACATGAGTCGTTCGACCCTGCTGCGACGGGTCAAGAGCAGCGCAGGGGTGTCCGTGGCGCTCTTCATCCGGCAGGTACGCCTGCGTCATGCCCGTGAAATGCTGCGGGACGCTTCGCTGACCATTTCGGAGGTTGCCTTCAAGGTCGGCTTTAGCAGCAGCTCCTATTTCGCCAAATGCTTTCGGGAAGAATATGGCTACCCGCCGGGAGAAGAAGGCAAACAGCCAGCCGCCGAAGCTCCGCCTTCGCAGCCCCAAATCGAATCTACCGCAACGCCTAAAGCCTGGCTAAACTGGCGGGTGATCGCCCCTGTTGGGGGACTTATGCTGGCCGTGGTAATCGGCCTGATCTTTTGGTGGCCTTCGACAAGCCAATCTGCGACTTCGCCCAAAACCATCGCGGTACTGCCCTTCCAAAACGACAGTCAGGACAGCAGCAATGTCTATCTGATCAATGGCCTGATGGTTGCCATCATCGACAACCTGCACCAGATCGAAAGCCTTCAGGTTACCAGCCGCACCACCGTCGAGCGCTACCGAGGTGTTTCGCGCACCATTCCGGAGCTGGCGGAAGAATTGGGCGTGCGGTATTTCGTCGAAGGAAGTGGCCAGAAAATCGGCGATGAGATCCTGCTGACCCTGCGCCTGATTGACGCCCAGGCCGATACGCTCGTCTGGTCGCGCCGCTACCAGCGCGAAACCACCGACATTTTCCAGCTACAGACCGAGGTGTCCACGTCGATTGCTCAGGAAATCGAGGTTTTCATCAGCCCAGAAGAGCAAAAGCGCATCATGCTACCGCCTACCGACAACCTGGCTGCCTATGACCATTACCTCCGTGGGCTGGAGCAGATCCGAATGGAAACCCGCGATGGGCTTGAGGCGGGCATTGCGCTGTTCCAACAGGCGATCGCGGAAGATGACCAGTTTGCGCAGCCATACGCCTACATGGCCATTTCCTACTACTTCCTGGATTTGTTTCAGATGGAACAAAGCCACCTTGAAGAAATCAACACCTACGCTGACAAGGCGCTTTTGCTCGACCCCAGCCTCAACGAAAGCCTCATCGGCAAGGCGCTCTACTACATGCAGGCAGGGCAGTATGAACTCGCCATTGAGTTCTTCAACAAAGTACTGGCCCGAAGCCCTGGTTCGGGCTGGGTCCACAATTTGCTGTCCACGATTTACAACATGTATCAGCCTGACACCGAGCAGTACCTGCGCCATGCCACTCAGGGCATTCGCTACGCGGTGGCGGGGCAGGATTCCGGCACCATCAGCATGGCTTACCTCCACCTGGGCAATGCCCTGGCCCAAACGGGATTTTTGGCAGAGTCTGAAACCTATCTGGAGAAATCTCTGCGTTACCAGCCCAGCAACCTCTTCGCAGAACTGCTGTCGATCTACGTGCAACTGGGGCAGGAAAATGACCTGGATATAGCCTATGAGCGCTTGCAGGCCCTGCTAGCCAGGGATACGACCTTTTTGGCCGTTATGCAGGAGGTGGCCAAGGTCGCCTATTACCGGGGAGAAAATGAAGTGGCCTGGCAATACTACCGCCGCTTTTTGGAACTTAAAGAGGCCGCCGGACTGGACATTTATCAGGGAGAAGACATCAAGATCGCCCATGTCCTTCAACTGCTGGGGCGCCTCGAGGAAGCCGCTTATTACAGCGAGCGTTACTACGCCTACCTCCAACAGGATCAGTCGCTTTACCGCGATTTGGGATTTGCGGTGTATCACGCCTACAAGGGTGAGCAGGACCGCGCGATGGCTTACCTCAAGACCTTCGCTGAGCAGGATGGTTATCAGTTCTGGTTCGTGATGTTCATCGACCAGGACCCCATAATCCAGTCCCTGACCGATGATCCGGCCTATGCGCCGACCATACAGCGGATTAAGGATATCTTCTGGGAACAAAACCGACAGATGAGAAAGGTACTGGAAGCAGAAGGAGTGATGTAAAAAGGGAGCATTTCTCGGCAATAATGAAAAAATCGGCTAACCACATTGGAACACTTCTCCCCGGCCTTCTGCTATTCTCAGCCAAATCCACCTTTTCTTTGAAGGCTATCAAGTGGCTCATACTTCTCCCCCTACTTGTTGACGACAAATTGTAGAAGCTCTCAGTTACTCACTTGACCAGAATTCCGGAAAATACCCCACTTCCTTTCCTTTTTCCCCTGACTTTCCCCAACTTTGGCAAGCTTTATCAAAGCCCAATCCTGGCTTACGAATTTCGAATCACGAATCACGAATTTCCCTCCGATGCAAACTGCTTTTCGCACTCATACTTGTGGAGCCCTTCGCCTGGACGATAAGGGCCAAAATGTCTCACTTTGTGGCTGGGTACAGCGCAGCCGGGATCTGGGCTATATCCTGTTCATCGACCTGCGTGACCGCCACGGCATCACCCAGATTTCCATCAAGAGCGATGAGCAGAAAGCGCTGTACGACGAGGCCCGCAAGCTGGGCCGGGAGTTTTGTGTCAAGGTAACCGGTACCGTCGCCGAGCGCGAAAGCAAGAACCCCAACCTCCCTACCGGAGAAGTGGAGTTGGTTCCTAGCGAACTGGAAATCCTTAGCACCTCAGCCCTGCCGCCTTTCAAAATCGAGGATGAAACCGATGGCCTGGAAGACCTCCGCATGGAGTACCGCTACCTGGACATCCGCCGTCCGCAGATGACCCGCAACCTGCTCATCCGCTCAGAGATCATCAAAGCAACCCGCGACTACCTGGCCGGACATGGCTTTGCAGACATCGAAACCCCCTTCCTGATCAAGTCCACGCCGGAAGGCGCACGCGACTTCCTGGTGCCATCACGCCTGCACCACGGCACCTTCTACGCCTTGCCGCAGTCGCCACAGATCATGAAGCAGTTGCTCATGGTGGCGGGTATGGACCGCTACTATCAGATCGTCAAGTGCTTCCGCGACGAGGACTTCCGGGGAGACCGTCAGCCGGAGTTTACGCAGATCGACTGCGAAATGAGCTTCGTGGAGCAAAAGGACGTGCTCGACATGTTCGAGGGGATGACCAAGCACATCTTCAAAGAGGTGCTGGACGTGGACCTGCCCGACTTCCTGCACATGCCTTACGCCGAGGCGATGCGCAAGTACGGCACCGACAAGCCCGACCTACGCTTTGACTGCCCTATCGTGGACCTCAACGAGCACATGGGCGGCACCGAGTTCAAGGTCTTCAACAGCCTGATCGAAAACAACGGCCTCATCGCCGGTATCGTGGCCAAAGGCTGCGCAGGATACAGCCGCAAGCAGGTGGATGCGCTGACAGCCTTCGTCAAGGAGCCTCATCTGGGTGCCAATGGGCTGGTGTACATCAAGTACAACGAGGATGGCTCTGTCAAGTCTTCCATCGATAAATTCTACACGCCTGAACAACTGTGGCAGGTGGCCGAGGCCGTCGGGGCTGAAAAGGGCGACCTGTTGCTGATCGTCGCAGATCAGCTGCACGGCAAGACCCGCAAGGTGCTGGGACAACTTCGCCTCCATATGGCCAGGCAGGAAGGCTGGATCGACGAGAACAAGTGGTCCGTTTTCTGGGTAGTGGATTTCCCACTCTTCGAAGAAGACGAAGAGACCGGCAAGCTGACCTTCGCCCACCACCCCTTCTGTATGCCGCGTGAACAGGACCTCCAGTACCTGGAGAGCGAGCCCCACCGCGTGGTGGCCCAGAGCTACGACATGGTGATGAACGGCAACGAGATTGTGTCCGGTTCTATCAGGGTACACCGTCAGGATGTCCAGGGTAAGATTTTTGACATCCTCGGGTTGAGCGAAGAAGAAAAAGAAGCCAAGTTTGGCTTCATGCTCAAGGCCTTTGAATATGGCGCTCCTCCCCACGGCGGCTGTGCCTTTGGACTGGACCGCTTCGCCATGCTGCTGGCGGGAGAGAAGAGCATCCGCGATGTGATCGCTTTCCCCAAAACCGCGGGTGGCCGCGACCTGATGATGGACGCCCCCGCAGGAGTGCCCGGCGATTCGCTGGACGAGCTGGGGTTGAAGCTGAAAAGTTAAAAGAGTCACAATATTCCAATCCAAGTGGTCGAGCGCTTCCTTCGGGAGTGTTCGGCTGTTTTGCTTTTGGCTAATTTTATTATCTTGACGGATACTTCTGCTAACCAAAAGTGTCAAATGGGTACACTCGAACCAATTGCCTTGCTCATCGGATTAGGATTGGGGCTCCTGCTGGGGGGGCTGGTGGCCTGGCTGTTTTTGGAGCAAAAGCGCCGGAAAGACCAGCAACAGATCGCCCGCCTGGAAGGCGAGCACACCGCCCTTCAGGGGCAGCTAACGGCCTCTGAAAAGCAGCTGCAGGACTATCGGGTGCGGCAAATCGAGCATCAGGAGCAGGTCCTGGACCTGACCCGCGACCTTTCGCGGATGCAGGAGTCCTACGCCCAGCTCAATCAGGCACTTTCGCAGCGAGAAGCCGACCTGGAGCGGCTGCAGGAGCGATTCAAAGCCGAATTTGAAAATCTCGCCGGGCGGGTGATGGAAGAAAATGCCCGCAAACTCGGCGATGATCAACAGCGACAGCTCAACCACCTGCTTCAGCCTTTGCAGGAAAAACTATTGGCCTTCGAAAAACGGGTGCAGGACACTTATCAAAGCGAAGCCCGGGAGCGGTTTAGCCTGCAACGGGAGATCGAGCGATTGGCACAGCTCCACAACCAGATGAGCGAGGACGCCCAGAACCTCACCAAAGCCCTCAAGGGCGACAGCAAAACCCAGGGAAACTGGGGGGAATTGGTGCTCACCCGTGTGCTGGAAAGCAGTGGGCTGCGCGAAGGGGAAGAATTCGTGGTGCAGGGCAAGGATCTCGATTTGCGATCCGTGGACGGGCAGCGCCTGCAACCCGATGTCATCATCAAATTGCCGGAAGAGAAGCACCTGATCGTGGACAGCAAGGTTTCTCTTACGGCCTATGACCGCTTTGTTTCCTCCACCACCGACGACGAACGCCACGCTGCCCTCAAGCAGCATCTGGTTTCGGTGACCACCCACATCAAACAGCTCAGCGACAAGCACTACAGCCAACTCAAGGGACTGCAAAGCCCCGATTTTGTACTGCTTTTCATGGCAGTAGAGCCTGCGTTTAGCCTCGCTTTGCAAAGCGATCCCGAGCTGTTTCAGTTTGCCTGGCAAAGGCGCATCGTCCTGGTGAGCCCCACGACCTTACTGGCGACGCTCAAAACCGTGGCCTCCCTCTGGCGCCTGGAGCAACAAAACCGCAACGCTGAAGAAATTGCCCGGCAGGGAGGAGCGCTCTATGACAAGTTCGTTGGCTTCGTGGAGGAATTGAAAAAGGTCGGCACCAGCCTGGAGCGCGCTCAAAAGCAGTACAACGAATCCCTCAACAAGCTCCACCATGGACACGGGAGCCTCAGCAGCCGGGCCGAGAAACTGCGAGAGTTGGGCATTGACCACCGGAAGAAGCTGCTTTGAGGGTTTCTGAACTCATGAGTGAAAATGCGGCTGGTGCAACGCGGTCGGATCGGAGTCCGAAAGACTTAGGTGCCACTAGATACGGAGACCCCGCGGAACCGGGAGGACACGCAGGCCAGGCTTTTACTGGAGTGATTTTTCTTGCCTGGTTTGCGTTTTAGCTACCAGCATAATGCTTTCGGGGCAAGATCAAACGGGGTAGTGAAAGCCCCAACAGCGTGTGTAGGAATCTGAACCAACCGCTACTCCGTCAATATCATCCGCTTAAGATCTGCCTCAGCGCCGTCCACGATCAAGACGTAGAAGTACAGCCCAGGACGTAGTTCGCTGCCTTCCAGGGTGAAGCTCCCCTCGGTGCGTAGCTCCAGGTCAAAGGTCTTGACAGGCTGGCCCTGGAAGTCAAAGATCATCAACTGAGCGGACCGGGCATTGGGGATTAACTTATAGCCAATCTCTGTCGATTCGGTGAAGGGGTTCGGGTTGTTTTGGGAGAGAGCCCCCAACTCAGGGTTGTTGCTGGATTCCATAGCCAAGGCGGGAGCTTGGCTCACCTGGGTTTCCAGGGCCTCCAATCGGGCTGTGAGGTCTTCTATCTGGGTCTGCTGTTCCTGCATCCCATCGACCAGCAGGGCGATGAAGGAGTTGTAGTCCAGTGCCAGGAAACCTTCAGGATCGGTACGAACCAGTTCTGGGAATACTTCTGCTACTTCCTGGGCGATGAAGCCTTTGTACGAATGAGGATCTTCTACCACCGACTCTCTTGCTTGATCCCCCTCCATGGTACGTTGTTTATCATCCGTTATAACCGCATCCTCACCCGGTTCCATACTTTGGCTATAATCACGTGGAAGATACCGATATGAGACACTATTAAGCTGTGCCAGTAAACCTAGACTTCCCTCAAGAGGGCGAATATCAGTCTTTAATCTTTGGTCAGAGCCTACTAAAATTGATCCATTCCGGTATATATTTCCAGTAGCTCTAATGGTACCCAGTACGTCGAACGTGTAACCAGCTGTAGGCTTGTGCCCGATCCCCACATCACCCCAGTTGGCGATGAAGAGTTTGTAGTTTCCATAATTCCAGGTAGGCCATGGAATATAAAAGTTCATTCCCCCGTCCCAGTATTCCAGGCCCAGTAAACCATTATTGGGCAGGCTAGGGTTGCCCGTGTATTCACCGAAAGAGAGGGCGTAGTAGTCGTCATATCCGATTTGGATCAGGTTGTTGCTGTTGATTCTAAACTGTGCGCTGAGGGGCAGGCATAGCATGCCCAGCACGCAAAAAGCGAGTAATGAAGTAAATCGCATGGTTGAAAAGATTATGGAGTTAAGGAACGCTCAAAAAATTAGTTCCGCTTTTGACTTGATCTCTTGCCCGCAT
>CAYFIR010000028.1:0-56908 GCA_964343195.1 uncultured Bacteroidia bacterium | reverse complement strand
CCAACTCCCAACTCCCAACTCCCAACTCCCAACTCCCAACTCCCAACTCCCAACTCCCCCCCCATGCTCATCACCCTGATCGGACCCACCGCCGTCGGCAAGACAGAACTTTCCCTGCGCCTGGCGCAGGAGATGGAGGGGGCCATCGTGATCGGCGATCCGAGACAGATGTATCGGGGGCTGGACCTGGGGACCGCCAAACCCACCCCTGCCGAGCTGGCTCAGGCTCCGCATTTCCTGGTGGATTCGCTGGAGCCAGATACCGAAATCAATGCGGCACAATTCGCTGAGCAGGTGGAAGCACTGGTTCCAGAGCTGATGGAGCAATATCGCTGTGTGATCCTGGTGGGCGGTGCAACCCTTTACATGGATGCTATCTGGTACCAGCTCGACGAAATGCCTGAGGTGCCCGAGGTGGTGCGGGAGTCGCTCAATCTGGCCTTTCAGGCAGAAGGATTAGGACCGCTGTTGGATGAACTTGAGGAAGTGGACCCAGAGACATTTGCCCAAATAGACCGCCACAACCACGTGCGCGTCATCCGGGCGCTGGAGGTGTACCGGGCATCAGGGAAGCCCATTTCGGCCTTTCGGCAGGGGAGGAAAGCCAGGGAGCACCCCTGGCCCGTGGTAAAAATCGGCCTGCAGGAAGAACGCGCGGTTTTGTATGAACGTATCGACCAACGGGTGCTCGCCATGATAGAAGCGGGGTTGGAAGCAGAAGTGCGTGCGCTGCGCAAACAGGGGCTGGGTTTCTCATCCCAGGCCATGCGATCCATCGGCTATCAGGAGTGGGAGGCATTTTTTCAGGGGAAAATCGACCGGAAAGAAGTCATCCGCCTGATACAGCGAAACAGCCGTCGCTACGCCAAACGGCAGCTTACCTATTGGCAGCGCTACGACGATATTCACTGGTTTGGCCGCAATGAAAAGCTCAAAGCCCTCGAATTTTGCAAAAAGAGGCTTTGAATATGAAAAAATGTCAATATTTTTGCCGCGCTACTGAAGAATCAGTAGCGATAATCGATAAATAATTGGACTTATGAAAGTTGCAGTGGTAGGTGCTACAGGTTTGGTCGGCACCGAAATGCTCCAGGTACTAGAGGAGATGGATTTTCCTGTATCAGAACTGATTCCCGTAGCAACGGCTCGATCCGTCGGGAAGGAAGTGAAGTTCAAAGGTAAATCCTGGACCGTGGTAGACATCGACGCTGGCATTGAGGCCCGTCCGGATGTTGCCCTGTTTTCTGCGGGAGGAGGTACCAGTAAGGAGTATGCCAAGCGCTTTACCGCGGTCGGTACGACGGTCATCGACAACTCTTCTGCCTGGCGCATGGATCCTGAGGTGCCGCTTGTAGTACCTGAGGTCAACCTCGATAGTGTAGGGGAGAGCAAACTGATCGCCAACCCCAACTGCTCCACCATCCAGATGGTGGTGCCCATCGCCGCGATCCATGCCAAATACCAGATCAAGCGTCTGGTGATTTCTACCTACCAGAGTGTGACGGGTACTGGCAAAGCTGCTGTTGATCAGCTCTTTGGTGAACGCGAAGGCCGTAAAGTAGAGGCTGTTTATCCCCAGCGAATCGACCTCAACTGCCTGCCTCATTGCGATATTTTCCTGGACAACGATTACACCAAGGAGGAGATGAAACTGGTCCACGAGACCCGCAAGATCCTGGGCGATGACTCTATCGGCATCACCGCGACGGCTGTGCGTGTCCCCGTTATCGGTGGCCACTCTGAGTGTGTGAATATCGAGACCGTGAAGCCATTTGAGGTGAGCGAGGTGCGAGAACTGCTGGCTCAGGTACCGGGAGTCGTGGTGCAGGACGATCCTGCCAAGCTCGAGTATCCTACCCCTCAGGCCGCTCATGGGAAGAACGAGGTATTCGTAGGGCGTATCCGTCGCGATGACTCGATCGAAAATGGCCTGAACCTCTGGGTAGTAGCCGACAACCTGCGCAAGGGGGCAGCTACAAATGCCGTTCAGATTGCCAAGGCAATGTTTGGAAAATAGGCCACAAACAGACCGTTTGCGGTTGATCACCCATAATTGCCAGCCTGAAGGGAAACCCATCAGGCTGGTTTTATTTTTCTGTATCTTGCGTCCAGACGTCGAAGTGATTCACCCCATGCGAAAATTTCTCCCTTTTTTCCTGCTCATCTTCCTGGGTCTGGGTACTTCATATGCCCAAAATGAAGAGGAAGGCTGCCGCCTCAAACGCGAAGACCTTCGCCCCATTATTGTGCGATTCAATCCCTTTTTTGCCAATCACAAGTGGGACTCCACCGCCCAGCTGGAAATGGCCCAAATGAGTGACACCCACCTGATCGCGATCACCCAGGACGGCTGTAAGCGGCACCATGTCCGGGTGGATCTGATCGTCTCGCCCGAGGCCAGCCAAAATAACTATGACTTTTGGGTAGAAGAGGTCAAAAGCATGATGGAAAAGGTGTACTGGGAGCGGCCCGAATACCAGGAATTTCAGGCTGATTTCGAACGGATTTTCGATGAGAAGCTACACTATTACGGGTTCAACAGTTCCTTCAATTTTCCCATAGCCACACGCAATTTTATCTGCGCTGTTTATTATGACCCCAGCCGGGGAGCAAGGGTTTCAATCGAAGTCGTCAGCTTTATTTTTCGTGAAAATGTAGAGTCCCCAAGTAATCAGCGCCGCGGGATGGATGAGGATGACGGGTGGAAAGGCCTAAGAGAGGATGGACAGTAATGGGAAATGCCTGGTGAATCGAGCTCAACAATCAGGGGCAAAAACACAAAGGAGGCTGCCTGAACAGACAGCCTCACACTCCTATACAACCTTCCAAACACAACTCTTTAAACCTAACCTTTTACCAAATCTTCAATTCGCTTTTGTTGTGTCTGGATTGGCATAAAAGAACGAACTACTCAATACTATTCACTACTTCTTTAAAGGGTGAGGGCATACGGCTCTTATGCGCATACCTCGTTTAAATTTCTTTATGCATTGGTGCTGGCACCCGGTTTCACTTCATATATCTCCATATTGGATCGCTCAAACAGGATCATGGCACAGTTGCCATTAGCAGAGCGTACGATATCTTCAAAGTTGTCGGTCAGGACCTGATCGGCAATGGCCACCATCCATTCCAGGATGCGTTCTGGATGGTCGTCATAGAGAAAATGTGCCTGAAGCATCTCATCACGTGAAAAGTCTGTCATCTTCAGCGACAACATATTGACGGGTGCGTGATATCGGGCTTCTAGTTCCATATTGTCCCGTCTCAGGATCCGGGTAGCTTCTGGTTTGAGCATTTCCCCAGCTTCAAAGCGGCGCTCTGTCTCCTCGAGGTCTTCCCATCTCCATGCTTCAAGAATCAGGTGAAACATGTTCCAGTCCTTCATCTGTTGAGCCGACATCTCTGACCTTTTCATAATATTCCGTATTGATGAAATTTTTATTTTTAGACTCTCTCGATGTCCGTATCAATGATTCAAAGGTATGCGTCAGAGTTGATCTTACTAAACCCAATTGCATTGCCTCCCAACACTTTGGAGTTGGGATACCAACTGCTATTTGTTACAGCCAAAAAGCAAGGTTAGGATTTGTGATTGGGGGGGAAGGAAGGATATCAAATTGTGCCCAAAAGCTTTTTGTATTCGGAGGATAAGTATCGGAAAAGTGCTTCAAATGGCCCTATGCGGCATAATTCCTTGATTTTTCCTTCTCATGGTTTCCGGGAACAGGGCAGCCTCTCATTTCCAAAAGCTGTAAGGTTGACCCGGATATCTGCACATTCTTCTGAATAATATTCGAAAAATGGTAATTGATATTTTGTGATATCGGAGATTATTTTCGGCAAGTATCCGGATTCTTACCCATGGTCCATAAAATACATTGATTAAAATATATGACTTTGGGTTATAATATGATTATCCTGCTGAGGCAGGATAATGGCTTCATTCTTCTGTGAATGAATACAATCGATTATTGGTCGGCAATGATCCCGGTAAACAATCAGGTGAGCATGGTTCGGAAGAAGACACAGGCCAATTTGATTAGAGTCTATTGACGAATGGACTGATAGCCTGGGGCACGGTAAAAAAAAATGCGGCCGTCAAAACTGACGACCGCAAACTCCCATACAACCTTCCAAACACAACTCTTTAAACCTAACCTTCAACCAAATCTTCAATTCGTTTTGTTGTGTCCGGATTGGCAAAAAAGAACGAACTACTACTCACTACTATTCACTATGACAAAAGCATTATCTTATACACTAGCGCTTGGCTTGATCTCATATATTTCCATGTTTGAGCGCTCAAACAGGACCATTGAGCAATTGACATTCGCCGAGCGGGCGATTTCTTCAAAGTTCTCAGTGACCACCTGATCGGCACTGCATACGATCCATTCGAGAACTCTTTCAGGCAGGTCTTCATACAGGAAGTGGGCTGTAAGCTCCTCGTTTTGCACAAAATCAGTAACCTTCAGTGAAAACATATTAACCGGAGCGTGATAGCGTGCTTCCAGTTCCTGGTTGCGTTGCCTCAGAATTCGGGTGGCTTCAGGTTTCAGTATTTCTCCCTCCTCAAATCTGCGTTCCGTCTCCTCGAGGTCTTCCCATCCCCATGCTTCGAGAATAAGGTGGAACATGTTCCAGTCCTTCATCTGCTGAGCCGACATCTCTGACCTTTTCATAATTGAAATAGCTTTTAGGTTTTTCTAATTGTTGACTACGGGGTGTCTGTATCAACAATTCAAAGGTATGGGGCAGGTCTGAGGATACTAAACTCAATTGCATTGCCCCCCAACACTTTAGAGGCGTTCGTAGAGGTAGGTTTTGTTACAGGAGGGGGGAGAAGTTAGAATTTGGCGGCTGGGATACACTAATTATTCAGGAAAGCTCTAAGAGGATCCTGGACAAAAGGTCCCTGTGGCTGGGTCTGGCCCCGAAAAGGCAGGTTCTAAGCGGCTTTTTGAAAAAGTCCTCTTTGCTGAAATGTGGCAAAGGAATAGCTGACACCTGTTTCTGACTGGTAAGAATGTACCCCAAACCCGCAGGTAATTTTCAGGAATCTCCGAAAACTGACGGATAATATTTATCTGGCATCGGGATACTCAACATCATACGGCCAAATTCTTACGCATTTCTCCTAATCAACAGGAAAAAAAATGCAGATAGCCAGACCGGATGGTGAGGATTTGATAGGCAGAATAGGCCGAGAGATCGGCCCCAAAGCTTTCAAAGACCCGAAGATTTAGCTAATTTGCCACGTATTAAATGTCCTTGAAAGTTGGATATGGAAGGAGATCAGGATAAGATAATTACTCGTGTTATAGAAGAGGAAATGAAAAGTGCCTACATCGACTATTCGATGTCGGTAATCGTTTCCCGAGCCCTGCCCGATGTGCGAGACGGGCTAAAGCCAGTACACCGTCGTGTACTTTACGGAATGAGCGAGCTGGGTCTCGCCAGCAACAGACCCTTCAAAAAGTCTGCCCGTATTGTGGGAGAAGTGTTGGGTAAGTTTCACCCACACGGGGACACCGCTGTATATGATACCATGGTGCGGATGGCCCAGGATTGGTCCCTACGCTATCCCCTGGTAGATCCACAGGGTAACTTTGGCTCCATCGACGGCGACAACCCTGCTGCCATGCGTTATACCGAGGCCCGTCTCAAGCGGATCGCCGAGGAAATGCTGGAAGACCTGGAGAAAAACACCGTAGATTTCAGGCCAAACTTTGACGATTCGCTCTCAGAGCCTACCGTCATGCCCGCCAAGATCCCCAACCTCCTGGTAAATGGGGCCAGTGGCATCGCTGTCGGGATGGCAACCAACATGGCTCCTCATAACCTCACGGAGGTGGTCGATGCGACCATCGCGTACATCGATGACCGCGAAATCGAGTTAGATGGCCTGATGCAGTATGTCAAGGGCCCTGACTTCCCTACCGGAGGCATCATCTATGGAGTGGATGGGATCAGGGATGCCTATGAGTCAGGCCGTGGCCGGGTGGTCATCAGGGCCCGGGCAGAGATCGTTGAGGTAAAAGGAGAGCGGGAACGCATCATCATCTCCGAGATCCCCTATCAGGTCAACAAGGCCAATACCATCGCGCGGATAGCGCAACTGGTAGACGATAAAAAGATTGAGGGAATTACCGCTGTCAACGACGAATCTGACCGCAAAGAGCCCATACGCATCGTCGTAGATGTGCGCCGTGATGCCAATGCCAAGGTAGTGCTCAACCAGCTCTATCAAATGACAGCCCTGCAGACCAGCTTTAGCATCAACAATGTGGCACTGGTCAAAGGCCGCCCTCAGACACTCGGCCTCAAGGATATGATCCGGCATTTTGTGGATCACCGCCATGAAGTCGTCGTGCGTCGTACCCAGTATGAACTGGATGAGGCAGAGAAGAGAGCTCACATCCTGGAAGGATTGCTGATTGCGCTGGACCACCTCGATGAAGTCATCGCCCTGATTCGTGCCTCGCGCACAGCCGACATCGCCCGTCAGGGGCTGATTGATCGGTTTGAACTATCAGAAATTCAGGCCAAGGCCATCCTGGACATGCGCTTGCAGCGCCTCACCGGACTGGAGCGCGAGAAAATCCAGGAGCAGTACCGGGAAATCATGGCCAAGATCGAATATTACAGATCTGTATTGGCAGATGAGGGCCTGCGAATGGGCATCATCAAGGATGAACTGACCGAGGTCAAGAGTAAATATGGCGACGATCGCCGCACCGATATCACCTTCGCCGAAGGAGAAATTCGCATTGAAGACCTGATTGCCAATGAGGATGTCATCATCACCATCAGCAATCAAGGCTACATCAAGCGCACCCTCGCCAGTGAATACCAGGCCCAGGGGCGTGGAGGCAAAGGTTTCCGTGGAGCCGGCCGCAAGGACAATGACTTTGTCGAACACCTTTTCGTAGCCAGGACTCATAATTATATGCTCTTCTTCACTGAACAGGGCAAATGTTACTGGTTGCGGGTGTACGAAATCCCTGAAGGAGACCGTACCCACAAAGGGCGAGCTATCCAGAACCTGATCCAGATTGACCGCGAGGACCGGGTGATGGCCTACCTGACCGTCGAAAGCCTTGACGATCAGGATTTCATCAAGAGTCATTATATCATGATGGCCACCCGCCGTGGACTGGTAAAGAAAACTTCGTTGGAAGCCTACAGCCGCCCAAGAGCGAATGGCATCATTGCCATCAACATCAACGAGGGCGATGAACTGCTGGAAGCCAAGCTCACCAATGGCAGCAGTCAGGTGGTGATTGCCAGCAGCTCGGGGTATGCTGTCCGCTTTGAGGAGGAAACCGTGCGCGAAATGGGACGTACAGCCGCTGGGGTCCGGGGTATCAATCTGGGCGGAAAAGAAGAGGCTGTCAGCATGGTGGTTGTTCCGGGTGACGACTACAATGTACTCTCCGTATCTGAAAAGGGCTTTGGCAAGCAGACTCCACTTTCGGAGTATCGCCTGACCAACCGTGGTGGCAAAGGAGTCAAAACCATGAACCTTACCGCCAAAAGCGGGTCTCTCATTGCCCTTAAAACAGTTGAGGGAACAGCAGACGAAGACATTATGATCATTACCCGAAATGGGAATACCGTGCGTATAGGAGTAGCTGAGATCAGCACACTTGGTCGCAGTACGACAGGGGTGATGCTTATTCGCCTGAGAGAAGGAGATGCGATTGCTTCGGTAGCCAAGGTGATTGAAAAGCCAGACGATAGTGACGAAGAGAGCACGGATACGTCGGAATTAACGAGTGATACCCCCACAAACGGACAGGAAAATCATGAAGATGACACTCCGCCACAAGACCAATAACAAAAGTCTCGATGGTGAAGATTACTCTACATTCGTGAAAAAGGATTTTTCAAACAAATTTCGGGAAATAAGACATTTTCCCCTCCTTTGAACCTGACTACCACATCATTCACTTCTAACTTGATTATGAAACGGATTGCATTATTAGTATTAGCGATGGTTCTGGTAAGCGTATCGCTCCAGGCCCAGCGTAGTAAAGTAACTTCCGGGATACTAGCCCTTGACAACGGGGATCCCCTGGAGGCCATCAGTAAAATCGAAGAAGGTATTGCCGACAAGTCCCTCTTTGAGGGCAACAAGGCCAAGCACCTGTGCAAAGGCTATTACTTTCTTGCCAAGGCATATATCACAGCGGTTGAAGATACCACTGTTGATGCTTCCGGACTTGAAGAGCCTGCCCTCAAAGCCGCTGAGTATTATCAAATGGCGATGAATCACCCCGACAAGCGCATCATTGAGACCAACTCGGTGATCGATAACCTCGGCGATCGCATCTGGTATGCCCTGTATTCGGCTGGTATCGAAGGCTTTAATTCAGGAAACTATGAGGCTTCCCTCAGTTACTTCCAGGGAGCAAACGAGGCCCGACCTGACTTCTTCCTGAACCAGCGCATGCTGGGATCCAACTATCTGCTGCTTGCAGATGAAAAGGCCAAAGCAGGAGATGCTGAAGGCGCTGCCCAGGATTCTGCGGCTTCTATTGAGGCTCTGAAGGAGGCCCTGAACATTTTTGCGAATAAGTACTACGAAGGAGATGACGAAGAAGCCCTGGCTGTCATGCGCGGTGGCGCTGAGTTCCAGCAGGACTCTGGCCAGTTGAGCTACACCGTACAGCAGCTTGCCCTCCTGCAGGATCAAACCGGAGATGCCGTAGGTGCACTGGAAACCATCGAAATGGGGCTTAAGTATGCCCCTACTGACAAGGACATCAAGCGCATGGAGCTCAACATCTATCAGAATAACCCTGATCTGCTGGAGCGTGCAAAAGCCAAGTTTGAGGCTGCCATGGTAGAAGATCCCAATGACCTGACGGTAAAAATGGCCTATGCGGGACTGTTGGAGCGCAATGGTGAGATCGACTATGCCCAAAAACTGTATCAGGAGGCATACGACGCAGATCCAGACAACCTTCAGGCAAACTACGGCCTGGGAGCCTTCTACATCAACCGTGCAGCAGAGCTGAGCAGTGAGAAGGCTGAGGTCACCAATGAGGCCGAAGTTCAGGAGTATGACAAGCAAATCCTGGAACTGCTTGAAAAAGGCTATCCCTACATCAAGAAACTCCATGAGCTTCAGCCAGAAGAAACCGAGTGGCTACGCCAGCTGGTGAGCATCACCGGTAACCTCGGTCTGGACGAAGAGATGGAAATGTACGGCAAGAAGCTGGGGGACCTGAATAACTAGTGGATAGAATTCGAAATTCGTCATCAGTAATTTCCCGTTCTGCGGGATTTCACTGCGCTCAACGCGATTGAAAATGCTGTTGATCAGTATTTTATACGAATTACGAATGAGTAATTACTTCATTTCTCAGGCACTGGCTTCAAAAGCCATTCAGGCTCTAATCCATTGAGCAATAAGAAAAAGCGTGGTGGGACGTCCTGCCACGCTTTTTCCTGATTTTATGCGACAGTTTGTGTCTGGAATCAGGTGATCACCCAAATTCACCATTATCCCCGCACAACTCTGGCTAGAATCCACTATTTTTCTGCCATGCGATGGATTACATTTTCTCTGATGATGGCACTCCTGCCCCTGAGTGCCTCTGTGATCGATTCCTCAGCTCATGGCTTTACCGTGAAGCATGAGGTGGTTTTGTCTGCTACTCCTGAAGAAGCATATAAAGCCTTCTCAGAAAACGTCGGCTCCTGGTGGAATGGAGACCACACCTTTTCCGGCAATGCCGAAAGCATGGTATTTATGGAAAGTTGCCTCTGTGAAATCTGGGGAGAAGACAGGCAAAATAAGGTGGAACACATGCGCATGGTAAACGTGCAACCCCCTATGATGATGCGCATGCAAGGGGGGCTTGGGCCGCTTCAGGGTATGGCCGTTGCGGGTAGCATGACCATTAGCTTCCAGGAAAGCGAATCAGGAACACAGGTGACCATGGTGTACACGGTAGGAGGTTATTATCCTCAGGGGCTTGCGTTCCTGGCTGTACCAGTGGACGGGGTTCTGGGGGAGCAGATGCAGCGATTTCAGCAGTTCGTGGAAAGCAGGAGAAATGAATAGTGTTTTTTTAGGATGTTTAGGCAATTGTTGTTGCATGCTGATTTGCTGGGTGTAATTTTAACCCACTTTACTCCGTAGACCACAACCCGATGATGACCGTTCCCGAGCGATCTGCTTTACTCACCGACCTGTATCAACTGACCATGGCTTATGGCTATTGGAAGGCTGGTATGCACGAACAGGAAGCCAGTTTTAACCTTTTTTTCCGCACCCCGCCTTTCGAGGGAGGATATGCCATTGCCGCCGGATTACCCGACGTGATGGAGTGGTTGGAAGGCTTTCGGTTTGAAAGAGAGGATCTTGCCTATCTTCAATCATTAAAAGGTAATAATGGGCAGCCGCTCTTTAGTCCTGGCTTTTTACAGTACCTGGGCGAATTAACCTTTACAGGAGACCTGCTGGCAGTGGCAGAGGGAACCGTGGTTTTTCCTCATGAGCCCATACTGCGGGTGCAGGCACCCCTCATTCAGGCCCAACTCATAGAAACCGGGCTACTTACCCTGGTCAATTTTCCGACACTGGTCGCGACCAAGGCCTCTCGGGTGTGCAAGGCAGCACAGGGAGATGCCGTTCTGGAGTTTGGCCTCAGAAGAGCCCAGGGCGTTAATGGCGGCCTGACAGCCAGCCGATCGGCCTACCTGGGCGGCTGCGCAGCTACATCCAACGTCATCGCAGGGCAGCGGTTTGGTATCCCCGTAAAAGGAACTCATGCCCATAGCTGGGTCATGAGCTTCTCTACCGAAGATGAAGCCTTTGAGACCTATGCAGATGCCATGCCCCACAATTGTACCTTCCTGGTTGATACCTATGATACCATAGATGGGGTAAAAAAGGCCATCGAAATGGGCCTGAAGCTCAAGGAGAAAGGTCATGAAATGGTGGGAATACGGCTTGACTCGGGAGACCTGCTGTCACTTAGCATTGAAGCCCGCCGACTGATGGATGCCGCCGGTCTGGAGTCCGCCGCCATCGTGGCCAGCAACGACCTCGACGAGCATTCCATTCACCGCCTCAAGGCCTCCGGCGCACGGATCAACGTATGGGGAGTCGGCACCAAACTGGCAACCGCCTACGATCAGCCCGCCCTGGGGGGCGTATATAAGCTTTCTGCCCTGAAAAGCGAAGATAAATCCTGGGACTACAAGCTGAAACTGTCCAACGATCAGATCAAAGTGAGTAATCCGGGCCTGCTACAGGTGTTGCGCTATACCCGTGAAGGTGAAATGATTGGCGACCTCATTTATCACGAACCTTTGGGACATACGGCAGAAAAAATAAGCTCTTTTTACGGAGCGAGTGTCGCTCTTGAAGGGGCTGAAGCTGAAGTGCTGCTGAAACCCGTTATCCAGCAGGGACACCGCATTATCAGGCTTCCCGAACTGGAAGCGTCAAAACAGCTGGTCGCAGACCAGTTGGCGATACTGCCAGAAAAGTATCAGCGATTCATTGGGGCGGCGAGTTATCCGGTAGGACTTGACCCTCAATTGGCCCAAATGAAGCAGGATCTCATCAAAAAATTCCAGGGCCAGACAGTCTAGCCCTGGACATGGATTTGGCAATAAAGCTTACGAACTTTCTCAAATCCTGATGACTCTTCCACTTACCTTTCGCCCATCTCCCAGTTGAATCTGTAGCAGATAGGTTCCAATGGGGAACTGGCTCAGGTCAAAACTCCACATTCTCGTTTCATTTCCTAACCTTCCAACCTGGATGCGGCGCAGGAGCTTTCCATTCATATCTGCCAGGAAGATGGTTTCTAAAGGATGGTCTACCTCCAAATGGAAGGGGCCACTTGTGGGGTTCGGAAAAAACTTCCAGTTGACGGGAAGTGACAGGGTAGTTAGGGCGCTATCACCGCTGGCCAGCAGTACACTGCTGTCGGCTGGCAATGAATTGAATACCGTATCGAGTGTCGTCACGGTCGAGGCTAGTGGAACATCACAAGATTTGGTTCTGGCAAACTGAACCACAAGACGAGTCAACAGGTCGTTGAGTAGCTCTACCTCATAGCTGTCGGTACTTGGCTCGATGTGGTGCCCACCAATCCCGCTGTGATTGGTCAGGAAGGTATAGGTGCCATTGGTAGCCAGTGCCATGCTACGCATCAGATATTCTGTACTCTTGTCGATTCCGCTGGCAGTGACCGGGATGATGCGAATGCCCTTTTCTGCGGCTTTTTGAACCAAAGCCCCTATTTCGGCGACGGTGCCTGCATCCTGATGGGGCGGAGCATCCAGCACCAGAAAAAGCAGTCTTGCAGCCGCTTCATCTGACCACTCCAGGTTATCGATGGCAGTAGAAAGCCCCGCTTCTACCGCTTCCGGATAGTCGCCTCCGCCATTAGCGCTTTGTTTGGCGAGGAATGAAAGTGTCGGGGTGATGGATCCGCTCAAAGGTGCGAAGCGGGTCACATACTCGTCGTCCTGATCGCGGTAAAACACGCTTCCCAGTCTGATGGGCTGATCCGGTAGGCTATCCTGGATGCGTTCGACAACGTCGGCTAGCTCTGCCTGCAGGTACTGGATCTCATCAGCCATAGAACCTGTGGCGTCTACGACGAAGGCGACTTCAACTTTGCTGGCATCGCTACAGTCACGGTTGATTTGAAACAGGTTGACACCTTCAGCAAAGGTGTGAGGGCGATTCAGGTAGTATTTTTCACCTTCATGTACAATCCGGATGCGGTGTCCATTGCCTCCCTGTTCGTTGTCCATGCCTGCCCAAAGCTCAGCCTGCCCCAGATTATCGGATCTGGTAGTCCAGACAACGGCTCCATTTCGGTCCAGTAGCTCTACCTTGAGGTCCACCAGGGGAAAGTTGGCAGCATTGCGGAGTTTCAGGGAATATCGTTGCTCAGGGTACAGCTTCCATACAGACTGATATTGATTGAGTTCTCCTTCGGTCAGGTCTTCCCACAACTCCCATTTGCTGAAGTCATGGATCTCTCCAGCGGTAAGTTGTCCCGCTTTTTTCCTCTCCACAGCAGGAGCAGGTCCCCCCCCTGATCCGCCTTCATCATAGCTCATGGCGGCCAGCTTTGAACCCACAGCTTCTTCGCGGGATCGGCTGGAGAATGCGGCTTCCTTTGCCATTTCATAGTCTGCCTCCACGGCATCATAGGAGTCAAACTCGGCAGCGGGGGCATCGCGCAGTTCAATTACGGCTGGGCTAGGCGCGTCGACGGGTTCAGAGACAGCGGCTGGAGGTCGGGGAGTGGTCTCGGATACCGGTGGTGGGGCTGTAGGGCGGGCTGGAACCTCTGTTGTAGTTTCCATTCCTGCCAGGGGGCGTTCCATTTCATCGGTTGAGGAAGCACTTTTTCGGCCCGAGCAGGCTACAATCATCATGGCAAGGGATAGGATTAGCAGATATCTCATGGGGTTTATGGGTTAGGTGTTACCAGAGTTTTAGCTAATAGATCACACCCTGACCCATATTCCACACGCTTGCTCACGGTTGGGTCGCATTTTTTACGGGAACCTTGTAGAATTGCTATTATGGAATGATGACCAACCAGAGCAAAGAATCCTGCTACTTTCATTCAGACAGACAGGGAGCAGTTCCACTCATTCAATTATTTTTCATGAAAAACTATTTGTTCGTAGCTGTGCTTTTGATTTGCTCTGCAACCACCCTGTGGGCCCAGAATCGGGAACTAAGGCTGAAGATTAGTGCCAATTACCTCTTTGCCAACACGACTCCTGATCCTGCTACCGGCGCTTCCCTGATTACCAACCAGCTTACCGCCCCCAAACTTTCCCTTATGGTGCCTACTCGTGCTGGTGATTTTCATGAATTCACCCTGGGGAGAGCTACACTTGCCCACCCTGTGGTCCCAGGTTCCGGGACCGGGGCAAGCGGTTCCGGAAGCTTTGGGTATATGTATAAACTCACTACCCGGAATCATTGGGACAAAGTTAAGCTGTACATGGGCCTGGGGATTGAGACAGCTCTGTTTGGCCGCAGGGCGGTAGGTGCGTTGGGACAGGGCACTAGCCTGAACGTGTTTGGGCTATCGTCCAACCTGTTGGTAGCTCCGGGAGTGATGTACGATTTGTCGGATCGATATTTTCTGGATTTTTCCATGCCAATTGCTGTTTATTCTCTCGATTATCACTGGCGTTCAGAAATGGATGCAGCCGGTAACACAACCATTACCCGAGGATCTGATGCACGTGCTCCTCTATTCAAACGAGGGATTCCATTGGAACTGGGATTTGGAATTCGGTTCTAGTGCTTTGTCAAGTGAAAAATGATGGGTAAGCGGTCGCAGATTTTTTCGCAGATCAAGGCGGAAAATCCGAGTTTGGCGAGCCAAACGAGGCATTTTTCAACGAAGAGATGCGGAAAAAGATGCAGCGATCACCCATCATTGCGGATTTGACAGAGCACTAGGAGTGGAAAGAAATAGCATGACCCGCAGAGAGACTCCCTGGGTTTCTCTGCGGATTTTTTATGCTCGGAATCGGACTCTGCATATTCTACGATAAATTTTAATTTTGGCCTCCGAAAATGACAACAAGCTGAACTATACTGCGTAGCATAGGCTGAAGTGAGATAGGACGTTTTCCCCATTTCCCCGAGTCCGAAGTACCCAATGCTCTTCTAACTCAACCCTATGCGACATCTCTATCTTTTTCTTCTGGCATTACTTGCCTTTCCCATTGACACTTATTCACAAACCAGCCTTTCCCGAACCCAGGTGGCCATGAATTACCGGTATCAACGGGTAAGTCGTGATACCAATGTCGCCCAGACTGGGCTCCTGAACTACCTTCATGATCCGACTGCTACCCTCATATGGGAAACCTCGGGTGAAGATCAACACCGGCTGGAAATGCTGCTTCCTTCCTTCTACCATGGGAGGGTTCCCGGGGAAGAGCTAGGCTGGGGACTGGCCTTTGGAGGGGCCTATCAGTATGACCTCATGATATTTGCGGGAGTAGGAACCCGGTTTTACCTAGGGTCGGGAATCCAATTGGGGTACAACGTAACCCGACGAAAACCCTCTCCCAATGATCTCAGCCGGGATCGAAGGTCCAGCTCGGTGCAGGGAACTTTTCGGATGGGGCCGGGTTTCATTTGGGACCTTGGGGATCGGGTTTTCTTCAATGTCGAATTGCCCATTGAGTGGATTTCCATCCAACACAATCGGGAAGTCGATTTCATCGGGGAATCGGAACCCTCCGTTAACCTGGATCACCATTGGGAATATCCCTGGCGAAATTACTGGACTGTGAAGGCTGGGGTAGGGATCAGATTTGAATAGGGTTATTATTCGGTTAGCATAATGGAAGCATCCCATTTCCTGCCATTCTGTTCCTGCACCACTATGTGATAGACTCCACCTGGCAAAAAGCTCAGGTCTAGTGACCTGGTGACGTCAGAGCGCCGTATTTTTTCCTGATATACTTCTCGTCCGGTAGCGTCCAGCACCTGAAGGCGATCTGCTACAATGGATGATGGCAAGCTCACTTCAAACCGTCCCCTGCTAGGGTTGGGATAGACTGTCATGGGATTTGCCGTGG
Source organism: uncultured Bacteroidia bacterium (assembly GCA_964343195.1). GTDB lineage: Bacteria > Bacteroidota > Bacteroidia > J057 > J057 > CAYVAP01. The sequence goes on along the minus strand of CAYFIR010000028.1, from coordinate 41,302 downwards.
TGATAGACAGGTTGGTGGTATTTCCCCGATAGGCCCGCCGCGCAAATACCTGATTGTCGCATTCCAGCTCATAGACGAAGTTGGGAAATGGGACATCGGAATATACCTGGGCCGAATCGACATTGATGAGCATTAGCCTGAAGTCTGACGTATCATCCTGAGCAACCAGTATGAACGTGCGGGAAAGCTGATCGAAGTCGATGGAGCCTCCCGCGATACCCGTCTGGAATCCCGACAGAATCGGCACACTATCTACCAGGGTGTATTGCCCGGTGAGGGTATCTACCGTGACCAGGAAGGTTTCGTTGAGGTATCGGGTCTGGTTGGCAACAACCTGTGTGACGGAGCTGTCGTTTTTGGACAGCATGCCGTAGAGGGTGTTGGTGTTGAGATCAAACTGGAGGGCGCGGTAGTATTGGCCTCTCGGCAAAGCCGGCTGAGCAATGATTTGCCCCGTTAGGGTATTGACATAATACAGGCGCTTGGTCCAGTTTGAGTCATAGCCGACAAATACATAGCGATGGAGGTTGGAGTTGAGTCCCGAAGAAAACAGGCTGATGGCCTGAACGCCAGGTAACATCAGGCTGTCGTAGGGCATTCCGGTTTGCAGATCGACCTTGACCAGGTATTCTGTACTGGTGTTCTCGTCCCAGAGCAGGCCATAGGTTACATCCTCTTGCAGGTCATATTGTAGTTCAATTGGTGGACGGCCCTGCACAGTAGGGGCAATGTAGGAGGCACTGTCCACAGCAGCGGCGAAATATCGCTTGTTGCCCTGCTGGTCTCCTCCCCAAAAAATGTAGCGGCGGTTCTGGTGGTCGTAGGTAGAACTGCCCACACCAATGGATCGAGACTGATCGATGAGATATAGCGAAGTGGTATCAGCGGTAAAGGGGTTTACCTGTACCAGTTCGAAAGCTCCGGTACCAGGGGCTGAGTTGACCAGGCCGTAGAGCCTGAGACCCTGAGCAGGGAGGAGGTTGAATAGCAATGTGACCAGAGCAACAGATAGAACAAAATTTTTCATGGGATGAGTATTCGCCAGTTCCTTAGAATAAGCAGATTGTAATTCTGGAATATTAACTATCGAAAAAGAGAACAGTTTGAGGACTGGGCACGGATTCCCAAAGTATGGGGGAGTAGGACTTTATCCATCCTTTTTGAAAAGGAAGGTCTTTTCCCGAAGCTTGGAAACCGTTCTTTTGCATAAATCAATATCAGGGGTCCCGCTGAAGGCGGCATAACACTTTCAGAGGTAGCATATTAAAGATCAACCGGCGGACCTAAAAAAGAAGTAAGTCCCGCTGATCCGCGATCCCGTGAAACGGGGAGGCGACCTCGCAATTGGAAACGCACCAATATTTTGGATAAAGTCCAGGGGAGAACTGGAATAGCCTCTCACATCAACCAATCAGAAAAACATCCCTAATGCAGTGGCGTTTACTTCTCCCATAATCCAACAAACGCCCCCGGCGAAATTGGCCAGAAGCGTTTGTTGAAATTGAAAGTAGCAAGGAGAGAGTTGCTGGAAAAAATTACGCTCCATTTCCCCTTGCATGCTTATCCCGATCCAAGGCTTACTGCACCCGGATTTTACGTGTTTGTATTGCTCCGTTTTGGTCTCGTAATCTCATCAGATAAATGCCGCTGGGCCAGTCCGCTGTAGAAAATCGCCACTGGCTGGTTCCCATCTCCAGGTCACGTCTGATCAACTCCTGTCCCTGGAGGTTCATCACACTCGCCTGGGCAGTAGTGGCAGTCGCCTGGCGATTCAGGGTCAACTGGCTCTGCTGGGCATCGTAGTGCCAGGTGAAATCTGCCTGTTGAGATGCTGTGATGCCTGTGGTTGAAGAATCCGCCTGGATCACCAGGCCGACCACGAGACTGGTATCAAATTGCAGGTTGACAGCGCAGACATCGGTGGTTTCGTTGTAGCCGCCCAGCCCTGCCTTGAGCAGCACCTTGATGCTGTCCACTGTGGCCGTCGGGGTGCCTTCTACCACGATGCAGGCAAACGCGAAGGGATTGCTCTGCGAGTGGTCTATGTCGATGATGCAGTCTGGCACATTGCAGTCGAAGGTCACTCCGATATTGGCCAGAGAGGTGTCGCTGCTGGCAGAGTTGCCCCCCAGGATTTCGGTGCCGGTGATCTCTGCACTACAGATATCCAGGGTGATATTTCCCCCCTGAAACGGAATGGTGAGCTCCTTGGGGATGGCAGCATTGAGGGTCTGGTTGTAGGGTTGTCCTACCGTAGCGGCAGGCGGAATGGAAGGAAATACACCCAGTGAATCAAGGGTGGTATCGGGCTCGCAGATCTGGGCATGAGTCGTGTTTATCGCCATGCCCAGCATCAGCAGAACAAAGGCAAAATACTTGAGTTGTTTAGTCGTCATAAGGGTTAAGTTGGGTCAAGGTAAAGAATTAGAATCTGCCTAATTTAGCCAAAGACAGACATCTATTCCCTACGATGCATTGAATAAAATATTGCAATTATGCCTGCACTATCCATTGGCACTCAAGCGCCCGCCTTTGAATTATTGAACCAGAACAACGAGACAGTCACCTTGGAACAGTACAAAGGAAAACCCCTGGTGGTTTATTTCTATCCCAAAGATGAGACCCCCGGCTGTACCGCTGAAGCCTGCGCCTTTCGCGATCAGTATGAGGAGTTTAAAGACAGTGGAGCAGAAGTCATCGGCATCAGTTCCGACTCGGTAGCGTCGCACAAGAGCTTCGCAGAAAACCGCCGTCTTTCTTTTCAGTTGCTATCAGACCCGCGAAACAAGGTCGCGAAAGCTTATGGGGTTAAGAAGTCATTGTTTGGGCTGATACCGGGTAGGGAGACCTTTGTGCTGGATGGAGAAGGCTTTATCCGCCATCACTTTTCCTCGCAGACCAATATTCAGGGCCATATCGGGGAAGCCCTCAAGGTCATACAGCAGTTTGCGGCCAGAGGCGAATAAACGCCTCTTTCTGTGCAATTGATGGAAGGCATCACCTGTGGATTCAATTGTCTGAGAAAGGCAACTTGAAACGAAATCTTACATATTTCGATACCGGGTAGGAAATGGGCAAATGCTTGATGGGCATTCAGAGATACTGAAGCTAGATTGCGGCGGTTTATTCAGTACACAGCATGCCTGACACCAAAACATTTTCTTTCCAAATACCCCTTCTGCTGCTATGTTGCCTGGTAGCCGTTACTGGCCTTGGGTCACTGGCAAATTCTTTTCCCCTTTTGGGACTCCTCACCCACTTTCGGTTTCATTTATCCTGGGGATTATTCTTTTGCCTCTGGAGCTTATGGGGCATGAGGAGGAGTCTGATGTGGAAACTGGGATTGGTCTCGATGTTATTCAATCTGCTGCAGGTAGCTCCCGTTTACTGGGATAACCCTTCCGAGAGATGGCAGGCGTCTCAGGAGAATGAATCCCTGAAGCTGGTTTCATTTAACCTGCTCTGGACGAATCAGCAATACGAGGAAGTTCAGCACTACCTGGAACAGGAGCAGGCCGATGTAATGGTTTTACTCGAATTGACTCCAGTCTGGGCTGAAATGCTGAATCCGCTGATAAATCAATACCCACATCGGATGGTTTTGCCAGATCCCGAGTACAATGGAATGGCACTCCTGAGCAAATATCCATTGGATAGTGCCAGTTGGATTTGGCCAGGCAATAGCTCCTCTCCCGTGGCCTACTCCGAAGTGAACTTCAACGAGCAGGTGATCCGCATAGTGGGAATGCATCCTTTGGCACCGACCCGGATACACAAGCAACAGCGGCGTGATGAGCAGCTCGAAGCACTGGGCAAGCTATTGGCAGACCAGGCCTCTCCTTTAGTCATGGTGGGCGATTATAACATTACTACCCATCACCCGGCGCTCCGTCACATGCAGTCCCGACTAAACCTACAGGATTCGAGGAAGGGAATCGGGCGACAGCCCAGCTGGCCGGTAAGCCTCGGAATCTGGGGGCTGCCCATCGACCACTGTTTGGTGAGCCCTTCTGTAAAGGTCCTGAGACGGGAACTCGGTCCTATTCTTGGCTCTGATCACCGGCCCTTGATAGTGGAGCTTGCTTTACATCAGAAGGCTGACGGATAGAGACCATAAAAAAAGCCGGTGAAGTCTCCTCCACCGGCTTGTCTCATTGCATAGATTGAATCAATTCTTCGCGATAATAATCTCGCGCGAAACCGGGTCGATCTCATCGCCCAGGGCGTTGGTGCCACGTCCGATCACGACCTCATTGTTGGCCGAGATCAGGGTAATGGTCGCCGTACCCAGGGTATCTCCATCCAGCGTAGCGCTTTGTGGGATGTCGAGGACGATTTCCCCCTCGATCAGTCCAGCATCGATAACGGCTTTCCCATTTGCCGTAAAGGCTCCGGTAACTTCGTAAGTGACCTCCGTATCGGGATAAACCTGTGCAGGCAACTCCAGCCCTAGCGTCACGCTGTTGCCGGTGGAGTCGGTGATCGAGGTCTCTACTGCGGCATCATCGTCAAAGCGTACGAAGGCCGGGTAGGTGTTCTCAAACTGTAGATTAGGGTCTTCGAAAGGCCCCTGCTCGCAAGCTGTCAGCGCCAGCAAAACTGCTGCGAGCAATATGAGGATGCTATGTTTCATTTTTGAATTGTTGATTGAGTGAGTTTTTGAAAGGGAAGAAAACTCCGTGCATAACGCATCGTGATTCATGCAATCGTCTGATATTCAGTAGGGTTGTTCGTGTAGAAGGCAGAAAGCCCCATTCTTTGATTACGAATCACGAATCCTTCCCCCTACAAGTCAAACCACATCTTGTCGTCCAGTTGCTTTTGCGTTGGCGTGTTCGTATTGGCGTTGGCCTCGTTGGTAGGGTAGCGGAAGCGACGGATGATGTCGGTGGTCGGAGCATTGAATGGCAGCTCCAAAGCAGGAACTTCTGTACGGCGCCAGTTAGTCCAGGCCTCAAGCGGACGCTCGATGAAGTCAATCCACTGCTGCTGGGCAATGGCCTCCAGTGCGTCAGCTTCGGAAAGGGTAGCCAGATCAGCCAGGGTAGCCAGATAAGCCTCGATGGTCTCTGCCTCCAGTCCATAGTAGGTCATAGAAGCGGTGATGCCATCGCGGTAGAGCTGATCGGCTCCGGCTGCGTCTCCTTCAAACCGCAGGGTGGCCTCGGCTTCCAATAGTAACTGCTCGGCGTAGGTGAAGAAGATTTCGGGCTGGCCGGGACGGACTATCCCTTCGTCGCCAGCGCTCCAGCTCATACGTGCACTCGTGGAGATGCTACCGGCTCCTCCAGGAGCGACTCCGATCAGGCTATCAGCGGCAGGGCCTGGGGTGAAGTACACATCGATTCGGGGATCATCCAGCTCCTTCATCAGGTTGACCGTCGCCTCGCTGGCAAAGTAGCACTGGTTGTCGCGACCCGTATAAGTATCCAGGATTCGCCAGATGGGGTTGTAGTTACCCGACTGGTTCTGGAAGGGGAAGAGGGCATTATCATCCAGGCTGCTGACCATGTCAGCATTGGCGAGCATGGCCCGGATTTGCTCCTCCTTGCTGGGATCGGCATCGGCCATGACCATCAGGATCCGGAACTTCAGTGAATTCGCCAGGCGAACCCACTTGCTCATGTCGCCTTCATAGATCAGGTCATTGGACCCGATGCCCTGTGGAGACGCCACGTCGATCTGGGCGATGGCTTCGTCCAGCAAGGCGATAATGCTTTCGAGGACATCTTTCTGGGAGTCGAAGTTCGGCTGCGGAAACTCTGAAGGCTGCAAAGCCTCTGAGAACGGCACATCCTCCCAGATCATCGTCGCGGTGTAGTAACTCAGCGCGCTGACGATCTTGCACTGAGCCGAGGCGTTGAAGTCGGCGGGTTCCTGCTCTTCTGCAATCCGGATTCCCTCCGCAAGGTTCACCAACTGATTGGAATACAGAGAGTTCCAGGTATTGCCGTTGATATTGGTACTGATGGTGTACCGGGCAGGGTTCACAAATACCCCGAAGGTGCCGGGAGCCTGTATCTGGCTGAAGGCAATGGCCGAGGTACCAAAGTCAATCGACCGATTGGTCGCATAGTCCGTAATGGCGTAGGTAAACAGGAACGCCGGATCTGCTGCGGTACTGCGGTTGGGGTTTTCGTTGATGTCGAAGTACCCCTCGCAACCTGCGGCGCCGGTCAGCAGGATCAGCACCGCCATATATATCGTGAGTTTTTTCATGTCAAATTTCATTTATCATTTTTCATGGGGCAATGGTCAAGGGTCAGTAGCCAATGCTTCTTTACTGGACAATGAACACTGTTCAATGACCCCTGTCCACTGATTTAGAAGCCCAATTGCAGGTTGAATCCAACGGAACGAACAGACGGAACACTCTGGAATTCAACCCCTTCGCCTACCAGGCTGGTACCAAAGAAGTTACTTTCTGGGTCGATGTGTGGCACACGGCTGTGCATGATCCACAGATTGCGGCCTTCCACGGCAAGGGTCAACTGACGAATGGGAGTGCTTTCCAGCAGGGCCTCGGGGAAGGTGTAACCAAAGCGTACTTCGCGCAGTTTGACGAAGGTCGCATCAAAGGTGCTGGCTTCCGCTACAGAGGTCTGGGCATAGTTGCTCCAGAAGGCTGACATGTTGGAGACTGGGGTTACATTGTCCACCAGGTTGCCATCCGCGTCGATGTTTACGCCGTCTTCGATGAAGGTGCCGTCACGCAGGGCCAGGGTCTCGTCTGCAAGTCCTGCATTGCGCAAGCTGGAAACGGTGCTGGAGAAGATGGTGCCTCCCTGGCGCCAGTCCACGAGGAAGCTTAACAGGAAGCCTTTGTAGGTGAACTGGTTGTTGATGCCGAGGGTGAAGTCTGGATAGATATTGCCCAGACGTCCCTGATCTCCCGGTTGACGAAGTCCAGTCTCGGGGTTGATGATCAGCTCGCCGGTAGCGCTGTCGCGCAGCCAGGTACCTCCGTACAACCCAAATGGCTGTCCGGGCTCGGCCTTGATCTGAATGCCGCTGAAGCCACTGGTCAGCGTAAATTCCTCCAGTCCTTCGGTGAGTTCTTCCACGATCTGTACGTTGCGCTGGAAGTTGGCCATCACGTTCCAACGGAACCCGTTGGGGATGCGGACAGGATCAAGCGAAAGCATGGCTTCCCAACCAGAGTTGCGGATCGAACCTGCATTGACCGTCCGGGCGGCAAAGCCGGTAGAGGGTGGTGTGGACAGGTTCACAATCTGATTCTCCGTCAGCTGGTTGTAATAGGTGACATCCAGGTTGACACGGCCTTCAAAGAATGCGAGCTCGGCTCCGACCTCGTATGAGCGCTGACGCTGTGGCACCAGATTGGGCTCAGGCAGCGTACCGGTTACCTCAAATGCGGTCTGTCCTGCAAATGGGAAGGTATTGTTCGCCGCCTGGAACTGGGTAAATACGTCAGGCGAAGCCAGGTAGGTGAAGTCCAGGCGGTAGGGCCCTACGGAGCTACCCACCTCGGCATAATTGGCTCGGACTTTTCCGAACGACAGGATTTTTCCTCCGATATCAAAGGCATCAGTGAAGGCCCAGCTTAGGTTAACCGATGGGAAGAAGTAGGAAATGTTGTCTTCGCTGACGGGAATATTCGCGTTGCGCAGGGTAGAGTTCCAGTCATTACGTCCGGTAACGGTCAGGAACAGCCAGTCCTTGTACGACAGCGTCAGGTCGCCAAACACTCCGATCAGGCGCTGACGGCTTTCGGGAGTATTGATGAACTGGTTGGATGGTGCATTCTGATTCGCATTGGCGTAGGAATAGAGATTATCCTCTGCCAGGTCGCTGGAGACCCAGCGCTCAAAACGGCTTTCCTGCTCAAATAGGTTATAGCCCAGGATCAATTGGAAGTTGATATCGGGGGTGATGTTCTCCTGAATGGTCGCCAGGACATCCAGGTTCAGGTTGCGGCTGTACAGGTTGTCGGTGACGAAGTTCCCGTTTGCGGCACCGATGGTTCCCTTGCGGGTGATCCGGCGACGGAAATCACGGTATACATCCGTTCCCAGCCTTGCGGTCAGGTCCATCCAGCTAACGGGGGAATAGGTCAGCTCACCTGCTCCGAAAATGCGGTCCAGGTTGTTCTCAAACGGGTTGTTTTCCAGTATCCAGAATGGGTTGTTGCTGGTGGGATTCAGCCCGATAGGATTGCCCAGTGAGTCCACCACATTGTTGCGCAGCAGCGCCAGATCCGTCGTACGCGGGATGTTGTTGATAAACAGGATGTTGGGATTGTTACTTCCCTGCGAAGGTCGGCCATAGCTGGACGAGCGGACATAGTTGGCGGTCACGCGCGAGCTGATCTTCTCTGACAGGCGGCGCCCCACGTTGATGGATACATTGTGGCGGTCAAAGCCGGATTGGGGAATGGTACCGGTCTGATTGAGATTGGTATATCCGAGACGAAAGTCTCCGTTTTCGTCCCCATCAGCTACTGAGAGGCTGTTGATCAGGGTGATGCCCGTTTCGTAGAAGTCGGCTACGTTATTGGGAAAGGCCTCCAGCTGGACGGAATCGCCAAGGAAGTTGGGGAATCGTTGATCCTGCACTTCGCTGATTTTGGGCCCCCAGCCGTTGGTGAAGTTGACCACGTCATACTCCCCGGTGTTGCGGTCGCCGGTAGCGTACTCATTTTGAAAATTTGGCAGTCGGAGGACGTTGTCAAACCGGATGCTGGAATTGAGGGTAATTTGGGCACCGCGGCGCTGAGATCCGCGCTTGGTGGTGATGACTACCGCGCCATCACGGGCACGAGCCCCATACAGCGCCGTAGCAGCTGCTCCTTTCAAAACGGTAAGGTTCTCAATGTCATCGGGGTTGATGTCGATGGCACGGTTGCCCGCATCGACCCCTCCGCTGATGATGTCGCTACGGGTGCCATTGAACCCCGAGTTGGAGATGGGCATTCCGTCCACGATGAACAGTGGTTGCCCCGTCCCTGATAGCGAAGAAGCCCCCCGGATGAGGATCTTGACCCCGCCACCTGGCGTACCGGACTGATTGTTGACCCGCACACCGGCCACTTTCCCGGCCAGGGCATCCACGAAGTTGGCGGATCGCGCTTTGGTGATTTCCTCATTCTCGAGGTTGGCCACAGCGTATCCCAGGGCTTTTTTCTCCCGGGAAATCCCGATGGCGGTGACCACCACCTCATCCAGTTGCATGAAGTCTTCCTCCAGCGCAATGTTGAGGGTCGTTTGTCCGGCAATCGGCACCGTCTGGCGTGCATAATTCAGAAAAGAGAACATCAGGCTCTCAGTGGCCGCTGGCACACGCAGCGTGTACTGGCCTTCTGCATCGGTAAATACTCCGGTAGTCGTTCCTTCAGCCAGAACGGTTACCCCCTCGATGGGCTCACCTGTGGCGGCGTCAGTCACTCGCCCCGAGACCGTAGTCTGGGCCTGAGCAAAACCAACGGCCATGAGCATCCCCACTACATACAGTAGCAATCGTCTCATAATAGTTTGGTTAGGTAATTTGGTTAAAAGCATCAGCCTGCCCCTGACAGAGAAACAGGCATTACATCCAAACTAACTGCATTTTTGGGGCTTTAGAAGCCTGAAAAAGAGGGTTTTAGACGAATGGGAACAATGGCGCGATCAATGACATTAGGGTGAAAATTGATGCAGGTTGTGTCTTGAAACATGGGTATTCTTTCGACAAACGACTATTTGCCCGACAAACGGTCGATTTGTACGGCGAATGGCACTTCGTGTAAAAATCCACGTGGGGAAGTCGTTCGGCAGATACCCGATGTCTCTCCAGGACTTCCGGGGTACAAGAGTACCTGTCGGTCGAAAACATTATGCGAGGATCTGAGATAATCCTTTATTCGACCATTCTCATGTAGTAAAGCACAGGTTTTAACGACCCCTCGCATGGAGTAAGCGACCAGCGAGGGGTTCTTTCGTTTTAGTGCCCCAGGAAAAAGGTAGTCGATACAAAAGGGATGGGAATGGGCAGGCCAAAAACGGAACTTTGAACGTTGCCTCCATTGAGTTGCTGCCGCTGAAAGTTACCATAATACAGCAGGTGCAGGTCCAGGGCCATATAGTCGAGTTCCAGCCGTGGTCCCATGGACAATAGAAAGTTGTTGGAAACACTCAGGTTATTTCCGCTTCTGCCACCACTGCGGATGTACCAGGCTTCGGTAATTAGAGAGGCACGGGGTCCGACAGGATACCGCCCGGAAAGTGTCAGAGTGGGATTTCGTGCCAGCTGCACCGGAGTGATACCCAGCACACTGGAGCCCCTGTCGACAATTCCTGCCCAGCCTAGCCCGACGGTCGCCTGAAAGTCTTCGCCCTGGTAGGTAGCCATCACGCTGCCCAATCCCCCGAATACATTCCCCTGGTCAGTAAAAGCTCCTGCTGTGGTGAAGCTAGCACCCGCAAACCAGTTTTCATTTAGCTGTTGGGACCATGAGACCTTGCCGTAAAGTGGGATGAGGTAAAATCCGGAAATGAAGGGGGATAGGACCAGTGTGGTCAATTCGCTTCCCAGGGTGACCGTAAGGCCTCGGACTGGAGTATAGCCAAATGTGTGGAAGAACACCGATATATTCTGATAGTACAGCTCCCCGGTCTCCAGTGGCAGAGCAGATGAAGTCAGTAAGTAATGGTGTCCTATCATATGGGCCCGCTGCTGAAGCATGAGAGGGTCCAGGCGTGGCTCTCTCAATTCCATGGCAGCGATGTCCTCGACTGCGACATAGACCATGCCTCCATATTCAGTCTGGAGGGTAAGTCCGAGAGGTGAAGCCTCTTTCCAGGTTCCCTCTGCGACAGATGCATCCCATCTGGTGATGGTCAGGGACAGCGAATCTCCCGCCTGCCATCGGTTTTTTAGTTGCTGGTACTGATCGAGCAGCACACGACCGGCTGCGATAATGCTATCCCTCGTGGCGGCGACCTGATCCCGGCTTACCGGGCGTCCGTCAGATTCTCCATTCTTATAGTAAAAAAAGGCGAGGAACTGCTCTCCCTCCAACGGGATGATGCGCAGGGAATCGATAGCACCTGTTGGCACTTCCCAGAGGCCTTCCAGGCTGTAGCGCCGATACTCATTTTGCGAAATGGTAGGACCTACCAAAGGACTCACGACTACCACATCTGCAGACTGACCTAACAATTGAGGGGTTTCCCATAGCAGGATCAGGAAAAGAGAAATGAGTAGATGTCTGGCTAGGTGCATGGGGGGATGAGGCAAGGGTTATTGGCTAAGGTGTTCAGCGACCAGGTCCTGGAGTTCCTGAATCGCAGTGGCCAGGTCATCGTTGACCAATACATGGTCAAAACGCTCCGCGTACCGAATTTCGTGCGCGGCCTTTTCAAAGCGTTGTGCGATTTCCTCGGGGTTGTCAGTCCCGCGTTTTCGAAGCCTCTCTTGCAGGATTTCCAGTGAAGGGGGCTTGATGAAGATGGAAATGGCCTTTTCCCCAAACTGCTTCCGAATGTTGAGACCGCCTTCTACATCGACATCGAAAATGGGATAGTTCCCTTTTGCAAAGATTCGGTCGATCTCACTGTAAAGTGTGCCATAGTACCGACCCGGGTATACTTCTTCCCATTCCAGAAAATCGCCCTTTTCCTTGCGATCCAGAAACTCCTGGGCTGAAAGAAAATAGTAGTGTTGGCCATGAATTTCACTGCCACGTGGAGGTCGGGTAGTAGCAGAAATTGAGAATTCGAAGTTAGGAAACTGCTCCAAAAGTGCCCTTACAAGTGTGGTTTTTCCTGCCCCACTCGGAGCCGATATAATAAATAGTTTCTCTGTTGTGGTTGAAGCCATGGGCAAAGGTAGGTAATCGCGAGATTTTAGCATAGCTGAAAGGGGAATAACAGGCCTTCTCAGTCGATTTTTCAAGTTAAGTACAGGGAAGTATTGACTTGTGGATATTGAATAGTATTTCCAAATTTAGGATGTTTTAATAGTTTGATTATGTGGCAAAATAGGATTTTCGGATATCTGGCTATTATGGCTCTTCCTTTTATGCTGCGGGCCAACCTCGCTCCTGAGGAAGCTCAGCAGGTTGCCTCATTTATGCAGCATCAGATCCAGTATTTTCAGGCCTACCATCCCTGGCTGGAAAACGTCGTATTGGGTAGCCAGGAAATGGATTTTGCAGTAGAAGGGCTATTTCCAGATACCGGCACTGAGCGCAATACCTATTTAAGGGGTAAAGAGAAACTGAGGTCTCTGCTTGCTGTAGCTCCATCCGAAAGTGAAGGGGAATGGCAGATTTTACTGGATCAGTATGTACACCTATCTGATCGCCTGGATCATACGCTGGAGCTCATACAGCTGCATCTGGCCCGGCGAAAGTACCTGGAGGACGGAGGTAGATACCTCAATGGAGCCCTGCATCAGGTGCTGATCATGGTGGAAGATCTGCGTTCGCTGCAGCAGGAACTGGATTATGAGCTTTCCCTCCTGGGAATCCGAAACGGCGATATGGAGGCTACCCGGTCAGTGGAGGCCCTGCTTCCCATGCTGGAGGCCAGCCGTGAAATTCTGAATGGCATGCGCCAGGAAGAAATCACCCAGGTACGGCAGGGATACAACCGCCTCAAAGGCCAGTTAATCCGCCTGAACGCCCTAGAGTCCACCTTGCTCTCCGGATTGAAAGCTCGCCCTGGTAGCAGTGCCGATCCTCAGCATCAGTGGCGTACAGTAATTGGCGCTGCTGAAAACCTGCTGGCCCGAACCGAAGCATTTCTCGCTGGAGGAACCATTCCGGTTTCACATCGAGCCCTGGGAAGAGGATATTATCATTATAACCATCAGATGAATCCTGGTTTTAGTGCACCAGGTCAGGGCCTTGTGGCGTCATACAATCGCCTGATAGCGCTTGCTGGAGTATCCGTATTGCCACAGGCTGGCGAGTTGTTTTGGGTGAAGCTTCTTCCCCCTCCTGAGGAACCGGAAGAGACCATCGTGGTGACACCCCCGGATGCTCCGGTTACCCTTTCGGGGGCAGCCCACCAAAACCTGGTATTCCTGGTCGATGTGTCCAGTTCCATGAATGAGCCTGGCCGCCTGCCCCTGTTTCAGGAAACCATGAAACGACTGGTTGGAGAACTTCGTCCCCAGGATTATATCAGCATGGTCACCTTTGCCGGTGAAGCCAATGTCGTGCTCCCTCCTACTACGGGACGCGAAGCCAATGCAATTGTCAGCGCGACCACACATCTGGCAGGGCATGGGAAAACCATGATTTATCCCGGATTCGAAGCTGGATACGAGGCCGCTGCCCAGCATTTTAATCCTGCCTGCAACAACCGAATCATCATCATCACGGATGGAGAATTTGATATTGAACCCCAGTTGCTGCAACTCATCGAGGCCAAGGCCTACCAGGGGGTGTACCTGACAATCCTTGCCGTAGGTGACCTTGAACCCCGGATGGCCTACCGCCTTACGCGATTGGCCGAAGTAGGGCAGGGGAGACTCGGGTGGCTACAGCCTGACCGGGCCATGGAGCAGTTAATCCAGGAAGTGCAGGCGGAGTAGCAGGTGCAGGAGGAAGTCTGCAGGTATGAAGTAGGTGAAGGCATGTAGGGAAAGTGAGCATTGGTTTCGCATCAACCTGCCCTCCATATCTAATTCGTCTTGCTGGCGAGCCCTCCCCCTGCTGACATAGCCATATGCCAAAGTTGCCCGGATCTAAGTTTTATCTGGACTTTATCCATTTTTAAATGGGAAAAATCCCTTCCTAGTACCTGCAAATTGACCGTCAGCAATTAACCAACATCAGGGTTTTATGTGGATGTTGGTTAATTCGTGAACTACTTTCAGCAATCAATATTGTACAAAGGGATCTAAAGCAAGCCTGGGGTGGCGTTGGCCCGGCATTTGGCGCTCGGGGCGGCTTGCAGGGCAGCCTGAAATGCCGAACTTTTTTGCCTACTTTTTTGAAAAAAAGTAGGTCCCGCTGAAGGCGACACTGCAATTGGAAAAGCATTTTGGATAAAGTCCAGTTTAGAGGCTGTTTAGGTTTTGGTGTTTCGAGGCCAAACGCAGAATTTTTAGCAATTGGACATGCATCATCTGTAATTGGGTTTACGTCTTGAGGGAAACCCAACTAACAACAGGATGATGAAACACTTTTTGTTAATTTTTGCCTTTCTATCATTGTTGACCACCGTGGTCGGATGTAAATCGGTTACCGAACCCGGAGAAACAGAGTGGTACTGTTATGGTGCTACCCAATGCGCTGACCCCTGGAGGAGTCTTTCGGGGACACTTGATGAAAAGGTTTCCCTGCACCTGGAGAATAATGGTGTTGAGGCTTTAGCCGTTGATACGGTTCATTCAGACACGTTAGCTGCCGTCTGCCTGGCTTGCCCTTGTACCGCTGGATATCAGATACAGGTGCAGGTCTCTACGAGTGATGCTGCCACCATTGAGGCTTTGGATGAATATCCAGTCGGGGGTTGGTATAAATGTGAAGACTGAGGAGCAGTTAGTGGAATGTGGCATGAGCCTATTGCAGCCATGCCATATTCCCCAATTGGTAAATGGTTTGTAATGACTATCCCTTTGCTGGCAACTAACGTTGTGAAACATCTGGATGGCGATGAAGGTTGGGCTTGAAAACTAGTTGCATATGCCCCCCAAAAAGCGCTACACCAAGTCCAACCTTCCCTCAAAAATATGCGAGGTCTGCGGCCGTCCTTATAATTGGCGGAAGAAATGGGAGAAAAACTGGGATGAGGTGAAATATTGCAGCGAAAGATGCCGAAGGCAGCGGAAACATGCAGCCAAATAAATCCCAGAGCCCTCTTTTGCGTAGAAATCTAGGGAAAGAGCAGGCAACCATGTGAAATTTCTCCAGTTTTTCTATCTTTCCTGTATAAAAACTGATTGAAACCTATGTACGCACCAGAACTAGAAGCTCAAGAGAAACGGCACGAACGCATAAGTGGTACGGTCACCCTTGTAGCTATATTACTGTTCCTGGCTGCTCTGTTCATTCAGCACTACATCAGGGACCGTGTTCCTCCCATCGGAGAGAAAGAATACGAGGTGGTAGGCGCCATCGACTTCGGGGACTACAATGTAGGTAGCCGCAATGTCAACAATTTTGAGCCTGCGGTAGAGAACCCTACTCCCTCACAGGCTCCCAGTCAGCCGGCTGCGTCCAATTCCAGCTCCAACCCGGCCCCCTCTAACAACATCACCACGCCTGATGTCTCTCCGGTTTCGGAACCATCGGCCCCAACGCCCCAACCTGCTACTCCGAGTCCTCCCAGGACGGAACCGCAGCCTGATCCTCAACCAAGCGAGTCAACCACTAGTACCAGTACCAACAATCAGACTCAGCCACAGGAAGAGGAAGAAGACCTGGAGTTCGAGTTCGAAACAGGCTCTAACCACGGTGATGCCGAAAGTGGAACAGGTAACAGCGGCACACCAGCTGCCGAAACACTGGACCCCGCTGGTCTATTCTCATGGGAAAATGGCAGTGGCAGCGGCCCTGCGGGACGTAGTGCAATTTCATTGCCCTATCCAACCTATGACAGCCAGGAGGAAGGACGCATCACATTTGAATTGGCGATCCGTCCCGATGGAGGAGTCAGTTATGTGAAGGCGGTCGGAATTGTGACCAACCAAAGCCTTAAGCAGGCTGGTATCGATGCCATTCGCCGCTGGCGATTTAGCTCTCTTCCCCCCGGGGCTCCTCAGTCAACTCAACGGGTACGGGTAACCATTACCTTCAAGCTCCGATAATCCTTTTTACCCTCGAAATAGGGCATCCTCCATCCGAATTGGGGTTTGACTATTGGCGCAGCGAATCAGCGACGAAATCGTTTGAAATTGAAGAAAAAAAGAGTTATTATTGTGTAAGGTCAGGAAAAACGTCACATCATTTGGGTCTTAACTAACTACGTGCTTATGAAACCAAATACTAAGCCCCGTTCATCCTGGTTCACTACAAGTGAATTGATTCAAGTTTGTAATGAGAAGTTAGTTTGTGCAGCTAGGGATCTCGCAGAATTCACCAAAAATGGCATTACAGCGAGCTATATTGTCGCTCTAGCGCACAAGTGTGAAGTCTATGAGGGAAGCCTGCAGCAACAAGCCGATTATCAACAAGGGCTTCAGTCTTGGGAAACTGAGAAAGAAATATCAGAAGCAGTAGAGAAAATCTGTCAGATGGGCCGGACAATTTGGCCACAGGATTCATCGAGATATAAAGATTATGTTATTTCGTAATTGAATTTTGTTGGTTGGATTCAGACCATACTAAGTTGTTCAGCCTTTGATAGGGCTCTGTTAGAAAAGTCAGACTGGTAGTCATTCCAGTCTGACTTTTTTAGTTTACACAACTACCTGTTTATTGACTTATAGCGAAATCGATTTTGTGCCAAAAATCCCCAAAAGCTTACATGCCATTAACGACCATAATTGACCTTTTGGGCGTCAATAATTGCCCTTCCATGCATTAATTGCGTAAGTAATCATGGAATCTTGCACCTTTGATTGCCCTCCCAGGCATGATACATTACCTGCATCTGGGATATAGGCACGGTCTTTTCTATGTTAGATTCATAAACCTCACTGTAAATCAACCTTTACCCAAACCAACACCTAATGTCCCGTTTGCTCACTCTTTGTATCCTTGCCCTGATTTCCCAATTCCTACTCGTTCAGAAAGTAAATGCTCAACTGGATCCTATCCATCAGCAGATAAATAACTGGTTCCAGGAAGAGCGTTTCCTCATCGCTGACCAAAATGACGATGCCCTACTGGATCAGTCGGAAATGGAGAGGTTTGAAAATGAATTCAGCTATTTCCTGGTGGACCGACACTACGAGCTTACGGACCAGAATCAGGATGGATTTATCAGTTTTTATGAGCTTCAGGACCGGAGTCATTCCGAAAAACTGTATCGATATAACACCGAGCGAAAAACTCTGCGTGAATTATCCATGGAGCACCCATTGCTTTCACAGGCTGACGCACGCTACCTCAAACAAAATCCTGAACTTGTGGCCCAACTCTTCGGAAACTTTGTTTGGCTGTCCGAAAACCGGGAACTCGCAGAGTCGATTTATACTGATAGACTATGGACTGGTAACCACCCCGAGGTAATGGTAGCCCTACACCGAAACCTTCGCTGGATGGCGGCCAACCCTTCTGATGCAGAAAAACTCTATCGCAACCGGTCTGCCACACAGTACCTCCCTGAGCTACTCAGTTGGAGGGCCGATCACAAGGACTTTATTCGCCAGCACCCTCGCCTGGACGACTTCTATCGCTCTGCCTTCTATCCAGGAGGATTAGGCGTGAGAAGGTAAAATGTTCAATAATAAGGATTAACTTTGTACTGACCTTGGCCTGCTCGATGCGGAGTGGGCCTTTTTGTTGCTGTAGATTTGCATGACAATTCTACCAGGACGAGTTTAGCTCCAATAGACCATTTCATTGACCATGTCCAATTCCATATCTCTCCCTGAACTACTTTCCGCGGCCAAAGAGGCCGGACAGGCGATCCTGAAAATCTATCACGATGCTGAGAAACGTGAAGTCGTAGATCACAAGGCCGACGATAGCCCGCTGACCCTCGCTGATCAGGCTTCTCACCAGACCATTGTGAGCAAGCTGGAGGCCATGACACCTGACATTCCCATCCTTTCCGAGGAAGGAAAGCATCTTCCATATGAAGAACGCAAAAGCTGGGAACAGTTCTGGCTGGTAGATCCGCTGGATGGAACCAAGGAATTCATCAAGCGCAATGGCGAGTTTACTGTTAACATCGCCTTGGTAAAGGACCATAGGGTAGTCATGGGGGTAGTACATGTCCCTGTGCTGGACCTGACCTACTATGCCTCTGAAGGTGAAGGTGCATTTGTAATCGAAGGAAGCTCAGAGCCTCGGAAAATCAATGTAAATTCCTTTACCATGCAGGACAGCGGTCTCCGCATGGTATGTTCCCGTTCCCACCGGGGCGAGGCTGTGGACAAATACCTGGAGCAGTTCACCGAACCCGAGATTGTATCTATGGGCAGCTCGCTGAAGCTGGTGCTGGTCGCAGAGGGCAAAGCCGATATTTACCCCCGCCTGGGCCCTACCATGGAGTGGGACACCGCTGCGGCGCAGATCGTGGTTGAAGAGGCTGGTGGTACCGTCATCAGCCAGGAAACTCAACAACCAATGGTTTACAACAAGGAGAATCTACTGAATCCCTTCTTCATTGTCTTTGGGGCCGTAAAGGCCTGAGTTGAGCAAGCGGTACGGTGGGAGTGAAGGGACTAAACTTCATAAACTCCATACCTAACAAAACAAAGGCTGCCCTTCGAAAGGAGGGCAGCCCAAATACATTGAGTATACTGAAAGTGGCCCGAAGGCCACTCGTGGGGGAGCAATGCTATTTGATTTCCACCTTGCGGGTGGTCATGCCATAGGCGTGGTATACCTGCAACAGGTAGAGGCCTGGAGCAAGGTGGGCCACATCCAGTTCGACTTCAGGTTGAGGGGTGCCTACCTGCATAAGCGTGCGCCCATGAAGGTCAGAAAGCTGAATCATGGTAAGTTGAACATCTGGAGAGTTCACCATCAGTCGGTCTTCAGCTGGGTTGGGATACACCATCAGGCCAGGAAGTTCTGGTTGCGATATCCCGGTATTGGTCTGCTGTACCAGGGTGTTAATGGTGGTATTGGTGATGACAGGCTCGTTGAAGTCAAAGTAGATCGCAGCTTTATTCGTTAGCGTCGTACCGATTCCAAGGCCATCCTTCTTTCGGATGCGATAGCGCACAAATCCCTGACTTCCTTCGGGGTTGGTCGCCGAGTCCGGCAACAGGATGTTGTCAAAGGCAAATTGCAATCCACGGTCCTCTGTGAAGGTTAGTGTGTAGGGATGGCTGGCCCCTAGAGGATCCAGACTGGTCAGGATGAAATCATTGTCGATCGTATCGCGGATGCGTACGTAGAAGGCAGTATCATTTCCCGTGTTCTGGAACCTGACGGTATAAGTGAACCACTCCTGGCTGATGTCTACATTTCCAGAGCGACCATCTCCCATTGGCTCAACCTGCTTGTCATTGGGGTCGTAGGAAGTCGTCACGATCCGACAGAGGGTGTCAACGTTGTTAGCGGGAGTGACATCTCCGGCAATGGGAGAAAGCTGTGTGGTATGGCATAGGGTATCTCCCATCAGCATGGTGGTATCCACCAGTGTGTGTACGGTGAATTGCTGGTGTTGCAGTGGTAGAATGCCAAGGGGAGTCCAGGTCAGGGTGCGGGTGACGGGATCGTAGGTTGAAGGCAGGGGATTGGCAGACACATAGGTGACGTTGGGATCGTGGGTGAAGGTCAGGGAGCTATTTGGTACACTTGTGCCCATGTTTTGGGCGTACAGCCAGATGTGGTGTACCTGACCTGGGCGGGCGACTCCGGCCCATCCATCAACGTACAGATCCTGAATGGTATCATTGGGGAAAAAGCCAAAGTCCAGTCCTGCAGAGTCGGTGGTCTGGGTACCCAGGTCATGAACACCGGTAGGCGGGCAGGTCAGGTCAAAGTATGATGGCAGGGCATTCCCAAATGCGCCTGAGTATAGTTGGAGCAGGTTGACGCCCGAAGGAACATTCAGGTTGTAGGTGCCATCGTTGTTGTTGGAATAAGTGATGTGATGGGAGTAGAACTCCATGATCGGCGTGGAGAAGGTCACGTCTGTAGCTGGATCATAGGTACAGTTCTGGTTCAAATCCAGGTAAACCCGACCTGAGAGGTTGACCCTGCAGGAATCTTTAGCAGAAAGGAATACAATCTCTTTGGTTTCACACCCATTGGCATCGGTGACGGTAACTTCATACCCGTCAGGAATCAGGCCGATTATAGTGGGGGTAATGTCTCCATTGCTCCAGACGGTGCTGTAGGGAGGTACTCCTCCAGAAATATTGACCGTCAGGCTGCCATTGGCGCTATCGCAGTCGGCCTTTACTTCGGTGAAACTCAACGAAATGTCGCTGTTGGTGATCGTGAACGTCGCTGCAGCGGTAATACCCGAATTGTCGGATACCAGTACTTCATAGAATCCGGCTGGCAAGCCAGTCAGATCCTGGGTAGTCGCGCCATTGCTCCATATATAGGAATAGGGGGGAGTTCCTCCGTTAACGACCAGGTCAATGGTTCCGGAATTGGGCGCTCCGCAACTGATATCTGTCGAAGTCCCAGAGACACAGAGTCCACCATCAGCGATAATGGTATCTGAAACCCAGTTATTGGTAGTGCATCCAGTTCCGTCTGTCAGGGTGAGGTTGATGCCATAAAAGCCCGGGTTGGTATAGGTATGGGTAAAGTTGGTGGGGTCAGGTAGGCTGGTAAGCGTACTGCCATCGCCCATGTCCCAGTTGTAGGTCCAGGTGGGGTCCCAGGTACCCGCATACTGAACGCTGACCTCCAACGGGGCACATCCAAAATTATTGGAGACCGTCAGCAGAGACTGATCAATGGTCGGGCCATTTACCGTGATGGTCTGGGTCGTGGTGGAGGTATTGGTCCCATCGGAAACGGTCAGGGTTACGGTAAAAGTTCCTACAAAACTCAGGGTGAAGTTGGGGTTCTGTTGAGTGGAGGTCCAGCCGCCAAAAATCGAACCCCAATCGACAGTCCATTGCCAGGAGGTAGCCCCTCCCGTTGACATGTCGGTGAGCTGAAGCTGGGCCGGAGGACAGGTAAAAGTGGTTTGGTTGGGGCTGAAATCGGCTGTGAGCTGGGCGTGAAGGGTGGTAGCCCCAAGCATCAACAGACTAATTACCAAAAGGCGAACGGAAAAAATGCGTCGCATAGGTATTGGGATATTTGGTTTGAAGGGAGAATCTTTCATATGAAGACACGTACATGGCTTATGGAATGGTTGGGGAGAGGATGAAAAAAGTTTGATCTTTTTTTCATTTTTGCACCCCGAAGCATTCCTACCCAAGTGTCCGCTGACGCGATCGAATATAATAGGCTCCAATTTTGAGGATCCCCTCCTGGCTGATTATCCTGGAAATGTCTGTGGAACCTGGGAACTCCCAACCTATCTCTCTACCCATTTAGTGTCCCCAAAAACACCACTCCGAGTCGCTTCTGATAGCGTTCGATGACCCGGAGGATTTCCTTGATGGTGACCTTTTCGATTTTGGTCATGTCGTCTATGACCAATAGGTTGTCAGGGGATTCACCCCGTTGTAGCTGGTAGGCCTGATGGGTCAGGCGCAGACGCATGAGGAAGTAATAGCCTTGATGTAACTCTTCAAATTCCCGGTCGGTCAAGGCTCCTTTTGAATTAAGCTGCCGCAATCGCTCTCCAGTATTTGTAGCAATCAGCTGATGCTGAAGGGCATAGATCCGGGCGAAGTCCGTAACCATGTTCATGGCGCGCTTGATGTTGATGCCTTTGCGGTCATTTTCCTCAACCGTCTGGAAGCCACCAAAGAGGGTCAGCGGGGGGCGATTCAGCAGGGCGGCCCTGGCCAGGGCTGAAAAAAAGGTCGATGATCCCCGGTCGAGTTCCTCGAAAATACTGTTGCGGAGCTGCTGGAGCAGGTCCCCCTTGCCATAGATGCTCCGGCAGTCAAAAAAGGTTCCTCCAATAACGGCATTGTCCGAGACGGGCTCTGCGATCCACTTTCGATAATTGCGCTTCCAGTGCGACAGGGAGTGGTTCCACTTGGGATTTTTGGCCATCAGGTTGCCCTCGCAATAAGTGAAGCCTACATCGTTAAGTTCGTCGCAGACTTCGGTTCCGAGTTGCAGGAAGTATTTTCTGGCCCGCTCTCGCTGCTCGCCTTTTAGGTCTTCGTAAATGATGGCATTGTCCTGATCGGTGCTGAGGGTCTGCTCCTTACGACCCTCGCTGCCAAGCGCCATGAACACAAATTGACAGGGAGGAGGCCCCAGTCGTTCAATCGCCCGACGGATGATGTTGTAGGCAATGGCATCAGAAATGGAGCTGACGATCTGGTTAACAATTTCAGGTCTGGTGCCTCGGTCTACCAACTGGTTTATGATGCCCGGAACTTCTTGCCACTTGCGCCGCAGCGCATTCATGTCGTGGTCCAGGGTAATGCTTTGGACGAAGATGAAGGGAGTCTTGCTCTGGACATTCAGCAACTTGTCCAGGCTGACCATTCCGACGAACTTTTCTCCCTCCTTGACGACCAGATAGTCTACTTTGTATCTGAACATCAGCAGGATGGCTTCATAGCTATAGGCATCAGCCTGAACTTCCCGCAATGGATAGTGCATGATCTGGCTGACCGGATCCAGGATGGAACGGCCGGGAATGATTACTCGGTCACGCAGGTCAGCATCTGTTATCAAACCTTTGGGATTCCGCTCTGGGTCTACGACTACCACGTATTTTTGCCTGAAATAGGTCATGCTACGAGCAGCCTCCTGGATGGAAGTGTCGAGTGTGCAGGTGTTGACGTTTTGGTTATAATGATCCCGTACCTGCTGAGTAAAAGCCAGATCCGAAACCTGAAACCCGGACCCTTGCTGGTTATGCTGATTCAGACGTTGAGCATATCCCCCTTTGAGCATGCGCTGCCCAAACTGATGGGTGAAGTGATCATAAAATGCCGGGTAGGTATCACAGAGTTCCTTGAAAAGGTCCTCTGACATCTGAAATAGAGTGGTAGGCTCAGTGGTTCGAGTCGACCGAATGGCCGTTCGATTATTGAGCAGGAGAGAAATTGCCCCAAAAGTATCGCCAGACGCAAAGGTTTCGGAGAAAAGCTTCTGACCATCGGGTCCCCGGAAAAATTTCTCTACCGAACCCGCAGTTATCAGGGAAACTTCCTGTATTTCCGACTGGTTCTGGTCGTAGATCAGGGTATTGGATTCATAATCCTTCCGCTCCATTTGAGCGGCGAGATTTTCCAGAATGTCTGGAGGGAGCTGGTCAAAAGGCGTGGTAGCGCGCAGGTAGGCAACCAGGTCAAATGCTTCTGCTGCCATGGGTCGGGATTTGAGTTTGAACATATGATGCCAAGTTCTATTGGGCCCGCGTGCATAGTAGTAAGCTCAAAAAGTCTGACGCTTCCTTAACGGACAAAAACCGGCATTCGTTTTAGGAAATTAAGCCATATGTATGAAATAATTGTGAAGTGCAGGCCGAAATCGATGACGATTCGGAGTGGAGCACAGGAATTTTTTTTGACAGAACCGCCTGATTTATAATCCGATATGATAAAAGGCTCCCTCGATGTAGTAGAAAGTCAGGATTTGGTCGCTTTTCACTTTCCCATTTTTGTTTACTTTTGCCTTGTCTTTGGTTCCAGTCACTTGACTGGATTAAAAGGGAATCAGGTGTGAATCCTGGACAGTTCCCGCTGCTGTGTGTCCTGGCTTTTTGGCAGGAGAAAGTTCAAAGTTGAACGTTTCAAGTGGAAAGTTGCCGTACAAGTCTGTTTATTACTTGTTACCGCTTTACCCAAACTTTAAACCTTTTACTTTCAACATTTCAACTTAAAAAAAGCACCCTCAGCTTCGACCTTGAGCCACTGTCTGCTAATCAGATGGGAAGGCCTGAAGTTGGGGAGGACAAGTCAGAAGACCTGCCATCGACCGGCGATTCGTAGCTTTCGGGAAAAAAGCGAAGAATGACCTTGTGCGTCTCTGGCGTACATCGTTACTCTTACACTTCTGGTCCACTACGAATCCTGAACTATTGCTAACCATTAGTTTAGGATTTATGCATTTCAAGCAGCTGGCAGGCCTTTTTGGGCTGATTTTTTACCTGACTACAGGCTGGGCACAATCCCTCTCCATCGAAACGGATACCGTCTCGATCCACGCCCGACGTTTGGAAGACCTGGGTGCGGGGCACAGGTTGGTGACCATCGACTCGATGGCCCTGGCAGGCGCTGCTGGCCAGAATCTTTCTGACCTACTGGCGACTCATGCTGATATTTTTATCAAAAGCTATGGTGCTGGTGGGCTTGCTACCACCTCAATCCGTGGCGGTGGAGCATCCCATCTGGCGGTTCGATGGAATGGCTTTCACCTCCAAAGCCCGATGAATGGGCAGCAGGATCTGGCATTGATTCCTGCGTTTTTCCTGGATCAGGTATCGTTACAATACGGCAGTGGGGGAGCGCTTTTTGGCAGCGGAGCCGTAGGCGGGACCCTGATCCTCGACCAGAACCTCGGATTTAGCGGACTGGTAAAGGGGCGTGTGATGATGGGAATCGGGAGCTTTGGCGATCAGCAACTGGGCCTGGAAGTCCAGGCCAGCCAGCAAAAGTGGGCCTTTAGGACCCGCTACCACCAGCGATCAGCTCAAAATGACTTCTTCATCCTCAGTCCATACAGTTCCGTAAATGGGCAGCGGCAGACACATGCGGCTTTTTCCCAACGAGGATTTTTACAGGAAGCAGCCTATCGCATTAACGAAAAGCAGGAGCTGCAATTCTGGTGGTGGCATCAGGAGAAGGAACAGGAGATCCCGCCAACCCTCAGCCAGGACAGCAGTGCAGCTACACAGTGGGACCAGTCGAACCGCCTGGCTATGGCATGGGAATATGAGTCCGATCGGCTGACCCTGAAGGTCCGCTCTGCCTACCTAACCCAGGACCTGCGATACCGAGACCCGCTTGCCACAATCGATGCGCCCAACCTGAGCCAAACCTGGATACAGGTTGCGGAAGCATTTTTCAATCCGAGCGCTGGCCATGCCCTCCATTTTGGGGTTAATCACACCTATCAGCAGGCTCAGGCCCATGGATACGGGACCAACCTGCCCCGGCAGCGCCGCTTTTCCCTTCTGGGATCCTATCACTTGAGATGGCCGGATAAACAACTGGAAATGATCCTCTCAACGCGTCAGGAGTGGGTAGATGGAAAGGCTATTCCGGTGATTCCGTCACTGGGGGGGCGTTGGCACCTGGCTTCCTGGCTGTCGCTCAAGGGGCAGATAGGGCGAAGTTATCGACTGCCGACCTTCAACGACCGATTCTGGGAGCCCGGTGGTAATCCTGACCTGGACCCTGAAAGGGGCTGGGGAGGAGAAATCGGCCTGCAGGGAAGATGGGAGAACTTGGAGTGGGAAACGACCACATTCAGTCGGCAAATCCATGACTGGATTCTCTGGTTACCGGGCGAAGGGGGCTACTGGACCCCGGAAAATGTGCGGCAGGTGTGGAGCCGGGGGCTGGAGAACCAGCTTGGCTGGCATCAGCAGTGGGGAAACTGGGGTTTGAGGGGGCAGGTGTGCTACACATTTACCCGAGCTACTGTGCAGGAATCTTCGCAGCCCAGAGATGGAGCTATAGGGCAGCAGCTGATCTATACCCCGGAGCACCAGGGGAGAGGGAGGCTTTCACTCAACTGGTCTGGTTTGCACCTGTCTTATTCGCACAATTTTACAGGACGTCGCTATACCCTTTCGGATAACTCTCAGTGGCTGACTGGTTACTGGCTTGGGCAAATGCGCCTGTCCTACTCCTGGCGCTGCAATCGACTGGGAGGTTCTCTCGACTTCAACATTCACAACCTTTGGAATACCCCTTACACTGTTATCGCTGATCGTCCCATGCCGGGGCGGAACTACGCGCTGAGTTTAAATATTGATTTTTTTCAACCCTTACAACCCTCAATTAAGCATTGATGAAGTATCTTTTTACACTATGGCTGGGCCTGCTACTGTGGCCGAGCCCTGGGAGCCTTATGGCTCAAACCACCGTTACCAAGCAAGTGCTGATCGTCAATGGCGGTCAGTTTGATCCAAACCCGGGATTTCCCGCCAACCCGGCCAATATCCAGATTTATAACCCGGAGGATGGCACTTATCGGGCGTTGGATACCATCGGAGTGACATCGGTGCAGGACATTCTGGTCGAGGGATCGGTGGCCTTTCTGGCAGCTCAGGATTCAATTGTGAGATATGACCTGGCAGGAGAAAGTCGGGAAGCAATCGTAGCATTTGGTGGGGAGAGTACCATCTGTATGGCAGTTACCGATAGCCTGCTTCTCGTCGGAAATTTTTATCTCCCCTTCGGATCCACTGATCCCTATCCCAACAACTTGCGAGTCTTTGATCGAAAGTCCCTGGCTCTGCTGGATAGTGTACCCGCTTTGGCCCTGCCAGTAAAAAGCATTGTTGTTGAGGGGGAATATGCCTACCTCACTCAGAATTATACCAGTTCATCATTTAGTGACTCTGCCGGGTTCCTGGTAAAGCTCAACCTGAATACCCTCGTAGTGGAGGATACCCTCCAGGTAAATCAAAATGCTGAGGACCTTGGACCATTGGTAAAGGTAGGGACTCAGATTTTTGGACTGAATGGCACCTCTAATTCCATTACGACTTTCGACCTTAACACTCAGTTGGCTACCACTGATACTGCCAATGCGGACATTGATCCGGGAAGCTATGGCTCACGTTTTGACTTTGATGGCAATGGGGACTTCTACACTGTGGCTAATGGGGATATCGCTCAATATGACCTGTTGAGTAGAAGTGTTGTCCAGGCCGGGGTCGTCGATACGGTGATCTCAGGGTTTGCATTGGACACCCTGGCAGGCAGGTTTTACATCACCCAGACTGACTATTTCTCCTACACCGGTGGCATAATCTATGATCAGCAAGGAGGCCGCCTGGATACGCTATACACAGGGTATTCACCTGAGGTAATTGAGTTGGTGTATAACCAGGTGCCGGAAGTTGCTTCAGTAGATACGATGGTGGTGATGGGAGATTCTGTGCAGGTATTGCTAAGCATCGTTGACCGCGATCCCGGAGCCAGGGTGAGTGTGGAGTTAATCGAGATGCCAAACTTTGGGGAAGCATATTTAAGGGGGGATACCCTGGTCTATACTTCGTCCCACACAACGGGTGGCGGTAGTGGAACCTTCTCCGACTCGGTTCGGTACCGTGTAATGGATGAATGGGGAGACGCAGATACGGCCTGGTTAAGAATCGAGATTGATGGCAGTAGTTCCATCATTACCTATGAAAAGCTCCAGGCTTCCATTTCTCCCAACCCCGGCACAGGATTGCTGAAAATCAGCCTGGCAGAGCCATGGAGTGGGGTAGTGCAGATCATTGACATCCAGGGACGGGTGCTAAAGGAATTGTCTATGCACTCCGGCAAGGACATTGAGTGGCGGGATCTTGCTGATATTCCTGCTGGCACTTACATGATACGCGGTATTGGCAACGGGAAAAGCTGGCAGTCAAGATGGCTCAAGTTATAGGGGGGCAACTTTTTTAATAAACAAAAAACCTCGCATCGAAGCCGATGCGAGGTTTTTATTTGGTTAGTAGGGCGAGAGCTTATGCTTCTCCGTTGCTGCTGGGAACAACCGTTACCATCTTGCGGGTCTTGCGGTTGTAAGTACGGTCATAGTACTTAACTTCTCCATCAGTAAGAGCAAAGAGTGTATGGTCTTTGCCCATTCCTACATTTTCTCCGGCACGGAAACGAGTACCACGCTGGCGCACGAGAATGTTGCCAGCTACTACGTCCTGGCCTCCAAATACTTTTACACCAAGGCGATTACTTTCTGAATCGCGGCCGTTACGGGAACTACCTCCCCCTTTTTTGTGTGCCATGAGGATTTATTTCTTTAGACGGTGATAGATTCGATTTCAATTTGAGACAGGTACTGGCGGTGACCATTCTTCTTGCGGTAACCTTTGCGGCGCTTCTTCTTGAAGACGATGATTTTGTCATCCTTCAGGTGCTCAAGCACTTTGGCTTTTACTGAAGCCCCTTCTACTACGGGCTTACCTACGGTTACGTCACCGTCATTGTCAATAAGCAATACCTCGCTGAGCTCGATTGAGTCTCCGGGCTCGTTGCTGAGGCGGTTCACATATAGTGACTGCCCCTCTTCCACTTTAAACTGGAATCCCTGAATATTTACAACTGCGTACATGGACCTTGAGATTTTGAGTGTGCAAAGATAAGTAATTCTAGGTCGGTCGCAAATTTTTTGTATCAGGAATCACCAAGGAGTTCTGCAAGCTTGCTCTCCAGGGCGCGACCGCGGAGCTCAGTGGCGATTACCACACCTTTGGGATCAACCAGTACGGTAAAGGGAATGGCGTTTACCCCATACTGCTGGGCAACGGCATTTTGCCAGAACTGTAGGTCACTGACATGCTTCCAGGTCAGTCCATCCTGCTTGATGGCACCGATCCAGGAGTCGCGGCTACGGTCCAGGCTTACCCCGATGATTTCAAATCCTTTGTCGTGGTACTTGTTGTAAACACGTACAACGTTGGGATTTTCCATACGGCAAGGGCGGCACCAGCTAGCCCAGAAGTCGATCATAACATAGCTGCCACGCAGGTCGCTGAGGCTGATGTCCTGTCCATCAGGGTTTTGCTGGGTAAAATTGGGAGCAGGCTGTCCCACACGGACGCGAGATCCGTTAGCCCCATTGGGGTTGGTGTTGCTGGTAGGCTGCTGAGGTTGTTGTGGCTGGTTGGCCTGCATCATCTGTTGCAGGTTAAACAGCAATATCTGAATGTCCTGATCAGTCAGTTTCTGATTGGCGGAATCACCTTCGGCACTCGCACGCAGGCCTTCCATCAGGGCTTCGGTGTTGAGCTCGATTCCCTGGTCCATGATATCGCTCTTTAGGCCAGAACCCCAGTTTTGTCCCAGGGCATAGCTCATGCTGTCAACCCGATTCTGGGGCTTTTGACTTCCTTTGATGCTGTCGCAAGCTACTCCAGCCATGGCAAGGACGGCCAATAGAATGATGTAAAAACGCATATTTTTAGATTGGCGGATTGGATAAAATCAGCGCTAAAGATAGCTAATAGGGTGTCAATTACCGAACCAGCCAGGGATTCTTCTGAAAAAATTGCCAATCCTCTGTCCTACGTTGGGAGAAGCCTGTGATGCAGCTTCAGAAAGGGCTTTTTTTTCAAGCGTAGGGGCAGGAGCCGGCTTGGTGGTCAGTTTGGTCTTGGACAAAATAGTTTCCATTTGACTCATGGCGGTATCATACCCCCGCTGGTAGATTTCATCCATTGCCTTGACGTCAAAAAGCGCAAAGTCATCAGCCTGAGGCTGTAGGATGATGTCACACTGCTTGATCCTGGGAGCTACATTCCCCCACATGACCAGATCAAAGGCACGGTATCCAACAGTTAACAATCCATCAAGTTCGTCTTTGCGTCCGATGGGCGTTACGTTTACCCCAATGATGGGATAGCTTTTGCCCAGGAGAGGCTCGATGGGAAGGTTGTTAAGGACTCCTCCGTCTACGTAAAAATCCCCATTCATTTCCCAGCCATTGAAAAGGATGGGGATGGAGGCAGAGGCGGCTAGCACCTTGAACAATTCGCCTTCACTGATGATCTCATATTGACCGGTGGTCATATTGGTTACGGAAACATGAAGCTTTTTTTCAAGGGCTTCAAAACTGTCTTCCTTGATGTAGTCGGCGAGGACTTCCATCAGGTACTTGTTGTCAGCCAATCCGGTAGTGGGAAGGCCCACCTTGAACAGCTTGCTCAGAGAAGATTCCTTGAAAATTTTGAGTATGTCGGCTGGTGGATGACCTGCTGCGTAAAGAGCGCCAACAAGCGCACCTGCGCTGGCTCCTGAGATTTGTGCAGGGTGCAGATCATTTTCAGCTAGTGCCTGAAGTACGCCGATATGGGCGATACCTCTGACGCCGCCGCCTGATAGAGATATTCCTAGTGGTTTGGCCATTGGGTTTGTGGTGGTTGGTGAAAAGCCAGGAAAATTTTTTGAGAAACCAGAACGGGGTTTTGATGTCTTAATGGCGGAAAAGTAACCATCTACATCCTTAAAACTGATGAGTCTGCGGATTCGTTTTAAAAAAAAATGAGATGGCTTGCAGCGTTTGGGAAATCCTTTACGTCTGGAGGGGGTAGTATCAATTGCTACTGACTAAACCTTATCTCAACACATGGTTTTATATCCTTGCTAAAGGTTCGTAAAGCCTCCTTACCAATGACAGGGTCTTTTTGACCCTGTTTTTTGTTTTTTTCCCTACCTTCAGGGAAAAACCTTCCCATGGATATTCTGGAAAAACTGGTTGGCTGGATCTGGAACTGGATAGATCGGGTTGTCTGTGCAGCCCTGGCCATCGTGTTTTCCCTTGCCCCAACATATACCGATCAATACTCAGAGCACCTCAAGCAGACCAAAGATGTGGCCTATGCCCGAATCAGCGATGCAGAACGGGAGGCAAAAGTACTGAGGTTAAGTACAGAGGTTTATCTGGAGGAGATGAGACAGGGAGATGGGCAAAGCAGAGACTCCCTACAACTCCTTGAAAATACCCTGGAAAGATATCGGCGGTATGAAGAAGCCTATGAGGTCCTAATGAGCAAGGCTGACTGGTGGCGCCCGATGTTTCTTGCTACCACCCTGGATCACAACCTGAGAACCTCCCTCTCCTTTGAGCCCAATCTAAAGCTAGCTCCCTTAAATGTGGGGTATGGGATCCTTGGATTAACTCTTGGCTGGTTGCTAATGGGGGGATTGTCCCTCCCTTTCAGAAGGCGAAAGAAAAAGAAAAACGCCCAGCTGATCGGCTGAGCGTTCTGCAGGATTCCTGCTGCTATTTGCTGATTTGCCCTAACACTTAGTGCATCACGAGGTTGGTCTTCTCCTTGCTATGGCCTATCAGGGTGATTTTTTCCCTTCCCTCTGTGATGTCCTTGGTCATGTTGCGGGTGTCGATGACATTGCGGGCATGCTCCACAACAAAGGGAATGTCAAAGTCATCGTGGTCGGTTACCATCACGACAGTATGATAGGAAGCAATGGTCTCTGGGGTAAGGTCTACAGAGTAATAGGTCTTGCCAGCAGCCTGATACTCAGGGGCCCAGGGATCGCTATAGTCCACGTGTCCGATGCCATTTGCCAGGAGGCGATAGATGATGGCTTCTGATGGAGAGTGGCGGAGATCCTTAACGTTTTTCTTAAAAGATGCACCAAGGATAAGCACACGAGCCTGCTCCAGGGTGATAGGCTGACGAGAAATTTCCCGTACCACCAGATCCGTGACATGATAGGGCATGCCTTCATTTACATTGGCCGCCAGGGTGATGAAGCGGGTCTCGAAGTCATAGGCCCTGGCCAGCCATGACAGGTAGTAGGGGTCAATGGGGATACAGTGCCCACCGACGCCTGGACCTGGTGTAAACTTCAGGTACCCAAATGGTTTGGTACTGGCCGCTTCGATTACTTCCCAGATATTGATTCCTCCCATTCGTTCGCATAGGATGGCCAGTTCATTTACCAGGGCAATGTTGACGCTCCGGAAGATGTTTTCCAGTAGCTTTTCCATTTCGGCGATCCGGGGATTGTCTACGATATAGACTTTCTCAATGATCTGGTTGTTTGCCCAGGAAGCCAGGATGGAGCTTTGCTCCTCAACGCCTCCCACTACGATTGGGGTATTACCGGTATGCCAGGTTTTATTACCCGGATCCACCCGCTCGGGGCTGAAAGCCAGATAATAGTCCTGCCCCATTTTGAGGCCGCTTTTGTCAATTTCCGGCTTGACGTGATCCTCGGTGGTACCAGGGAAGGTCGTACTTTTTAGGATAACCAACGTCCCATTTGTGATAACTTCGCTGATTCCCTTACTCGCCTGCTTGATAAAGGTGATGTCAGGATCCTTGTTATCATTGAAAGGGGTAGGTACCGCAATGAAAATAACATCAGCTTCAGCCAGGGGGGCATAGCTGGTAGATGCCTTCAACCTGCCATTGGCAACCTCGGCCGCAACTTCATCATCCTGCAGGTCTTCAATGAAGTTCTCTCCGCGATTGAGCATTTCGATCTTTTTCTCGGATACGTCAATTCCGCGAACCGAAAAGCCCTTTTTGGCAAATTCCAGGGCAATGGGCATCCCAACATATCCCAGTCCGACCACTCCAATTATGGCTTCCTTGGTCCTGAGTCGTTCTGCAACCTCGGCGGCATGGCCGTTAAGTATTTCCAGGTTATGGGTTTCAAATAGCTTCATTGAAAAAAAAAGATTAGGCAGGGTTTACTGTTCAGTACGCCGTAAATATCACATTAAAGGGGGAAAGGATTGTACGGGCTTTTTAAATAAATCTAACACCAAGGATGGTGATATCATCTGAGGTTGGCTCCTCCCCTGCGAACTGCATCAGGTTGGTCTGAACCTCGTCAATCATCTTCTTGGAACTGGGAAACTCACGGCTGATCAGGAACTGAACCAGCCGGTCTGTTCCATACATTTCCTTACCCGTGCGATCATGTTGCTCGACCACTCCATCGGTGTAGGCGAACAGGGTGTCGCCAGGCTTTATTTCCAGTCTGCCTTCTTCAGGGTGGACCTCCGGGGTAATGCCCAGTAGAATACAGCCGGACTTCAGCGATTGGGCATGGTCATTCTTTTTTAGAAAGATGGGGTAGTTATGCCCTGCATTGATGAAATCCAGGTGCATATTGACTGTGTCAACACGAGCGAGAAACAGGGTGACAAACTTTTCCCCGATGGTAATCTGGTACAGGATGCGGTTGAGCTCCGTAATGATTTCCTTGAGGTCGTTGTATTGAGCACAGAGGGCTCTGAGGTTAGCCTGAAGGTTGGACATGAGGAGAGCGGCTCCGATGCCTTTGCCGGAAACATCGGCGATACAGAGAAAGGTAATTCCGTTCCCCTTTTTGATCACATCGTAAAAGTCTCCCCCTACGCGGTGATGGGCGATGTTAATCGCGTGGACATCAATGTCCTGATATCGGGAAAAATCACTGATAAGCAGTTGACGCTGAATGGCCTCTGCTACTTCAAGTTCACGTCGCAGGGACTCCTGGTCCAGTTTTTCCTGGATGAGCTGCCGGTTATTGATGGCTACAGCCAAAATGTTACCGATCGTTTCGATAAAGATCAGGTCATTTTGAGCTTCTACCGGAGAGTCTGCAAATTCTGCAATCAGAAAATATGCGACGGTATTATTACCATTCGAGATGGCAACCACATACTCAACCTCCATTTTGTGAAGGGAGGGGTGGTCCTCCTCCATTATTTCTGTTGTCCTGGAGATATGGTGAACCTCTGTATTGGCCTGATCTGAAAGCTGCCGAAATCCCAGACGGATACCTTCATGCCATTCGTCCTGAAACTGGTAATAGAAAGCCATCCTCTTCACCCCCAATTGACCCCTGAGCACCAGCCGTGCAATTGAGCAGAGGTTCTCAATGGTCATATCTGAATGGTTGATCGTCCTGAGCACATCGAGCAATGCGTCAGCTTCCAGCCGTTTGAGGGCCAGTAGTTGTTGAGGGTTCTGTGAGTGGTAAGGGTTCATTTGGGGTTGTGTTGCCGCAACTAGAACTCTGGTATCAAGCAGATAAAACTAGAAAAAAAACTTCAAATAGTTCTTCTGGGGAATTGGCGATAATATTTTGGGGCCATAAAAATTCCCATTTTGGGATTCAATATGCCAAAAAGGGAATCCCTCCTGGTTAGAGGAACTCCCTTTTGGATTCTGTTAAAAGCGGATGACCAGCTATTAGTCGATAAAGGATGCGGGCCCTTCGTTTTGGCGGTAGGACTCTGCTTCGTCCATGGAGACGCGCTCGCCATCGATATAAGGGACGATCCAGGCATCGTCAAAGCCCAGCATTTTGACCTCTTCGCGGAAACGCTCTGCTTCCTGGTAGGTGCGGAACCCCCCGATCAGGAACTTGTTGAATCCATCAGAACGCTCTACCAGGACGTCGTTGCTGCTGGTTTCTGGAGAGTCAAACTCGTGAAGAATCGACGCGACCAACTGTACCCGATAGACGAGCCCGTTGCGGATTCCCATTTCTGAAACCTGGTTGCGGCTCGCAACCTCCTTTTTCAGGCGGCTGTTTTCAGTTTCCAGGCGCTGAGTCTGGTTTTCCAGCTCGATAACACGCATACGGAGGCTGGCCTCCTCATCGCTGGTACCGCTCTGAGACTCCATCAACTCACGAACCTGGGCTTTGAGGTCCTCGATTTGCTGCTGATAGTTCTCAAATTCAGCTTTGAGTGCCATCGGATCCTTGCGGTACATTCGGGCTTTTTTCTTCCAAAATCGCTCTTCATCGCGAGAAACCTGAGCCTGAACGGCAGTTGGTAGGAAGTAACAAAACAGCATGCCGATAACTAGAATCCAGGGCGATGCCGTACGATGGACTGGCTTATGCATAAAGGCTAGATTTAGATTCAATGTAGATAGTGAGCTGAATATGACTCGGTTATGTAACGTTTCCGACAAAAATATATTTCTCTCGATGTCGGTTGTAATTCAGTCCCCCCCCATGTAATTTTGAAAGCGAAGGAACACATTTCTCACCATTCAAAAAACTCAATTTCCATGGCAAAAGTAACCGTAGTAGGCGCAGGCAATGTTGGTGCTACCTGTGCCGAGAATGTAGCACGCCTTGAGGTGTGCAATGAAGTGGTAATGGTTGACATCAAAGAGAACTTTGCGGAAGGCAAGGCACTGGACATGTGGGAGACTTCTCCAGTGAATTATTTTGACACCCGCGTTACTGGTTCTACCAATGACTATACCAAAACTGCCGGTTCAGACGTCGTTGTGATCACTTCAGGCATTCCACGCCGCCCTGGCATGAGCCGTGATGACCTTATTTCAACCAATGCTGGCATCGTAAAGACAGTTACGGAAAATGTCATCAAGCACTCCCCGGATGCAATTATCATCGTAGTGTCCAATCCATTGGACGTTATGACATATCAGGCTTACCTGACTGCCCAGTTTCCTGCTCACCGCGTGATGGGCATGGCCGGTATCCTGGATACTGCCCGTTATCGTTCATTCATCGCCATGGAGTTGAATGTCTCTCCCAAGGATATCCAGGCAGTACTGATGGGGGGCCACGGTGACACCATGGTTCCGCTTCCTCGGTACACTACCGTTGGCGGTATTCCACTGACTGAACTCATGGCTGAAGACCGCATCAACGCCATTGTAGAGCGCACTAAAAAAGGTGGCGGAGAAATCGTGAAGCTGCTCGGAACTTCCGCATGGTATGCACCTGGAGCATCCGCCGCTCAGATGGTAGAAGCCATCCTGAAGGATAGCAACCGCATCTTCCCCGTTTGTGCCCGCCTGAACGGACAGTATGGACTAAACGACCTGTATCTGGGCGTGCCAGTCAAGCTGGGTCGCAAAGGAATAGAGGAGATCATTGAGCTGAAACTTACTGAAGACGAATTGGCAATGCTGCACCAGTCTGCTGAAGCAGTACGCAACGTCTGCGCAATTCTGGATAAATAAGCAGCTCAGGGAATAATTCCCTGCCTTCTCCTTCGGAGAAATTGATTCACTCTGGCCACAAACTCATATTTCGGGTTTGTGGCCTTACTGTTATGGAATAGTTAGAAAATCGCCGAACTGTAGTTCAAATCCTCATATATGCATAGTTCCGGCTTAATACAGTAGTAATATCAGCGCCGCTTCTTGTCATTCAATAAGTAAAAATTTTCCACTCACAACGAAGCAGGAGCTGATGAGCAAGCGAAAAGTTGATATTGTAGTGATCTCCGATGTGCACCTGGGGACGTATGGGTGCCAGGCCAAAGAGTTGGTGCAATACCTGAAGAGCGTACAGCCTGGCATGCTGGTCCTAAATGGGGATATCATCGACATCTGGCAGTTCAGCAAGCGATACTGGCCCAAGAGCCATATGCAGGTCATCAAGGAAATAGTAAAAATCATGGCCAAGGGAACCCCCGTGTACTACCTGACCGGGAACCATGATGAACTCTTGCGCAAGTTTTCGGACTTTCAACTCGGGAACTTTTACCTCCAGGATCAGCTCGTGTTGGAGGTTGACGGGCAAAAAGCCTGGATCTTCCATGGGGATATTTTTGATGCCAGCATGCACACCAAGTGGCTGGCTAAAATCGGTGGCCTTAGCTATGACCTGCTCATCCTGATCAACAGTTTCATTAACTGGTGTCTTAAAAAGATGGGACGGGAAAAAATGTCTTTCTCCAAGAAGGTGAAAAGCAGCGTCAAAAAGGCTGTCAGTTTTATCAGCGATTTTGAACAGACAGCCGCTGAGGTAGCCGTGGAGCAGGGATATGATTACGTGCTATGTGGGCACATTCATCAACCTCAACAGCGGACCATCGTGACGGCCAGGGGGCAGGTCAGCTACCTGAACTCCGGTGACTGGGTAGAAAACCTGACGGCCCTGGAGTATTGTAAGGGAGAATGGTCGATCTATCACTTTGATGATCAGGGAAAAACGGACCAAATTCAGGATGATGTAGCAGTTGAGACTCCGGTTTCTTCTTTACCTTCTCCGATTCCGGTGTAAAGATCTCTCGATTTTTTTGTACCTTGAGAGATAAATCTGGTTTGCATGAAGGTACTTTATGCCATTCAGGGTACGGGAAACGGTCACATCAGCCGCGCCCGGGACGTAATCCCAGCCCTTGAAAAACATTGCGATTTAGACCTGCTGATAAGTGGAACACAGTCGGAGGTACACTTACCACAGCCTTTAAAATACCGCTATAAAGGCGTCTCGTTTGTGTACAACCGAAAAGGTGGTTTATCCTATACGAAATCAGCCTGGACTAACCTTTCTCCTAAATTGATGAAGGAGGTCATGTCGTTGCCAATCAAGGATTACGATCTGGTTGTCAATGATTTCGAGCCTGTATCTGCCTGGGCTGCACGACTTCGTGGGGTTCCCACTGTGGCCATGGGCCATCAGGCGGCATTCCTCTCCGAAAACACCCCTCGTCCCGAGCGGATAGATCCGGTGGGGGAAGCCATTCTGAAAAATTACGCTCCGGCGCCCAATGCCATAGGATTCCACTTCGAATCCTACGATGACTTCATTTATGCGCCTGTGATTCGGGAGGGCATCCGCCAGCAAAATCCTACTGACGAAGGCCATTATACCGTTTACTTGCCCGCATTCAGGGATGATGTGCTAATCGGGATGCTCCGTCAGGTTCCCGGAGTAGAGTGGCAGGTTTTCTCCAAGTATGCCAAACAGCCTACCCGGGTGGACAATGTCTTCGTCAATCCTGTTGACAATGAAAAATTCCTGAAAAGCTTTGTTGGCTGCCAGGGAATATTGACAGGAGCAGGGTTTGAAACCCCGGCAGAGGCGCTTTACATGGGCAAAAAACTCTTCTGCGTGCCTATTCGTGGGCAGTATGAGCAGTATTGCAATGCGGCTGCGCTGGAAAAACTGGGGCTTCCCATTGCCTGGCGAATTGATCGGCACCTGATTGGCAAAATCAGTGACTGGGTAAATGATGAAACCCGGCTGCAGATCGAGTTTCCCTATCAACTGGATGATATTGTCGCTGACCTTTTCAGCGCAGACCTGCCAAGCAGGGAGCCAGAACCACTACCGGTATAGGTAAATATCTGTATCAGGATGCCTTATCCAGGGATTCTGCTGAACTCATGTGTGACTTAACGATGGAAATGAGGGTTCTCATTTCTACCGGAGTCCCTACACATACCAGATTAGGACCGCAGATCATGCCTTCTGTGGTATGTTCAAGCTGAGTCGCCATGTTGATAATCAGAGACTCGGGAGAGAGCTGTTCCAGGTTGTCAATGATCTCCATCTGTTGTTGATAGTCCGGAAATCCACTGACCATGACCAAAGGCGGCTTCTCCTCCGCTGCTTTTGCCAGGAGGTCTTCTTCGCATGCTGCGGTTATGACCTCAAACCCATTCAGGTTTAGGTTATAACTCAGCAAATCCACTAAATCCTCTTCCCAATCGAATATCAGGACACGCATACCACTGCTTTGCTATGATGGATATGGAGCGATGCCTTTTCAAAAGGTGGCATTCAGACAAAGATAGCATCCCCGGGTCTTTTTTAATTGTCGGGCGGAATAAAAGTTAGCTAGAATCTACGGTCTGTCAAAGTTTGTGGACTTCGAATTACAAGTGGGGTGAGGTAGTGTGGGTAAGATTGGCTGATAGCCAGTAGCTTAGGGGCTTGTCGTATTTGGGATTACTTCTTTTTCAGGTTCGGTCATTTTTACCTTTCGGGCGAAATAAACCATTGCCCCTATACCTAAAACTCCCATGATAATGGCCATCAGATAGCTCATCCGGGTGAAAAACTGGAGCCAGCTCAGTTCTCCCGCTCCAAAATTTCTATAAAGCAGGACCAGGACACTACCGGTGTAGCCAAAAGCGTCGGCCATGTACATCAGGAAGCCGATATTGCTTTTAACCCGAAAGACCGTGATCAGCCGCTCAAAGATGAGTACATGGTAAGCCACATAACTGAGATACATCCAAAAACCTACAAGGATCATCCACCACTCTGGCCCCAGCAGGTTCTGCTGAAAGAGGTAAGTCAGGATGCCCACCATGAGACCGCTGACAACAAGGGTTACCAGACTGGTACGAAAAGCCGTGAGGTTGCTTCGGATAAATATGGCCAGGCCGATGAGCACCGTTACAGCGATGCCGATGATGGTTTCGGATTTTGCCATTTGAGATGGAACTCCTCCATAGCCCAGCGCATCCCATAGCTCTGTAGCAAACTTGTCCCGGAGATCCCGGAAGGCTGTGAGGGCAACAAATATGATGATCAACGCAACGAGCCCTACGGCAAACCTTGCAAAGAAGGCTTTCCGTTGTTTGCTGTCCATCGGGACGCGTTCCGTTCGCTGGGCAATATCCTGCTCATTGGGAGGGGGAAGCAGACTCAGTAGCCAAAGAGACAGGACTAGTGGTCCCAGGAAAATCAGTCCGGTCAATACGGGCATCCAGAAAGGATCAACTCCCTGCACCCGGATCAGCCAGAGGCCAACCGATTTTACCACCCCTGATCCTACGATAAAACTGGCGCAGAGCCCTGCTCCCAGCATTTCAGTTAGTCGTCTGCCCTCAAGAAAGCTGAACACAATCCCCCAGATCAACCCCAGCGGCAGACCATGAAAAAACATCGGGATGAAGTTATAGGGGTAGGGAATGAGGGCGAATGCGAGCAACGCGACCTCTGAAATCCCAATCAGAATCAAAATGGCCCATACCCTACGGGCCGGAGTCATCTCGGAGACAATCTTGATCCCGCTGAACTTGGACAGCATATAGCCCATCACCTGGGTGATGACCAGCAGAATTTTGTAATCCAGGCCCCAGAGGCTCATTCCTTCATACGTGGGCGCCTCAAATGGTTTGCGGAAGCCATACATACAGAGGTAAACCGTAAAGGCAGTGCCAATGGCATAGAGGCTGAAGGTAAACCCATTGGTGCGCGACAGCCAGTTGGTGATCCGGGAATTTAGCATAGGGAAACAGGGAGTGGTGGGTGAGAAAGCAGGTGATTGGAAAAGTGGAGAAAAGGCGAGCAGATTTGGTCAGGAGTAGATATTGAAAAATTCTAATTCCATAATTTATAAACAGTCGCCTTGCATTTTTGCATCCTAATTTAAGCCAGGTTTTAAGATACTTTAAAATGTCTGGATAACCTTTCGATCAGGTTGCAAACCCATGTTGATGGAGTGTAAATTGGGACGACAATTTTAGAAAAAGTTTAATTATAGTAAACAATAGTTAAGATGCAGACACCTTCTCCCGCTTCCAAAGTAGGGACTTTGCCTCAGTCCCTCCAGCAGCTTATCTCACGCCTGGAACAGGAAACTCCCACTACTCCGGTGCAGATGAGAAAAATCCTGGTTGAGTCGGATATTCCAGAGAAGGACTTGATGCCATGGGCAGACTTTGACCACCCGGCAAAAGACAGCTATGGCCGCAAGATGATCTACAAGGGCGAGCAGTTTGAGGTGATGGCGATGTCCTGGCAGCCTGGTGACATGAGCACCATTCACGATCACGGATATACCCAATGGGGAGCTGTGAAGACCTATGGCCCGGCAGAGCATGCGACTTTTCGGGTCGAGGATGAGATACTCAGCACCACATCCCGCAAGCAGTTTAATGCAGGCGATGTGGTAGGCGTGAGCCACACCTTCGTCCATCAGATGGGCAATCCTACCGACGAACCCTTTTTGAGTCTGCACGTGTACGGGGATTTGGAGGCGATTGATAATGTTACCGGGGATGCCCGCCTGTTTGACCTGCGAACCGATGAAATTCAGCGCATCAATGGGGGAGTCTTCTTTGACCTGCGGGAAGATGAAATTGCCCGTCGGGAGCCTGGTCCCAAAGGAGACTTTCCGACCCGCCTGCGGCACATGGTCGAGCTGGCCAAGCGCATGCGTACTGCAGGCGCCGATGAGAACCGCATTCAGGAAGTGCTGGGAGAGACTTTTGGACCAGACCAAAATGAGCGTCTGCTGGAGTTCATTAAATCCATCATCGACGAAAACAACCACACAGACAACAGCCTGCAATGGGGAATTTTAAATCAGGAACTACGGGCCGCTGCGGCTCTTCAGGCTGATTTGCAATCTGAAGACGAAGCATCCAGCTCCGATGCGTTCAAACACTATGCTGAGCTATACGACGCAGTCATCTGTCAGCCTTGTATGGATCACTTCATGGCTTCCTACCTGAAGTTTCTGGTGAAAGAACTTGACCTGAACCTCAAGGAGCACCGCATGATTTCCATCGGCTGTGGCACTGGCCTGGTGGAAGAATTTATTCAGACAGAATTAGGCATGCCACGGGAACAGATGTACGGCATCGATCTGTCGGCTTCTATGGTAGAAGTGGCCCGCAAGCGCCTGAAGGCTGATGTCGGCAATGTATTGGAGCTTGATCCCGCACTGGGCACCTGGTCGCTGGTATATAGCGGACTCAATGTTTACCAGTACCTGCCCCCAGAGGACTTTGCCCAGGCCGTACAAAAAACCGCCACCATCATCGAACCGGGCGGATATTTCATTGGGGACTTCATCACCCCCGACCACATCAGGTGGTATCCCAATTTCCTGACGGGTGCCGATGAAAAAGTCATTTCGCTGCGGACCCCAAGACTGGTAGAACAGCAGGGCAGGGTGTTCCAGGAGAGTGAAATCACCAACATCAGCTTCCTGCGTGGAAACATGGAGGTGACTTATTCTGGCAAGCACATGCGCTTCCTCGCCCCTATGAACCGCATTCGTCAGACGTTCGAAGCTGCCTTCGGTGGCAATGTGAAACTCTACGACGCCGTTACCTGCCAGGAAATTCCCGAATGGGCAGATACCTGCGAGTCCACCCGCTATGTGGTGGTGGCGAAGAAGTGAGGGGAATGACGAGAGATCGCTGCGCTGCGAGAGGTCAGACCACTTCGTTGCGAGATGTCAGATGAAAGAGAATAGATTCATGGGTTTTCGTAACCCTGCTCGGCTACGCCGGTACCATTC
>CAYFIR010000027.1:0-57173 GCA_964343195.1 uncultured Bacteroidia bacterium | reverse complement strand
TCAGAGGCCCTTTTGATAGGTCGAAACTAATGCCTAGTGCTTCGCATTCGAAATTCGGGATCAGTTATTTCCCGCTCTGCGGGAAAAGTGTTACTGGTCAACATTTTATACGAATTACGAATGAGCAATTACTTAATTCCGATGGCACTGGTTAAATCCTTATCCTATTTCCACACCAAAACAGCCCCCTGATTGGAGCCAAGGTTGAGCGAAACCTGAGGAGAGGGAAGTTCTTCGCGCAGCCAGCTATCCTCTTCCTCCCGGATCAGATAGCCACTGCCGCCAGCTTTCAACCGACTGAGATCAAGTTCAATCGTCTGGGGCAGGTCCTGGGCGTTGATGGCCCCAATGTACCAGGTATCGCCTGAGCGCCGCGCCAGGGCCACGTATTTGCCGGGAAAACCCTCGAGGAAGCGTACTTTCTCCCAGATCGGCGGGATGCTCTTCACAAATTCCACCACGTAGCCAGGCTGCTGGGCCATGCCCCTCGGTGTCTCGGCATAATGCTGAATGCCCGACTGAAACAGTACCGAAAGCGCCAGTTCGAAGGCAGCGCTGGTACGACGCTCGATGTTGGGAACTCCCTGCAGGGCCATTGGCGTGAAATCCATCGGGGCCGTCACATTTCGGGTGAAAGGCAAAACTGCACAGTGAGTCGGAGCCTGGTCGGCATTCGCCTGCTCAAAGGTCACGAACTCCATGCCTCGGACGGATTCCATGGTCATGAGATTGGGATAGCTGCGGTACCAGCCACGCGGAATCGTCGCCCCGTGGTAGTTGATCAGCAGGCCATAATCCGCGGCATCTTCCAGAATATCCTGGTAGTAGGCCATGAAGGATTGCCCGTCTCCACCAAAGAAGTCAATCTTCAGTCCCTTGATGCCCATGTCCTGAAGCCGCGCAAATTCTTCCCTCCGTACTTCCGCCGTATGCATCCGATTGCGGGGAGTCTGAGGAGCCTCATTCCATGAGCCATTGGAGTTGTACCACAGGATGAGGCCGACCCCTTTGCTCTGGGCATATTGGGATAGCTCCGCGATTTTTTCGTAGCCGATCTGCGTGTCCCATTGGGCATCGATCAGGCAGTACTCCCAACCCATCTCGGCCGCATAGTCGACGAACTGCTTTTGCACAGGGAAAACGGTGGAATCATCCTTGAGCAGCACCCAACTCCAGGAAGCATGGCCCGGCTTGATCCAGTCAGTATCTTCGAAGACGGCGGGACGAGCCAAATCCGAGGCCAGGGTCGATTCTACGATGGTACCAAGGTTGTCGCCCAACACAATCATGCGCCAGGGAGATTCAAGAGGTAGTTCCGCGGCGGGAAACAGTGGCGCTTCAGGTCCGGTTCGTTCGGGATCCTGCGGAAAGACCAGTTGGTACTTACCCCCAATTGACTCATGTCCAAGGTGGGAACCACAATATTCTTTGCTCATGTCAGTCTCACTGATCAGCAGCCAGTTTCCTTCCTTTTGGAATAACGCAGGAAATGACCAGCCCTGCCCCAGTGTTGAGGGAGTTCCGGCGGGAATGCCTTTTTCGTAGTATTCTTCGTAGGAAGGCTGGGTATTGCTCCAGCCGGTTTGTGCCTCAGCGTGGGGATGCAGCCATCCACGGGCCGATCCGCCGACGACGAAGGTGGTCAATTCCTCTGTAATATGCTGGGTGCCAGCCACATCTCCCTCTACCCGATAGCGAAAAGCTGCACCATCATTCGAAACCTGAAATACGACAAGCAGTTGCAGTCCGTTTTTCGCTACAAAGCGAACCTCCTGCCGATTGGCTTCATAGCTACATTCCTTTTGCTTCCCATTCAGGAGAGTGTAGGAATCGCTGACCGACTCCATTTCGGTCACAGACTCAATGGCGAGTCCTCGGCTGAGGTCGGCACTTTCCAGCACCAACCCCAGGGCGGAAGTGTCAATTACCTGCTCGCCAGATCGGGAGACGGTGTAGAAAAACTGCCCCTGATCATTGAGGAAGTGGCGGACCACCACTTTCCCATCGGGGCTGGATAGGGTTTTCATTTCGGTTGAGGATGAACATGCTGTGGCTAATAGGCCAGGCAGGAGTAGTAGGAGAATCAGTCGCATGGGAAAGGTTTTACTGACAAAAGGGAAAAGCGTCAGAGACGCTGTGACTTGACGTTTCGCTTTACAAAAGCTCACGAGCCAATACGACAAGGTCGCATCATTGCGGCATAAGACCAATGTAAGCAAAAAGGGCAATCGCGAATCACCTCGCAATTGCCCATTTTCTGTTCTGGATTCTCTTTCAGTGGATAGCCTACTCCTTCACTACGCTAAAGGTATGAAGGGTGCTAGTGGAGTATTCCTCGCCGGGATTCAGCTGGGTAGAAGGGAAGTCCGGCTGATTTGGGCTGTCTGGAAAATGCTGGGTTTCCAGGCAGAAAGCCATGCGGAAGCCATAATCGTTACCGGCCTTGCCTGCAAAAGAGCCATCCATGAAGTTTCCGCCGTAGAACTGTATGCCGGGCTCCTGGGTCAGGATCTCCATGCGGATGCCGCTCTTGTCGCCGATCACGACGGCAGCCTGATGCAGGTCTTCGGTCTTGCCTGCATCCAGTACGAAGTTGTGGTCATAGCCTCGTCCAAGCGCCAATTGCTCATCTTCAGCGTCTACCCGCGCTCCAATGGCGGTAAGCTCCTGGAAGTCAAAGGGAGTGCCTGCCACTTCAGCCAGTTCTCCGGTAGGGATCAGGGTGCTGTCCACCGGGGTGTAACGGGAAGCGGGAATCATCAGCTCATGGTTGTTGATGGTACCACTGCCTTCACCATTGAGGTTGTAATAGGCGTGGTTGGTCAGGTTGACGACGGTAGGGGCATCGGTACTAGCCTTGTAATCCACCCGGAAGCCAGGGTCGTCGGTCAG
Source organism: uncultured Bacteroidia bacterium (assembly GCA_964343195.1). GTDB lineage: Bacteria > Bacteroidota > Bacteroidia > J057 > J057 > CAYVAP01. The sequence goes on along the minus strand of CAYFIR010000027.1, from coordinate 54,281 downwards.
GGTATAGGTTACCTCGACATCGAGGTTTCCGGGGAAGCCCATTTCTCCATCAACTGAGGTGTAGGTCAACACCAGGGTCTGAGAGTCTGGCTGGTTAGCCTTCCAGACTTTGGCAAAAAATCCTTCGGCGCCACCGTGCAGGGTGTTGGGGCCATCGTTGAGCGAAAGGCTGTAGGTTTCGCCTTCGACTGTGATCTCGCCATTGGCGAGGCGGTTGCCATAGCGTCCGATGGTAGCTCCGTAGAAACCTCCATTTTCCTGGTAGGCTTCGATGCTGTTAAAGCCACTGGAGACGTCGGTCCACTCTCCGTTTTTATCCTTGACCCAAAGGCTCACAAGGATGCCTCCATAGTTGGTAACAGCAGCTCGAACTCCGGTATTCGACAGGTAATAGAGATCGGTCTCCATTCCGTCTATGGTTCCCTGAAATCCTGAAGCGTCGGTCCAGGCAAATTCGCTTGCTTCGTTTGTAGTTTCTTCTTCCTGCTTTGCTGGTTGACAGGCGAGAACGGACAGCAATAGCCATCCAGCGAGTAGGTGATTTATCCTCATTGGGAGTTGTTGATTGATTTGTTGAATTTTCACTATTCAATGATCACTGAAATACGAGCCATGTTACTGGTCCCAGGAAACCACGGGCCACAGGTCTTCGCTCCATTCCATGGGAAAAATGAGCAGCCTTGAATGGCCCTCCGCTTCCAGGTCATAGCCATGGCAGATAAGATAGTCCTGGCCTCCGAAATTTTCAACTGCATTATGCCCCACTCCCGCATATCGCTCATTTCCTTTTAGCACCAGTGAACCTCCTCCGTCCACCATATCCACTCCGTCTTTGTCCAAAAACGGCCCTGTAACCTGTTTTGAGCGGCCTACCCGGATGTTGTAGGTGCTGTTTTCGCCCCGACAACAGAAATCAAAAGATACGAACAGGTAGTACCAATCCCCACGTTTGATCATGAAAGGCGCTTCAATCGCTCCGTCTCCGGCTTTCAGGATATTCTCTCGTTCCGATTGCCCACGTGTCGCGATCACCTGCGTGTCTCCTTCTCCTTTGGGACCGGTCAGGTCAGCAGACATGAGAAATAACTGCATCCCGCCCCAGAAGGAGCCAAATGACATCCAGGGTTGTCCCTCTTCATCGAAGATCAAATTGGGATCAATGGCATTCCAGTCGTCTTCACCCGGAATGGAACAAATGACTGGTCCGTGGTCAGTCCATTCGTAGTTGGGATCATCGGGATGGAGGCTGGGCGTACTCACCATGCCGATGCAGGAGGTATTTTTACCAAATCGGGAGACGGAATAAAACAGCACATAGCGCCCATTGTGATAGGCCACGTCGGGGGCCCAGATATGGTTTCTGAACTCTGGCAGTTTTTCCATCACCCAGTCCGGCGCTTCTTCGAATACTCCCGGTAGCCGCTCCCAGTTTTTCATATCGGTGCTGCGGTATCGACCGATACCACGCCCGGTACAAAACAGGTAATAAACCGAATCCTGCATGATCATCACGGGATCATGGACGGAGATATCCTGGCGTATCTCCCCGACCTTTTGCCAGCCTCGCTGGGCGATGGCAGACAGGGAAACCAGGATGGCCAGGAGCGTAAATATTGACTTTTTCATGCGAGTAGTGGGAAGAGTTGGGGGTAATACGGGCTGGGGACTTACTTCTGTGGTTTTGGGCAACTTTTTCACTCCGCAAGTAGAGGCCTGTAGAGTGAACAGCTATGATAAAAAAAATGAAGGCAGTGAGCCAAACGGCCACTGCCTTCGCCAAAATAGGCGTCAATCCACTTTCTTTCCCCAAACGGTAGTTCCTTCGTCATCAAAGCCAGTAAAGACAAGCGTTGATTCAACGTCGTTCTCCCAATCGCGGCCATAGGATACGTGTACTTTTTCGACCGTACCGTCAGCCCAGTTGAGGGTCAACCAGGGTTCGCTGAAGCTCCAGGTACTATTTGGATCATCATCCAGAGTGCCATCGGAGCCAATTTTCAAGGGATCGGCTCGCTGTAGATCCGGGCTGGTTTGCTCATCGGCGAATCCGGGGACAACACGGTAGCCAAACACAATTCTTTCCCAGTCCCCCGCAATATCGGCTTCTGCAATGCCCCCCTGTGCCACACCAGCATACCGCTGAGGCGATGCTATGGGCCATCCGTCTTCAGTCCAGAAGAGCTTTCGCACATGCAGCACCATGTAGGCCGGACTTACAGCTGGTCTGCCCTGGTGGGCGATGAAAATATCGCCATTCTCATCCTTGAATACTGAGGGGTGAGATACTCCCTGCCAGCCACGGTGCCCCTGGAAGGCATATGGAGCAATGATCATGGGGCCATTATCCTCCAGCACATTCACAGGGTTGCCATCATAATCGTAAAATGGCCCTTCTGGATTGTCAGAACGCACCACGCGGACGTTGTACTTGGTCGCCAACCAGTCATATGCGATAAAGAGGTAGTACTTGTCAAATTCTTCGTTGTAGATGATCTCTGGCCCCTCGATGTTGCCATTCATCGTGCCACCAGTGAAGCCACGGTGTGCCACTCTTACTCCTTTGCTTTCAGGCACCATGGAAAGACCGGTTAACGGATCAAGCTCCAGGCGGTAGATACCGTCCCAGGAGGAGCCATAGTACATATACTGCTTTCCATCATCCGTAGTGATCACGGTTGGGTCAATGGCATTGGTGTGTACTCCAGAGCTAACCGAAGATACCACTACCCCCTGTTCAGTCCAGGGGCCTTCGGGATGCGGAGCCGTTGCCAGCCCGATGCAGCTCAGTCGGCTTACATTTGAAGCCAGAGAATAATAGAGCCGGAACTCACCTTGATACTCGGTGATATAGGGTGCCCAGAGGTTTTCGTTGGGCGTACCTCCGCCTGCATTAATATAGGCCTCACCTCGGACGGGGTAATCAGTAAAGGCTGTACCCCGGTACTCCCAGGCGATCATGTCACGAGAGCGTCGGATCTGATGCCCGGCAGTACTGCCAAACTCTACCGCCCGACCATAGGCCACATCGGTATTGTAGCAGTAGTAGTAGCCATCATGGTAGATGATGGACGGGTCATGGACATTGTAAGGCCCCCAGGTAGCAGGGGCACTGTTGACGACTGCGGGGTAAGTGTCCGTGATGTCCTCCAATGGGACTACCACTCCGGAGCTCACGTTTTTGCAGGTATCACAGGAGGTGGGCTCCTCGGGTATATACGGTTCAAAAACCGGTGGCTCTTCCTTCTTACATCCATTGAGAAGGACCACAGAAAGAAACAAAAGGCTCCAAAAGGCGCTGGTTGTAATTTTTAACAAATTACCTGGTAAGTGCTTACGAGTCATTTCTTGAATTAGTAGTCTGGTGAAAATAAATACAGGCGGCTTTGTTTCCATTCCGAAACAAATTTGCCATGCCTAAGGAACGCTCAAAAAATTAGTTCCGCTTTTGACTTGATCTCTTGCCCGCATACTGCGTCAGAAAAAGCCTCATTTGGCTCGCCAAACTCGGTTTCCCTTCCTTGCCTGCGAACAAGATCTCTTCGTAAAATCGAGAAATTATTTTTCTCGCGTTCCTAAAGATACAAAAGGTCGGGCCTGGAGAGGGTGGACAATGAGTTATCCAGAGAGGACAAATACACAAAAGGGAGCTACTGAGTCGATTCCAGATTGGTTTGGACATATTCCGATGGAGACATGCCATAATACTTCCGAAAAACGCGGCTGAAGTATTTGGGATCGTTAAATCCACACTGAAAGGCGACCTCTGAAATCGTCAGCTGTTCCAGTACCAGCAACTCGCTGGCCTTACGCAAGCGATGAGAGTTGATAAATTCTGTGACGGTCATTCCCGTTAAGGCCTTGAGCTTCTTGTACAGCAGGCTTCGACTGATGCACATCTCGTCGGCCAGTTCATCGTGGGAAAAGTCTGGCTCTAGTCCCCGCTTTTCCAACAGGTCATGTACCTTCTGCAAAAATTCCTGATCCACCGAGTTCGAGGCGACCTCCCTGGTGTTGGGCATCTGCCCTTTGGAGTAGATTAGTTTTAATTGCTGCCGAGAATTGATCAGGTTGTCGATCCTGGTTTGCAGGATTTTTAAATTGAATGGCTTGGGCACGTAGTCATCGGCCCCGGACTCCAACCCTTCTACCCAGTGCTCCACTGTATCTCTGGCCGTCAACAGGATAACCGGAATGTGGCTGGTCTGAATATTTCCTTTTAACTGGCTGCAAAGTTCCAGCCCGTCCATGACAGGCATCATCACATCACTCACGATGAGCTGAGGAGTGTATTTTCGAGCCAGTTCCAGGGCATCCTTTCCATTTTGAGCGCTAAGGACACGGTAGTTTCCCCGAAGACTCTGGGTCAGAAAAGCCATGAGGTCATAGTTGTCTTCTGCGATCAATACCAGTGGTTTTTGCGATTTGTCATCATCCAGCGAGTCTTCCGGTGTAGCCTGAATGCTGAATTCTTCCTGGGCCAGGGTAACCTGCGTTGATAGATTGGACTGATATGGCTGGGGAGATTGGGTACGTTCGCTGGCAGAAAAAGCCTCTTTGCCATAGGGGACTTCGACTCCAAAAAGGCTTCCTTTTCCCGGTTCGCTCTCCACCCAGATGCGCCCCCGCAACACCTGCACCAACTCTTTGCTCAAGGCAAGGCCAATGCCGGAACCATGCAGGTTGCGGTTTTCGGTGTTTTCCACCTGATAAAAGTGATCAAAGATGCGCTTCTGCTGCTCCTTTGGGATTCCAGGACCGGTATCCTCTACTTCGAATCGAACCTGCTGATTCTTCCCAAAACGAACCCTCAGGTCCACGTGACCTCCTTCCGGTGTGTATTTGAAAGCATTGCCCAGCAAGTTGAAGAGAATGTTTTCCAGCTTTTCGGGGTCAAACCAGGTGTCTGCCTGGGGGGTACCCTGTACATCAAGCCTGTACTGGACTTCGCGCTGTTCTGCGAGGTGATTAAATGAAATGAAGACTTCCTGGACGAATGCCAACAGGTCCCCTTTTCCAACCTGCAACTTGAGTTTGCCCGACTCCAGGCGGCGAAAGTGCATCAACTGATTGATCAGGTGCAGGAGCCTGCGGGAATTTCGGTGAACGATCCGAAGCGTGCGGCCCGTAGTCGTATCCTCTGGAAATTGCTCGAGCAGGTTCTGGATCGGGTCTACGATCAGGGTCAGCGGCGTCCGAAACTCATGGGAGATGTTGGTAAAAAAGCGCAGGCGAAGCTGATTGACCATTTTTACCTGCTCGTTCAACTCGATGAGGTCGCCCTTCTGCTTTTCCAGCCGGGCATTTTGTTCCTCGATCTGATGGGTACGGCGGGTCACTTCCTGCTCCAGTTTGGCCTTTTGCTGATGCAGGTATCGGGTCCGCAGGTTGATGTACACCATGACTGCGATGATCAGGAGCAGGAGCATCAGCCCCTGAAACCAGGGGGTTTCCCAGAAGGGAGGGCGTACCACCACCCATAGGGAGGCAGTATTCTCTGAGACTACTCCATCTTCGTTGATGCCCCGTACCTCAAATCTGTAACTGCCACCTGAAAGATTGGTGTACGAAGCAAAATGCCGATCGGCAGGTACCTCCACCCAATCCGGATCTACGCCTTCCATCCGATACTGGTAGGTAAGCCGTTCGGGGAGATAATAGGCCAGGGCGGAAAAATCAATAGAAAAGACGTTGTCCTGATAGGAAAGCAAAACGGTGTCGGAAACAGCAGCGGCGCTGAGCATGGCTACCTGTCCATAGCGCTTTTCACCCGGCTCCAGCGATCGGTTCATGACTTTAAAATCCGTGATGGCCACTTCCGGAGAAAAGGGATAGGGCCGTATCTCCGTTGGATCAAAAAAGCTCATGCCACTTACCCCGCCAAAGTACAGCTTCCCATCCGGGCCCTTGTCAGATGCTCCCCAGTAAAACTGGTTGTCCAGCAGGCCGTCGGATCGGTAATAGTTGGTTACATGCCGGGAGTCGGGGTCAAAACGGGCCAGGCCATAATCTGTACTCAGCCACAGCTCTCCACTGGAGCCCTCCTCGATGGCGTAGCAGGTGTTATTGCACAGGCCATCACTCTGGCGAAATGTGCTGAATCGGGCAATTTTACCCCCTTCGATCTCTGCCTGAAGCAGTCCGCTCCCGAAGGTTCCGAGCCAGATTCTCCCTTTGGCATCCTGGTGCAACGAAATGATATAATCTCCTGCCAGTCCCATTTCGCGATGGGTCTTCAGGCTAAAAAATTCTACAGAAGAAGGGGTTTCCTTTTCGGGAATCAAGTCCTCGGCGGCAAAACGATAGCCTCCCTGAGGCGTCCCAATCCAGTAATATCCCTCCCGATCGAGCATGAGACAGCCGACCGCGATGACGGCTTCCGGATGTTTGGGGTCAAGGGGGATTTTGCCAAATGTTCCGGCTTGCTCATCAAACCAGATCAGGCCGGTTGAGGTGCCTACAAGCCAGAACCCACGCGGGTCCTGCCACATGGAAGAGATGAAGTTGCTCCCAATTTCTCCTCCGCCGGGATAATACCGCTCAAAGGTCTGCATGTCATCGCCGACCATTCGGTTGATGCCATCCCCCCAGGTTGCCAGCCAGATATCGCCCTGCTGACTCCGGTGAACGGCGGTGACAAAGTCATTGCTCAGGCTCTGAGGTTGGCCGGGATTGCTCCGGGACCAGGACATGGCTCCATCGGAAATGCGGACTCTGTTCAGCCCTCCGCCGGCAGTTCCTACCCAGAGGAATTCTTCTTCGACCAGGATGGAGTTGACCGTTTCGTGAGAAAGGCTATTGGAGTTTCCCGCCTGATGGGTGAGGTACTTAAACTGTTTCTGATAGATGTTGTAGGTATTCAGTCCGCCCTTTTCGGTGCCAATCCACACATTGCCCAGGGTATCGGAGAGCAGGCTGTTGACAAACGGATTGTTGAGCCGGGTAGGCCCTCCAGTATGTCCACTCAGGGCCGCAAACTGCCCTTTTCCCTGATAAATACAGAGTCCTCCCAGGGTTCCGATTAACAGATCGCCGTTTGCATCCCGGGTAATCGCCTGCACCGTATTATGGACCAGGCTGCGGGGATTGTCGGTGTTATGGTAGAAAGAAGTCAACTCCTGATGGGGGCTCTCGATGCGGTATAGCCCCAGAGTGGTCCCTATCCAGAGGGTACCATTGGGATCTTCACAAAACGAGCTAATGTTGGCCCAGGCAGGAATGGGAAGCACTCTTTCCGATATCTGGCGAATTTCGCCCTCTCTGTACTCAGTGCGCACCAGTCGATTGCCTACCCCCACATAGCAGAATCCTTCTCTGGAGACAAGTACTGCCCCGACCAGTTCCTTTTCGAGGTCGTTGCGATAGGTTGCGACGGATTTCTCAGACGGATTCAGGACAAACAGTCCCAGGTTTTCCGTACCGATCCATACCATTTGGTCTGGGGCCACCGCAATGGAAGTAATATTGGCCTGCACCAATTGCTCATCCACCCAGTCCAGGGACTCGAATGTTTCCGTTAGCAGGTTATAAACCGCCAGGCCACGAGCCGTGCCGATCCAAAGCCGGTTTTGGGAGTCTTCACAAAGCTGCTGGATGAAATTATCTGGCAGCCCGCGGGGATCATCCTCAGCCTTGATTACGGAAAACTGATAGCCATCATATCGGCATAGACCATTCCAGGTTGCGATCCACAGGAAGCCCTGGCTGTCGCACATGATGTCGTCCACCGTGTTTTGAGACAGCCCTTCCTCTGTCGTCAGGTAGCGCAATTGATAGGAATATCCCTCCTGAGCCATTCCTTCCAGCGCCAGTAATCCCCCCAGTACAATCAGTAGTAGTCTTCGCCACATCTTAATCTCCATCAAATAGCCATATAGGGTAATCTGCATGAAAATACGGAAAATTTTCATCTCGGGTGAAGGTCTAGATCAGTGGGCCGATTTCACACTTTCGCTTTACGGTTAAAACACAAACACTGCCATCAAAACCAAAAGCCCCACATCGCTGCGGGGCCTTTTGAGTGTGTCAACCCGCTAGGGGACACTGTGCTTACTAACTACTACTACACTCTTTGCCGGCCAGGAACATGCCTGACTTCCGGCTTATTTTGTGAGCTGGATGAGCACCACCGACATGGCGGGGATGGTTACCTCCAGTTTGTTTCGTTTGGGTGAGTCCACTTCAAATTCTGCCAGGGTAACTTTTTCCTCCTGGCCGAAGTCGTTGTAATCCTGCATGTTTTCTGCGGTAACGATCTGTCCCATGCTGCCAGCATATGTCTCGCCCGTGAGGTTGAGGGTGATGGGGTGGTCGTTATTGGGATCGAGGTTGCAAATGGTAAAGCTGATGTTGCCATCGCGAATAGAGGCTGAAGCATTGAGAGCGTCCATCTCCATGCCTTCAAAGGAATAGGTCGGGCTGTTGATATTCACCGGCACCATGGTAGCTCCCTGGTGTACGCTGAACATCTTAAAAACATAATAGGAGGGCGTCAGCACGATCTGATCATCCTGGGTCAGGATCATGGCCTGTAGCACATTGACCATCTGGGCGATGTTGGCCATCTTGACGCGATCAGCATGCTGGTTGAAGGTATTGAGGTGAATACCGGCTACCAGGGCGTCCCGCAGGGTATTTTGCTGGTAGAGAAAACCGGGATTGGTTCCTTCTTCTACCTTGAACCAGGTCCCCCACTCATCCACCATCAGGCCGATGCGCTGATTGGGATCGTACTTGTCCATGATGGTACTGTGCCGGGTGATCAGTTCATTTACCCGCAGGGCCTGTCGCATCGTTTTGGCCCAGGCATCCTCGGTAAATTCTGTGGCGGATACCTTGGGTCTCCATCCTTCTGGCAGGGTATAATAATGCAACGAAAGCCCCTGCATCAGCCAGGGCATGTGCCCGACTTTCTGCATCATGACCTCGGTCCAGTTGTAGTCATCGACATTGGCACCGCCCGCTACGCGGAAAATGTCTCCCCGACAGTAGCTCGCAAAGCGGCGGTACAGCCATGCGTAATATTCTGGCTCCATGTTTCCACCGCAGCCCCAGTTTTCATTGCCGATTCCCCAGTATTTCACATCCCAGGGTTCCTCACGGCCATTTTGCTTGCGCAGCTCGGTCATGGGACTTTCATTCTCAGAAGTAACGTACTCCACCCATTCAGAGGCTTCCTGGACAGTGCCGGAGCCTACGTTGATGTTGATATAGGGCTCTGCTCCAATCACTTCGCAGAAATCCAGGAATTCGTGGGTACCAAAGCTGTTGTCTTCGGTAACGCCGCCCCAGTGGACGTTCACGATGGAGGGGCGATCTTCTCTCGGCCCGATGCCATCCTTCCAGTGATAGGTATCGCCAAAGCACCCTCCCGGCCAGCGAAGAACCGGAACCTGCAATTCTTTTAGCGCGTCCACCACATCATTGCGAAAGCCGCGAGTGTTGGGGATTTCTGAATCTTCTCCGACGAAGATTCCTCCGTAAATACAGCGTCCCAGATGTTCGGCAAAATGTCCGTAAATCTCGGGGTTGATGTACTCTTCAGCCTCATCGGTGTGAAGGTACACCTGAGTCTGAGCACTGGCCATCCAGGGCCAGGAGCAAAGCAAGGTGGTGGTAAGGATCAGAAGCAGTCTGGGTAGTATTATCATGCCAGTAGTCCAGGTTAATCGGGTAAAAAGCAGTAGAGCAAAAGGCCAGGATAAAAAAATCCCGTTGAATGGGAATAAATTGTCAGAACCAAAGGTCTATACGATATCGATTTCGGAGGTGGAAATGGCCGGATATGCAGTGGACAGTATGGTAAAAAACCACACAGATCAATATTTTTGGCCACTACAATCTTTAAGATTACCACAACGAAAGATCGTATTGCTTTCTTTTTATCGATTTTCCCTCAAGATCTAATCACCCACTACCACTCATTTTATGGCTAATAGTAAGTTCAATACCGGCATGCGGGTAGTACACCGCTACCTTGGTTTTTTCCTGGCAGGCATCATGTGTATCTACTCCCTGAGCGGAATTATCATGGTCTTTCGCAACACTGATTTTCTGAAAATTGAGAAGCAGATTGAGCAGGAACTCGCCCCTCAGCTCGGAGCTGAAGCACTCGGGCGTGAGCTACGCATGCGGGGATTCAAGGCTACTGAAGAAACCGATCAAATGATTCGCTTCGAATCCGGCACCTACAACAAGGAAACCGGCGTAGCGCAATACACCCGCAAGCAGTTGCCAACCATTCTGGATAAGTTCGAGCACATGCACAAGGCCACATCGGACAGACCACTATTTTTCCTAAACGTCTTCTTTGGGGTATCACTGTTTTTCTTTTCGATCTCCTCTTTCTGGATGTTCATGCCCAAAACCAAGATCTTCCGCAAGGGGCTTTACTTCACCCTCGGAGGAATCATCCTGGCGGTTATCATGGTGCTGGTATAGGAATGAACGAAGTATTGAAATTCCAGGACCTCGTTTCCAACGTTATCCTTTCCCGACTGACCGAATTCGGAGGCTGTCAGACGTTCTTCTGATTCCTCCTTTCATGTCCCTCACTTGCACCCTACGGCCATAGGTTCTATTTTCATTACCCTAACGTTTCCGGATTATGAAATACCTATGGCCATTGCTCCTGTTCGTTTTTGCAGGGTGCAGCGAAAGCAATCCCTCTACTGTTACCTCCACTCCTGCTGTAGCTCCAGTTGGAGAAAGGGAAATGGCCATGCGCTACGCACGTGGTTCCTGGGACATGTTTCGCAGTTACCTGACTCTACCCAACGATGCGCACTTCCCAGAAGATATTCTAAAGAATGTAGAGTGGTGTGAAAAGCAGTTTGGGCAAAGAGGCTTTGAACTACAGCGACTGGAAACTGAAACGGTTCCCCTGCTATTCGCCGAAAAGACCGTAGATCCCGAGGCAAAGACGATTCTTTTCTACCTTCAACTGGACGGACAGCCTGTCGATCCCAGCAAATGGGACCAGGCCGATCCCTGGCAGCCGGTGCTCAAGGCTCAAAATGAGCAGGGCGAATGGCAGGAAATTCCCTGGGAACGCCTCACCGACGATTACGATCCAGAGTACCGGATCTTTGCGCGGGCCACTGCCGACGCCAAAGGCCCTGTCATGATGTGGCTCATGGGCTGGGATGCCCTGGCCGATGAGGGCAAACAGCCAGCCTACAACGTCAAGGTCATCATGGACTTTGAAGAAGAAATCGGTTCGCCACGCCTGCCTGCCACAGTAGTCGCCAATCGCGAGTTGCTCAGTGCAGATGCCCTGCTCATCTTTGACGGTCCCCGCCACCTTTCCAATCAACCGACCCTTAGTTATGGAGCCAGAGGAATCGCGCGGGTAACGCTGAAGCTCTATGGTCCGGTCGCAGCGCAGCACAGTGGCCACTATGGCAATTACCTTCCCAATCCAGCTGTGCGCCTTGCACAGTTAATCGCCTCTATGAAGGACGAGGCCGGACGGGTGACCATTCCGGGTTGGTATGACGGAATCGAACTGACACCTGAAGTACAGAAAATCCTTGACAGGGTTCCGGATGATGAGCAGGCCATTCTCGATCGAATGGGCGTAGCTGCACCGGACTCTGTCGCCAATGGCTATCAGGCAGCACTACAGTATCCTTCTCTCAACGTCAGGGGCCTGGCTTCAGGCTGGGTAGGGACCAAGGTTCGCACCATCATCCCGGCGGAGGCAGTCGCTGAAATCGACATCCGCCTCGTGAAGGAGAGTGACCCGGAACGCATGATCGGGTTGCTCAAAGGCCACCTTGAAGCGCAGGGATATCACCTGCTGGAAGACGAGCCAACAGAGGCTGAGCGAAAGCAGTTTCCCCGGTTACTGGGCTTTGACTATGGCATCTCCTACCAGGCTTTTCGCACTCCGATGGACTCGGAGATTGGGGACTTTTTGCGCGGTGCGATGCGGTCGGCTTTTGGAGAAGCGCCCATTGAGGTGCGCACCATGGGAGGCTCGATTCCGATTTCGCCCTTTGTAAATACCCTGGATGTGCCAGCTGTGGTCGTGCCGACGGTCAACCGCGATAACAACCAGCATAGCCCCAACGAAAATATCCGGGTGGGCAATTATGTGGACGGCATCAAAACGCTTTATGCGATTTTCAGCCAGGAGTTTTAGAAAATAGGCACTCCGCCAGGAATTGAGGCTGAACTGCGGTTTCTTTTTCTCGAAAGTTCAACTCTCATCATCCGGGCATTTACAAAACCACCTCATCAAATATTCGCTTGACCTGCAGGTCTCCAAGGCCATAAATTGCCTCTCGCTGACAAAACTCCTGGAAAACCGGGCCGAATTCCCGCGTACCCAACTCCTCCATGATGGTCAAAATACTATGATGAAGGTAGCCTGGATTATCGCCAGTCGGTAAGCTACGGGAAAAGGCATTGATGGCAGGCAGGAGGAATGGATAGGGTTGCTCCAGTTTTTTGCCCAATTCCTGCAATGCCGCCAGCTCCTGATGTTGGTACAGAGGCCAAAGCTGGAGGAGGTCCGCAAGTTGGGTAAGCTGCTGCCGCTGATCAAAGGCTGCTATGAGTCCCTTTTCGTCCAGCCCCCCAAATCCATATCTCAGACTGTTATGTGGACGAATCAGAAAAAACTCACTATCCCCTACCCGATCTCGCAGGAGATGCAGACAAAACCAGAAATTGGTTTGGCAAAAAAGGTCGTCCTCAAACCAGAAGTTCACTTCAGACCCCGCAGGAATGGCCTGCATGGCCTCAAACTCCGACAGACTGGTCTCGCGGTATTCGGCCTCTGAGCAATCCGGATAGCCACCAATAAACTGAGCTCTTAACAAGAAGAAACTTTCGAGATTCTCGGCTTTGACCGGACCATCAACCAGACATTCGCGCGCCACCATCACTTTTCCTGACAGGGGCTTGGGGAATCGATCCCCCAGGGAATCACCATTGAGGATATGTACCACCATAGACATGCGTTCATTCTTTGCCAGAAGATACGCCAATATAAGTGAGATTGAAAAAGGCCTTTAGGCAACCCTCCAAACAGGCTACCTATTGGCGCCTTTAACTGGCTACTTATTCCGTTGACAGACTCTCGGCAATTTTTACTTTGAAAATTCCCTATGTTGACCCAACGATTTTGGTTGGGAAAACCGTTTTCAAGTTGTAGTGAGTATAAGCCCCTTTTTCCCAAAGCTCTACCTATCTCCCCATGCGCATAAGATTACCTCTTCTACTACTCTTTCTTGTCACTACTCTTGCTACCTACGCGACTCACATAACAGGGGCTGAGCTGACCTATACCTGTATCAATCCGGCTACCAACACCTATCGGGTTGAAATGACGGTTTACAGAGACTGCCTGAACGGCCAGGCAGGATTTGATGGACAGATAACCATGTACATATTCCGGGGGAGCAATGGGACGGTTTACCAGACGAGGAATGTCAACTTCAATAATAATTCGGTTCAGATTATCCCGATTTTTTGGAATGCCTGTACAGGAGCGCCTCAAAATCAGTGTGTGGAATATGCGGTTTATTCCTTCGTGATTAACCTGCCTCCAGCGCCTGGTGGGTATGACATCGGCTGGGCCCGCTGCTGCCGCAACAACATTGTAACCAATATCGGGATCGAGCAGGGCATCACGGTACTGGCCCATGTGCCGGGCAGTGATGAAGCTACTGGCTGCAACTCCATGCCCCAATTCAACCAGCTACCCCCGATTTTTCTGTGTGTCGGTCAGCAGTTCAACTTCGATCACTCCGCAACCGACCCGGATGGCGATTCCCTGGTTTATGTTGTGTCTAACCCCTATGCCAGTATCAACAATTTTGGGCAGGGAGCGACTGTTACTGCACCCGTGGTTGGGAATTTTAATCCCATGGGGTCGCCCCCTTATTCCAACATCAACTTTCTCGCTGGCTATAATTTTACAGACCCTTTCGGCTCCGGAAACTTCAGCATAGATCCCCAGTCGGGGCTTCTTACCCTAACTCCCACCCAGGTGGGATTATCTGTTTTTGCGGTTTCAGTGCTCGAATATCGAAACGGGGTTTTACTCAGTGAAAACAAGCGGGATTTTCAAATCAATGTCATACAGTGCCAGCCCCAGGGCCAGGAACCTGGAGTCGCCAGCGATTTGTCCCCCGTTCCCATTACCAGTGCTGATACGATCTTCGCAGATCCTACCGATCCGTTTTGCTACACCATTACAGGAACAGATCCGGTGGCTGGAGACAGTGTGATTTTATTTCCGGTTTCTGCGTCTTTTGGGATTGGCGGAACCTCCCCTCTTCCCTATGCAACCCTTACCTCAATCGGCAACAACCCAACGCTAGGTACTGTCTGCTGGGATGTCGCCTGTGGCAATGCAGGAGACACCGTCAGAATGATCGTAGGCGCCCGAGACCCACAGGATTGTCCCGGCTACGGCATCGTCTATGATACCACATATGTTATCGTAGGTGAAATATTCCCTCCAACCATCAGCCATACTGCTCAGGGGACTCCGGGAATCGACACTGTGACGATTCCCCCTAACGCAAATTTTTGCTACAACCTGTCCGCCAGTGACATTGATGCCGTTGATACGCTGGATTTTTTCGCGGTAGAAGGGCCTTTTGCCTCTCTGGGAGGAACAGCGAACATTTCTACTAATGGAGTCAACCCCATCAATGGACAGGTCTGCTGGACACCGACCTGCAACGATGCGGGGGGAACGTTTCGCTTTGTGGTGGAAGCCAGGGACATCAACCGCTGCCAACAGTTTCGGCGAGATACCCTGGTAGTACGGGTACTGCCGCTTCCCAATGTAGGAGTAGGGGCAGGAGATGTGATCTGTGTCGGAGATACCACTGACCTGAGCGCTTTTGGGGGAGTAAGCTATCAATGGAGTCCGGCAGGATCGCTGATGGGTGCCAATACAGCTACCCCACGCGCACTCCCCACGGCTACCACCCTATACACGGTTGACATCACAGACCTTTATGGCTGCGTGCGGACCTTTACCGCCAATGTAGGGGTCAATCCACTTCCGATTGTAGGCATCACCAATGATACCAGCAATTGCCCAGGACAAGGGATTCCCCTCCTGGCAACTGGAGGAGTGAATTACGCATGGACCCCTACGGGAACCCTTAGCGATCCCAATATTGCCAATCCCATCGCCAGCCCTTCAGTCCCGACGACCTACACGGTTCTGGTCACCGATGCCAATGGATGCGAAAATCAGGATCAGGTAACAGTGACCCCTCATGCAGCAACGGTTAGCAGCGATACAGAAATATGCTTTGGAGATACCGTGCAGCTTCAGGCCAGCAATGGAGTTTCATACCTTTGGTCACCCGCCGCATCACTGGATAACCCCAATAGCCCTGCGCCACAGGCTTTCCCCTCTACCACTACCACCTATACAGTGCAGGTGACTGACAGCACCGGCTGTACCGACGATGCTCAGGTGACAGTCACCGTTAATGCGCTACCCAACATCACTTTTGGTCCCAACGATGAAGTCTGTATCGGAGATACCACTACCCTTACCGCCAATGGCGGAGTCAGCTATCAGTGGACTCTTGATCCGACGCTCATCGAAGCCACTCAACCAGAACCCCGGGTATTTCCAACCAGTGATCAGTTTTACTATGTGTCGGTGATCGACGGAAATAGCTGCGAAAACAACGATTCCATCTTTGTAACGGTCAACCCCCTTCCCGTAATTGACGCGGGAGTGGATACAGTACAGTGTGGTGACCAGGCTATCATGCTTCAGGCAAGCGGGGGAACAAGCTACGTCTGGACTCCAGATTCCAGTCTCAGCAGTGGCGTTATCTCAAATCCCATGGCCGACCCCGATACCTCGACGACCTATTACGTCCGGGGAACCGACGCCAATGGATGTCGCAGCTTTGACTCTGTATTTGTACGAGCCTGGGATGCCAATGCCGGGCCCGATCTGGCAGTGTGTATCGGAGATACGACCCAGCTTCAGGCAAGCGGAGCGATTGATTACCAATGGGATTTTTCGCCCTCCATCCTCAACCCCAGCAGTGCCACAACCCCTGTGTTTACGCTTGTGGACGAAGAGTTTTACCTTACAGCCACTGATACCAGCGGATGTACAGACCGGGACACTGTTTTCCTTACGGTGAATCCTCTGCCCATAACTTCCACTTTCGGAAGCGATCCATACGTCTGCTCCGGAGGGGGTACAGTAGTTACCGCTACGGGAGGAGATACTTACCAATGGATGCCGGACACGATCTTTAATGATCCCACCCAGGCCAGCCCCACAGCATTTCCTACCTACAGTGGATCGACCCTTGACAGCACCTGGCGATTTTTTGTCATGGTCACCGACAGCAATGGTTGCTCCAGCCTGGACTCTTTGGACCAAGTCGTACGGGTCCTCCCGATTATTTCTTCCAGCAACGACACCACTAAATGCCCGGCGGACACCATCACGCTATCTGCTACTGGCGGCGTTCAATATGAATGGTCGCCGCCCAATAACCTGCTTAATGCCAATCAACAGGTTGCCATTGTATTCAACGATACCACCACTACCTATCAGGTAAAGGTGACTGCTGTTTGGGGCTGTGCAGACAGCCTACCGGTTACGGTAAATGTCATTAACCCCGACGCGGGACCTGATACGCTGATTTGTGCCGGAGACACCATACAGTTACAGGCATCAGGCGGGGTCAGCTATCAGTGGAGCCCGGCAGTTGACATCATCGATCCCAACTCGCCTACACCTCGTGTATATCCGAGTGATACCATGACGTATACCGTCCTGGTGACCGATGCATTTGGATGTACCCGTTCGGATGAAATCACCATCAACGTGCAGCCTTACCCACCCGCAGATGCAGGGAATGATCAGGCGATCTGTTGGGGAGATACCGCCCAGCTTTCAGCCAGTGGTGGAATAGCGTTTGAATGGCTGACACTGGACAGCCTCAGCCTGGATTCCATATCAGATCCTCTGGCCTGGCCGCTGCAAACAACCCGCTATCTGGTGCGTGTTTTTGACACCCTGGGATGTAGTGCGCTGGACAGCATGACACTTACCGTCAATCCCTTGCCGCCAGCCGATGCAGGCCCCGATACAACTACCAAGTGCGGAGAAAACCCCATTCAGTTACTTGCTACAGGAGGCGTGGAGTACCTCTGGCGCAATCAGCGCGACCTGAGCAACGATACCATTCCCGATCCCTTTGCCGGGCCGGATAGCAACACCACCTTCATCGTAGTGGTAACAGACACCAATGGCTGTGTCAATACAGACAGCATCCATGTCCTGACCATGTATGCCCAGGCCGGAGGGGCAGATACAATCTGCTTTGGAGATACGGTCTCGCTAAGTGCAGGGCATATTGGAGGACTGGCTACTGCCTACTCCTGGTCTCCTGACAGCTCCGTTTTGGCCCCATTCAGCGCCAATCCATTCGCATTACCCCCAACGGACACCGATTACATCGTAACCGTAACTGACAGCAGCGGATGCAGCGATACCGCTTTGCAACGAATTCGCGTGCTTTCCCTCCCCCAACCTTCTGCGGGAACCGATACCGCCATTTGCTGGGGTGACAGCCTCACCCTTCCTGGCAGTGGTGGAGGACAATATCAGTGGACACCGGGTACAGCACTGGAAAACGATACCCTGGCCACGCCCCTGGCCTGGCCTACCCTTTCCACCCGATACCAACTCCGGGTTACCGACGCCAATGGCTGCCAGGATACTACCTCGGTTTTGATCACCGTCAATGCCCTACCAGAGGTAACTGCCGCACCCGATACGGGAGTCTGTGAAGGTCAGCCAGTTTTCCTACAGGCCAATGGAGCAACCAGTTACCAGTGGATTCCTGGAACTTCACTCTCCGATTCGCTGGTAGCAGATCCCATCGCCATACCGCTTGCATCGACGACCTACCGGGTAATTGGCACAGACGACAATGGCTGCCGAAATGAAGCCAGCATCCGCATCGAGACGGATACCCTGCCTTCGCTGGAAGTGGTTCCGGATACGGGCATTTGCCTCGGGCAGTCAGTCGCCCTTAATGCCAGCGGGGCATTCCGATATGAATGGAGCAATGGCAGTACCCGACCCCGTATCGAGGTGGCACCCGCTCAGACCACTTTTTACTGGGTGATCCCGGTTGGGGCCAATGGCTGTGCTGGTGACACCATCTACTCTCGGGTATATGTGGAAGAAAACCTGCCATTTGCTGCGTTTGAGCCCCAAACGGTAGAAGGATTTGCGCCACTGGAAGTAGCCTTCCAAAATGAAAGTCAGCATAACACTCGGACGCTCTGGTCCTTCGGAGACGACTCTACCAGCGAGGAATTTAGCCCCATACACCTCTACCAACAACCGGGTGACTATGAGGTAACCCTGACTGTAGACAACGAAATAGGCTGCCCATCTGAAGCGGTGTATCGCTTCATTCAGGTGTGGGACTTTACCCTCTTTATCCCAACAGCTTTCACCCCGAATAATGATGGGAACAATGACCAGTTTCGCTTCGTGATGAACTCCATTCAAGAAGTAGAGATCACCATATACAGCCGCTGGGGCCGCGAGATTACCCGTGGTTTCACGCCGGACTTCACCTGGGATGGACGCGATTTGCAGGGACGTCCAGTGCCGGAGGGCGTATACACCTATTCCCTGAGTGCCCTGAGTTATTCGGGTAAAAGGATACAGCGACAGGGGACGATCACGGTAGTGAGGTGATTGAGTTGGGAGTTCATAGCTACACCGGAGTCATCATCAGCCGATTCAGTTCCTAATCAACCTAAAAGGAGGGAATGAAGGACTCAAGCGTTCACACGCTATATCCTTCATTCCCTCCATACCCTTATCGAATCCGACCAGTGCCTGTGGAGTTAAGTAATGAGCCAATATAAAACTGGACATCCCCCTGATCATCAACACTTTAAACTACGAACTCCTGACTCCAAACTTCAAACTCCTTCCACCAACTGCTCATCCCTGAGCTTCGATTGCGGCAATGCCGACCATGTCCACAATCTGGTGTACACTTGCCTGCATTTGCAAAATGTGAACAGGCTTATTCAGTCCCAGAAGCACCGGTCCCGTAACATCCATATGCGCTACGGTATTCAGCAGGTTGTAGGCAATGTTGGCGGAAGATAGATTCGGAAAAATGAGCACATTGGCCTGATGTCCAGCCAGTTTGGAGAAGGGGTACAGCTCTGTCAGATCTTCTTTGCTCATGGCCAGATGAGCCTGCATTTCTCCATCCACGATCCAGTCGGGATGTTTTTCATGCAAAATGGCCGTTGCTTTGCGCATCAGCACGGCGGACTCTCCATTTGGCACCGAGCCAAAGTTGGAGTATGTCAACAGGGCAATACGGGGTTCGATGTTAAATGCCTTGACGCGCATGGCGGCAAGCTCGGCGATGTTGGCGACATCCTCTGCCGTAAGTTGATGGTTAACCGAGGTATCCGCCAAAAACAGGGGCCCGTTCTTGGTATTCAGAATGTGCATACTGGCCACCTTGCTGACCTCTTCTCTTGCCCCTACCACTTCCAGTGCTGGCCGTAACATATAGGGATAGCGGCGAGAAATCCCTCCAATGGTTGCGTCAGCATCTCCCGTTTCTACCATCAGCGTGGCGTAGTACCTGCGCGAAGTCATGAGACTTTCGGCCTCTTTCATGGTAAGGCCTTTGCGATGACGCTTCTGATAAAGGGTGTTGATGTAGTGGTCTTTACGCTGCTGCTCGGCCTCATTGGCGGCCTTTTTGGGATCGATGATCGGGGTTTCGGGCAGGCTAATGTGGTTTTCTTCCATCAGTTGCCTGATTTTGTCCACATCCCCCAGCAGAATGGGGAAGGCGATTTTTTCGTCCCACACGATCTGGGCGGCTTTCAGGATTTTCAACTCCTCCCCATCCGAGAAAACAACTTTCTTAAGTTCCTGCCTGGCCCGGGTTTCGATCACGCGGGAAAGCATGTTGTCGTTTCCGAGTCGGCGCGTAAGGGCCTGCTTATATCCCTCCCAATCCTCGATGGGACTTTGGGCTACTCCGGATTCCATCGCGGCCTTTGCCACGGCAGGAGCGACGGTCGTGATCAACCTCGGGTCAACTGGCTTGGGGATGATGTAGTCTTTGCCAAAGCGAATTTTGTCGTTGTTGTATGCCATGCTCACGATGTCCGGTACAGACTTCTTTGCCAGTTCAGCAATCGCATAGACCGCCCCGATTTTCATTTCCTCATTGATCTGGGTGGCCCGCACATCCAGTGCACCCCTGAAAATGAATGGGAAGCCCAGGACATTGTTCACCTGATTGGGGTAGTCCGAGCGTCCGGTCGCCATGATGCAGTCCGGACGGGCCTCCTTGGCCAGTTCATAGCTGATCTCTGGTGTAGGATTGGCCAGGGCAAAAATGACAGGGTCTTTGGCCATTCCCTTGATCATGTCTCCGTCCAGCACATTCCCTTTCGATAGACCAATGAACACATCGGCTCCCTCCAGGATCTGGGTAAGAGAGGTCTCCGCCGGAACAGAATTATTGATAAACTCTGGTTTTTTGCCATTGAGGTTATTTCGATCTCCGTGAATCAACCCCTTGCTATCATACATGAAGACATTCTCCTTGCGGGCACCGAGGGAGATATAGATCCTGGCGCATGAAATCGCAGAAGCTCCGGCCCCATTGACGATGATTTTCACGTCCCTGATGTCTTTGTCCACCAATTCCAAAGCATTCAATAAAGCGGCCCCACTGATGATGGCGGTACCATGCTGATCGTCGTGCATCACGGGAATGTTCAGCTCCTCTTTCAACCGTTCCTCGATTTCAAAGCAGTCGGGAGCTGAAATGTCCTCCAGGTTCACGCCTCCAAAAGTGGGCTCCAGGATTTTGACGGTGCGAATGAATTCATCGACATTCTTGGTGTCCAGTTCGAGGTCAAAGCAGTCTATGTCTGCGTAGATCTTGAAGAGCAACCCTTTTCCTTCCATCACTGGCTTGCTGGCAACCGGACCAATATCCCCCAACCCCAGGACTGCGGTCCCGTTGCTAATCACCGCCACGAGGTTTCCCTTGGCGGTGTACTTATAAGCGTCATCGAGATTTGACTGAATCGCCAGGCACGGCTCTGCAACACCTGGAGAGTAGGCCAGGGAGAGATCGCGTTGATTGGCAGTAGCCTTGGTCGGATTGACCTCTATTTTTCCTGGCCGTTCCTGCGAATGGTAATCCAGGGCTTCTTCTTTTAGTGTTCTGCTTGACATTCAGCTTGTTTTTAATTTGTACCAAATCACTCCTGGAAGCGGGATTTCAATACTCCATTTATGCTGCCAGAAAAAATCAACTCTCAGTTACTTTTCAGGTTGTGGGTATGAGGAATTCTCGAATTAAAAGGATGCAACCCTGATGCCAATATTCCATGAATGCGCTTTGGCCTACCTCAGGATTTTCATGTAGGGTTTCACTTCATCACCCCAATAAAAAAATCAACCATCTCTGCATAATACTGTTCGATCATCACCCGAGGTCCATGGCCTCCCCCCGGAATGATTACAAGGCGGCTGTTCGCACCGGCTTGCTGCAGTTCCTCGTGCAGGTGTTCGCTCTGACAGTGGGGAACGAGAGGGTCCTCGTCTCCGTGAAAGATCAGGAAAGGGCTGCTACCAGCATGGGCGTAGGTGGCCGGATCAGCCAGTTTGGTCGCCAAAGGATGATCCTGAATCGGGCCGCCAACAAGCGTGGATTCCGGCGACTTGGGGTCATCATGTACCATGGCACTACCGCATTCATCCATGATGAGAAAGTCTGTCGGGCCAAACCAGTCCACCACGGCATCAACGCTGCTACTCATGTCGGTATGAGCACCCAGGTCGCCTTCCAGGTCGATGGTTTTGCCTTCCAGCTCATAGCGGGGCATGCCATTGGTCGTCCCGGCCATGGAAACCAGGTGTCCTCCGGAGGACCAGCCTGTCATGGCAATAAAGGAAGTATCCAGCGAAAATGCCGCTCCATTGGCCCGAATAAACCGAATCGCCGCCCTCACATCGTGGATCTGAGCCGGAAAGATGGAATCTGTGCTAGCGCGATGGTTAATGCTCACCACCGCAAATCCGGCTTCCAGTAAAGCCTGTCCTACTCCTGTTTCGAAAGTCGCAGCTTTGGACGAATTGGAAAAGAAGGCGCTGCCATAGATGCAGATCACCACGGGGTATTGGGCTTTTTCTTCGACGGGCAAATGAATGTCCAGTCGATGTCCGATAAAGCGGTCGCCAACATAATCAATGTCCAGCCAGTGCCGCGAGGACTGGATTTCCAGGTCTTCAAAGGAGGGCGCTGGGGGCTGAGCCATCTGTAGCATCGGCAATAATAGTGCAACAAACAGTAGAATCTTTTTCATTTTTATTTGGTTTGCAGACCGTCATCGGATCGGGCGAATGCGAATTTCTCGCTGGTATAACTGTGGAAAGGCCCGGTAGGGGGTATAAACTGGCCTTGCCGAGCCTCCTACTCCGGTTGTCGCGTAGTCCAGGTTGACAGTGATTCCGTCAGCCTGTTGCAGCTGATACGTGTATAGGGCTCGGGTCAGGTTCTCAGTGGTATAGGGCGAAGCACTAAAGTTGAACACCTCGTTCATGGAGAACTCCAGCCCTTGTCCTTCGGTATTGGTGAGGCGTACCCAGCGGTTGTCGGTGCGCAGGCCATGGTCCTGCGGGATTAGGTAGGGCTCGTACAGGTCTTCGACCGAAGATCCGTATATGCCGATGCGGTAGCCGGTCTTGCGATCGGGGTAATTTTCCTGCGGGCCGCGCCCATACCATTGAACCTGATCGTACTGCTGATCGAGCATTAAGGTAACGCCGATGCGGGGGAGCATACGCGGCATGTGGCCTTCGGGCCTGACTTCGTGGTTCACGATGATGGTTCCGTCGCCGAGGATTTCATATTCGTAGAGGCTTTCGAAGCCACTCAACATGAGGCCATTGGTATAGCGTTCACCGACGCTGTAGTCCGTTCTCCCGCCATTGACCAACGCCTGCTCTCTTACCTTTACCTTCACGGCCCCTGCTACCTGCTGCACCTCCACTTCAAGTGGCACATGAGCCAGATCGTGAATGCCAGCGGCGTAATACTCGGTGGAAAGGGCAGCGCTATACCCCTCTTTCCACTGCAAGGCTCTGAAAGTGCCTCCATTCCAGCTATCCATGTCATTGGCGAATGGAGCGCGCCAGACATTGAGCCGTAGAGGCGAAACCAGCATTTCCTCTCCGTCCACCTCCATGGAAACCAACTCACCTGATGCTTTACTAACCAGGTAGGTAAATCCCTCTCCCTCAATCTGGTATACCCCTCCAACTTCCTCCAGTGCTACATCGGCTCGCGCTGGTTGCTCGGGCAAATTCGGTTCATTCCATTCGGTCAGTTCAAACTGATCCCAGCTCACTTCGAAGCCTGACTTCGCCCAGATTTCATCCTCTCTGAGAGTTGAGGAGATGTTGAGGCGGTACTCTTTGCCCGGCACGATGTCGGGTTTGGAAAAGGGAATCGAAACCCGCTCCCGGCTCTGAGGGGCAGCATCCAGTTCCAGTTCGCCTGATTGCAGCACCTGCTCATCTTCGGTCAGGGTCCAGGTGGTTTTCCAGGTATCAGCAGATGCAAAATTACTCCGGTTCCACACTTCGAATAGCCCGGTTTCCAGGTCCAGTAGAGAGAACGAAAGCGGCTGCACAGACTTCTTCATCTGCCACATTTCAGGCTGCACCCTGCGATCCGGCCAGATGGCTCCATAGGTGCGAGCCCCTATTCCATAACTGAAGAAGTCCCCCTCGCGGGTTTCCTGCTCAAAGTCGAGCCAAAGGGCCGTCTCGTCCGAGGTTTTGGCTTCCCCAGGCGTCATTGCCTGGGTATAAATGCCGACGTTGTCGATGATGGCATCGGCCAAATACACGCTCAGGTCCTGCCCGTGAGCCTGAAAATCTCGGCCAATGTTAACGGGATAAGGGAAGTTCTGGATGTTGCCCGATGCAGCTTTCGTACCCATCACTTCGCTGTCGATGTAAATTGCCATCTCGCTGCCGTCGTAGACGGCCAGTAAATTGTGCCAGTGATTTTCCCAGTTTTCGGGGAGCGGTACCCTTAGCACCTGCTTTTGGTCGGTGTAGAGATAAAATTCCAGCGAATCGCGTCCATACTGCTTCAGCCCGAACTGATAGCTGCCCTTGGTGATGAAGGCTCCCGAACTGCTGTTGAGACGTCGGGGATACACATCCAGGTGCAGGTACAATTCACTGCCCGTTACTTCGAGTTTATCCGTCCGATACACCTCCACCCATTGATCGTGGCCGTTGAGGTTGAGTCCCTGGCCGTCCTTTCCATCCACCAACCGGGCATTGCCCATGACATGAACCGGCGTCCGATGAGGGGAGCTGTCCCCCAGCCTGCGCACCGGCTCGGTGATGCCAGGACTGACAAAATCCCAGATAGCGCCTCCCATCAGCCGAGGATGCCGATAAATCACCCGCCAGTAATCGTCCATGGCCCCACCGGAATTTCCGGCGATGGAGAGGTATTCGTCCATAAAGGAAGGCCGCATGTCCACGGTATCTATCCCAAAAACGGCTTCCAGTTCCACTGGGCTGGGATAGCGGGGACCAATGATTTCCTCACCGGGATGCCGGTCTGCATTGCCGCCATACATCCAGAAACGGGTGCTGTCCAGCTTTTTCCCTTCCTCGATGACATGGGTGATGTTTTCGCCTTCGCCGCTTTCATTTCCCGCACTCCAAAACAGCACACTGGGGTAATTGCGGTCCCGAATGACCAGTTGTTGGACCCGCTCCAGGTACATGGGCAGGTACTCGGGCATGTCAGAAAGGTATTCTGAGGCATGGGCCTCATCGCCGGTTTCGTCGACAATGTACAGGCCGTATTCGTCGGCGAGCTCCAGGTAGCGGTTGACAGGCGGATAGTGAGAAGTCCGGACGCAGTTGAAGTTGAACTGCTTGAGGATTTCGAAGTCTCTGCGAATGGTCGCCTCGTCCATGACGTGGCCCGTCTCCGGGTGCTGCATGTGGGAGTTGATGCCGTGGAGCTTGATGGGCACCCCGTTGAGGTAGAAGGTATTCCCGATGATTTCGGTTTCCTTGAAGCCCATCCGGGTCTGAATCAGATCAACAACATAGCCTCGGTTATCCAGCAATTCCAGGGTCAGGTCGTAGAGGTTGGGGGTTGCAGCGGTCCATTTGTCAGGATTTTCGATGTGCTCATTCAGGGTAAAAACGCCCTCGCCATTGGCCCCCAATCGAACGGGGTCGCTGGTTGTTTGGGCTACTTGCCTGCCTTCATGCTCCAGACGGGCGCGAACGGTATAGTTGCCCCTGCGCCCTTTGTAGCTTTTCGTCCGAACTTCCAGATGCAGTTCCGCGTCTTCGTAGGCCTCATCCAGGTCGGTGTAGACGTACCAGTCGAAAAGCCTCACCTTTGGCGTAGCCAAAACCCAAACGTCGTCCATGATGCCTGCCAGTCGCCAATAATCCTGCCCCTCTAGGTAGTAGCCATCGCTAAACTTCAGCACCAAAACGGCGATGGTGTTTTCACCGGGCTGAAGGTACTCGGTAATGTCGTATTCAGCGGGTTCCTGAGCGCCCTCATTGTATCCCACTTCCTGTCCATTTACCCAAACAAAGGAGGCCGAGGCCACCTTCTCAAAGCGTAGAAACACCTCCTGATTCCTCCACGAGGCAGGCAGGGAGAAGGTTTTGCGGTACGCACCAGTTGGATTGTACTCCTGTGGCACGAAAGGTGGCGCTACTGCAAACTCTGTGTGAGTATCCTGCCCCCGAAAAGCCGCATAGGGATCTGGCGGGGCAGTTTCTGCTCTCTTCAGATCAAATGCAGCGGAGACATTCCGAAATAACTTGTCTCCATATCCCTGCATCTCCCAATTTGAGGGTACAGATATTTGATCCCAGCTATCGTCGTCAAAGCCCGTTTCAAAGAAATCCTGGGGAATGCCTTCCGGCACTTCACTGTAGTAGAACTTCCACTCTCCATTGAGCGAAAGGCTCGACTCTGGAATGTGATAGGCTCGTGGCGGCTCCTGCCCTTCTTCGAAAACTGCTACATTTTCGATGTAGTCGGAGAGGTGGTTCAGGTAGCGATTCTGCTGTGCCCACACGGCAAATTCCAATACAAACAATAGCAGAGTCAGCGCTGTAAAGCGCGCAAAGAAAGGTAGCAGCTTGTTCATAGTCCGTTATTTCGGACTATGAAGATAGGGAGTATTATGGATTGGCTGTTAAGTCCTTCGATTTTTCTGGGGGGCCTGTTTGCTATCTCAGGAAACTCCTGGCGCAGTTCCTGCTGCTTATCAAAGTAGCTCCCTATTTCCTACACGGTTGGCAAACCAGACCTCGGAGGGCCTGCTTTGCTAAACCAATCAAAACTCCAGCCGATAGCTCAGCAGCGGGATGATGCCCAGCTGATACCGGGTAATGACACCCCCAGCCACGGGGTCGTACGCGAAAAAGGCGACATTTTGGGCATTGGTGAGGTTCTGGATGTCGATGCCAAGGGTGCGGGTCAGGTTGGGGCGGTGCCGCTTGAACGTCACGCGGAAATCCACGCGGAAGAAATCCGGCAGGCGCTCGTTGTACCCGGCGGCATAGTTATAGACGGTACGTCCGCTGGCCTCGGAGGCAGGCAGATCCACTGTCGCGGCCAGGAATCCGCCCCGGTATTGCACCCGGAGATTGGCCCCCCAGGATTTGTTCTGGCCCTTTTTACTGACCCACTCGTGCTCGTAGCCTCCGGTAGCGGCCAACTGGTAGCGACCATTGTAGCGGGTTTCCAGCCAGGTTTCGCCGCCAGAGCGATAGCGGGAATCATACAAAGCGCCACTCAGCAGGAAGTAATATTCTTCGCTGAGGAATCGCTCAACGGTCAGTTCCAGGCCATAGTTGAGCCCTTCGCCCTGATTGACAAGAGAATCGCCTTCGAGCTGATCGCTCACGTTGGCTTCGAAGAAATTGAGCGCAGAGAACAGCGTATCTCCAGGCGCTATGGGCACATCAAAGAGGTACTGACCATAGGCCTCCAGCCCCACTCGCCAGTCGGTCTGTGGCGACCACTGATAACTGGCTACGAGGTGATGGGCCCGGGTGAAGCCCAAATCGAGATTGGGCTGACGGTATTCGTCCGTTCCTTCTATGGGAACCGATAGGAAATACAGGCTACTGGGCTGAAGCTGACTGTGAAGTCCATAGGCCAATGCTGCCCGGTGTTGGGCATTGACCTGCCAGTTCATGCGAAGGCGCGGCTCCAGCGACACCTGCTGGTTGAACAGGTAGTACATGGCGTGTAGCCCGGCGTTGAGGGTGACCTGGGGCGAAGCCTTCCACTGCCAGTCCACGAAAGGCTGGAGCAGGTCGGTGTTGCCTTCAAATGAGGCCAGTTCGCGCAGCGGCTCGTCGGGATCCAGGGCGCGGATCTGGCTCAAAGTGCGGTTGAAAAAGCGGGTGTAGTACAGTCCGGCCTCCAGGTTGGAGCGGGTGCCGAGCTTGGTCTGAATACGGGAGACAGCCGAAAGACGACTGTTCAGGACTTCGTCATTTTCCACGGTCAGGGGTCCGGAGAGGGTATCGGTGATCAGTTCTCCTCGGCGGCCACTCTCGATGCCGGAGAAGGCCACGGTGGTCTGCCAGAGGGTATTCTGACCGAGGAGTTTGCGGTGGGTGGCTCCTGCGGCCCCCATGTTGGAGTAAAAGTCGATGTCAAAGCGGTCCCTGCCACTTTCCAGGCTATCGACATTCGACCCAAAATACCGGGTGATGCTGAGTCCGCCCATCCCAAAGACGGTGAAAGTACCGGCTTTTCCGGCTGGCAGGTGCAGGTTGAAACTCAGATCCTGGTAGGTGATCTCTTCGTTGCCAAATTCGATGCCCAGTGCGCCCAGCAGGCCGACGGTGGAGTAACGGTAATTGGCGAGGAAGGAACTTCCCTGCTGCTTGGAGATCGGCCCTTCGGCGGCGAGGTCCACCCCGATGAGTCCGGCCTGCACGGTGTATTCGTATTGCTCGTTGTTGCCTTCTCGCAGGTGAATGTCAAAAACACTAGACAGGGCGTTGCCGTAACGCGGGGCAAAGGCGCCCGCGCTGAAGGTAGAATTGTCCAGCAATTGTGTGCTCAGGATGATGGTTCCTCCACCGGACTGCGAAATGCGGTCAGAGAAAGTCCCCGCGTTGGTGAGGTGGTTGGGGTTGACGATTTCAACGCCTTCGAGGCGCCATCCGACGCCGTTGGGGCTATTGCCCCGCACGATGAGGTGATTGGCCTGGTCATTGGCCGCCGTGACGCCGGGGTAGGACGTAGCGACCCGCGCCGGGTCAAAATAGGCGGCAGCGTAGCGCTTGGTTTCCTCCACGGTAAACACCCGGGTGCTTACCTGTCGGATATCGCGGTAGGTATTGGCCTGGATCGGAACTTCATCCGCATCATAAATAACCGGATTCAGGGTGATGTCAAGCACCCTTTCCTTACCAGAACTCACCACGAGATCGGGGATGGAATAACTTGCATATCCCGGAGCTTCTGCGACCACGCGATGACGCCCGGCGGTAATACCTTCCAGCCGGAAAGTTCCCTCTTCATTGGTAATGGTTTTCAGGCTGTCTCTTTTGCCCATCAGGCATAGCACCTGTGCATCCGGAATGGGTGCTCCGCTTATTGCGTCCAGCACCTGACCACGGATGGTTCCCTGAGAGGTTTGTGCCGAAAGGAACTGGCTGGTCAGGGTCACTGCCAGCAGGATAAACAGTCGGTATATGATTTGTTGCATGGTAGGTTCGTCAATCAGAATCCCAAAATTCGGTTTTCTTGATGCGTATTCCAAAGACCTCGCAGACTTGTATTGAGCAGAGCCAAAGCAAGCTCGCAAAGGATCTTGGTTCGCGCCCCCAAATGGAACCAGCCACATTGAGCCCTCCGTGCCTGCTTTGGGTTCTTTGTGGTAACAAAACAGACTCCTATTTCAACTGATTCTCCAGCAGCAAATAGGGCAGTCCACCTCTCGCCCAGCCATTGGTGCGGGCGGTATCACCGGGAACTTCGAAAGTCAGCGATCCCAGGGCCAGATCCAGGTCGCCATCCTGATCGGGATCTCCGGCGGTC
Organism: uncultured Bacteroidia bacterium; assembly: GCA_964343195.1. GTDB lineage: Bacteria > Bacteroidota > Bacteroidia > J057 > J057 > CAYVAP01. The sequence continues at coordinate 25,119 of CAYFIR010000027.1, read as the reverse complement.
ATGGTGAGCCATCGGCCCTGATTGGCCTGGGGGAAAGTGTACGCTGAGAAATTCCATTCGCCTTCATTTTCAAAGAACACAAAGCTCTCCGCTCCGTCGGTTTGCTCGTAGTCGGGGAAGAAGGAAATAGCCGCGAGGTCTACATCGCCGTCCTGGTCATAATCGGCGGGAATGGCCTTATAAGCCCCTGGAAGTGGGAGGAATTTCGCCAGTTGAAAGTCAAGATCGCCTTGATTCAGGTAAATGCGAATGCCATGATAGCCTTTGGTAACGGGAGCATAAGTAGAGATCGATCCTCGCGAGGCTGTAGCGGTACGCAAGCAGTACAACTGGGGTAAGCAGGGTTTTGAAGGTGGTGTGGTCATGCCAGACAACAAGACTGTTTACCTGGGTGTTGACGCTACTCCTGCTTTCTGGTGCAAGTTCGTTGCTGACCAGGCTGGTGACTTCACCTCTGGTACCCTGTACGCTTACAAGGAAGACGCTGCTGCTGGCGAGCGCTGGAAAGCAATCGACGTAACCAACAAAGGTTACCTGACTGTAGCCGATCAGGCTACCAGCATGGGATGTACCATGTTTAACCGCATCGAGTGGGTTTCTCAGGATACCACTACTGGATATGTTTACTGGACTGAGACTGGTCGTGACAACCCAGGTGGCCGTTGGGCTGATGAGTCTGCTGCCGGTGCGACTCACTCTTCTTACACCATGGCCCGTGCTACTGCTCAGGGTACTCACCCAGACAGCTCTGACTACGTTGACTACTATGGTCGTGTGGTAAAGTTTGATCCTGCTACTGACGAGTCTACTGTACTGATCGAAGGTGGTCCTGACTTTGCTGCTGACTCAGTATCTCTGGCTGACTACACCGCTGCTGGTGTAACCAAGCACCTGTCTAACCCTGATGGGCTGAGCACCATGATGATTGGCAACCAGTCTTACCTGGTGATCTGCGAAGACCTTAACGGTACTTCTCACGGTCGTATGCCTCTGGACCAGACTTCAAACCGTACCTGTGAGCTGTTCCTGCTGGACCTGAGCATCGCCAATCCTACTCAGGAGGATCTGATCCGCATCACTGCTGTACCTTTCGGCGCTGAGATCACTGGTGCATGTCCTACTCCTGACGGAAAGTCTCTGCTGGTTAACTCTCAGCACCCAAATGAAGACGTGAACGTCAACCAGTACCCATTCAACAACTCCCTTACCTTCGCTATCAACGGATTTGATCAGTTGGCATCAACCACTGACATCCGTGAGTTCTTCGAAGGAAACGAGGCCAGCTTCAAGGTATATCCTAACCCTGTAGCTCGTACCCTTTTCTTCGAGCAGCCTATCGACGCTGCCATCGTGAACATGCAGGGTCAGCAGGTACGTGTAGTGCGTAACAGCGCTAGCGTTGATGTATCTGATCTGGCTGCTGGTGTTTACACCATCATCAACCTGACCAACAACGAAAGCCGCAAACTCATCATCGAGTAATGCTGCTGACGTGATTCCATAAGGCCCGATTATCCCCGGTAATCGGGCCTTCCTCATTCTCCCGTAAAGGAGGGATTTGGCTTCCTGTCATCTACCCGCCTGTCGCACATCGCCCTATTTCTATCCAGCTATTCACTTCCGGGGAAAGCCGAATTTACTCCTTCCCACTACCACCCCTGATCATCACCTCCAACCACAATTTCTATGAACATATCACTACGTTATCTATTGGTGGCGGTCCTGGGAATCACAAGCCTATCCTGGTTCGCCAGCTTCCGTTCCCAGCAGCACCCACAATCTCCCGCCGCTGAGATTGGACAGCAATTTCTCGCTGAACTGAGTACCTTCCACCGTGACCTCACCCGCTTTGAGCAGCGACTCGTCGATGTGTCCGAGGATGAGGTCGAAGCCTATCAGGAAGAATACCTCCGCCTGCGTCAGTCCTACAAAAAAATAGAGCCCATGCTGGCCTACCTGCAGCCTGAGCTCACCACCCAGCGCATCAATGGCGCCCCTCTTCCCAAAATTGATCCCATGGAAGAAGTGGCCCCGGTAGTCATTCAACCCAAGGGACTCCAGGTCATTGATGAGAAAATGTTCACGGATGACTTTTTCGCCGAGTATGATGAACTCAGCAAACTTCTCCGTTCTCTGAACCACGAACTGGCAACTATCGAGAAGTTCCTCAAAGGAGCCCTGCGAATGAATGACCGCCAGGTTTTCGAAGCCAGTCGCCAGGGACTTATCCGAATCTTCACTTTGGGGCTTTCTGGTTTTGACACTCCAGGTTCGGTCAATGCCCTCAGAGACAGCTACGCCTCCCTTCACGAACTGGCCCGGGTTTTCAACCAATACGAAGGCTGGATGCGGGAAGAAGGGGAGGAAGAACTGTTTGACGAGATACAGCAGCAGTACGAAATGGCCCTTCTGTATCTGAACCAGCCAACCAATTTTGAGACCTTTGACCGAATGACTTTCCTCCGGGATTACCTTGATCCCCTCTATGGACTGCTACTCGACGCTCACCTGGCACTGGATATCGAAACCATGTACCAAATCTCCCCCGCACGTCCGGCAGTCAACTACATGGCGAGACACATTTTCAGTGACGAATTCCTAAACAAGGACGCCTACCTGAAGCTGGATGCCAAGTCTCCCAGTACCGCAACTCTTACGTTGGGGCAGTACCTGTTCTTCGACCCGGTGCTTTCAGAAAGCAATCAGCGTAGTTGTGCTTCCTGCCACCATCCCAATCGTGCCTTTACCGACGGACAGCGAAAAAGCATGGCCACTGAGTACCAGGGAACCGTAGAACGAAATGCTCCTACTCTGATAAACGCCGTTTATGCCGATCGATATTTTCATGACCTGCGCTCCTCTGAGTTGGAGACACAGGTGGATCATGTAATCGCCTCAAAGAAGGAATTCAACACCGATTACCCCAAGATCATTCGCCGTCTGAAGAGCAGTCCGGAGTACGTGGACCTGTTTTACGAGGCCTATCCTCGCTACAAAGGCACTAGCCGTCCCCCGATCAACGCCAACACCGTCAAGGGAGCATTGGCAGCGTACGTAAGCTCTTTGACCAGCATTAATTCCCCTTTTGACCGCTATGCACGGGGGGAGACTGACGAAATAGAAGCTTCAGTCATCAATGGCTTCAACATTTTCATGGGGAAAGGCGTCTGTGGCACATGTCACTTCGCACCGACTTTCCATGGCACAGTTCCTCCACTTTACAAAGAGAGTGAGTCCGAAGTGTTGGGGGTTCCAGCAGAGCCAGTCTGGGCCAATGCTCAGTTAGACCCCGACTACGGTCGGATCAAGAGCGGCGTACCCCTGTTCGACGCCAATATTTTCGAATACAGTTTTAAGACTCCAACCGTGCGAAATGTAGCCCTGACTGCCCCCTACATGCACAATGGCGTCTATGACAGCCTGGAGCAGGTGCTCAGATTTTACAACGTTGGCGGTGGTGATGGCATTGGCATACACCTGGAGAACCAGACGCTGCCTTTTGACAACCTCAATCTCACCGACAGCGAAATCAGCGATGTAATTTCCTTCATGGAAGCGCTAACTGATACTACCGGAACCACAGGGGTTCCCCACCGCCTGCCTGCATTTCCTGATGATTCGCCGTATCGTGAGCGAGTGATTGGGGGAGTATATTAGTGGAAAGAATTCGAAATTGAGTATTCGCAATTCGGAAGGAAAGCCTCCGACGAATACTGGCCAGCAAACAGGAGTCATTTCCAATTGGAGATGACTCCTGTTTGCTTATCTGCTCGGGGATTAGCTCCCCATCGAAAGTCTGGCAAAACCTGCCTAACTTGTTTCAGGACATAACCCTTGATTGCTATGCTGACTCATTTACCGTACCCATTTCTGCCCATCCTGCTTTTTATCTTGCTGCTCTCCGCCTGCCACTCCCCTACCCCATCCGACATTCCCAAAAATCCGTCCCTCACCTACCGGCCCTACGAACCCAGCCCCACCGACCTCGTCATCGACCGCGCGAAGTACGCCGATCAGCTCTACGGCTACTGGCTCGGCACCTGCATCGCCAACTGGACGGGGCTGGTCACCGAGATGGACAAAATCGGCAATATAGGCGAACTCAAAACCGGGGACTTTTACACCCGTGCAGACTGGGGCCAACCCGACCAGCCCAGCATCTGGGGCAATGGCATTCCCAGCGACCTGTCGCCTACCATTGACTTTGTGCTGGTTGGGCCAGACAGCCTCTGGGGCGCAGACGATGACACCGACATCGAGTACATCTACCAGGAGTTGCTGCTGCAACACCAGACTTCCCTACTCACTGGCGAGCAGATCCGTCAGGGCTGGCTGGCCCACATCAAGGCGGAAGAGGAAAACTACCTTTGGGTCTCCAACCAACAAGCCTTTGACCTGATGCAGCAGGGCATGGTGCCGCCAGCGACAGGCGATCCCGCCAATAATCCCGAATATGAGATGATCGACGCGCAACTGACCACGGAGATTTTTGGCCTGTATGCACCATCACGCCCAGATGTCGCGCAGCAGATGGCGACCCTACCGATCCAGAACACCGCCCGGGAAAACAGCGAGTGGATCTCCCGCTTTTACGTGTCCATGTTTTCGCTGGCTTCTAAAGTGGATACCAGTCTTTCTCGCAAAGAGCAGCTCCAATGGATGGCTCAATCTGCCAAGAGCGAGTTGCCGGAAGACTCCTACGCGGGGAAAATGTATGACTTCGTCTGGTCACTGTACCAGTCGGGCATTCCCTGGGAAGATGCCCGCGACTCCGTTTACATTCGCTATCAGGTGAATCAGGCCGATGGCTATGACCTCACTTCGCGGGAGCTCTACTGCAACGGATGCTTTGCCGCCGGGATCAACTTTGCGGGGAGTCTCGTCAGCCTGTTTTACGGTGAAGGCGATCTCAAAGAGACCATCAAAATCGGCAGCCTGACCGGTTGGGACTCGGACAATCCGACTGCGACCTGGGGCGGGCTGATCGGTTTCATGATGGGCAAAGAAGGCATCGAAGAGGCCTTTGGGCAGAAATTCTCCAACCGCTACCACATTCACCGGACGCGCATCGGTTTCCCCAACGAGGGCGTCGATACCTTCGAAGCCATGGCCACTAAGGGGCTCTACATCATCGACCGAGTGGTGCAGGAAGAAATAGGCGGTGGCGTCGATCTGGAGCAGAATAGATGGTATGTGCCGCAAGTGGACCCAAAACACTAAGTAGGCAGGGGACAGCTTTTTAGGATGAGCCCCCTCCTATCAGCATGACCAGCATTTTCCACTCAAACCACCCCACCTATGCTGGCTTTCATTGAGTCTTTATTTCCCAAAACTTTTGGCAGATTAATTCTTCTACAAGGTTGCTTTTTCATGCCTTTTCTGGGATATCTGCCCCTTTCGGCCCAAAACTGTCCCTCCAATGTATACCAAACAGCCATTTATGACAGCGTACAGGTCGTAGCAGATCTCTCATATGGAACTGCTATCAGCTACAATTTTGATACGACAGACTTGCTGCTTGATTTTTATGAGCCATACGGCGACACCAGTAGCCTTCGCCCCCTGATTGTGTGGATACATGGAGGGGGATTTTACGCGGGAAACAAAGGGGCAGGTGAGATCGTCGGACTGTGTGATTCATTTGCCCGAAAAGGATTCGTGACGGCCTCGATTTCCTACCGACTGGGATTCTGGGGTGCCAATGACGCCATCCTGACTGCCAAGCGCCAGCCTCCCTACTGTTTTGACAACAGGGAAATTGTCCGGGCCATTTACCGCGCTGCGCAGGATGCCAAGGGAGCCATTCGCTACCTGAAGGACGAAGCCTCTACTTTCCGCATCGACACCAATCGGGTATTCGTTGGGGGAGTCAGCGCCGGGGCATTCACGGCGCTCCATGTGGCTTACCTTGACCAGGAATATGAGAAGCCGGTCGCTGCGGATAGCCTGAATCCCGTCATTCACACCGATTTGTTTGGCGGGGTAATTCTCAACAAAGAGCGTCCAGACCTGGGGCCGGTATCGGGCACCCTTAACCAGAACGGCCATTCTGCCAGGGTAGCCGGCTGCATCAACATCTACGGAGCGCTGATCGACACCAGCCTGATCGAAAGCGCCTACGATGTCCCGCTGTTCAATTACCACATCCTGGATGACCCGCTGGTTTCCTGCTTCATCAACAAGCCTTTCCATGGCACCGCCATCCTCGGCACCCTGCATCCGGTGGTGTATGGAGCCTGCATGATCCGCGGCCGCCTGGATTCTCTCGGCATGGCTGCCCAATGTCAGGAATCCCATATCCGCCCGTCGGATATTTTCGGGAATCCGCCCCGAGTTCCACACTCCTACACCACAGATCGGGAGTACTTCTACCGGGAGTTGAGCGAATTCATGATTCAGCAGGTTTGCGAGCGGCCCGCGATTGTGAGCCAACCCCAGTCTCAACAAGTAGCACTGGGGGCTTCCGCGACATTTGAGGTGATAGCTAACAGCGACAGTGCTACTTTCCAGTGGTATTTCAATGGAAACCTGCTGGTGGGCAAAACCGATAGCATCCTGACGATCAGCTCGGTTCAGTACGCCGACACTGGTCTTTACCGATGCCTGGTGCTAAACGGCTGCGGACCGCAGGCATTTTCGGATGAGGCCCAGCTCTCCATTGGGAGTACCACAGCTATTAATGAAACCGAACAGTCCGAGGTCTTTGCCTACCCCAATCCCAGCGATGGCTTGGTTTACCTCACCGCTCCGGATACCAGGATCATTTCCGCGACGCTATTCAGCCTCCAGGGAAAGCGATTGATCCAGTTTTCTACTCCCACCTCACTTGACCTTCGGGCCTTCCCCAAAGGAGTATATCTATTGGCAATGGAAACGGATCGGGGCATGTATCGGCAAAAACTTCTGTTGAGATAATCCTTTGCTTGATGGAGCGAGGTTTACAGCTCCGCAAATGGATTTTTAATATGCTTCCTCTGAAAGTGTTATGTCGCCTCCCCGTTTCACGGGATCGCGGATCAGCGGGACTTACTTCTTTTTCAAAAGAAGTAAGCAAGAAAAGCTCGGCATTTCAGGCAGCCCACAAGCCGCCCCGAGCGCCAAATGCCGGGCCAACGCCGCCCCAGGCTTGCTTTAGACCTTTGCCCAAGTGCCACTGCGAGTATCTCCCTTTGGAGGGAGATGGCTTGGGCGACAGAGGGAGGAATTAGAAAGTTGATAGTGCTACTTTCTCCCCTAAAACCCCGCGCTATCAAGATATCAAGGTTACTTCACTGCAAACCGCACTCCCTCCACCGCGTCGCTCTGCACGCGGTAGCGGCTGCCGCGACGCTCAAGGGTCAGTTCGTGGAGTTCCTGATCCTCAGGCAGGCAGAACCACCCGGTCGCTGTGGCAGCATCGCCATAGACCTGCAGGCTGATCTGGGACCAGTCGAGGTCATCGGTGGACTGGGCCACGGCCATTTTGGGGAGTACCGCACCGGAGCGCACGAGGATGATGGCTTCGATTTCACCCGCCTCGATGTGGTGCCAACCAGAGCTGTACGCCTCACCCGTCTGATAGTCCACCCACTCCCCACCAGGGAGGTAAACAGAACGCTGCATTTTGCCGCCTTCGAACAGCGGAGCGACCATCATGTCCTCGCCAAAGAGGTACTGGTCATCCACCATCCAGGCACCGGGATCGTCGGGATATTCGACGAAAAGTGCCCGCACCATGGGCAGTCCTTGGTCTGAAGCCAGTTTGGACTGGGCATAAACATAGGGCATCAGTTCGTACTTCATCTCGATCACTTTGCGGAAGTAATCTTCGAAGTCCTGGCCGTAGTCCCAGGGCTCCTTGGGCGGCTGACCGTGGCAACGCGTATGCGACGACAGCACCCCAAATGGCAGCCAACGGCGGTACAGCGCCTCGGGCGTGCGTCGGGTAAATCCGCCGATGTCGTGGCTCCAGAAGGTGAATCCCGATAACCCCAGCGACAATCCCCCCCGCAACTGGGCTTCCATGCCCATGTCCGAAGTCTCCGCGTCGCCGCCCCAGTGCAAAGGATAGCGCTGACTACCGGCCCAGGCACTGCGCGCCCAGATGATGCGTTCATCGTTGACTTCCTGGGTCAGGTTGGAGACGATGCGGTTGTAGCGGAGTGGGTAGAGGTTGTGCTCGTAGAAGCCGGTCCGGCCATTGGCGTAAAGCCCGTGGTAGGGGGCTGCTTCGCCAAAATCCACCTTGATCACGGCAACGCCCATCTCCAGCAGGTTGCGGATGTTGCCTTCGTACCACTCAATGGTCTCAGGATTGGTGAAGTCCAGCACGGCGTCTTCGTAGGGGATGTGGCCCTTGGGGTTGCGGACGTGCAGGCCGTTTTCGACGATTTCGGGGAAGAGCTTGTTCTTGGGAACGAAGTAGGGCAACTGCCACAGGCAGGTGCGGAAGCCGTCGGCCCGCAGGTCGGTGATCATCTGTTCGGGGTCGTCAAAGCGGCTTTTGGCAAATTCGTAGTCGCACTGCCAGTCGGTCTCAAACCAGCCGGTATCGAAGTGCAGCACGTCGGTGGGAATCTTGTTTTCGCGGAGCTTGGCGGCGACCTGACGGCCATCGGCTTCGGAGAAGTAGGTGATCCGGCTCATCCACAGCCCGAAGGACCACAGCGGCGGCATGGGGGCCTTGCCCGTCAGGTCGGTGTAGGCGTCGAGGATGTCTTTGGGTTCGCCCATGAAAACGAACAGGTCCAGCGATTCGTCGCCAATCAGGAGCTTGTTGGTCGCTCCATAGGTATTGCCAAAGTCGCAGGTAATCGGCGACGAAGTGTGCATGAATATCCCGTAGCCGCGGCTACTCATGAAAAACGGAATCGGCTTGTACATGCCGGGGGTCTCGACGCCATTGGGGTCGCAGGTGTAGAGGTTGACCTTTTGGCCATACTTGTTCATGCTGGTGAAGGACTCGCCGCAACCGAAGATTTTCTCGTCGGGAGACAGCTCAAACACGGCTCCGACACTCCGTGAGTAATCCGCCGCGCGGCGCACAAAGGCAAAGGGCATATTGGCACAAAATCCCATGTTGTCGCTGTTGTGCCGGGTTTTGGTCAGCATGTTGCCCTCCGCGTCGTAGAACTCTACGCCCCAGGGATTTTCGCGCACGATGACCCTGGCGTCGGGGCTTTGGTATTGATGCCCTCCTTCGATGGCAGAATAGGTCCACTCACTAATGTTGTTTTCGGGTTCGGAAACGAGCATCAGGGAAGGTTCTTTGGCCCCTACCAGGACGGGTCCGGTATGCATTTGCAGCCTGACGGTGCGGCTATCGATGAATTCCAGGGAGAATGGCAGCGTGGGATCTTCCTCGTACTCCGTCGCGGGAAACTCATTTTGCGGCATGGTACGGAAGGCATGCTGGGTATAGTTGAAGGCATGGGCCGGGGTGTAGCGGTTGCGTTGCCAGTTGAGGGTGCCCTGCCCGGTAGCCGGATCAAAAGACACCAGGCTGTCGGTCAGGAAGTAGGTGTTCAGGTAATCCTGAAAGTCAGGACTGAGGTCAATGGGTTCATTGAGCAGGCGCTGCTGGCTCTGGGCAGTCAGCGAAAGGCTCAGGAAGAGCACCCCCAGGAAAAGCAGGGCAGGTTTTAGCGAGTGGTAGGTTTGCATGATGGGATAGTCGTTTGGAGAAAAAGCCACGGGATGGCCCCTCAGGACCTGTCCTACCAATAATATCCAAAAGCCACTTGAGATAAAAGCTCCCCAGGCCGGAAGGTCGCCGGATGGGAAAACGAGTAGCGAAGTGGAGCAATCTACTATTGAGTAGGGATGAGATGGACAAAATGCCCTAATCCTTGTACCTTTTGACATAGATTGTTCAGTTTGGCGACTTTTTCACCCTCCGCTTTTTCACGCGGCTGGAAAGGATGAAGAAGAAACCCCACGCGGAGAGCGCGGAGAAGAAGAAGTATTTCCAGGTTCTTTTTGCTCCAAAAGCGCTGTGTAGATTTGTTACCAGACTAAACAGCTTACCTTACGACGATTCTCATTTCCCCAACAATCATGTTCTCTAAATCCTTTCGAAATTTCCCGATTTTAATTGCCTTCCTGTTGATCGCAGCAGCAGTCTTCTGTCTTTTAAAGGCCGCATTACACATGAACCTTTCGATTCCGAAAAATGGAAAAATTGGACTCAGGCCGAAGAAACAACATGGTCTTTACGATGGGATATGATGAATGACCTTAGAAACAACCGGATATTAGAAGGAGCCAGTCGCCAGCAAGTTTTTGAGCTATTAGGAGAACCTGCCCCAGGTTCAAGTGGGGGCTACCTCAGATACCCACTAGGATATACAGGAAATGGAATTAACACTGGCACTCTGATTATATTCTTTGATGAAAATGAACGGGTTCAGCGATACATGGTCAGAGAAGGCTGAAGCCCCAAAGCACCAGCATGGAAACAAGTCGGAGACTTGAAGACAACAGGCGTCGGCTCCAGGTACTTCACGTTGTTCAGCACAGGCTCTCACCAGCGCCATCCTTGGATGGTCATAACCTTGAACACTGCTTCAGCAGTGCCGCTTGTGAGCATCTCTGAAGCGACACATACCGTCATAGGGTCTCCGACACCCAGCAAAACCGCACTATTTACCATCAATCAGACACAAACCCATAAGGTTGTTTAATTATAAAAGGAACTATGAATTGAGAGTGAGGATACCTTCTTCCTCTGCGTCTTTGCGCCTCTGCGTGATAAACAAACCGCTGCGAGGAATGCCTGGACTCTCAAACCTTTGGGCTTTGAGTATAACTAACAAGAACGGTTTCAATGAATAAAGTCCTGCTTATCAGAGATAAACTGATTGGGCGAATAACTTACCACACCGTAGGCGCCTCTTCCAGTTTCGTGGGCCGGAAGATCACCGCCCGCTCTTCGATCTTCACAAAGGGCGTCTCCACGCCGTCTTCCAGCTTGAATAACTCCACAGTTTCCAGCAACTCGCCCTGCTCGTAGCGGTAGTGCTGCGTGATGCGGATGGTGTTGTAAGGGGCAAATGAGCTGACGTCCTCCACCGCCAGTTGGAACTGCTGCTCGCGGCATGCTGCATCAGAGGTCCCGCTGCCATCTCCTAGCGAGGAACGAAGCTCCGACACGATTTCTCCCTTTTGCTCCGAAAAATCAATCTCGAAATACAGGGTTTGCTCCCAGGCACCCGCTTTGCCATCATACTCCGGGTGGATGCGGTGCATGTTTTTGACAGACTTCCAGGTGTGGTCATAGCGACGCTGGACGACTTCGAAGGCATAATCGTTGGACTCGCTCCGCTGATATTCGCCATCGACATAGGCGAAGGACTTTCCCTGACCTACCCAGATAATGGTGTAGTTGTCGTCGGTCGAAGGCAGGGTCTTGCTGGTGGGGATGACAGCCTGGCTGGTGGATTTGCAGGAAAAGGTCAATAAAGAAAGAGCCAGAATGGCAAGTATGGGCCACTGTTTCATGTGAATGGATGTTGAAGTGAACAATGAATGAACACCTCAAAAGTAGCGGGACCCCTTCTGCGAGAAATTGACATATGTTACAATCGCTTTTCGCGGGCGATTTTCTTGCGGAGCCGACTCAGGCTCTCTCTTTCCAGCCCCAGGTAAGACGCGATGTGGTACAGCGGGATGCGGTTCAGCACCTCAGGACGGGTTTGCACCAAATTGAGGTAGCGCTGCTCACCGTTGTAAAACAGAAAACTCTCCACCCGTTCGGTAGTGATGCGGTAGGACTGCTCGGCCATGATGCGCCCAAAGCGCTCCCAGTTATGCGACTGCTCGTAAGCCCGTTGAAGAGCCTCCAGGTTGAAGGTCACGATCTCTGCGTCCTCCAGCGCCTGGATGAAGTAGCGACTCGGCTTTTCCTGAATGAAGCTGTCGTAGTCAACGACAAATTCATGCTCAAAGACAAAATGCGTGTTGATCTCCTTGCCGTCAGACAGGTAGTAGATACGAAAAGCTCCTCTGATGACGAAGCCCAGTTCACGACACACCTGCCCCTGCTCCAGTAGCAGATCTTTGGCCGACAGCTTTTTTATGTGCAAAAAAGGCTGAAACAGCGCGCAGTCCTCCTCCGTGAGGAAGGAAGACTGCTTGAGCCAGCGTTGAAAGATGGCGAGAGAGGTCATGGTCGAAAGTTAGGATTAGATATTGAACAGCCAATTTCGGGGGGGTGCAATTCGAAATGTCGCTTAACCACGAAGATCTCGAAGAAGGTCTCAAAGTTCACAAAGCTTTTTTTCTTTTTGTTACTTCGACTACGCTTAGAACAAGCCTTTGCGACCTCCTTCCGATGAACCGGAATCCATGATTGGTGTCCTTTGAGGTAAAAAGGAAGACACTAAGCTGGACTTTAGCCATTTTCAGATTGGAGCAAAATCCCTTCTTAGAGCCTGAAAACCGTTCTTTTGAATTAGAGGCTGTTTGGGTTTTGGTGTTTCGAGGTCAAACGCAGGATTTTTTGACTCTGACAAGGAAGTTTTTCGAGAAATACCGGGGTATTTTGAGGAAAACTGACGCCGACAGAGGTGAAAAAGACAAGGTTTGAGCCGTAAAGGAGAAATCCAAACAGCCTCTTAATCAATCTCGGGGTTTCAAACTGATGTTGGTTAATTCCTGGCCCAGACCAGCTATTAACGGGCGTCGGAGACGCTTTGACGGTGCGTTTCGCTTCAGAGAAGCTCACGAGCGAAACCGCTATAGCGGTTCTAAACAGTTTCCCGTCCATAAGGACGGGCTGGTGAGGCTCTCTGAGCCGACACCTACCGTCTTCTAGTCTCTGACTTCTGACATGCCAGAGCGCTTGGAAATCAGGGCCATTTTGGCTAAAGTCCAGCTAAGCGGATGCGACAAAATGAAATGCACCCATTTCGGATAGCCCGGCTTTGATCCCAAACTCAACCGACCGAAGCTTGCCCACAACACTTCCTCCCCTTCCTCAAAAAGGGAAACAATCCATCAGGATTTTAATGGTTTCAATGTCTCCAACTTGGTTGGCCTTATGAGAATTCTTTATTTGAAAATAATAACATCTAGTTCACAACCTCACAAACTATGCGATCATTGTTCGTAATCTTCCTTTTTCTATTCCTGGCAGCATGTAAAGACCAAGTTCCGGTCGAACCGCCCTGTAGAGATACTAACTGTGCCAACTATACCTCACAAACAGAGGCTCAGGCTGCTTTCGATGCAGATCCTGAATGCAGAAATGATCTTGATGCAGACAATGATGGTATTGCCTGTGAAGAACCTGGTAATAGTGTTAAAACCTGTGCTACAACTTCAGCTTGTGGTTGTTCGGGTTACAATAAGTCACCATGTGAAGCAGACCCATGCTGCAAATGGACTGTAGGAGATGGATGTGGATGTAAATAAATTAGGTTCTTCTACACTTCTAGTAGAGCTTGGTGTACTCTTTTAACATCATCACAGCCCCGAGAAATTTAACCATTGATAATGAGCACCTTGCGATCTTCGCACTCTACTTCGTGGCCTTCGAAGGTAGGAAAGATGGTTGATTATTGATTACCTCCATTACTTTCGTAATTGAACCAGAATTATCCACTTTTCACCTCTGCGCCTCTGTTACTCTGCGTGAGGAATAGAGAGATTCCCCCCATCCATTCCCCTACCGCAGCTGCTCCCCGATCCACTCCAGAATCACATGCCGCGTATTCGTCGATACCCAGTGCTCATTGATCGGCGTGATCAGGGCTTCCTTCTCTGTGTCCAATAGGTTATAGACGATGTAGCTGGTCGTAGGCGGACAGGTGTTGTCGTTGTAGCCCCAGGTCATGAAGACGGGTACGTCGATCAGGCGGGCAAAGTTGACCACGTCGAAGTATCGCAGCGTGTTGAGCTTTTCGGGGGTGTCCATGCCATCAAATTTGGTGAACAGGTGCGGATAGCCTCCTGCCCGGCCAGCCTGGTAGCCCGCCATGTCGGCGAGGGCAGGGTGATTGGCAGCGCAGGCAGTGATCCGGTCATCGAGGCCAGTGGTGATCAGCGCCAATGCCCCGCCCTGACTGCCGCCTTGAGCAATGAGGTTTTTCCCATCCCATTCTGGCAGAGTGGTCAGGAAGTCCAGTGCACGAATGCAGCCGAGATAGACCTTCTTCATGTAGTAGGTATCCCGATTGTCCAGTCCATTAACGAGGTAGCCATTGTTCCCTCCACCAAAAGTCCGGCTGACCTCCTTGTAGGTGTCGCGGTCCAGCGTAGGCCGGATGCCGTGTATCTCCATGTCAAAACGGATGAAGCCACTCTCGGCGTAAAACATGTGCTTCAGCGGGTCCATGGGCTTGACGCCTGCGCCTGGAGGGGCAAATACCACCGGAAATTTTCCCTCGCGCTTCGGAATGGTCAGGTAGCCATAGACGAAGTGGCGGGGGTTGCAGAGCTGTAACTTGACCAGGTAACAATCGACCAGGTCGCTGGAATATTCCGGAGTGAAGGTCCGCTCGACCACCAAATCGCAGTCGCCTGACGCAGCCCTGGCCTGCTCCCAAAACTCCTCAAAGTCCTCGGGGAAAGCCGTATAGGGCGTCAACTTTTCGGGTTCGAAGCCCACTTTGACGTGGTGCCGAAATTTTCTCCCGTCAAACTCTACCGACAACCACATGTCCCGAAAGCCCGGCTCAGTCATGGTGCCCATGGAGAGAATGGCTTCGCCATTTTCCAGGGTGACCGTCCCGCTCCGATCGGGTGGCATCAGTTCCGGGCCGACTTCGTAGCTGACCTCGACGCCATCCGCCGGAATGCCATAGTGGTAGAGGGCCACGGTTACCTTCGCCTCTTCATTCAATTCGTAAAGCCAATCGCTGTGGTCGGGGGTGGTTACCCAGAGCACATCGCTGCGGTTGGGGTAGTTTTGGCTATGGACAAAAGAGAAAAAGAAACAGGCGATGAGAAAAAGGGCGAGTCGTTTCATGCGAATGGATCCGTTGGGAAGGTAATGAAGCCAATTTCGCCCCAAATAGCATACCCTAACTCGCCAGATTTCACCCATGCCTCGCAGGATCTTTCGAAACGCTTAATCCTCTGATAACACACAGTAGTTTCATGAGGTCTAGTATTGCGCCTGTCGAAAGCGTTCAATCCATTGACCCAACTTAACATGAGAAATATCCTTCTGCTATCTGCTGTGCTGACCACCATGCTGCTGGGATGCCAGGAAAGCAAAACCGATGCGCCCTCGGTAGGCGTTCAGTTTGCCTCTGTGCCCAATGCCTACAACTCCCAAACCCTACTGGTGCCGGAGGGAACCCAAACCGACATCATCTACCGTGGTGCGGCGGACTCGGTGATGACCGACGAGGGCGTGATGCGTCTGTCCAAGAAGAAAATCGACTTCCTGGCCTACATTCCCATCGACGGCAGCAGCGAGCATGGCAAGCTCTTCATGAACCACGAGCTGCGCGACTCCAACACCATCCTGGGCGACGGCGGCGGCATGAGCTGGCTGGAGGTCCAGAAGGTAGATGGCCAATGGCAGCAGATCGGCGATGCCCACTACATCGACTTCGATGAACTGGGAGGTACCTGGCACAACTGCGGCGGCGAGGTGACACCCCACGGCACCATTCTGACCGCCGAGGAGTACCCGCCCTTCAGCAACGAGGAGCTCTACCACAACGGCGAGCACTTTCGCGACACCTCTGACTTCAATGGCCTGAAGCGAAATGAAAACATGGGCTGGATGGTAGAAGTGGACGTCGCCACCCAAAAGCCGCTGCACAAGCTCTGGCACATGGGCCGCTACTCCCACGAAGACACCTACAGCACCCCAGACGGCAAGACGGTTTACCTGACCGATGACTTTGGCCCCTGCGTTTTCTTCAAATTCGAAGCCGATACGCCGCACGATTACACCCAGGGCCAGCTTTACGCCTACCAGCAATCCGAAGATGGCGCTACCGGCCAATGGCTGGCCATGCCGATGGAGATGGATTCGCTCATCCACGCCCGACAGGTAGCCCTGCACATGGGAGCGACCATGTTCAAGTCCCACGAGTGGATCGATGCCTACGACGGCAAAATCTACATCTCCGAATCTGGCGGGGGCTTTGACTATACCGAGGGAATCGCCCAGGGCGGTCAACTGGCCCGGCACTTGCAGCAGGCACCCCTCGCCATCGGCAACAACAAAACCCAGGACTGGTTTGGGCGGATGCTGGTATTCGATCCGGAGACGAATAAGATGGAAGTCTTCCTGGAAGGCGGCGAAACCCCGGACGGTGGCTACTTCTCCGTACCGGACGGCATGCTGATCCGCGAGGTAAAGGGACAACCCTATCTGTTTGTCTGCGAAGATGCCTCACTCGGCTCCATCACCGGAGCTCAGATCGAGTCTTACGAGCAAAAAAAGCTCTACCTGGAGGTGTACATGATTCCGATTGCCTCAGATGGAAGTGCCGACTACGTTGGCATCAAGCGTCTGGCCGTCGGCCCCGAGGGCTGCGAAATGACCGGGCTGGAATTTACCCCCGATGGGAAAACCCTGTTCCTGACCGTGCAGCATCCTTCGGAGGACAATCCCGCGCCATACAACCGGAGCACCATCGTGGCGCTGACGGGGATTTTTTAGCCTTGGTTCAGAAGAATTATTGAGATAAAAAGCCCCAGCTGCATAGGCTGGGGCTTTTCTCTTGGGACCATTTCCAAATGGGAGGTTCTATGCTGTACCACGGCTTTCCAAGCCGTAGAACTGCTCGGCCTGGAAAGCCAGGGTACAGCGCTCATCAGTCTGGGACAGGCACTGGACGGAGTCCAGCACCAGCCCGAGGGGTGATGCCTCAAAAAAAATAACCTCACAACCTCCGCTTTCAAGTGCTCCTGGCGTCAGAGACGCTATGACTTGACGTGTCGCTTCGGAGAAGCTCACGAGCGGCACTGCTGAAGCAGTGCTCAACATAGTGCGCCATCCTATAGGATGGCGCTGGTGAGGCTCTCCGAGCCGACACCTGATGTCTTCTTGTCTCCGACTTAACAGACCGTATGGGACAGGCACTGGACGGAGTCCAGCACCAGCGGGGGGGCGATGCCTCAAAAAAATTAACCCCACAACCGCCCATAAGCCTGTTTTGCCGCAGTTATTAACTCCATGTAAAATTTTCCATTAGGAAATCTGCGGATACCCCGAAGTTTCCTAACGCATCCCTAACCCATTTCCCCATCAGGATTCACGATGGAGTAACATCCCGCAAGTAGTGTTGCACCCGGTTAGCATAGGGTTCTTTTCATGCATTGGACCCTCCATGCAGACCGCCTAACGGCTGTACAAAGGCCGATTTTTACTTATGAACAAAACACTACTTTTCATGAAAATCTTGCTGATGAAAGTCTTGTGCGTTGGGTTGCTGCTGACCTTCCTGGGTCAGGGACAACTGCTGGCGCAGCGAGACAACACAAAGGAAATTAGCGGAATGGTCGCCGACGAGGAAGGCCAGGCGCTAGTAGGAGCCAGCGTTATCGTAAAGGGCACCGCTAATGGAGTCATCACCGGCGAAGCTGGGGAATTCACCATTTCTGCTGCTGAAGAGGACGTACTGGTGGTTTCCTTCTACGGATTTACCACGCAGGAAATCATCGTCGGAGACCAGACAGAAATTCAGGTGGTTATGACCGCCGACATCGAATCCCTGGAAGAAGTGGTTGTGGTTGCCTACGGGGTGCAAAAGCGCTCTGACGTGACCGGTGCCATTGGTTCCATCGACACCGAAGATTTCAACCGCGGCCTCGTGGTGAACCCTGGCCAATTGCTGCAAGGCAAGGTAGCCGGTGTAAACGTGTCCAACGTAAGTGGTGAGCCGGGTGCTGCCCAGGATGTGATCATCCGCGGTATTGGTAGCCTTCGTTCTGGTACTACTCCGCTATATGTAGTGGACGGATTTGTACTGGACAACTCTGCCACTGGTGTAGCCAGCAACCCGCTGAACTTCATCAACCCACAGGACATCGCCAGCATCGACGTGCTGAAAGATGCTTCTGCCGCTGCCATTTATGGAGCACGTGGTTCCAATGGTGTCATCGTGATCACCACTAAGCGCGGTCAGGCTGGCAAAACCGAAATGAACGTTTCGGCGACCACTGCCTGGTCCACCATGTCCAACAAGATCGACGTATTCTCCGCTGACGAATTCGTGAGCCAGGTGAATGCAATCGATGGCAACCTGTTTGATGCCGGAGGAGACACCGACTGGCAGGATGCACTGACTCAGACTGCTCGTTCCAACAATGTGAACGTATCCATGAGCGGAGCAGCCAGCGATAAGTTTTCTTACTACATCTCTGCCGGAGTAGAAGACCAGCAAGGCATTCTGCTCAACAGCAGCCTGCAGCGCTACTCTGGTCGCGTTAACCTGACTCAGAAGGCTCTTAATGGCCGCCTGAACGTGGACTACAACTTCTCTGGCGCGCGCACTGAGAACAGCCGTCCCAACCAGGGCGTGATCGTGGACATGCTGCAACTGAACCCTACCATCCCTGCGCTGACCGATGGCGAGCCTACCATCCTGGATGACATGCTCAATCCACTGCTGCGCAATGAGCTGTACTCCGACGATGCTGTGAACAGCCGCCTGCTGGCCAACATCGCTCCTTCAATCGAAATCATCGACGGACTGACCTATCGCCTGAACATTGGCCTGGATTATTCTACCACCAACCGCGATGTTCAGACCCAGCCTTACGCGCTGCTGGAAGGACTGGAACTGGGTTCTTTGACCAACATCACCACCCAGAATGAAAACCAACTGGTGGAGAATACCCTGACCTACAACCTGGAAGCTGGGAACAACAACCTGGTATTCCTCGCAGGACACTCTTACCAGAAGACCTTCGTTCAGCAAAAGTCCTTCAGCCTGAGCGGCTTTGCCAACAATGATGTGGAGCCTCAGTACCAGGATCAGACCAGTACCCAGGATCAGCCTACCACGCTGAATTCATTCGCAGTGGAAAACGAGCTGCAGTCTTTCTTTGGACGTGTGAACTACCAGTATGCAGGCAAGTACCTGGCTACTGCTACCCTGCGTGCCGACGGTTCTTCTAAGTTCGGAGAAAACAACAAGTATGGCTACTTCCCTTCTTTTGCCCTGGGCTGGAACATCAGCAAGGAGTCTTTCATGGCTAGTGCCCCTTTCAGCAACCTGAAGCTGCGTGCAAGCTGGGGACAGACTGGTAATCAGGAGATTCCTTCAAAGATTACCCAGTTGAGCTTCACCGAAAGCAAAGACAACAACGACACCTACCCGCTGACTCCTGATGCGACTACGCTGGATGACTATCCATTCGGAACCATCTTTACCCGTCTGGCAAACCCTGATATCCAGTGGGAGGTATCCACTCAGTTTGACCTGGGAATCGACTTCGGACTCTTTGGAGACCGCGTTGTAGGTACCATTGACTACTTCAACAAGGTGTCTGAGAACATCCTGCTGGAAGTAGTACCTGCTGACCCTATCCAGCCTACGGCTACTTACTGGACCAATGTCGAAGACATGGAGATCGTAAACGCTGGCGTGGAGCTTTCGCTGGAATACCGCAACGATCCCCGAAGTGAGTTCCAGTACAACATTGGGGGTAACATGACCTTCATCAACAATGAAGTGCGCAACTCTCCTTTCGCAGTTTTGACTACAGGAGCTGCTACCGGTGCCGGACAGACTGGTGCGACCATCAACGGCTACATCAACGGTGAGCCCATCGGAGCATTTTACATGAAGGAATTTATCGGCATCGGCGACGATGGCCTGAACTCTTTCCGCGACACCAACGGCGACGGACAGGTGCTGGAAAATGACCGTGCAGTAGTAGGTACTGCCCTGCCCAACCTGCTCTATGGTTTCTACCTCAACATGGAGTACCGCGGCTTTGACCTGTCTGTGAACTTCAACGGAGTTTCCGGCAACAAGATCTACAACCACACCACCATGTCCCTCTTCCAGAAGGGCAGCCTGGCTTCTTCTTTCAACACCACCGACTTCGCTGTGGAATACCCAGAAGAAGACATCACCAACTCTAACGAAGTATCTACCCGCTACCTGGAGGACGGAAGCTTCCTGCGCCTCAACAACGCTACCCTGGGCTACACCGCTCGTCCTGGTCAGTGGGGCATGGGCGACTGGGTACAAAACATTCGCCTGACAGTTACTGGTCAGAACCTGTTTGTGATCACCGATTACTCCGGATTTGATCCTGAGGTAAACACCGGTGGTTCGATCGGAGGAGTACAGACCTTCGGTATCGACCGCTTCACCTACCCACGAGCCAGAACCATCCTGGCCGGCCTGAATGTATCATTCTAATTCATGACTCAACCCACAACCCCTATCCGGTTGAAACAACATATAGAAATCATGTTAAGGAAAATTTTTGCTTTCTCAATTGTGGGCATCCTCACCCTGATAAACTGGGGATGTACCGACCTGGAGGAAAACATCCTCGACGAATCATTGACAGGAGCCGGTCAGGCTGAAGCTGTCAGTGGAGCCATCGCTCCTGCCTACGGACAGGTTTCCTGGACCTGGCGCCACACCAACTTCTACGGACTGCAACTGATCGCTTCTGACGAGGCCATCCTGCCATACCGTGGGGGTACCGACTGGTTTGACGGAGGAAAATTCATGGCCGTTCACCAGCACCTGATGACCTCTGGCAACGACCTCGTAGGAAGCTCCTGGAATGAGCTGACCAAGAACATCTCTCGCGCCATCTCTGCCATCGAGGTACTGCGCCCATTGGCTGACGCCGGAGACAGCGAGGCCGAAGGCGCTCTGTATGAGATGATTGCCCTGCGTGCCTACCTCAACATGCTGATGCTCGATAGCTGGGGAATTGCCTTCGACAAGGAAACCTCCAGCGACCTGTCAAACATCCTGCGTGGGGAAGAAGCCGTCGATTACCTGGAAGCCGAGCTGACTTCTGTAGTGGACATGATCAACACTGACCTGGGTCCTGGTCGCCTGACTCAGTCCGCCGTTTGGGGACTGCTGGCTCGCCTGCACCTCAATGCTGCCGTGTACCGCGATCCATATGGAACGCCTGACTTTACCACCGAGGACATGAACAAGGTAGTCGAGTATACCGACAACATCATCAACTCTGGTAAATATGAAATCTCGGCTGAATACTTCGAACTCTTCAACGACGAGAACGATGTGAATCCTGAGATCATCTTCTCGCTGGATCAGCGCGGAGTTTTGAGAAGAGAGCACAGCCGCTGGGCTTACTGGTCCATCGCGGGTTCGCTGTTCCCACGTCCTGAGCATCCCAGTGCCGACGGTACCGATGGGCCTGCTATCACCTCTGATTTTTATCAGACCTGGGTGGACGCCTATGGCTCTGTAGATCCTGCTGAAGCTGATGCCCGCTTCTACCAGGAAAACATCGACATTCCTGAAGCGCTCCAGGATCTTACCGGAGTTACGCCTGCAAATGACGAAGACCATTATTACTGCATCACTGACACGGACTTTGAGATCAACCGTGGCATCCTGCGCGGCGTGCTTTGGGGACCTCGCAAAGGGTCTGACGGTGCATTCCTGCGTTGTGACGACGGTCAGGTGCGTATCTATCCTGTGATCCAGCGCAAGGGCAATGGCCCTGACCGCGACTCTGGATACGTCGCACACACCGAGCTCGTGGACTTCTCCAACGAAGGCCGCCTGCACAACACGGGCTACCGCTGCTCAAAGTACCAGTTTAGCCACACTTCTCCCAATGGCAACAACTTCAGCAGCGTGGACCTCGTGCTGATGCGCCTGGCTGAGATTTACCTGATGCGTGCCGAAGCCAAACTTCGCATGGGAGACGAGGCAGGTGCCCTGGCTGATGTCAATGCTGTACGTGCTGGCCGTACCGCTCGTCCTGAGCAGACTCCCGCTGAACTGAGCGAGATCGACCTCGAGATCATGTTCCGCGAGCGTGGCTTCGAATTGTACTGGGAAGGCTTCCGCCGTGGCGATCAGATTCGCTTTGGCAAATACGAAGACTCCTGGACCGAGAAGACCGACTCTGACGTAAGCAAGCGTCTGTTCCCTATTCCTCAGAGCGCCATCGACGGAGCTTCCAACATCGAGGGATTCCTGGAGCAGAATCGAGGATATTGATCAATTCGTAATTCGTGATCCGTAATTACCAGTAGGGATGCTCCGTAGGTGCCCCCTACCATATACAAAGGGCCATCCTCAGATTGGAGGTGGCTCTTTTGATTTTTTCCATCTGAGGGATGGATGATTCTTCAACCAAAAGGCTTACACAGCGCACCATAACAGCACCGAACGGAAATCAATTCTGAATCATGTATCTTTCATTATAGCAGTTAGTCCTGTCTGAGACCATGGTAACCCGTAATTGCAAACGATTGCACCCAAAGCTATTTGCGCCATGGGAAAACAAATGAAACCCAAATCAGGTCTCTGGGCATTCTTACCAAGAATTGTAGCACAAAACTACTTGCAGATGAAAAACTATTTACGACTGGCATTCTTCGTTCTATTTGCCGTGACCAGCATGATGGTCCTCCAGGCAAAGGGAGCCCCTGACATCTCCATCAACAATGTGGACCGCGAACTGATTGCGCCAGCAGGGCAATCCTATCAATGGTACCACAACGGCGAGCTGATTATCGGGGCTGTGGCGGAGACGTTTTCGCCTGAGGAGTCAGGTACCTACCGGGTAGAGGTCACCGATGGCATCGGGAATGTCAGCAGCAGTTCCATCGTCGTGAGCGTGACCACCACGGGGATTCGCAAGGTTCACCTCATCGGAGACTCTACCGTGAGCAACTACGGGGCGAATAGATACCCCTTTAAGGGCTGGGGACAGGTATTCCAGTGGTTTTTTGATGACAGCCTCGTCCAGGTAGAGAATCACGCCCGTGGAGGTCGTAGTTCCCGTTCCTTTTACCAGGAAGGCCTCTGGACTCCCGTAAAAAACTCACTCGACAGTGGGGACTATGTGCTCATCCAATTTGGGCACAATGACCGGGACTTTTCCAGAGCGGAACGCTATACCAGCCCGGATAGCATGAAGCACTTTCTCCGAATTTACATCAATGACACCCGCGCTGAAGGGGCCATCCCTATCCTCGTGAGCCCCATGAGCATGAATACTGGCACCCGCAACGTTTTCACCGAAAGCGGCAGCGATTATCGAGGAGCCATGATGGACGTTGCTGCGGAGCTGAATGTTCCTTTCCTCGACCTGAACATGAAGTCCTGGAACTTCTACCAGCAGATCGGGGTAGAATATGCCCAGTTTTTTGTCCATATGGGGCTACTCCCTGGTGAGTATTCCAACTACCCCGATGGCTACGAAGACTACTGGACCCACTACCAGGAGATGGGAGCACTGGCCATGTGCCAGTTCCTTGCTGAGGAAATCATGGACCAGGCGGCTGATCCCGAACTTGCCTTTCTGGACAGCGCACTGAAGCCATTGTACACCGTTGCTGTCGAGCTAAACAAGGCCAATGCTGGCCTATCGACCGTTACCAGCCGATTCCCTGAAGGGGCGACTGTTACCCTAAAGTCCCGCCTGACTGATCCCAACGATCAACTCCAGTACTGGGAGGACAGCAGCAACAATGTTACCCTGAATGGAAACCTGGTAACCTTTACCATGGAGGACCATGACTATGACTTCATCGGGTATATCACTGACTGTAACGGCACTTCAGGAGGCACGGCTACCATCGACGAGTGTGGGGTTTGCTCTGGCGGAGAAACAGGCATCGACCCCTGTACTGAGTATATTCCGTGTATTGACATCTGCGAAACCAACGCCAAAGTTGCGTTAACCCTTGATCCCGCCGACCTGTACCACCTGACCCTTTCTACAGAGGGCATTGCACAGGCGTATCTGGAGCAGGACGTTGAGGTAGCTGCTGCTGATTCCTTCCTGATCGCCATCATTTATGATAATCCTACTGCCGGAGAATCCGTCAACGTCTATGTGGACGGTACCCTGGCCCTTTCAGAAGTGCCCCTCAACGTAACTTCAGGCTGGGAAATCCAGGACTTTAAGCTGGAGCTGGGAGCTGGTGCCCATACCGTCCGTATCGAAAACACCTCCTCTACCGGTGGCGCACGCTACGATTACCTGGCACTGTTTTCCTCTGAGGTGAGCGGAGTTGAGTGCGAAAAAGATCATTTTCAGGAAACCACTTTCGGGCAAACGGATACCCTGATCGTGATGGAGGCTGAAAATTACACCAACCTGTTTCCCGCCTCCAATGGCAGCGAGTGGACCAAGGCCCTTATGGATGACGCTTCTTCAGGAGAAGTGATCATTGCACCAGAAGGGGTGTCGTACGGCTCAGCTGGCACGGCAGAATACAATGCTCCCGTTTCCCGCTACCATGTCGATTTTCCTCACACTGGAAAATACTACATCTGGGCGCGTGTCTATGCATTCAATCCAACCAGCGACTCCTATCACCTCGGCCTTGATGCGGATTTGCTGATTCCCTCCATAGACCTGTATAACAGTACCAATGTCTATGACCAGTTCACCTGGATGCACGTCTCCAATCAAAGCCTGCCTGTAAATAACACCGGAATACAGGGCTTGGATGTATTCTGCCGTGAACCTCACCTGATCATCGACAAGATTGTGTTGTCACAGGATCCCAGTTACACCCCATCCGGCATGGGACCAGAGGAAACCCCCGTTGACTTCGCCTGGACCACCTCCATCCATGATGCCCAGGCTGTGGCGCTCAACCTGATGGCTTACCCCAATCCTGCCAGTTCTGAAATTCACGTCGAGTTTACCAACCCCGATGCAGGAATGGTCAATGTCAGCGTGTACAACATGACTGGACAGAAGATCCAGGAACTGGTGAATGGATTCCAGACTAAGGGAACCCAGCACCTGAACTGGGAGTTTGGCAATACTGAAATTTCAGCCGGTCTTTACCTGATTCGAGTGCAAACTGCCACCGGTACCCAGGTGCAGCGAGTACGGGTGAATCGATAGCAAAAAAGAAAATAGATATCGAGATTTTGAGACATGAGATCTTGAGATAAGGTAACGTCAGTTTCGGTTTTTATTTCTCATAAGCGACTGGTTACCAGTGTAGTGTCGCCTTCAGCGGGACCT
>CAYFIR010000026.1:0-57609 GCA_964343195.1 uncultured Bacteroidia bacterium | reverse complement strand
AGTTCGTAGTTCGTAGTTCGTAGTTCGTAGTTCGTAGTTGGGTACTGACCTGACTCCCATCGAGTTACAACTATTTCACCCTATACCTCATACCATCTTCCCGCAGCCCGCCCATATTCCCCTTATACACCCTATACCCCTCATTTCCCTGAATTTCTTATACCCTATACCGTTTTCCACCCATATTCCCCCTATACACCCTATATACCTCCATACCCTCCATACCCTTCATACCTCCACAACTCCATGCCAAAACACCTTTTCCTCATAGCTGTCGCCTGCTGCCTGTTGATCCTGACCGGGGCCAATCCCCCGTCGCAGTACCTGTTTCCCATGAAGGGATACTATGACCTGTCGGGGACATTTGCGGAGCTAAGAGGAAATCACTTTCACGGAGGGCTGGACATCAAGACTTACCGTCGGACGGGTATTCCAGTCCTGGCGATAGAGGACGGCTATGTGTATCGACTACGGACGGGACCTTATGGTTTTGGGAATGCGGTTTACCTAAAACATCCAGACGGACGCTTTTCGGTCTATGCCCACTTGGAGGGATTTTCACAGCAACTCACAGACTATCACTGGGAAGAACAACAACGCGCAGAACGTACGGATCTGAACTCTTTCCCCGCCCCATCAAAATTTTTAGTAAAGCAGGGAGACACCATAGGATTTAGCGGAAACTCAGGGAGCTCATTTGGGCCGCACCTGCACTTTGAGATCAGGACCCCCGATGAACGGCCTATCAATCCGCTTCATTATTTTAAGCAGGAAGTCCCTGACACGCGCAAGCCAACCCTGGAACAGATTGGTATTCAGCCCTTGACTCCGAATAGCCGTGTCAACGGTCGCTACGAAAAACTTACCTTCAAACCACGTGGCGCCAATGGCAGCTACCGTCACGACGAGCCCATCCTGGTAAAAGGCCCCATAGGCCTGGAGTATGAAGCCTTTGACCAATTAAACGGTGCGCCCAATCGCTGCGGAATCAACTTTGCCCGACTTTACCTCGACGGTGAGCTGCGCTATCAGTATGAGATGGAGGAGTTTGGATTTGACGAAACCCGCGCTATTTACCTTCACTACGACTATGCTCACCAGCAAGCTACCAGAGACCGCCTTCAGCGTGCCTACCGATCAGAAGGGAATCCGCTCGGCGTCTACATGAACAGTCCGGGGGAAGGGAGTATTTCACTAGACGACGAAGATCCCCATATCCTTCGGCTGGAGATGACCGACCTGCACGGGAATCAAAGCACTTTTGAAGCCACCATACAGCAGGACACCACGGACAACAGGCTTTCTCAGGAAAAACTGACTCCTAAATCAGAGCCAGCCATCAGCTACCAGATTGCAGGCGACTTTTTACGAATAGCAATAGAAGGCGCTCCTTTGCACTGTCTGAGCGATGGCCTATGGGCTATCAATGAAGCCGGACAATCCAGCCTGATCACCCCCGACTACCTGCAAGACAATACCCTGGGATTTTTTCTTCCGCTGGACCCCTATAACTATCCTGTCGAAATCCGGGATGATAGCGGTACGGTTCAGATGCAGGTCCCGCTGGTGAAGCACATTTTCCCTGATCGAAATAACCTGGCGGAATCAGGCCCCTGTCAGGCATTCTTCACTTATCGCTCGGCCTTCCGCCCTTTTCATCTCCTGATGTGGCAGGAAACGACAGACGACGAGCAGGTGCTGAGTGACGTCTATCACTTTGGGCCTACAACCGAACCGATGTGGCAGGGATTTACCCTGAGCATCGCGCCCGATCCCGGGATTTCAACTAATGGCCTGGTGATCGCCCGCTGGGACGGCGACGAATGGAAATATGAAGGAGGCCGCCTTGATCCCAATGGCCGCATCCTCGCGAGGCCCGGACAACTGGGCACCTTTGCCCTGGTGCGGGATACGATCCCCCCCACGCTGCGCAACGTTTCCTTTGGCAATGGTGGTCAGATCAACCACAACACAGAACTGGTGCTTGCAGTAGATGACGAATTCAGCGGGATCAGATATGGCCAGATCAAGGGTTACCTGGATGATCAGTGGGTGCCATTTGAGCTTGACTTCAAGCGCATGGTGATCCGCGCCAGCCTGGAGCGCCTGGAACTCACCTCAGGGAAAAAGACCCTTACCGTCCAGATCGAAGATGGAGCGGGGAATGTGACGAAAAAATCCTTTCAGTTAACGCGTTAGTAACGCGAGAAAAATAACTTCCCGATTTTACGAGGAGATCTTGTTCGCAGGCAAGGAAGAAAAACCGAGTTTGGCGAGCCAAATGAGGCTTTTTCTGACGCAGTATGCGGGCAAGAGATCGAGTCAAAAGCGGAACTAATTTTTTGAGCGTTACTTAACACTTTTCACTTCTTTTTGTAAGCCTCATCGCGCGTGCCGCCATGACCGCCGGCTACGATGTGCAGGATCTTCACATTCAGCCAGAAAAACCTGAATAGCTGGATGATGGGGTTGCGCATGATGAAGCGCTGGGTATTCGTGATGTGAGGAGTCATTGTTCTGAGGAATAAGTAGATACCGAGATATTGAGAGTCTGAGACAATGGAAAAAGGCTGCCTGTCAGAAAGTAAAGGAGCAGATCAACGCAGGAAGGAAAGTGGGGATAAAGTCCCTTCCTGAGACCTTCGCATCCTACCTCCTCTTCAACCTTTCCTGATAACCTACTCTGGCACCAGCCACCAAAAAGGTTTCATCTTGGCTTTGTATAAAAAGGCGTAGTGGAGCGAAAGTTTGACCCAGTGCCCGGCCAGGCCGATGTCACCAATCGTCTTGCTAAGTATTCTCCCGCCTGTATCGGGATATTTCTCATAATCAGGTACGATGGGATTAACGGTCATGGTGATGCCACTGCCTTTTAGCATGCCATAGCCGGAAGAGGCAATACAGGCTGCGCCCATATTTCCCATGGAACCTTTGTGGTGCATGTCGAGGCCGTTGTTGTGCTTGATGGCTTCGACCAAATTATCGGCAACCAGTTTGGCGGAGATGCCCGATGGCATGCCGGTACGGGGAGGCGCGGGAAAAATGGCCGTCCCGTTGGGGCTGGTACGAGGCCTGGAGATGGTATGCGGTGGAGCGAAGGCAATGCCTGGAGCGAAAATATTGGGGTAGCTGGGATTCTGATAGGTCTCAGGCCAGTCCTGCACTTTCCACTCCTCATAAGGCTTGGGGGTATAATCGGCATCGACGATCATGAAGCCCTTGAACAGTTTGGGTGTGATGTCTTCCCCGGCCTTGTCAAAAGCCTGAAATCCATGCCCCGAAAATGCCGGGATCAGCATCCCGAAGTCAAAATTCACCTGATCAAAATCCCCGCCCAGTGTTTCGTAGTGGGCGATTCCGTCCTCGACTTTGGTTACCCCTGCCCCAGTGATCCAGTCTATACCCCGATCCTTGAAGATCATCTCGACCATCTGCTCCGAGTCCATGGCCTTGCCTCCATAGCTGAGGATCATTCCGCCCATGCCGAAGTCACCCAGTTCAGCTTCATTGGTCAGCCAGACGATCGTGGCTTTGTCACGGACCTTGTGCCGACGCAGTTCCTGCTCTACGTTGAGGATATATTCAAATGCTGCCCCCTGACAGGTGGCCTTGGGGTGCCCGGTACCAATGACAATTTTCTTCTTTTGCCCCTGCTTCATCTCTGCGATCAGTGCCTTCAAAGCTTCTGCGGCATGGGAGGCATGCCCATAGGTACAGACAGAATAGAGTTTGTTGGTACCGGGATTCATGCCTTCGGTCTGGTCAAATGCCAGCTTTGGTCCCGTAGCATTGATGAGGTAATCGTAATCCTGCTTTTCGACCTCCCCTTTCTTCTCCCCATTCACATATTCAATGGATACAAAGCCTTTGTCCATTTCGGAGTCTCCCTCTGGGTAAAAGGCCAAAGCCTTGGCCTGCTTGTAAGTGATGCCCTTTCGCCTGTAGAGCGGTGCCAAAGGGAAGATCACGTCCCTGGGTTTCATTCTCCCGATTCCCACCCAAATATTGGAAGGAACCCACTGATAGTTGCTATTGGGAGAGACCACGACCACCTCATGCTCTTTGGAAAGGCTGCGGCGCAGGTGAGCGGCGGCGGTATGCCCCGCGATGCCAGCTCCCAGAATTACAATTCGCTTGCCCATAGTAGTTTATTGTCCTTTGCGTGCCCTTTGAGGGAATAGATAGGAAGCGCACAACAGTTTAATGTATCATAATATTCTAAATTGTTTGTTTATAAAACAATGACTTATCTCTCTGTCTAAAAGCAAAGGATCTCATCGGGAATATGCCTTCAGGGAATAGAGCCAACAGCTCAAAAATAAAAGCCCTCTACGGCGACAATTGGAATTCACCTCCGGCATGTGCATATTTTCAGGCGAAACTTACCCCCTGTCATCATGTCACTCCCTCGTTTTTGTGCCCTGCTGCTCATTGTCTTATG
This sequence comes from uncultured Bacteroidia bacterium, assembly GCA_964343195.1. GTDB lineage: Bacteria > Bacteroidota > Bacteroidia > J057 > J057 > CAYVAP01. Next base: position 53,168 of record CAYFIR010000026.1, on the reverse strand, counting down.
CTTTGCAGGTCAGCAGGTATCAGCTCAGATCCAGTATCCCATGCGGACTTTTCCGGTGGGAGAAGGTGCCCAGGAACTCCGTCAGCCTGTCGTAACCGCATTCTTTCAGGATGATCGAGGCATCCTCTGGCTGGCAAATTTTGGCGAAGGCCTCGTCAGCTACGATGGCGCCAGCTTTCGCAGTCACCCTCAACTCAACCCCATGCTGGGTCGGGTTCATCAGATGTGCCAGGATGCATATGGACGTCTATGGGTGGGAGGCATACAAGGAGTCGTACTGACCCAAAAGCCGCTTTCCGAGTATGCCCCAGGTGACTCCCTCACTTTTACCGATAGCATTGGAGGTCATCCTCTCCCCAAGGGCACCACTGACCTGGACTCCCGGTTTGCCCGGGATCGGGAAGGGCGCATGTGGCTTGCCTTATTCATGAAGAGTCACGCAGGTATCAGGATTACCCTCCCTTCAATGGATGAGGTAATCATAGATACCCTGTCTATCATGGACTCCCGCAAGTCTAACCCGATCAGTTTTTTGGCCAGGGCCAATGGGGATATCTGGAGCCCTCATGTAAATGGTGATCTGGTAATTTGGAGAGGGGGAGACCTGACCCAAACGGACACATTGAGTTTGGGGAATGACAACCCCGAAGACATTATTCAAAAGCAATCGGCACGAACACTGTGTGAGGATTATGAAGGGAATATCTGGCTGGGACAGGACGATGGCAAGCTGATTTTTTGCCCAAAAGATAGTCCGGAAGATACCCGATGGATCGAAATAGGAGCCAGAACCAAAATCCGGGAAATCGTTCCGATGGCGGGCGATAAGGTGTTGGTGGCAACGGCCTCGGGGCTTACCCTCGCCTCCGGAAAGTCACTCCCTGACTTCCAGTCAATAAGAAATAACCTCGACCTACCGGGGAACTATGTTTTCTCGCTATATAAGGATCTGGAGCAGAATTTCTGGGCTGGCACCAACAATGGAATGATCTGGATGCCAGGAGACTTTGAAGCCTTTGGGCAATATACTGATCGGCCTATGGGCGACCATCCACCTGTCCTCCCCGATGCAGGAGCCAATCACATCAGCATACTCCCATGGCCAACTAATGCTACTGATAGTGAACCATACCTGCTTGTGAGCACCAATACTGGTCTGGCCGCCATCAACTCCGAGGGCCATCGGGTTGACCTCTTCGATCCTTCACGAGGGCTGATGACGCCAGCCATTACCAGCACAATACCCAGTGGGGAGGGGGGATTATGGATTGCACACGTAAGTGGGTTCAGCTACCTGGCCCCTGCCAACCGGCCCTTACCTCCTTCTATGGGAGTTGGAAAACGCACACAGTGGCTGGGGCAGCCTGCTCTGATCTACAATTTTGGCATCGACATGGTGTCAACTCTTCACCTATTACACCTGCCAAAGAAGCTTGGGGGGACTGAAGAAGTACTGGTATTGGGAAGTACCCAGGGAATTTCTATTTACCACGATGGAGCGCTAATGGGGTTTGGTAAACGAAATGGTCTATCCGCAGAGGTCTTCAGAGCTGCAACGCTGGGACAGGATGGGCATCTTTATATCGGAGCTATTCGTGGGGGAGGACTTTTCCGGAGCACGGTTACGTTCACATTTGACCTACTGGATTCACTTAGGAGGGTAACACCTCCCCTGGACCTGCTCAACTTCGGATTTGCCCATCCGGTCAAAGACTCAACCCTTTTTGAGCCTGTCCCTCTTCAGTATGATGGCGATAGCCTTTCCCTCGTCTCTTCCATTTTGCCAATAGGAGAGGACCAGCTGTGGCTGGCTGCCGATAACCGCCTCTATTGCCTATACCCCAAGAGCAATGACTCACTGGTTACAACCAGGCTGCCAGCCGGAACCTATACTCCCCTCAGACTGGATACAAAGCGAGACCTGATTTGGACCGCAGGTAACGATGAACTGCTGGCCGTAGATTACAGAACCGGAGAGAAGGTAAAAGCCGTGAGCCAGCAGGATGGTCTGCTGGAAAATGACATTTGGGGCCCGGAAGCCTTTCTCATAGATACTTCCGGCACTTTGTATGCTGGCACTCCCAAAGGTGTAGCCATCTATCGGCCTGATAAGGATTTGCCCAGACCTCCACTTCCCGATGTCTTTTTCACCGACATCGTAGCCTCCACCTATCGCGATGGCAATCAGGAAATTCGTTTTGACTTCACCGCCCTCAACTACTTCTGGAGTGGAGGCGTTCAATACCAGACCCGCCTCCTGGGTTTTGACGCGACCTGGTCCAGGCCGACCCTGGAGACTCAGCTACGCTATACCAATTTGCCCGCCTTTTTATTCCCGCGCGAATACACTTTTGAAGCCAAGGCTGGCGACCTCCAGGGAAACTGGAGTGAAGATGTCGCACGTTATAGTTTTACCGTACACCCTCCCTGGTATCAGAGCTGGTGGTTTATCCTCGGAAGTCTGATCATCCTGCTGGGAGGCATCGTCTGGTATCTCCAAAGTCGCTTTCAGGCCCAGCAGCGGCGACTTCAGCAAGAGCAGGAAATCAACGAACGCCTGCGACAGATCGACAAACTCAAAGACCAGTTCCTGGCCAACACCTCCCATGAGCTGCGCACGCCGCTGAGTGGCATCATCGGCATCACGGAGGCACTGTTTGATGAGTCGGAAGATGAAGACGAAAGGCGAAACCTTGGCATGGTGGTCGCCTCGGGCAAACGACTGGCCTCGCTGGTAAATGACCTGTTGGATTTCTCCCGCATCCAGCATGCAGATCTGAGTCTGCAACTGCGCCCTGTGGACCTGCACTCGCTGGTAGAATTGGTTCTTCAGATCTCTTATCCACTGGTTCAAGGCAAAGACCTACAGTTACGTAACGAGGTGCCCCGCGACCTGGATTCTGCCCTGGCCGACGAAGACCGCATCACTCAGGTACTGCATAACCTCGTAGGCAATGCGATCAAGTTTACGGAAACCGGATATGTGGAGATTAAAGCCTATCGAACAGGCGACCAGATCGAGGTCTGTGTTACTGACACTGGAATTGGCATTTCCAAAGACAAGCAGGAAGTCATTTTTGAGGAATTTACTCAGGCAGATGGATCCATTCAGCGGGAATTTGCTGGAACAGGTCTGGGACTAAGCATTTCGCGGCAGCTCATACGTTTTCACCAGGGCAAGCTCTGGGTTGAATCAGAGGTAGGCAAGGGTTCCTCCTTTTACTTCACCCTTCCTCTTTCGGATCAGCAAGCCGATATGGCAGGAAGCACAGAGCTCCAGAGGGCAAGCCTGACGCCTATCGCGGCCCACAGTACCGCAGAACTCCGGCGGGTAATTCGGCCCAGAGGCAATGGCTCCGGAGCAGAAGTGATTCACATCCTGATCGTCGACGACGAGCCCATCAACCATCAGGTGTTGCAAAACCACCTGAAAGGGGAGCATTTTCACGTTGTATCTGCCCTGAATGGCCAGGAAGCCCTGGATATCATCGATTCGGGCGAGCAGCGATTTGACCTGATCCTTCTTGATGTGATGATGCCCCGCCTATCGGGATATGAGGTCGCCAAAAAGATCCGGGAGCAATATCTTCCCTCAGACCTGCCCATCATCATGGTAACGGCCAAAAATCAGGTTTCAGATCTCGTGCAGGGCCTTGAAACCGGGGCCAATGACTACCTGGCCAAGCCCTTTTCCAAAGATGAGTTTCTGGCCCGGATGCATGCTCATCTCAACCTCCGGCGCATCAACCGTGCTACTGGACGCTTTGTCCCCAACGAATTTATCCGTACGCTGGGGCACAAAACGATCACCGACGTCCACCTTGGGGATCATGTGAACCTCAACCTGACGGTTCTGTTTACCGACATCAGGGGGTACACGTCTTTGGCGGAGAAGATGACTCCGGCAGAAAATTTTGCCTTTGTCAATGCCTACGCGGGCCGCATGGGTCCGGTCGTTCAGCGAAACCAGGGATTCATCAACCAATACCTGGGCGATGGGATTATGGCGCTGTTTCAGCGAGAACCGGGTGACGCTTTGAGGGCCGCCATCGAAATGCAGCAGGCCATTCGGGTTTACAATCAGGAACGAAAAGCCCAGGATAGACTACCGTTGCAGGTAGGGATGGGGCTTCATTCGGGGCCACTCGTGATGGGGATCATCGGGGACCAGGACCGCTCCGACCCTGCGGTAATTGCTGACACAGTGAACACCACCTCCCGGCTGGAGGGCCTCACCAAATTCTACGGTGCCAATATCCTCGTTAGCGAGACCAGTTACGACCTGCTACCAGCAACCTTGCAGCAGCAGTGTCGCCATATTGGTCTGGTGAAGGTTAAAGGCCGCAATGCTCCCATGGGAGTGTTTGAATGCTTCGCAGGAGATGAAGCGTCTATCTCCCAGTACAAGCGTGAGCACCATGCTGAATTCGAACAGGGTATCGAGGCTTTTCTTGCAGGAGAAATGGATCGGGCCAGGGCCATTTTTGGTCAACTGGACCATTCTCTGGACCCGGTGTCAGGCAAATTTACCACCCGGAGTACCTACTACCTGGAGCACGGAATCCCTTCGGGATGGTCAGGGGTAGAAGTCATGGAGACCAAGTGAGGCGGTGGGTGTAGGTCTAAATTCCTCTGGAGCGAGCGTTTTCCCCCTCCAGGACTGACGGGGCAAGGAGATCCTAACGCCACCTGAAATCCTCCCTGAGAGGGAAATAGGGGGTAAAAATGGCCCAATGTAAAAACTGTCCTACACCCAAGGCGGGATACGGAATACGGCTAGGTTGATTCGGAATTTCGTATCAAAGGTTGAACGCTACGTTTCGCTTCTGAGATACTTCGGCAAGCTCAGCACAGGGCTCAAGATCGGTACTGCTAGAGCAGAACAGAGCTTTTGAACCATCCAAAGGATGGCGCTGGTGAGAGCCTGTGCTGTCGAAGATCCCGAGAATCGGGGAACGAAGTGAAGTACCTAGAGCCGACACCTGCTGTCTCCATGTCTCCGACTTTAGAATTGATTGTGCAGGAGTTACGAAAAAATGTTTATCAAGGATGACCATTGGGGATAAAGTCCAGCTTACTCCGCATACCGTACTCCCAATCATTCTGCACGGCTACTTCCCCATCACCTCCCGGTAGAAGAGCAGGTAGTCCTCCATCCGGCGCTGCCCATAGGCAACCTTGAAGTTGTTGTGAGAAATGTACATCACCTCGCCCCGTCCTCTGATGAGATCGGCTACTTCCGGGAAATTCAGGATACCCCTGACATAGGATTCTCCGTCTGCCTCTGCATCAAAATTCCCGATATAAGGCAGGAAGTGGGTGCTCTGATAGAGGAATATATTGACTCTCAGGCGCTTGCTATCGTGAAACTTGGAATTGAAGTTGGATATGGAGGACTGTAAAGCATCCTTTCGGACTTCGTCCTTGGGAATGTAGATGATCACATAGACCTTTTCTCCTGAAGCCACCTCTGCTGAGAAACCCTCAAACCGGGGATCGTCGGCCGCGATCTCGGGTTCGCCAGTAGCCTCTGACACTACTGCCACTGGTTCAGGTGGCAATCCCTCGGTCATGTAGGTCAGGGTCTGCTGTGCCCAGGGCACTACGGGTGATTCGGAGTAGTCGTGAACAACCAGCTCCAAATATTTTCGCAGGCTATCCTCATCTCCCAGGTACCCCATGGCCATGCCCCGAATGTAATAGAGGCGCCCCATGTCGATCTCGGGGTTGGAGAGAAAACGCTCCTGACTCAGCAGGAAATTGCTGAACCCCACGCAGGTCTCGTACTCACCGTTGGCATAGGACTCAAACAGACCGTTATACACATATTCAAAGTCTGCTTCGGTTTCCTTCAGATCATTGGGGTCTTTGCCCTGAATGAGGTAGGCATATATGGTCCGTGGATGCTGTTCAAGAATATGGTCCTTGATGGGATCGAAACGGGGATCTTTTCGCTCGAAATAAATCTGGTATAGTGCATACCGTGCCAGTAGGGTGTATTCTGTTTCGTCAAAGCGACTTAGCAGGGTCTCATATGTTTTGACCGCAGAGTCGGGTTCATTCAGTTTCTGAGCATAGAGCTGCCCCAGTTTAAACAGCGACTCCTCGATCAGTTGCATGGCCGCAGCCTTTTCTTCCTCTGTTTTGGGAATGTCTTTGTAGTACTGATAGTTCTCCCCGACCTCGGCGAGCAATGTGCTGTCGACTTCTGCTTCTTCAGACCCTTCACTACCCGGAACAGCAGTTGTCGCAGCCAGGCTGGTACTTTTATTACTTCGCCGCCAGTTGTCTTCATTGCTACGGGTGCCCCACTGTTGCTGGAAAGACAGTCGCCCATTGGCGATGGCCACCTCGTTATCAAAGTACCATTTGCCACCGGGATTGTTATTGGAGCCAGGAGTCTGGCCCCCAGCCATGTTGAGGTTATTGGAGTTCCGGATGGAGTTCATCTCCTCCATTTTACGTCGCTGTTCCTCCCGCTTTCGCTCGGCCTCTGCCCGTGCTAGCTGAGCCACCAGGGTATCCAGTTCTGCCTCTGGCAGGCTGGCGAGGTATAACATACTGTCCTGATAATGGATGGTACGCTTATAGGTGATGTATTCTCTCAGGGTGCTAGCCAGGCTGGTGATCTCTTTGTACTCAGGAGCGTTGGGGGTAATGGAAGTCGCGGCAGAGTCATAGTAAGCCTGGGCCTTGTCGTAATTCTGATAGGCGTTAAAGTAAATCTGACCGATTTTATAATACGAGAGTGCCTTCTGCCGCTGGTTACTGACACTGACCTGAACTGCATAATTCAGGTACTCGATGGCCTGTTCTCTGTTTTTCTTTTGGAGCTCCAGCATGGCCATTTCGTAGTAAATCTGATCCCGGTATTCCAGGTTCTTTTCGTCATTCAGGAGCCTGGTAAGGTATTTGTATACTTCCTCATCATCGTCCGAATCATTCTGAATTCCGACATACAGCCGCGCCATTTTCATTTTGGCACTGAATGCGAGGTCGTAATTGGGGGCCATTTTCAGGACGATGTCAAACTGTTCCAGCGCCTTGGAATATGCATCTATTTCACCATAAAGCTGTCCAAGGAGGTAGTGTGACCTAGCGATCCTCAGCCTGCCTTTGATGTAGGGCAGGTAGGCTTCCAGCAGTTTGATAGCCTTGTCATAGTTCTTTTCTTCTTCGATGGCCAGCCGTGTAAGAAAAAGGCCCAATTCGCCGGTAACTTCATCATTCAGATAGGCGGTATCAACATTCATGATGTGCTCCTGGAGTATATCCTGGGCAATCTGCTTCTGATCCTGCCTGTATTGCGTTTGGGCAATCCAGAACCAGGCCTCCGCCACCCGATCAGAATCCGGGAAGGAATCAATGACAACCCTGAGATTTTTAAGCGCTTTCCGGTATTCCTGCTGATAGAACCAGGCCTTGCCATTGAGCAGGCGACAGTCGTCGATCCAGTTACCGTTTGGATGCTTGAACATCACCGCATCATTCTTCTTGATGACGGCCTCCATATCCGGAATCAGAGACTGAAGTTCCGTCTCTGTGCCATAGTAAACCACCTGCATGAAGCCCTGATTGGCGTGCTCATATTGCTCTTCCAGACCAAGAATGGCTTCATCAAACAGGAAATCGGCGTTGTAATAACCGTTGAAATAGGAAGTGGTATTATGGTATAACCGGGTCGCAATGGTATCCTTCTCCTTGCTACAGGATAGCAGAGATAGCAAAACGATTATTGAAAGAAAATGCGTAAGTTTGCAATACCGGGCTAAAGCATTCATAAACAAAAGGTTGATGGAGCCTGGAGGAGGAATTGAAAATTCGTGATTCAAAATTCGTAATTGAAAGTGCTTCAAGGCAATCCATTAATGCCGCCCTTTTTAGAATAGCCTTTCAGGCCAAAGGTATATACCGGATTGGGGTGTTTTGAAGAGATTAAGTGCGGCTGTCCTGGATTACGAATCACGAAGTACGAATTCCGAATTCAAAACACCAGACAAATATACCGAAAAACCCGCCGCTAAGTTGAGCGAAGATGCTTAAAGAGATATATGAACGCGTAAGGAATAAGCTGATGCAGGTTTATCGCGTCGAGCTAATCGATGACGAAACCATGTACCAGTCGCGGTCATACCGCCTGAGGCCCCTTTCGGTGGCGGTGATTGCCATATTGCTTTTCATGGTAATTGTCGGTGGTACAATGGCCATGGTTATTTACGTCCCGGTTTTTCACCGGATGATCCCCAATTACATTGACCCGGAGACCTACAAAGAGGAAAGAGCCGAGATGGCTACCAGGGTGCTGCGGGCTGAGGAAGAAATTGACCGTCTGATTGCCTACAACCAGAACTTTCAGCGGTTGGCTGGAGGAGGAGATGCAGACTCCATTCCCCAGTTTAGTCAGAGACGCCTTGACTCTGTCCGGGCCGCCTCGCCGGGCATTCGCCCATCGCTACCTGAGGAAATTGTGAGTGCAGAAGAAACTGAAAATTCTTATTCTCCTAGCCCTCCCTCTCCATCGGTAACATCGGGGCCTCCAATGGTCAGGATCGCACAGCGGTCGGTACTTGATGAATTGTACCTGCCATTGGATGGTACGGTACGCAACACCTATCAGGAGGAGCGCCGCCATTATGGCGTGGATATTGTAGCTCAGGAAGGAGCATTGATCAAGTCAGCTACGGATGGGTTTGTGCTTTTTGCAGAATATTCTGAAGACAACGGCTGGGTGATCAGCGTTTCAGCAGGTCGGGAAAATGTCGTGACTTTTTATAAGCACAACAGCCGCCTGCTCAAGGAGGTAGGATCATATGTACGCGCCGGCGAAGCTATTGCGGTGATTGGCAACACAGGAGAGAACTCGACGGGTCCACACCTTCACTTCGAACTTTGGCAAAATGGAAAGCCGCTAGACCCGGCTAACTATCTCAACTTCCCCTAATAATCCACATTTGTGGGTCACGTTTGAATTTGGTGAGGCTTGACTGGGATTTAGCTACTCCTACCGCTACTTTCATGACAATGACCCGCACCTAACATTTCTTTAATAACCAGGAACAAAACATGTTTGGATCGAAAACTGAAAATGCCCGCCCTAAGGTAACCTCGAACTCCATGCCCAAGACTGGTGGAGATCGTCGTAACAACATTTCTGAGGGAACCGTAGTCGTCGGTAACATCAACGCAGAGGGAGATCTGCGTGTAGAGGGGAAAGTGATTGGAACCCTGGTGTGCAATTCCAAACTGGTAGTGAGCGAAACCGGCTTCATCGAAGGTAACGTTGACGCCCGCATGGCTACTATTGAAGGTGAAATCAAAGGTAACGTCGTCACCCGCGAATTGCTGACCATTGACAAGACTGGAAAAATCTTTGGCGACATCTTTACCCAAAAGCTGGTAGTTCAGATGGGTGCTGTATTTACTGGTTCCAGCAAAATGGCCGAAGCCGCCAAGGATGCTCTGACCAAGACGCCTCAGCGTGCCAAGGACCTGCTGTCCAACAACAGCAGTACCGGGGCCGAAGACGCCAAGCGACCCACTGGCAACCGTCAGCCAGAAAAAGCTGCAAAAACCAACTAATGCTGGCAATTGATGGAAGAGTGTGACTAGATTACAGGTGAGAGCGCCATATATTTACTGACTTTTCTCATTGTATATCTTCACATGTCCACTTCTCCCCAAAAGCCAGAAGATCCACGTAAGGAATATATAAGATATGCAGGACTGGGGTTTGAAATCCTAGCCTGCATTCTTTTATTTGTGGCCGCAGGATATGGCCTTGATCGCTGGTTATCAACTGAAAAGCCCTGGTTCCTACTTTCCTTTTCTTTGGCGGGCTGCGCCATGGCCATCTACCTGATGATTAGAACCATCAGTAAAAAAAACTGAATCCACGCCTTATGAAAATAGGCCGATTTGTCCTTCTCGCTTCCGCTTTGGCGGTAGTGCTGATCATAGTTTCCTATTTCTTCATCGAAAGTATGGCCCTCCCCTACCACTTTGGTAGTGTTGTTGTAGCTATTCTGGTGGCATATTTCCCCACTCTGCTTGCCTACAGTCTGACCTATATGGGCCTGGACAAAAACACCTCACAGTTCGTGGGATACCTGGGCACAGGCATGATTGGGAAGATGCTAATAGGAGTTCTTTCTATCATTCTGGTACACACCAAGTTCCGCGAATTAAGGGACCCATATGTAGTTACTTATATAATTGCATACTTTATCTTCACCGCGTTTGAAGTTTTCGGCCTTATCCGTAAATTGCGCCCGAAATTTTGACCTCGAGACACCTTAATATATATCCCCCGAGTTATGCGTAAAGGCAACTGGTTACTTCTCAGCTTCTTGCTGGTATTTTTTAATCTTTCCTTCGCTCAGGATCATCACGACGAAACCACCTCTCACGAGGAGGAAACTCATGTCGAGGAGGCTACTGAGGAGGTATCCGAGGCTGACGCCAATAAAGCTGAGGTAAAAGCCCAGATTCTCCACCACATCATGGATTCCCATGATTGGGAGATCGTTGGTTCTGTCGTCCTTAAGTTACCATGGTTCTTCCACAGCAGCCGGGACGGTTTTGTCTTCGCGGCCAATGAGGAAGCCCTGATGGAAAAAGGATATGCCGCCAGCCATGGACATCTTTATGCGTTGAAGGAAGGCGCTGCCGAACACCTGCACCACGGTGAAGGTCACGGGGAAATGCACATAGAAGATGACATGATCGACGAGGAGGCCAGTATGTTTGACCTGTCTCTCACCAAGACCAGTCTGCAGATGATTCTGATCATGACCCTGCTGCTGATCGTCTTCATCTCAGTTGCCAATTCATACAAAAAGCGCGGGGTTGCAGCACCAAAGGGATTTCAGTCACTGATGGAGCCCATCATCCTGTTTATTCGTGATGATGTAGCCCGCCCTTACCTGCACCACAAAGCTGCAGCTTTTACGCCCTACCTGCTGACCCTGTTTTTCTTTATCTGGTTTGCCAACCTGTTTGGCCTGATGCCATTTAACTCCAACATCGCAGGTAACATCTCTGTGACAGCTTCACTCGCAGTATTGACATTTATCCTGACTCAGGTAAACGGAACCAAGGATTACTGGAAGCACATCTTCAACACTCCAGGCGTACCCTGGTGGCTGAAGTTTGGCATCCCTTTGATGCCCATTGTTGAGTTTATCTCACTCTTCACCAAGCCTTTCGCACTGGCTGTTCGACTTTTTGCCAACATCACCGCCGGTCACTTCATGGTACTGGGTCTGGTGTCCCTGATCTTCATCATGGGTAACGGTGGCACCAATCCCGCCGGAGCATGGGGCATTATGCCGCTGTCGGTACTTTTCTCAATTGTGATTTTCATGCTGGAGATGATCGTAGCTCTGATCCAGCCTTACATATTTACCCTGCTGACCGCAGTGTTTATCGGCATGGCCATGGAAAGCCATGATGACCACCACTAACAGTTAGCTAGTTTAAGGTTGAAAGTTCTAAGCTGCATTTGCGAACCTTCAACTTTAAACCTTCAACATTGAACTTATTTTCTTTCATATATAAACTTCGTTTCTCATGGAAACTATTGGTGTAATGGGCGCCGGCATTGGCGCAGGTTTGGCTGCCATCGGAGCCGGTATGGGTATCGGCCGTCTGGCTGCTTCTTCTGTTGAGTCTATCGCTCGTCAGCCTGAAGCTGCTGGTGATATCCGTGGTGCTATGATCCTGACCGCTGCCTTCATCGAGGGTGTTGCCCTGTTCGGTGAGGTAATCTGTCTGCTGGCTGTACTCGGCTAAGCCCACAAACTACAGGTAAATCCGCCGAGGGAATGCCTCGGCGGTACTTTCCTTAATGAGAAGCGAGAAGTCAGACCGCTGCGCTGCGAGAAGTGAGATGAAAGAAACGGCGGTCAACCAGGGGCTTTGCTCCATAAACTTTGAACATTCAACTACGAACTCAGAACTAATACAATATGCTCCTCCAATCTATTATAGCGCCGGAACCCGGCTTGTTTATCTGGACGACGATCATCTTCGTCATCTTCTTTTTCATGCTCCGTGCTTTTGCCTGGAAGCCTATCCTGAACATGATCCATGCCCGTGAAGAGCAGATCGAGAACTCTCTGAAAGAAGCTCAGGAAGCCCGCGATGCCATGGAGAAGCTTCAGGCAGACAACGAGGCCCTGATGAAGGAAGCGCGAGCTGAACGCGATAAACTGCTGAGCGAGGCAAATGCCATGCGCGACAGCATCATCAAGGAAGCCCGCGCAGAAGCATCGGAAGCCGCAGGCCTGGAGCGCGAAAAAGCCAAGCAGCAGATCGAAGCAGAAAAGGTACAGGCTCTGAATCAGATCAAGGAATCTGCCGCAGCTCTGGCCATCGAGGTTTCTGAAAAAATCCTGCGTCAGCAATTCCAGGACAAGTCCACTCAGGAGTCCTTTGCACGTGAACTGATCGACGACCTGGCAAAGAATAACTGATTTGCTGAGTTGTTAATTGGTTGAATCAATAACCTTCTACGAATCCGTCACCGGCGGATCTTCGATTACGAATCACGAATTACGAATTAACCCATGGTTGAAGATCGCATAGGACACCGATACGCCAAATCTGCCTTTGAACTGGCGGAGGAAAAAGGCGTTTTAGATGACGTGCATACAGATATGGGCCTCTTTATGGAGGTTTATGAGGATAATCGCGACTTCCGCAGCATGCTGGAGAGCCCGATCGTAAAGCTTGACATCAAGCAAAAAATTCTTGACAGGATCTTCTCTGCGAACTTCAAAAGTGAGCTGATGCAGATGCTGGTGGAACTGGTGGTTCGCAAAAATCGCGAGATGTACCTGCCATACGTAGCCAAGGCATTCCTTGACATCTACGACGAGGTAAAGGGCATCGAACGAGGAACCATCAGCAGTGCAGTCCCCCTGACTGACGACCAGGTAAAGGAAATCCAGGAAACCCTGGAAAAAACCACTGGAAAGCGCTTTGAGCTGACAGAAGAGGTCGATCCTGAATTAATCGGCGGTTTTGTCCTCAAGGTAGGTGATACCCAGTTTGATGGCAGCGTAGTTTCAGCCCTGCGTCGTGCCAAACAACAACTCATGAAAGGAGCTGTAGCCAGCAACTAGGCTGGAGTTTATATACTACTCGTTACTTACTTTTTCATTCCCAATCTGAACTATAAAGACTCATCAATATGCCAGCGGTAAGACCTGACGAAGTTTCTGCAATACTCCGGGAGCAACTCTCCGGATTCAAATCAGCCGCCCAACTGGAGGAAACCGGAACGGTACTTCAAATTGGGGACGGTATTGCTCGTATTTATGGCCTCACTCACGTACGCGCGGGTGAGCTTATTGAATTTGAGACCGGCCTGAAGGGCATGGTACTGAACCTTGAAGAAGACAACGTAGGTGCCGTACTCTTTGGTAAGTCTGAAGGCATCAAGGAAGGCGATTCTGTAAAGCGTACCGGAGAAATTGCTTCTCTGAATGTAGGTGAAGGCCTGCTGGGACGTGTAGTTAACCCACTGGGAGAGCCTATTGATGGAAAAGGCCCTATCTCTGGTGAGCTACTGCCTGTACCTTACGAGCGTAAAGCTCCTGGTGTAATCTTCCGTCAGCCCGTGGATGAGCCTCTCCAAACTGGTATCAAGGCCATTGACTCCATGATTCCTATTGGACGTGGACAGCGTGAGCTGATCATTGGTGACCGTGCGACTGGAAAGACTGCCATCGCCGTCGATACCATCATCAACCAGAAAGAATTTTATGACCGTGGCGAACCCGTATTCTGTGTATACGTCGCCTGTGGTCAGAAGGCATCAACTGTTGCTTCTGTAGTGAAAGCTCTGGAAGACAACGGCGCCATGGCTTACACCGTAGTCGTAGCCGCTCCGGCTTCATATCCTGCTCCCATGCAGTTCTTCGCACCATTTGCTGGTGCAGCTATCGGGGAGTACTTCCGCGACACTGGTCGCCCTGCTCTGGCTGTTTATGATGACCTTTCCAAGCAGGCTGTAGCTTATCGTGAAGTGTCCCTGCTGCTGCGTCGTCCTCCCGGACGTGAGGCATACCCCGGGGACGTATTCTACCTTCACAGCCGTCTGCTGGAGCGTGCCGCCAAAGTAATCGACGATGACGCAATCGTCCAGAACATGAACGACGTTCCTGATTCTCTCAAGGATAAGCTCAAAGGTGGCGGATCTCTGACCGCTCTGCCTATCATCGAGACCCAGGAAGGAGACGTATCTGCCTATATCCCCACCAACGTAATCTCCATCACCGACGGACAGATCTTCCTGGAGTCTGACCTGTTCAACCAGGGTATTCGCCCAGCGGTAAACGTAGGTATCTCCGTATCACGTGTGGGTGGTTCTGCCCAGATCAAGCCGATGAAGAAGGTAGCCGGTACCCTGAAGCTTTCTCTGGCTCAGTACCGCGAGCTGGAGGCCTTTGCCCGTTTCGGTTCTGACCTGGATAAAGTAACCCAGCGTCAGCTTGAGCGTGGTAAGCGCAACGTACAGCTCCTGATCCAGAAGCAGTACTCACCTATCTCCGTAGAGGAGCAGGTAGTAGCCATCTACGCCGCTGCACAGGGCTTCCTGGACGGTGTGCCCGTTGACCGCGTAGCTGATTACGAGCAGCGCCTGGTTACCGAGATGCGCCAAAACTACGCTGAGACACTTGAAGCCATCCGCAATAAAAAGTGGACTGACGACGTGCAGGCCCAGACCAAGGAAGCTGCCGCCAAAGTGGCCAAAGACTTCGAAGCCTAAGGAATGTGAGGAGAAAGGGAAATCCCTTTCTCCCTCTCTCCTGATTACGAATACCGAATCACGAATTACGAATCATTCCTTATGGCAAATCTTAAAGAAATACGGAACCGGATCAAGACGGTCAAAAGCACCCAGCAGGTAACCAAAGCCATGAAAATGGTGGCGGCGGCCAAGCTTCGCCGTGCCCAGGACCGCATCATCCAGTTGCGCCCATATGCCCTCAAACTGCGTGAGCTCATCGGCAATGTGGTTTCAGTACTTGATTTGTCTGAGATCCCCAGTCCGCTGGTCGAAAAGCGCGAGGTAAAAAACATCCTGGTGGTGCTGGTTACCTCTAACCGAGGGTTGGCCGGACCTTTCAACGCCAACATCATCAAGCATACCCTGCAGTTCCTCGACGATAATCACCGTCAGGACCTGGCTGAGGGACGCGTACAGTTCATCTGTATGGGCCGTAAAGGTCATGAGCAGATGAAGAAGCGTGGCTACAATGTCAATGGACAAAACTTCGACGTACTCCACAACCTGAGCTTTGATACAGTCAATGAGGTCAATGACCTGATCTTTGAAAAGTTTACCTCTGGAGAAGTGGACAAGGTGTATCTGATGTTCAATGAATTCAAGAACGTCATGACTCAGATCCGCCGTGCAGATACACTGCTGCCCCTATCTGTTGACGAGCTTGATCAGGCAGAATCAGCAGAGCCAGAATTGGCTTCAGATTACATCTTCGAGCCAGGCCGCGAGGAGATCCTGACCGACCTGATCCCCAAGGCCCTCCGCATTCAGGTATTCCGTGCAGTGCTGGAGTCCAATGCCGCCGAGCAGGGCGCTCGTATGGTCGCCATGGATGCAGCTACCGAAAATGCCGAAGAACTGCTGCGTAGTCTGCGTATCAGCTACAACAAAGCCCGTCAGGCATCCATCACCAAGGAGATCCTCGAGATCGCCGCTGGAGCGGATGCGCTGGAGAATTAGTGAAGAAAATTCGAAATTCGTGATTCGCAATCGAGTAGGCTGCTGGCCAGGATGCTTTGCGGGTTCAATCCAATTTCGAATGCACTGACAGTTATTGTTAAGAGTCTTTATAGTACAACGCCGGGCCATTGGGTCCGGCGTTTTTTGTACTCCTTATGCCCAGCATTCCATGCAAATAATTCTCCCTTGCGTTTTATTCACATTTTGATAATTTTGAAACCACTAAGTAGAAGATCAGAAATAACTATAAAAGATAGGTATAGAGGTATAGAGGTATAGAGGTCTCAAGCAGCGTTTTTCCTTCATATCCCCATATACTTCATACCTATATAATTTTTGTCATGCTACTTATCAGTACAGCGACTTTTGATTTTTCAACCGCACAACCATGTCCGTCAACACCTACCTCAGCCGTCTGGCTCAGATGGATACCCTCATCCACCTAAAAGCTAGCGGAAGCCCTTCCGATTTTGCCTCCAAACTGGAAATCTCCCCCTCAAGCCTCCATCAATACCTCGATGTGATGCGTGGCATGGGAGCAGAGATCGGCTACTGCCGCCGCCGACCGACCTA
Organism: uncultured Bacteroidia bacterium; assembly: GCA_964343195.1. GTDB lineage: Bacteria > Bacteroidota > Bacteroidia > J057 > J057 > CAYVAP01. The sequence continues at coordinate 36,844 of CAYFIR010000026.1, read as the reverse complement.
CTACTATACCAATGGCAAGCGCCTCATCCTGGGCTACTATCCTACGGGGGGGGATGAGTGATTTTTTTTCAAAAAATTTCCCCAATGCTGTATTTCTGGACTGGGGCGCCGCACCTTTAGGATAAGCTTTCTCAGTCGGGTGCCAGACTGACGGGAGAGCCCTGGCCCCGGATGCCGAAAAGGGGAAGAGTAGGCGCAACTCAAATTGTTTTTTGAACCTATGAAACGTTATGTGAAATGGGCCATGATGGCCTGCCTGAGTCTGGTCTTGGCGCTGAGCGCTTGTCAGATGGAGAAGTCTCAGGAGATCCTTGAGCAGCCGTCGGCCTTTAGTGGTGAGGGGAGTAGCGGGCCGGGGGGACCTCGCAGCATAGTAAATCCCTACGATTCTATAGGATGGTACCATAATGCACTGGTTGTTTATGTACTTGAACATCTAGATGAATCCAATGGTGATGTCTATTTACAGAGCGAAGCCTTAACCATTGAATACTTTGAGAGTATTGGAATCGACTTAGACTCAAGTAAGGTCACTCCCATTTTCAGGTCAATACAGAATGATTCATATGCCATGAGTCCTGCTAACTGGAAAAATATTCAGTTGTCTAGAGTAAATGCACTTGATCTGAGTCCAAATGCGACGCAATTCATCTCTAAATTAATTGCTGCGATAGATACATTTGATTATACCAATTCGGATCATCGTACCTCAATTGATGTTTCCCAGCTAGAGGCAGAGGTTTTATCCAGCTCATTAGAAGATGATGAGATAACATTAATCCTCATGGGGGCATCTTTTGTAAGGTGGTCTTCTTATTTATGGTATCAAGTCTATCATGGAGGAGATCTTAGCGAGTTTGGAGTGGACTATCGTGGAACCGTTGACCTTAAATCATTTAATTGGTGCTGGAAATGCACACTTTCTGACGATCTAACATATGGATTGGAAGGTGGAGTTGGAGCTGTAGTAGGTGCCGCCGTTACGGGCGTTGCCGCACCATGGATTCCATTAGCTGGGGGGGCAGGCTTCGTAATTTTCGGCGGTTATGCCTCATTACATGATGTTATGGACCAAATGGGCTACTAAAAGTAATCGGTTCTCTGACAATTTAAGCGAGGGCTACTCCCATAAAGGTTTCAAAATCCTTATAAGGGGTTCTGGAGCGGCTTCTGGCCTTTTTTGTCAGAGAACCCAAAATCTTACTCTTACTGGACAGCGTTGCTTGATTATAGTCAGTCCTAGGAGTCTGTCGGAGAAGTCATTTTTACAAAAAAAGTTACAAATTCATTAGACTTTATCACGAATGAATAAAGATTATCACGAACGGTTTCTGATGGGCAACTGACCAACCAACCTCCTTTGTTTTAGAAAAAGGGGCTCCAATGGCTTATACAAACATTCGTGATAAAGTCTGTTTACCAATTGTCTCCTATTACAAACGGGCAGAAATAAAAGGCAGGCAGTCTTAAATACAATATTTATGGAAAAGAAATTTCAAATATTAACAATTTTTATCTCAGGGGTAATATTCATTTACCGATCTCTGGAAAGAGGAATTGTTGATGGGCTGAGTTTTTTGGCACTTGGTGAATCCATCCTCATATGGGGCTTCGTAATTCCATGGCTAAAGAAGAATCAAACTCAATTAAACTCGATTATCTATGTTTCGTCTATTGGATTAGGAAGTGTGATGCTTTTACTACAACTTCTGGTCGAGCAATTGCGATCTTCCTGGGGCTGGTCGGTAGTTTTCGTTCTAGTAGGATTCTTTTTTCTATTAACAGGTGTATTCGGCACAATAGAAAGGCTCTACCATAAAAAAAAACAATAGCTACTCAGCGATCCGTCCTGAGTAAATTGTGAAGTGCCCTATAAATACAGCTGACCTATATCAGTAACTCGATTTTTTATCATTGGTGATTAGATGTCGAATTCCATTTCGGGCTTAGCAGGCCCTCAATCGGAAATCCCGCTCTCCTGCAAAAAAAACAGGGGCAACCTCACGCCGAGCAGCTATAGGCCGAGGGACTGACCCGCTGAAAATTTAGGTTAAAGGCGGCAGGTCGGGGCGTGGGCTTCGGTCTGCTTTTCCTCTAAACACGCCGCTAGAGAGGTTCTCCCGCCTGATTACTGCGGACGGAGTCCGAGTCTGGTTCACACGAGACGGAGTCTCGCGCGAGCAGGGTAGTCGAAGAAACTTTTCGTCAACGACAACACCTATACTCCCGCGCAACCTCAGCCAAGGAACCTTCATCTACCACATGAGGGCGGAGCTATGGCCTATCCGCGCAGCCCTTGCCATACTCCCCTCAATGTCCCAAAAAAGCCATCAAAATGTTCTTCCATGAAAACATTTCGACTCATCATTTTTATCCTTGTCAGTGGGGTTCCTTTGCTCCTTTCCTCCCAAACCGATAGCACTAATCTATTTTACCGATATGCCTATGCCCCTCAGCAGCATCAGGTGGGCTTGGGATTTGCGGGCAGTCACTCCTTCAGCACCCAACCAGGGAGCATTCATCGGGATCTGATGGCACAATTGAGCTATGGCTACTTCTTTCGCTACAACTGGATGGTAGGCCTACGGGCTTCCTACTGGTATAGACACAGCGATATGTTTCGCTTACCCGAGGGAACCTTCTGGCAAGGGGGGCCTTTCCTGCGTTATTATGCCAACTTCATTGAAAAGAAAGTTGCCTTCTTCCCAGAGCTAGGCTACCAGATCGGGAGCTTTTATCATCCCAACACCCTCGTCTCCAATAGCCACAACCAGGAGGGAATCTTTTCCTACTTCACCCTCGGGGTGGGCCTGGCTTGGCGTCCTTTCCCGCTTTGGGAGGGAGACATGGTCATTCAGCGGGTACGACCTCTGGGTTGTGTCACCTGTGCTCCTAGCATCGAGGGACACTTGAGCGTCAAACACTACTTTGGTTCCCAAGATGAATACCCTTTCCGGGCTACCTTCTGGGATCATCGCACCAGCCCATACGAATACTCGTCAAAGAGAACTTTTTACACAGGGACCACTTGGAAAGGAAACTATTGGCCAGGTCAATATGTCAGGCCGCAAAACACCTTTATACAGGGAGTTTTGGGCTTCAAAGGGGGCTATTTCTTCAAAGATGGTTGGTCTTTGGGGGTGGAAGGGCGATTCTTTTACCGGTACTACAGCCAGCCCCAGGTCGCACTAGATCGCGACGGCTTATTTTGGCAGCTCGCGCCTTACCTACGCCGACACATACAGGTTGCCGACTATCGGCTGTTTGTAAACCTGGAAGCCAAGTATGCAATGGGATCCTACTACTTCGTAGGCTTTACCGATACCCCCCACCTCGCCCAGGGACTTACCCATATGGCTTATCTGGGGGTAGGGGCAGAAATCCGACCGACCCGCCGTTGGGGGTATGGCTTCATGCTGCGAAGTCAACGGGTTTTGAACTGCGGCGAATGCCTGGGGGCTGAAGCCGATTGGGTGGCGGCTTTGGCAGGGGGGCTTACTTTACGCTGGGAGGTCAATCGGTATTTCTAGCGACCAATGAAGGAAGCTCAGCATTTGTAATGTCCTTTATTGTACAACGCCGGGCCATTGGTCCGGCGTTTTTATATTGATTCCATGGTTAACTTTTTTCCCCAATGCCCAGAAGAAGCACTTTCCTCCTGACTTTTTCCACGTGGGAATTTCCTTTTTCTCCCTCAGATGGAACATATCACCTGCCGGTAGTAAGCAGGTGGACAGATGTAACCAGTAAAAGGTATAAAGGAAATGGAGGTATAAAGGAATGTAGGACCTGTTTCCCTTCATTTCCCCATACCCTTCATACCTTATTTCTATTGTCCAGGTGCTTAAGGCCATTGGTCAATCTGCCAGATGTCGCTCACCCACTTTTACAGCGTCACTTTTGCATTCTGTCCGGCGATTCGATCCAGATACTCCTCGGGTTTGAAGACTTCGGAGTTGTAGGTTTTGTTGCGGGATCGTGCGTGCTGCTGTCGCTCCATGCTTCGTGCAAAGCGCCTGACCTTATCCACCGTGTCGAGGATGATCCCCGGCACTGGCACACTTTTGCCACTTTCATCCTTGGCGACCATCGTGAAGTAGGACGAATTGCAGTGTTTGATCACGCCGGTCTGGATGTTTTCCGACTCGACTCTTAGCCCCACGACCATAGAGGTACGTCCGGTGTAGTTGATTGAGGCTTTGAGAATGACAAGCTCTCCCACTTCGATGGGATTGAGGAAGTCCACCCGGTTCACAGAAGCCGTTACACAATAGTAGCCGGAGTGCTTGGACCCGCAGGCAAAGGCAATCTGGTCCATGAGGTTCAGGATGTAGCCCCCGTGGATTTTGCCACTGAAGTTGGAATAGGAGGGCAGCATCAGTTGGGTCATCGTAACCTGGGATTCTTCGATGGTTTTGAATTGCATGGGGGCAATATACGCAACCCCTGTGCTACTCAATAGCCAGGAAAGCGCATCACCCGTCCCCCTGCTCCTTTAGCTGTTGACGCAGACGCTCCAGTTCTGCCTCGGCGGCTTCGGCACGCTTGCGTTGCTGCTCAGCTTCGAGCTGTGCATTCTGAACTTCGAGCTGACTTTCGGTCAGGGTTTTGAAAGGCGTCTCGTCGGGAAAAAATACTTTGAGGTCATCGTCGCTGCGGCGCAGCCAAATGCCGAGGTTGGGACTCTGCCAACTGACCGGGGGGAAATCAGACTGAACGAGGTGGCCCCCCTGCCGGATCATGGGGACGAAGCGTTTTTGATCGGGATCAATGATGATGAATTCCTCAACCCCGTAACGCGCATACCAGTGTTGCTTCTCGATCATCTCCAAAGCTCGGTTAGAGGAAGATAAAACTTCGATCACCACCTTTGGGGCGATGTTTTCTTCTTCCCATTGCTTGTAAGACAATCGATCCCCGTCGGGCCGATCAAAAGCGACCATGACATCAGGAGCCTTGGTAATGCCGGGTTCTCCCTGCACAGGGTACCAGAGCAAATCTGCCGCGATAAAGACTTTCTGATCACGAAACCACCACTGCAAGTTGCTGTAGAGGTACACAATCCACCGGAGTTGAAGGGTATTGTCAGCCAATGGTTTGCCGTCAGATGATGGATACTGGATCGAGCCCTGGTCGAGGTAAGGTGATACACTCATAAGGAGAATTCTCTATGATCAAGATACGTAAAATTTAGCAAACCCGATGGTGGATATCGCATCAATCCAACCGTCGCCCAATGAATCCTGTAATTGGGTTTCGGCCAACCTTTTCGCCGACTTTTGGTTAATTTCGGCATATGAAAGCGAAAATCATTTTGCTGGGAATATTGGGAGCATTTTCTCTATCCACTTTATGGGGCCAGGAATGTAAATGCGAGCCCTTACCTCCTGCGGCCGCCTATGACTCGGTAGATTATGTCTTCCTGGGCACCTGCATCCAGACCAATACCAACTGGATTTCCGGCGGAATGAAGTATAGTTTCCAGGTGGATAGCTGCTGGAAAAAGCCTACCGACCGACTTTTCATCGTTAACACGGAGTATGAAAAAGATTGTGGCATTGCCTTTCAGGAAGGGGAACAATACCTGGTCTATGTGCGAAGGGTCTTTACCCCCAAGACCAGTCAGTGTCTGGGTACCAAGCCACTAAATGCAGCAGAGGACGATCTGGCATTCCTCGGAGCAGCGATGACACCCCAGGCTTCTGACCTGATTCAGCCCATGTACTGGACTTTGGCAGGATTGGGGCTGCTGTCGGTGCTGTTCATGGCAGTAGTGGTGTTGAGGAAGAAAAAGACCGCTTCGCTGTGAGATCGCTGAGCTGCGAGAAGTCAGACTCCCGATTCTCGGGACAGGCTACCTGCGCTGTCAGAGGGAAGAAAAAAGAGGAGATTTTGTGAAACCCTGTCCTGCCGAGGGCAGTACCACTCTGACTTCTGACTTCTGACTTCTGACTTCTGACTTCTGACTTCTGACTTCTGACTTCCTGTTGAACGCAGTGAAATCCCGAGTATCGGGAACTTCTGACTTCACAAATAACGAATTACCAATCACGAATTACCCCCCTCTCATGGCTGATGTAAAAATCGAATCTGGCTGGAAAGAAGCCCTCTCCAACGAATGGGAAAAGCCCTATTTCAACCGACTGCGCGAATTCCTCAAAGCAGAGAAAGCCGCAGGGTACAAAGTATTTCCACCTGGAAACCTGATTTTTAATGCATTTGACACCACTCCCTTTGATCAGGTTAAGGCGGTCATCATTGGGCAGGACCCCTACCACGGGATGGGGCAGGCTATGGGGCTTTCGTTTTCTGTGCCAATGGGAGTCAGGATTCCTCCTTCCCTGCGCAACATCTACAAGGAACTCCACGACGATGTGGGAATGACCATCCCGACTCATGGCGACCTGACCAAATGGGCCGAGCAGGGAGTCCTGATGCTTAACTCTATGCTCACAGTCCGTGCCGGACAGGCTGGTTCGCACCAGAAAAAAGGCTGGGAAGAATTTACCAGCGCGGCCATCAACGTGCTCAACCGCGATAGAGAAGGGCTGGTTTTTCTGCTATGGGGCCGCTACGCCCAGGCAAAAGGAGCCATCATCGACACCAGCAAACACAAGGTGCTCAAAGCCCCGCACCCTTCGCCCCTAGCTCGTGGGTTCAATGGCTGCCGCCATTTCTCCCAGGCCAATGATTACCTCAAGGCGCAAGGGAAGGAGCCGATCGATTGGCAGGTGTGAGGGGAGTCAGACCGCATTGCTGTCAGATCACTGCGTTGTCAGAGGTCGGAAGCGAGAGAAGAGCAGGTGCCATCTTCTCTGACTTCTATCTTTTCTATCAGGCTCCTTTTAGTCTTCAGCCTTTGGGGCAGCAGAGTCAGGCAACAGGACCAGATTCCCGTCCAGCGGGTCCTCGCAGTACTGCCGGTCGCAGCGACGCTGGAAATACTCGTCCTGCTGAATCAGGTTGCCTAATTCTTCGATTTCTGCCTGTGATGGGAGCTCTACAACCGAAGAATCGCTTACAAAGGAAGCTGAGCTGTCCGGTTCATCCTGATGGGTAGGAGCAGACTGTTGGCAGGAATTCAAGCCAGCCAATCCCAGAAAAAAGCAGCAGAGTATCAAATGCCGGCCATTCATAATGCTGAGATTTAGTCAAGAATCAGCAAGATAAAGAAAAGGCCGCAAAGAATAGACCGCTGCGCTGCGAGAGGGGAGACCGCATTGCTGTCAGACCACTGCGTTGTCAGAGGTCAGAAGTGAGATGAGAGCAGGTGCCTTCCCGTCTGACTTCTGACAGCTCCGGTCAGTGAGGTTGCCGAACTGATCGGAACGATCTGACCTCTGACTTCTCATTCTTCTCTCTTACCTTCGCAGTATGATCGCATTGCTAAGTGAAAATCCACTGTTACTGCTCTTTGTAGTGGCCGGACTGGGCTATGGTGTAGGCAGCATCAAAATCCGTGGGGGCCAACTCGGGGTGGCGGCGGTATTGTTCGTGGGCCTGTTTTTTGGCTCACTGGACGATTCGCTACAGATCCCTAACGTGGTGTTCATGCTGGGGCTGGCCATGTTTGTCTATACCGTCGGGCTCAGCAGCGGCCCGGGCTTTATGTCGGCCTTTCGGGGTCAGGGACGTAAAAGTCTGAGCTTCATTTTCATCATGGTGCTGCTTTCCGGCTTTATCGCCGTGGGAATGCACTTTCTGATGAAGCTTGATGCCGCAACTACGGCGGGACTCTTTGCCGGTAGCTCCACCAATACCGCCGCTCTGGCGGGGGTTCTGGACGGAATAGCCAAACGTTTTGGGGAGGTGGAAGGCCAGGGTATGATCGAAGCCGCCGTGGTCGGCTACTCGATAACTTACCCCATGGGGGTCCTGGGCGGTATGATCGCCATCATAGCATTGGAACGGGCCTTCAGGATTGACTACAACGCCGAGGCACAGCAACTGCGTCATGATTACCCCATTGATTCGTCCATCCAAAATGCAACCGTCGAGGTGACCCAGGAAGCGATAACCAGCCTGACAGTGCGACAGCTGGTCAAAAAATACCGCTGGACAGCGGTCTTCGGACGGTACAAACGCGAGGGAAAAATCAGGCTGTCCAACTGGGATACCTGCTTCCAGCCAGGCGATCTGGTAGCCGTCGTAGGCCGCGAAGAAGATCTGGAAGAAATCATACAAACCCTGGGCAAAAGAGCCGAAACTCACCTGCCACGCGAGGTTTCTGCCTACAATTCACACCGCATTTTTGTCTCCAACCCTGATGTTGCAGGCAAAACCCTTGCCCAGCTAAATCTAACCGAACGTCTGCCAGTAGTCGTGTCTCGTATCCGGCGCGGGGATGTCGATCTGCTGGCCAGAGGAGACACCGTGCTGGAACTAGGGGATAGGATCCGTTTTGTCTCACGAGATGAAGATGCATCAGAAGTCGTCAAAATCTTCGGTGACTCCTACCAGAAGCTCAGTCAAATCGACCTGCTTTCATTTGGGCTGGGAATGGCTGCAGGGCTGCTGCTCGGCATGATCACCTTCACACTACCGGGGGGTATTTCCTTCCGAATGGGGTTTGCGGGCGGTCCTCTGATTGTGGCGCTCATACTCGGCGCGCTCAGGCGTACAGGCCCGATCGTATGGACACTTCCCTACTCTGCCAACCTTACCCTGCGGCAAATCGGCCTCATCCTGCTCCTCGCAACGGTAGGCATTCGCTCCGGACATACATTTGTAGAAACATTACAAACGGGTGGCGCAGGACTGATTTTCATCGGAGGAATGATCGTCAGCCTGGGGACGGCCTTCCTGATCCTGGCTGTGGGGTACAAACTGCTCAAGATGCCTTTTAGCATCCTCATGGGCATGGTCGCCAATCAGCCTGCCATCCTGGATTTTTCCTTAACCAGAGCCGGGAATCAACTGCCGACCTTCGGATACGCACTCATGTTCCCACTGGGACTGATCCTGAAGATTGTGTATGTGCAGGTGCTGTTCAACCTATTACAATGAGGAGAAGAAAGACCGCTACGCTGCGAGACCGTTTCACTGTCAGACCGCTATGCTGCGAGAAGTCTGACCAAAAAGATCGCTCTTCCCTGACTTCTGATCTCTAAAATTTTGGTCTTTCCAGCAAAGCATCGATGATGTAGGACTTACGGATATCGGCTCGACTGCGAATGATACCACGGCGGCGGGCCGTGCGCTTTTGAACCTTGGTAACCTCAGCCTTCACTTCAAGGTCTGCGAGGCCCGCTCCCTTACCGGGACCGGAACGTTCTCCCAATCGACTTCCGGGTAGAAACAGTTCCTCGCCAGTTTTGGCAGGCGGCATCTTGGCCAGGTATTGGGTAGAACCCGATCCCTCTTCCCGCATGCGACGCTGCAAGGCCTGAAACCGCAGGTAGAGAAATCCTATGATTCCCAGGAGAATGACGATTGGCACTAATGGACCCAGCATTGCAGGAATTGGTTAATTCGGAACTTGTGATTCGAAATAAAAACCGAGGGATTACCCCTCAATTCTCTGAAAAATAAGGAAGAGCAGGGAATTTGCCATAACTTAAGTGCAGGTATCAGCAGCTCATCATCCAAAAATCTGATTTTCATGCACATTGAATCGCTTCGCCAGTACTGCCTCGCCAAAGCTGCTACCACTGAGGGGTTTCCATTTGATAATGACACCCTCGTGTTCAAGGTCGCGGGAAAAATGTTTGCCCTGACCTCTCTGGAAACAGAACCCCTCAGGGTTAACCTCAAGTGCGACCCTGAATATGCAATTGAGCTTAGGGAAAAATACCCCGAGACCGTCCTGCCAGGTTACCATATGAACAAAGCACTCTGGAATACGGTGCAGATTGATGGGACACTTTCAGATGCATTCCTCAAGGAACTCATTGACCACTCTTATGACCTGATTGTCGCCAAGCTCCCCAAAAAAGTGCAGGCTCAGCTGGCGGAAGAATCAGCAGACGGCAAATAGTGTTCAAGGAAGGTGCCGGGAAGGTCTTCGATTGTGTCAACGTCCTGCAGGGCTGGTAACAGGAAGAGCGATAGCTGCTGCTCAGCGATCCTCTCCCGGGTTTGTTCCAGCACCGTAGGGGTACTCCATTCGATCTTCTCAAACAGGGAATTATCAGGTTGCCTAAGGCCAATGAGGTAATACCCGCCATCGGTAGAAGGCCCGATCACCACTTCATGACTTTCCAGGGAACCCATGCCATTCTGGAGCAGTTCCGCATCGACGCCTGGGATATCACTCCCGACCAATACCATTTGGGAGTATCCCTGATCTTTGCCCCAGGTAAATGCTCCATTCATCCGTTCACCAAGGGTCTCTCCTGCCTGCAATAGTCGTGGCCAACCTGTCTCGCTCCAAACATCCTGGTCTGGAATTTCGTTGCCATAAAAGACCACAACGTCAAATCGGGTTGCAGCCGCCACTGTACGCAGGTGAAGCAACATCTCGTGATATGCTGCAAGGGCTTTTTCATGGCCGATTCCGGCTGCAAGTCGGGTTTTTGTTTGCCCGGCCACTGGATGCTTGACAAAAAGGATCAGTAGGGAATGGGTGTTGTTCATACCTGTAAAAATAGGGACTTGTGGCCAATCGACCTGTCTCGGCAGGAACATTGTGCAATAACAGCGATAGGGATACCGTCTGGAAAGTTGGGGCTAAGGCCCAATGTCAAACACGATACGCTTTTCTCATGCTCCATGAGATCAATACTTCTCTACATCCGGTCATCGATGACTTTGACCGATACTGGGCCTGGCAGCACCGCCGGGCTCGGCTGGAGGAGGATTTGGGCGAGATTGAGCAGCAGTTGGGTGACCTGGAAAATCAGCGGGAACAGCATCGGCGCAGCCTCGTAGTCCGTCTGGGGTGGCTGGGAGAACTACTCGTAGAATGGCGGGCCGTTTCGCCCAGGATCACCGCCCGCCCCTCTAATCGGCAGTTGGAATACCATTACCGCATCAGAAGGAACCTGATCCAGCAGATTGATCACCTCGACCAGCAAATGGAGCAGGTAGGTGACCCAACAGACCTGTATGAGGAATTAATAGCTTTAAAGCGTGAATACCTCATCAGCGAAAATCACCCCTGCAGCATGGTCCTCACCCAGATAGGGGAAGAAACCCGAGGTTTGCAGGAGTATGTCCGACATCTGATCGAAATCCGGCGTAGCACCATCATCGCTCAGCAGACGCTGTCAACACTGTTGCGGGTAACGAGGCGTGGGCAGGAGTCTTATGAAGGCTGGGACCGACAGACCATTATCAGCAACATCCGACGTCCGATGTCATCGCGGTTACGCAAAGGGCTACATCTGGTGGAGTCAGCCATGGCCCAACTGGCCCAGCATCTCAATGAACTCCCGGATTATGACAGCTTGCCCCCCTCCTTGCAGGCAGGGCATTTTGAGCAGTTTCATCGCCGGTATCAGCGTCTCCTGGCAGGTACAGAGCCCATACTGGGGGGAAAGTGGCAACCCCTAGTGTCATATACCTGGACCACCTATGACCGCATCGAGGAACTGCTCGATTGGGTGGAGAAGAGCCAAAGCGCCGCCGAGCAGCGCAAATCTTTTCTCATTCGCAAACAGGAGCGACTGATTCGGGAGGCGGAGTGAGTCAGTGCGATGAGGCAGGCAGGTTGAGCCCCCCCATGCTCAGGGGTTCTTTCTCCCATGCCGTATTTCCACCTCGCTCATACCCGGGTTTCATCTCACTAATCCCCGCTCCCCTTGGGAGCCGGAGTCTCTCTTTTAGCCTCTTCCTTCAGGGCTTCCAGGATCATCGCATCAAGTTCCTTACTGGGATCGAGGATTTCCCCGATGGGAGATTCGAAGTCATCCTCAATCAGGGGCTCAGTATCCCACCCTTCATCGCGGATGTCTTCCCAGTCAAACTCCCCATCAAAATCAGGGTCTGACTCGATGATGGGATCGTCTTCGAAGAAAAATTCTTCATCGGTCGGCCAGAAAATTTCCCCTTCATAGGTTTCATCGACCACCAGTTTGAACTCCACCCGGCGGTTCTGCGCCCGATTTTCCTCTGTATCATTGGGGACCAATGGCCGGGTTTCTCCGTATCCGGTACTGGAAATCCGGGCCGGATCAAATCCGCCTTTTCGCATGATGTAGTCCTGGATCCGCTCTGCTCGCTCAATGGATAACTCCATGTTGCGGTCTGCATCACCGACAGCATCTGTGTGGCCTTCTATGATCAGCTTGAACTGTGGATAGTTGTTCAGGAATCGCGCGAGGTGGTCAAGATTGGGCTTATTCCGTCCGCTGAGTTTGGAGCTATTGGTACGAAATTCCATTCGCTCAAAGACAAATGGCTTTCCTTCTTCGAAGCTTTTGGTGAAAATATTGAAGGTCGTGTCCCCCTCCATGCGAAAATTACGCTTGACGGTGAGGTAGTTGTCCCCGACAACGTAGAGCCGATAGCGACGGTTATCGATGAGTTGAAATTCAAAATACCCACTGTCATTCAGGACTTTGGGGGTTACTTCTATCCCTTCTTCCAGGTCAATAACGATCACCCGACCCACCAGAGGATATCCGGTTACAGAATCCCTGAGGACTCCTTTCAGCCAGGCATCGGCTTCTCCCAGCGCCTCCATCGGCATGGGAAACGAGAAGAGGTCATAGTCCTGGTCCACGCGATTGCGGACTCCCTCCGGTGAACTGGCGTAGTAGATGTAGCGCCCATCGCCGGAAATAGAGAAATATTCCTGGTGCGCAACATCATTGACGAGGGGACCTACATTTTTGGGAATTTCCCAGCGATCTCCCAGCCAGTGAGACTTAAAAATGTCATGCCCACCATAGTTGAACAGGTGTCCCGTCGAACTGAAATACAGTGTTGCCTTGTCAGCCAGATAGAAGGGGGTGATCTCGCTGCGGGCGGTGTTGATGAGTGGCCCCAGGTTGCTGGCTGGCCCCCATTCCATAGTGGTGGAGTCGAAGTAGGAGACGTAAATATCTGTTCCTCCAAATCCTCCGTTTCGGGCTGAGACAAAAAACAGGGCCTTACCGTTCTGCGAAAGGTGCGGCTGGGAATCCCAGGAAGGGGAATTCACGTTGGGTCCGAGGTTCCGAACCTTGACAAAGGTCTGTGTCGCGGGATCATAGGACGCCATGTAGATGTCGCAGTTCCCGATCCCTTCTGTCGGGTGACACCGGGTAAAAAACAGGGTTTTGGCGTCATCTGACAGGCAGGCAGAGCCTTCGCTGTACTGGGTATTGACGCTGTCACGAAAAGGGCTTGAGTGCGCTGGCTGCCAGTCCCGCAGGAAGATGTCAAATTCAGAGACGTACAGGTCCTCATTCCGTGTACCAAAGGGATCGACAATCGTACTGCGGTCCAGGCCAGAAGTATCCCGCCGGGAGGTAAAGATGAGCACGCTGTCAGAACGGTGCATGTGAGGGGCGTAATCGGCGTCACTGGAATTGACGGCATCGCTCATTTTTTCCTTGATCTTGGGGTCCCGCAGCATGGTGTCCACCCGTTTGCGGATTTTGAGCAGTTTGTAGTATTCCTCAATGGTTACCCATTCACTCCGGGTAGCGGATAGCAGGTTATCGAGATAGGCTTCCCGCTCCTCACTGTGGTTGTGTAGCTCTGCCAATTGGAAGTAAAGCACCGCCAGGGCGGTGTCTCCGAGTTGCTCCTTCACCCGGCCCAGCATCCAGATAAAGTTGTAATCACGGGTAAAGTTCTCCGCCTGAAAACGTGGAAGGTAGCCTTCCAGCAGTTCGTCCAGTTCGGCTAGCATGGCAGCATTGTCGTCAGTCTCCCAGACAGTATCAATGAGCTGCATGATCCGTTCGTGCACTCTTTTATTTTCGTACAGGCCAGGTTGCCCTCCATTGGTCAACTCCACCATGGCCTTCTGCACCCGCATCTCTTCCGGGCTCATATCATCAGTCTGGATCAGCAGGGACTTCTGCTTGATCAGGTACTCGCGCGCCAGGATATCTGTTTCGTCCTGGGCAACCGTCACGGCTCCCCAGCAAGTCAACAGCAACAAGGGTAAAAGCAGAAATCGCTTCATGGTAAAGTAGTTATGGAATGAAGGTAAGAGCACCGGAGGCCAGGGTTCGGAGTAAAAATGAGCCGACAATCAGGAGATAACATGGTTTTTCTGGCAAAGAAAAGGCAGACAGACATATTCGCCCTTCCTATCCATATACACCACATTTCTTCAATTCCCTCCCTTGGTACGATTTATCCTTTCCAAAGGCAATCAGTTTTTTCCTAAAATTCAACGCAGAAAGAACAAGGTCACCAGACCCGTCAACATCAGAATTTTGAGCATCCCACTCTGCACCCCGAAATCTTCGGGTTCTCTGGCCCTCCACATCAGGCGGATGGTGTACAAACATGGCACCTGAACCAGCGCAACGGACAGGAACAGGTAGGCCCACAACCACTGATCCATGCGCCACTGAGCTTCGACAAAGGGGAGGTAGGTTGACATCAAAAATATAACGTACAAGACCAGCAAAACCTGCTTGGTATGCCTCATGCCGATCTGAATAGGCAAGGTTCTCAGGCCAAACTGCAGATCCCCCTTGATGTCCTGCACATCCTTGGTGATCTCGCGGATCAGGGTGATTTCAAAGGCAAAGACGATCGCCCAGATCAGTGACAGGTTGATATCTCCAAGTAAGTAATAGGCCAGGATCAGCACCAGGGCGATCATAAAGGCAATCACCAGGTTTCCTGCCACACTCACCCGCTTGAGCCAACTGGCATAAATAAACAGGAGGATGACCGAGACAAAGTTGATAAAGGTGATGTTAAACTTACCCAGGTACCAGCCCAGATAGGTCAGGGAAAAGAGCAAAATGCCCATATTCGTCAGGAAATAAACCGTGAGGACCTTCTTGACGGAGAGGAGGGCATTGACCACTGTTTTGGAGGGTTTGTTGACCCGATCTATGCGAAAATCATGTACATCATTGATCCAGTAACCCGTAGCTGCGATGATGGCAATGGTGAGCCCGGTACCCCAAAAGGGCAGTTCCAGCAGAAAATGCAGGTCTTTGTCACTCACCAGATAGCACCCAACAGCAAAAGAGAGGAAGGAAATCAGGACGTTGGCGGGTCTTGATATCCGGATAAAATTGAGCAAGTCTCTCCACATGATGCCAAGTTACAGAAATACTCGCGGCCAAGGTCAGAAACAATTGACAGAAATGTTTGGTTCGAGGGGTAAAGCCTGATAATTTTAGGGCATAAAACCAACTCTATGGCTGGTAAGATTGGAATACAAAAAGGTGACCCCAAAGAGCGCGAGCTCACCACTGGTGGCAAACTATATCTCCCCGAGATCATCAAGGGAATGTTTTACTCCTTCAGGCAAATGCTGCGCCCGACCTACACCATGCAGTACCCTGAGGAAAAGCCAGAACTGGGACCCGAGTTTCGGGGCCGTCCGGTACTGGTAAAGGAGACCGACAAGGAACGCTGCGTGGCCTGTGGCCTTTGTGCACGTGCCTGTCCTCCCCTGGCTATCAGCATGCAGGCCGCCGAAATCGAGTCTGACGATCCCAAGGAGCGCTATCCTGAAACCTTCGAGATCGACATGCTTCGCTGTATTTTCTGTGGCTACTGTGAGGAGGTATGCCCGGAGGAAGCCATCGTCATGAGCCCCTGGTATGACTTCAACTTCCAGTCCCGTGAGGACGCCATCCACGGCAAGGACCGTCTCCTGGTGACCAAGGAGGAAGTTGCGGATCGCCTGGAGTTTTTGCACAAGCGCCGCAATCAGAACTTCGGCGAGGTGTACGACTACGACAAGACCAACAATGTCCATACCCTTCGCAACCGCGAAGAGATCAAAAACAAGGCCCTGCCCCAGACTACAGAGGGGGAGAAGAAGTCGTGATGAATGGGTGATTGGTAATTATATCGACGGGGCTTGCCGCTTGCTGGTGAGTCCCGTTTTTTCATGACAACCCTGAAGCAGGTATATTTTCGACATGGTCAAAAAGGACGCGATCGAACTTATCAGCCGGGAGTTGTATCCACTCCCTACGAATTGTATTGAGGAGTTTGAGCAAAGGGCCAGAATTCGATCCGTACACAAAAAAGAGGTAGTGGTGGCTCAGGGACAGATCAGCAACAGGATTTTTTTTGTGGTTGAAGGGGCCTTGCGAGCCTACTACCTGAAAGATGGCAATGACATCAGCGACTGGTTTGCCTTTGAGGGGGAATTCATTTGTGCCATTCAGAGCTATTTCTCCGGCCTGCCCAGCCCACACTATATCGAATCAATAGAGACCAGCGCTTTACTGGAAATATCAAAAGCCGATATCCAGTACCTGTCAGAAAAATACCGGGAGTTTGAGCGTCTCGCAAATCTGGTGACCACTCAGACCATGCTCCGGCTACAGGAACGGATCGTCTCCCTGCAGTTTGAAACTGCCCAGCAAAAATACCTCAACCTGCTGCGCCAGCGGCCCAACATTGAACAAAGGGTGCCCCTCACCCACATCGCCTCCTACCTGGGCATCACCATCGAAACCCTTAGCCGGATTCGTCGAGGAAAGTAGACTGACGCCCTCCCTCAAAATTTGATCTATATCAAATGTTCCACTGAGTGTGCGGCATAGCTTTGCTCCATGAAGCAGCTGCATCGAATAACCGGCATCATCGTCTCCATATTCATTGGAGCCCACCTCATCAATCACTGTCTGGCAGTCGGGGGAATAGAAACCCATACATCCGCGTTGGAAGCATTGCGCAAGGTTTACCGGATTCCGGTGATTGAAATTCTGCTCATCAGTTCCTTCCTGTTTCAGGCCATTAGTGGAGTAACCCTGTTCACCAGACTCAGGAAAAAGGAAGCCAAAACATCCAGGGAAAAAGTCAGCATGTATTCCGGGCTGGTGTTGGGATGCTTCATTCTGCAACACCTCGGCGCGACCCTCGGTCAGCGGTTATTCCTGGAACTTGACACCAACTTTTACTTCGCTTCAGCAGTCCTGCATCAAAGCCCACTCCTGTTTTACTTTTTCCCCTACTATTTCGCTGGCATCATGTCCCTTGGGCTTCATGTCGCAAGCATACATCGGGAGAAAGTCGAAAAGTTCATCGGTTCAGGAAAGGCCAGGATTCACTGGGTGGTTATGCTGTCCCTGTTCTTTGGTATTTCCATTTTCATCCTGCTCATCTTTGGGGGCGCGTTTTTCGAAATAGAAATTCCGGCTGAATATCTGAGCAAATGACAGGGCAAAGTTGATTTTGAATTAGCACTTCTCACCTTGAATCCAGCAGAGCAGTTGGAGATATTGACCTTCCTGCCATCGAGGTTTAATTATCCAATCTCCTATTTTTGAAATTCCCACTGATGCTGCCTCTCTACGGACAATATCCCTTTCAGGGCATTGAGCCCCTCTGTAACCAGCTGCACGAGCTTTCTTCGGACTGGCTGGGCGGAGGTGAATTCTCAGCTTATGTCGTGCTGGAAGGCGATCAAAAGCACTATGGGCTCACCCTCGACGAACTGATCGATACTGGACATCGATGGCATGGACGCATAAGATCGTTTACAGTCGTCAGCAGTGGCCTGGGAGGCCGAGTGGTGCGAATCAGCGTACAGTATTTCCCCGCACCAACTACTCTACAGATTCGCTACCTCATTGCCACGGGACAAACCGACCTCAACTACGCCATCAGGAAGGTGCTGACAGGTGAAAGCGGTCGCCTGGTCGATCATCCCCGCCCTTCCCGTCCCATGGCGGAAATATTAGCTCCGGCACTGCGTACCAGAGATGCGGTCTTCACGCCGATGCGGCGCTTTTTCCAGAAACCTACATTTAGCATCAATGACCACTTTCACTTTGATCCCTCCGTCAGTGCCGATGGCATCATCGACCTGGTGAACTATATCTCCGAGCGCTATCTCAATGAAGCAGTCTTTCATCTGCGGCTAGAGACAGTCGATGGAGACTTCCATCTGCACCTGGATCGCCGCGAACTCCGCTACCTGTTTGAACGTCAGGGCGAAAAACGGCTCATGCTATACCTCGATTCGGCAGATCGGCAGGAACAGTGGTTCAGCCTAAGGCTGTCCTACCACCCCCTGGCTACTGGCCCCAATGCTGAAGTGAACCTCATCTCGCCACAGGCGGAGCAAATTCAGGAGGCTTTAAAGGAGGCGCTGGAGATCGAGGCTTCTCCCTCTCGCTTGCCCGACATTCTGCAGCGACAATACACCCATACCCAGCCTCAACTCGATACCATCCTGCAAACAGTCAGATTAGTCGCGGATTCATTGCTCGACCGTGCCCCGACAGTCGGATTGGTACAATGGCAGAATGGAGAAGTGTTGCGTGGACTAAGTCCCTATCAGTTGCGACAGCGAGTCCCTCAAAACCTGGAGAAAATCAGCGAACTGGTGGTCTTTATTGGACGAATCAGTACCGGGCAGGCCTGCATCCTCTGGTGGCGAAAATCTGGTGACAGCTGGCAAATGAACGCCAGCATGATGTGGGGCAATATAGATCTGGCAGGCCTGACTCTGGATGAACTCTCACAAGGAATGGGACTTCTGGAGCAGCCTTCTCCCCCTGCTACCGCCACAACAGTGGAGAGCTATTTTTGCCTGATGCCCGCGATTGCGCAGGAAGAAGGGCGATCGGCCCTATGGGAGAGTGCCCTGGAGCAGATGGGTTTTCCCAGTCAGGTGCTGTCGCTGCAGCAGGCCCATCGTGAGTGGGAGGAAATGGTCAGGGGAATACTAAAGCATGAGGGCATCGTGATTGACCTCACCTATCAGGATCCGCGCCTGATTATGTGGGCTAAGGCAGCAGCCATTATGGGCAAAAGTGTGGTTATCACCATAGAGGAAAACCGCCCGGTACCAGAAGAATTTGAGTCCTGGCCGCAAGTGGCCTATAGCCTGACTCGCGACAAAGTCTCGGACCTTGTCTGGAAGTGGCAAAACAGTTCGATAGCTGGCGGACGGAGTTAAAACTCCCGACTTTCTTCCTTGCTAATTCCCCTCAAGAATCGCCCGATACCGATCAGGTTCCTGTAGGACTTCTACGGCAGCCTTTAACTCAGGGTCCCGATCAAATGAGCTTTCGATTACCCCCTCCTGGAAGTAGAATCTGCGGATGATTTCTTCTCGGAGGCTCTCTTCGATGATAGAACGATAGCGGTATAGATCCTGATCCTTCTGAGCACGGAGTTGGTCGCGCAATGCTTCTAGTTGAGGCGTCAATTCTTCTGCATGGTCCTGCCGGGCGAGGACTTCTTCCATGGCCTCCAACTGCTGCTCGGTAGCGGTGTTGAAATCAAAATCCTGGGCTTCCACGTAGGCCGTAAAGGCATCATAAATGCTGTCGGTCACGGCGAAACTGCGTGCTGGGGCTATGCTGCTGCGCTGATTAGCAAATTCACTGGCGAAGTTGAATATCAGATTCTGGCTCTCCAGAGCCAGTAGGACGGGGGCTTCTTCCGGAGCCTCCACCTTGATATCGGGATCTACGCCTCCGCCATCATACACAGTGCGACCATTGCGGGTCTCAAAAGCCTGTACCAGGCTGTCCGCCACCCGGCTGACGGTTCCGTCCGGGGCGCGATTCGAGTAGTCCAGCGCCTGAATGCACCTCCCACTTGGGGTATAGTACTTGGCGATGGTAATCTTCATCTGGGTCTCTGGTGAGCGCGTCAGCGGCTTGACCCGCTGTACCAGTCCTTTACCAAAGCTCAACTGCCCGACGATTACCCCTCGATCCAGGTCCTGAATGGCCCCCGAAACAATCTCTGAGGCTGAGGCGCTGCGATCATTTACGACCACTGCGATCGGAATCTCCGTGTCCCAGGGCGGCATGCGGGTATAAAATACGTTGCGGGAATCGAGGGTACGGCCCCGCATTTCTACGATCTTTTCTCCCTGACGAATGAACAGGTTGCAGATATCGACGGCCTGATCCAGGCGGCCACCGGGATTCCCTCGCAGGTCCAGCACGAGACCAGATAATTCAGGATTCTCAGCTTTCAGTGTTTCTGCGGCACTCTGCACTTCAAAAGCAGCTGTCCCACGAAAGGCCGTCAGCAGGATGTAGCCTATTTTATCATTGATCATCCCATAGTAAGGGACGTCTTCTCCATCTTCTTCTCCCCCTCCACGCTCCAGGGTAACGGTGATCGGAGTCGGCATGGCCCCACGCTGGAATGTCAGCTTGATTTCAGAGCCTTTCTCCCCCAACAACAGGCTGCGAACCTCATCCAGGGAAAGTCCCTCCTCCATAAGGTCGATGTTATCGATTTTTTGTAGCACATCACCTACGTGCATCTCTGCGGCAGCGGCTGGTCCTCCACCAAATAGCTCGATGATGACGACTTCCCCCTCTTTGAGTCCGACCTCGGCGCCGATGCCACTATACTGCCCAGAGTTGAGAAGCTTGGCATATTCGATCTGACTTTCGGAGAAATAATTGGTGTAGGGATCCAGAGAGCCGAGCATGGACTCGATGCCGGTGCGCATCAGCTCGGTGGGGTTGGTCTCATCGACGTAGGACTCATTGATGGCAACGTAGAGATCCCTGAAAATCTCCATGTTTTTGGAAATCTCAAACAGGTCGTCGTCATCGGTCGTAATGAAGCCTACCAGCAGAACAGCCCCGGCCAGGGCCAGGCCGATCAGCCAGAAGCGAAGCTTGAAAAATTTTAGCGGATTGGGCATGAGATGAATGCTATAGCGTAAGCTAATGCTGTAAGGGGCCAGAGACAAGAGTAGCCTTTGCTAAAAGTAATAAATGGTCTGTCCACAACCAATTTGACTCTGAGCAGGATCGCAGGTAATATGGGTACGGAAAAGGGCTGCCCCAAGATTTCCAGCCTGAGAGATCAAATTTATGACACTGGACCTACTGCTGGATAAAATTGCTCCTGCCGTCTCGCCAGAAGAACTGGCCACCCTGCACCTAGACGCGCAATTGCTGGAAACCATGGGAGTCCCGCCCTATGATAGATTTCCTCTGGATGAGAGGTTTTCCCAGCTGGAAGAATTGTCGCTGGCTGGAAACCGAATCGTCGAGCTTGACATTCCATTTGAAATGCCGGAACTGGAGAAGCTGGATCTGAGCGAAAATGAGCTGGAAATTCTGGGAGGAATGAAGCATTTACCTGCTTTGACGGAGCTAGACCTTTCGCATAACCTGATGATGAAATGGCCAGACTTTCGAGCCCTGCCCAGGCTCCGTCTGCTCAATCTGGCTCACAATGCGCTTCCTGCACTTTTGCCAGAAGGCATTCCTCCCAAAGTCGAATGGCTGTCTCTCTCCGGAAACAAACGCATCAAAGACCTCTCTGCAATTTCTCATCTGGAGAATCTGACGCATCTCTTTATCAAGCAGTTACGCCTTGTGAGCCTGGAGGGAATCGCCCACCTGCCCCGATTAAAGGCGCTGTACCTGTCCCCGGTGGTGATGGGGGCTATGGAGGTACTTTCTCTCTGTGAGAATCTGGAGGAGTTGCATCTTAGCGTGAACTACCTCCTCGAAGACGTAGAGCTACCGCCATTGGCACAGATAAAGCACCTGACCCTCACGAAGGGCAATAAACTCGATATCAAGGGGCTCGCCGGGTATCCGGCGCTGGAGAGCCTTTCCATTATGGGAAATCAGTTGGAGGAGTGGCCGAAACTGGGAGAACATCCAGAGCTAATGCGGCTGGATGCGCGGCGTAATTTTCTTCAGGCTCTGCCCCCACTCGGGAAACTCCCGGCACTGAGGGAACTGGATCTCCGCGAAAATCCCATTTCGCCGGCAGCAGTAGATTCCCATCAAAAAGAATTTCCCCAGCTACACATCCTGACGGACTGGAGTAGCTGAGGAATTGCTATTTCAATTGAACCTGGACTCTAGCGAGAGCCTCCGCCCTTCTTCTTGGATTTGCGTTCCTGGGCGCGACGCTGTGCACGAGACATGGGACGTTGTTGCTGTGCTTCACCATCACTGCCGACAGCCATCACGCTGCGCTCCTGCTGCTTGCGGCGGCGCTGTTCATCTGCCACAGTGCGACCAGTCTTCAGCTTACTGAAGTCATCACGCTTGGCCTGCTGCTCATCGCCCTGCTTGGCTCCCTCCGTCTTGATTTCCGCTTTGAAAATCACCGAAAGTACCTCCTGGTTCACCTCATTGAGCATCTGCTGGAACAGCTGAAAAGCCTCAAATTTGTAGACCAGCAGGGGGTCTTTCTGCTCAAAAACCGCGTTTTGAGCTGCCTGACGCAGCTCATCCATTTCCCGAAGGTGGTTTTTCCACTTTTCGTCGATCACCGCGAGGGCAGCAGACTTTTCCAGCTCATCCACGGCATGGCGACCGTTGGTGTCCAACACCTGCTGGGCGTTGACGATGATCTGGAGCTCCTTGCTGCCATCGGTAAATGGAATCAGGAATCGGCTGGGCTTGTTGTCACCCTTCATATTCGCCTGGATGGCCTTAATCCCCGCCACCAGTCGCTGGGCCAGGGTATCTACCTTGCGCTGGTAGGTAGTTCTGGCCGCTTCATAGAGGCGATCGGTCAATACCGACTCGTCCTCGTTGTTGAGGTCGCGCTCGGTCAGCGGAGACTCAATGGCCAGGTAGCGGAAGGCGCTCATTTTGAGCCCTTCTGCGTCGGTCATGTCCACGAAGTTGTTGACCAGGGTGCCGCAGAAGTCAGCCAGCATGTTGTCCAGGTCCACCTTGATGCGGTCCCCGTACAGGGCATTGCGGCGTCGGCGGTAAATCACCTCGCGCTGAGAGTTCATGACATCGTCATACTCGAGCAGGCGCTTACGCATGGCAAAGTTGTTTTCCTCGACCTTACGCTGGGCATTGGAAATCGACTTGGTGATCATCTTATGCTGGATCACCTCTCCATCTTCATAGCCCATTCGGTCCATGACCTTGGCGATGCGGTCCGATCCAAAGAGTCGCATCAGGTCGTCTTCCAGCGAAACGTAGAACTGGGACATACCAGGGTCTCCCTGACGTCCGGCACGACCACGTAGCTGTCGGTCGATTCGTCTTGATTCGTGGCGCTCCGTACCGATGATGGCGAGGCCCCCATTGTCCTTCACTCCTGCTCCCAGCTTGATGTCTGTACCACGACCCGCCATGTTGGTGGCGATGGTAACGGCTCCGGGCTGGCCGGCAGAAGCCACAATCTCGGCTTCTCGCTGGTGCTGCTTGGCGTTCAGTACGTTGTGGTCAATCTTTCGCTGCTTGAGAATCCGGCTCAGCAGCTCTGATACTTCTACCGAAGTGGTACCCACGAGGATGGGGTTGCCATTTTCCTGAAGGCGCAGGATCTCATCGATCACCGCGTTGTATTTTTCCCGCTTGGTGCGGAATACGAGGTCATCGCGGTCATCCCGCGCGATGGGCCTGTTGGTGGGAACCACCACGACCTCCAGCTTGTAGATTTCGTAAAATTCTGCCTCCTCCGTCTCTGCAGTACCGGTCATACCCGCAAGTTTGTGGTACATCCGGAAGTAATTCTGGAGGGTAACGGTCGCAAAGGTCTGGGTGGCAGCCTCGACTTTCACGTTTTCCTTGGCCTCGATGGCCTGGTGGAGACCGTCGGAGTAGCGGCGTCCGGGCAGCACTCGACCGGTCTGCTCGTCCACGATCTGAACCTTCTGATCCTGAACGATATATTCAACATCTTTTTCGAACAGGGTGTAGGCCTTGAGCAACTGGTTGATGGCGTGGAGGCGCTCGGATTTTTCACCGTAGTCGCGTGCGATTTCGTCTTTTTTCTGCAGACGCTCTTCATCGCTCATGCTCTGATCTCCCTCCAATGCCGAGAATTCACTGGTGATATCCGGCAGGACGAAGAAGTTCGCATCCTCGCCGGAACGGGCCAGTTCGTCACGCCCTTTGTCAGTCAGCTCGATCTGGTTGTTTTTCTCGTCGATGGTAAAGAACAGCGGCTCATCGACTTCGGGCATGCGCTTCTTGTTGTCCTGAAGGTAAACGCCTTCTACTTTCTGAAGCAGCACTTTCATACCAGGCTCCTGCAGATACTTGAGCAGGGCGCCACCTTTGGGCAGTCCCCGGTATGCACGGAACAACGCCAGTCCGCCGTCTTCTTCTGCCTGCTTGTCCTCGGAGCCAATTTTTTTCTTGGCGTCGTTGAGGTATTGCTGAACGAGCTTGCGCTGCTTGCGCACAATCTGATCAACACGGGGTTTGAGTTCGTTGTATTCCTGCTTGTCTCCACGCGCCACTGGACCTGAGATAATCAGGGGAGTACGGGCCTCATCAATCAGAACCGAGTCAATCTCGTCAATGATGGCGTAGTAATGCTGCCTTTGAACCAAAAACTCCGGGTGGGTGGTCATGTTGTCCCGGAGGTAGTCAAAGCCAAATTCGTTGTTGGTTCCGTAGGTAACATCAGCCTGATAGGCCTTGCGACGTGAGTCAGAGTTGGGCTGGTGCAGGTCGATACAGTCTACGGTGAGACCGTGAAAGAGGAATAGTGGGGCGTTCCACTCAGCGTCACGTCGGGCCAGGTAATTGTTTACGGTCACTACGTGTACGCCCATCCCCGTCAGGGCATTGAGGAATACGGGCAGGGTCGCCACCAGCGTTTTACCTTCCCCAGTTGCCATCTCCGCTATTTTTCCCTGATGCAGCACGGTACCCCCCATCAACTGCACATCATAGTGGATCATTCCCCACTTGATCTCAGCATCCGCAGCGGTCCAGGTACCTTTCCAGATGGCGTTTTCTCCCTGAATCTCGATGTGCTCACGAGTTTCAGCGAGTTCTCTGTCGCGATCGGTGGCTGTAACGGTCAGTTGCCCTTTTTCAGTCAGGCGCCGGGCGGTTTCCTTGATGACCGCAAAAGCCTCCGGAACCATCTCATCCATTACTTCGTCCAGTCGCTCAAAGCGCTGCTTGGTGAGGTTGTCAACTTCTGAGAAGAGGGCATCTTTCTGGTGAATATCTTCAGCACCTTCTGCCTCTGCCTTCACCCGATCTATTTCGGCCACGATATCAGCAGTCTCATCCAACATTCGTTGACGAAGCTCCTGGGTCTTGGCCCTTAGCTCATCATCGCTGATGGTATGTAGCTTCTCGTACTCCTCGTTAACACGCTCTACGTAGGGGTGAAGATCTTTTATGTCTCGCTCCTTCTTGGTAGGAAAGAGCTTATTCAGCAAATTTTTCATCCTTATTCTTTATACGGCCATAAAGACGCAGCCAAAAGGGTTTTGGTCTAAGCCAGGGACAAATTTATCAAAATCATCGGTTTATGTAGTCCATGACTTTGCTTTTGGTGGTAATCTCCAGCATTTCGTCATGCAAATACCCATTGGTAGCTAGTAACTGACGGCCATAAAGATAGTTGTCGCCTCCATTCAGGTCGGTAACCTTACCTCCTGCTTCCTGTACCAGCAGGGCCCCGGCTGCCGCATCCCAGGGTTTGAGCTCTGTTTCGAAGTATATGTCGATGCGGCCACTGGCGACGGCTGCCAGATCGAGAGCTGCGCTACCGAAGCGGCGGACTCCATGGGTTGCCTCCATCACCTCAAACACCATATCGAGATAATCTCTCACCCAGCCTTCGATCGCATAGGGAAATCCGGTGGTAGCCAATCCCAGCTTCATTTCCTTTCGCTCGCTGCGCTTGATAGGAGTGCCATTGAGAAAGGCTCCTTTGCCTTTCTCGGCGTGAAACATCTCTTCGGTGATGGGCTGATATACGTATCCCATGATCGTTTCTCCATGTTGCTGCAGCGCCAGGGCTATGCAAAAATGGGGCATTCCGTGGGTGAAGTTGGAGGTGCCATCGATGGGGTCGATGATCCAGACGTACTCACGGTCGGTGTGGCTGTTTTCCAGTTCCTCGGTGATGAAGCCACATTCGGGGATGAGCTTTTCGCAGCCGGCACGGAGGCGGCGCTCGGCTTCCACATCTACGAAGGTAAAGGGGTCATTTTCGCTCTTGTACTGAACCGAGTCGTAATCAAAACGCTCGAATTCAGTCTTGATGAAGGTTCCGACTTCGCGCAGGAGTTCTTGAAGAGAGGTATCGAGATTCATATTTTCACAGGTCATTGGACGATGATCATTGATCGATGGACCCTGATCAATGATTAGCAAAGAACATGGTTAAATGGGGAAGATCAAAAGCCTGGGGATGGTGAAAACATTAAGTTTCTCAGGGGGGCAAAAAACAGGGAGGCTAGCCTGGTAGTGGGGCAATAAGTAGTTGGACAGAGTTATATAGGTATGAAGTCTTGTCCTGAGCGCAGCCGAAGGAACTGGGGATATGGAGGGAAAACGCTGCTTGAGGCCTTCAGACCCTTCGGCTCCGCTCAGGGCAGCGCCTTCATTTCCTCCATACCTCTCTTTTATAGTTTTTTTGGACTCCTGCTTACTTAGAATAGCCTATAGCATGAACCGCATACATGTATAGTCATTAAACTTCCTTCCGACTGCCGAGGATATGCGGTATGTCGCGTTTTCCGGTTTAATGAAAAACGAGTTAGTAAAAGAGGGTATCGCGCCACTTCAGGCAGACCAATAATTTGGAAACGCTGTAATCCAGATGAAATATAGTTAATAGGCACCTGCTGCGGATAGATGTCCGCCGTGAGCAAAAAGGTTTCTCCCGACGCTTCATAGTAGAACTGACTGATGTTTCGATAACCCAAATTGTTTTTTAAGGTAGTCGTGTCGGCGGTGAAAAGCTGGTTCATGCCGGGGGTACTCGGACTATCGTCTTGGGCAAAGGTGGGGAGGGTGGCATTGTCTGGCCAGCTAGTCCAATTTGGAGCGAGTGCGGTGTCGTATCGAACAAACACCACTAATAAATGCAGGTGTCCTCTGGGTGTATGCGCTGAACCCAATCGGGAGTCTAGTGTCTGGGCATACCCTTGCCAGGGAAGCAGTGTCGTTCCTAACAAAAAGGCATAAATCAGCCAGCCGCCGTAGCGGGAATTGGTGATTTGCATGTGGGCAAAAAGGTTGTTAAAAAAATCAGGGTTGTTTGATGAGGCGGAAAATTTGGTTTATCTCAGTTGTGTGAATATGCAAGAGAAACACTCCGGAGGCTATATCTTGTACATTCAAACATAGTCTGTCTCTGGTTATGGGGGCATCTTGATGCAGAATCACCCGCCCATGTAAATCGATGAGTTGGATTGAGGCTATCCCCGACATGAGAAATCCTGAGATATAAAGTTCATCGTGTACCGGGTTCGGAAAAGCTACCAGACGATTCTGTTTCTCCATCGATACCAGCGAAGTGCTAAGCAGCGTGTCTGGCCCTGCAATGCCTATGTAGTGCCATCCTCCAAACCCACCGATAGGGTACCGATCAGTAACCTGAATGGTATCAAGGTAGGTGTAGTTTTGAAAATCAGTATCAAAACTGCCAGCAGAAACGATGGAGTTGTGGTGAGTAACCAATAAGTCGCTGGCTGTTTCATAAACATCTGCCTCCCCGAATTCCTTATGCCAGACAAGTTCTCCAGTAAGCGCACTATGTCGCAGGACCAGGATCTTATCTTCCACATAGTAACTCGTGTCAGGAAATACCGCTGGGCCATGGTGCATCATCTGGGAGTAGATGCGATTGTCTTTTACTGTCATATCTGTAACCCGGAACAGGTTGGGGGTAATTCCAGGGCTCTGAGATACCCAATCTGGGTTTCCATCCGCATTAAGAGCCGCTAAAAAATACCCAGCCTCTATGGTTGAGTCCCCCCATGTCATGCTGCTGTTGGTATTTCCTGTTACAATCAACCTCCCTTGGGTATCCAGAATCATCTCGCTGACTGGGGTTCCCACCCGTGACCAGGCGATCTCTCCTTGTGGTGAGAGTTTCACTAAGTATTTGTCTGCCTGATTCCAGGTATTAGTTGTACTCCATAGAGTGTCCGGGCCAATGATTACATTGGTTTCAAATCCGGCGTAGAGATAGAGGTTTCCCTCCGAATCTACTTCCATTTGGTACACATTAGTAGCCCAACGGGTACCTTGCGAGCCAAACATCTGCGCTTGCTCGACTTCTCCCTCAGCATTAAATCGCGCCCAAAAGATGTCTAACACTTGGGTAGAGTCTTTAACTAGAACCGTATCGCCCACCCTTAATGTGTCGTTTAGAAAATAGCCGGCAATCCATACTTTTTCCTCCAAGTCAACCACGATATGCTCTACATTCCCTCCTGCCAGTTCTATCCCTTGCTGCGGCTGCCCCATTAGGTCGAACTTGTACCAAAATGCACCCCGGTTAGCCGTAGTCCAGGTGCTATCCCCGATTGTCAAGTCCTGTTGGAACGTACCAGTGATGTATAGCTGGTTTCCTCTCAGTGCCATAGCCAGCAACCAATCTATATCTTCTTCTCCAAAGGTTTTAGCCCAGCGGAATCGCCCCTGAGAGTCAAAGCTCACCATGTACATATCTTCCCCATTTTGTGAAGGAGCATATAAGCAAGTATCTGAAAAACAGATAATTTCTTCAAAAGTGCCTCCCACATACAGGTTGTCTGCGCTATCTAGGCACATATCCACTTGCCGCACCCAATTTGGCGACCCATACTCAATCACCCGCTCAAAACGCGGTGCCTGTCCCCACCCAAGTAGTGGCGCAAAACTAATCCCTATAATTAGGATAGAAATCCATGGTTGTGCTGTGTTTTTCACAAAAAACAAATTACAACTCATTCAGCAATCCAACGAATATGCACGCTTTTTGACACAAAAAGGCATTTATATATTAAAAGACATATTTGAAAGCCACCTAATTCAGCGAAAACTGCGCTTCGACGCTGGTCAAGACCTGTCGGTCGATGCGTTCGCGTTGCTCAGGGCGCATAGCGGTCTTGGCGTGATAGAGGACGTTGTTGAAGCCGTTGTAGGCGAGTCAGGCATTCGGTTCACTCTGAAGCATCCGGGCTTCCTGATAGAGTTTGACCGGGGCCTGATCGACAAGTTTCTTGGGAAAGTCGGTCTTCTCGCGGATACGCTCCCAATCTCTGCCGTGGTCAGTTGGCGCTCGGTCATCCTACGGAAGCGGTTGAACTGGGCCTCCAGGTTATCGAGGTAGGTAAAGACTGAGGTTGCTACCTTTTCCTTCATTTCCCCATACCCTTCATACCTTTTTATCTTTTGTCCAGCTCCTTCATACACACCCTTACCTACCCATTTTTCCCCCCTACAATTAGCACGATCTCGCCCTTGGGGGTCTGACTGTTAAAATGGGCGGCCAGTTCTTCCAGGGTGCCTCGGTGGTGGGTTTCGTGGAGCTTGCTGAGTTCACGGGAGACGCAGGCTGGGCGGTCGGCTCCGAAGTATTCGGCCATTTGGGTCAGGGTTTTGGTCAGGCGGTGGGGCGATTCGTAGAAGACCAGGGTTCGAGATTCTTCGGCCAACTCGGTCAGGCGGGTATGGCGGCCTTTTTTGTGGGGGAGAAAGCCTTCGAATGAAAATCGGTCGCAGGGCAGGCCGCTGCTCACCAAAGCCGGGATCAAAGCCACAGGTCCTGGCAGGGTTTCCACCTTGATGTCGCGGGCAATGGCTTCACGCACCAGCAAAAATCCCGGATCAGAAATACCCGGAGTCCCCGCGTCGCTGATGACGGCGAGGTGCAGGTCCTCACCTTGGAGGCGATCCAGCAGGGAGGGAATGCGCTGATGTTCGTTGTGCATGTGCAGCGCCATCTGTGGGGTATCGACCTCGTAATGCTTGAGGAGTTTGCCGGAGGTGCGGGTATCCTCCGCTGCGATGAGATCGGCCTCGCGCAGGATGCGCAGGGCCCGCAGGGTGATGTCCTCGAGGTTGCCAATGGGGGTGGGTACCAGGGTGATCTGAGCCATGAGGCGAAGTTCGGGAAAAATTATCATCTGTGAATAGTCCCGGGATAGCTACTTGTCGAAAGTTGTCGGTATGCCTGGTACCGGGTACTGGGTGCATCTCATTTTGTCGCATCCGCTGGCAAATAGGGATCAACCGCAAAGACGCAAAGGCTTGTGCTGAGCGTAGCCGAAGTATCGCGATGGTCGCAAAGGAGAAGACAGAACTTTGTGTTACTCCACGGGCTCAGGACAAGCCTTCGATATCTTCCGATGAACCGGAATCTGGGATTTGTGGTTTAGCGACATTTTGAGTTGCCTCCCCGGGTACCTGATAATCTCACTTTCTGGGAGAGTTTTCTTATCTTTTGGCATGAGCTTAACTCAACTCATACATCTCATCGAATCCTTCCCTCCCAACCTTCAGCGGGAGGTCGCATTGTTTGTATCCTTTTTAAAGGAACGCGGTACCCGCGATGCCCACTTAGGCTATTCCGCAGTTATGGATCTCCCTGATTACAGCAGCCCTCTTGAGACAGAGTCATATGCAGTGAAAGAAAATGAACTGGAGGAGATTGAAGATATCTGGGCTGATGAAGCGGATGCCGAAACACTTTGTGAGCTTCTAACCTCCTGACTGTGGTCTTTCTTTGGGATACCAACATAATTATTCATAGGCTTCGCAAATCTTCCTTATACCACCAACTGAATCAAAAACACTCGTTTTTTGCTTCACAAAATCAGGTACTTCTCTCAA
This sequence comes from uncultured Bacteroidia bacterium, assembly GCA_964343195.1. Classification (GTDB taxonomy): domain Bacteria; phylum Bacteroidota; class Bacteroidia; order J057; family J057; genus CAYVAP01. The sequence continues at coordinate 6,269 of CAYFIR010000026.1, read as the reverse complement.
TAGTATCAGTTGGCGAAATCTATTCATTGGCCTATCAACGGCAATGGAGTATTCATTCCGGTCACCGGTCATAAGCATATAACACTTCCCAAACACCCCTCCTACCTCACCACAATTTCATCGCCGACCTTGATCGCTCCTTCCCCTTCGTGGAGCAGGTTCATGCCAAATAGCACCTTGTGATCCTGGCTGCGGTAGCTGCTCAGGGTCGCCAGTGGCTCCTTGCCTCCTTTTCCCGTCTCGGGGTCGATGGTCGTGAGCACACATCTGGCGCAGGGCTTGACCGCATGAAAGGTGATCGGGCCGATGTTGATTTTCTTCCATCCGTCTTCTGCGAAGGCTTCCGCACCGGAGAAGACCATATTGGGACGAAAGCGGTCCATGCCGACAGGCTCAGGTAATCGGGAATTAAGGTCGGCTAAAGAAGATTCGCCAATTATCAGATAGGGATAGCCATCTGCGAAGCTAACTCCTTCAGTTTCCCGAGCATACCTGGGGTCCACGGGACGGAAAGAATCATCGGGCAGGTACACCAGGTGACAGTCCATCCCCAACTGCTCGCTAAACCAGGCGTCTGCTTCTGCCCCCACTCTTACCGCTCTGACAGTGTCATCCCAGATGACAACCGACATATCTGGTCCGCCTGGCTCCATGGGAATCTCCAGCGGTGGGATGTCTTTCTGCGAATGAAAAACATACAGCTGATCCCCTCGCCATTCGGGCTGAAGCAACAGCATCTGAGGGAACTTCCGGGCGGTGATAAAAGTCCCGTCGGGCTGGACCAGCATCCAGCGGCGGTCATGTTCCAGACCGAAGGGGCTGACCCGGGCACGTTGCAGGGCGATGCCCCCGAGGGACTTGATGGGATATTGGTAGAGGGCGGTGAGGTGCATGGGTGAAAGTGAGTTGAATCGGTGCCAAAAACTACACTGGACGGCAGGGTTTTCCAAGCAGCACATTCTCCCGAGCCAAAAAGCCGATAACATTTGCCCTGGAAACGGATTTGAAATTAGTACAACGACCAATCTTCAACCACACACCACTTTACCTGAATGATATTTCTGACTTCCATTACCCAACAGCTAGCCGACTGGCTGGACATAGGCAAACCCTGGCCAGGTATTATCCTACTGGCGGCTGCTTTTGTAACCGGGTTTCTGCTCAGCCGCCTGATCCGACTCATCATTGGATTTTCGGTCAAAAAAGGCAAATCTGAGTGGGCACCTGCTATACAAAGGCACCTTCAAAGGCCCCTTTCCTGGTTGCTTCCCGTCACACTGGCGCTGATTGTCGCCAGCGGGCTGGCCAGCGAGCAGGAAAATCTGGGGTGGCTCGTTTTGACCCTCAAAATCCTGTTTTATGTGGTCATCGCCTGGACACTTATCCAGAGCACAGATGTCATCGGTGCCCTCGTGCGAAGGCAGTATGACCTGAACCAGGAGGACAACCTCCACAGCCGAAAAATTATTACCCAGCTTCAGTTCATCAAGCGGCTGGTGACCGTAGTGGTCTTTGTGCTCACTGCCGCCATCGTCCTGATGCAATTTGAGAGCGTCCGCGCCCTGGGGACGGGGCTGCTCACCTCGGCGGGGGTCGCCGGTATCATCATCGGTTTTGCAGCGCAGAAGTCCCTGGCCAATCTCCTGGCGGGTTTCCAGATAGCCTTTACCCAGCCCATGCGGTTGGATGATGCCATAATTGTGGAAGGCGAATGGGGACAGGTCGAAGAGATCACCCTGACCTACGTGGTGGTCCGCATCTGGGACAAGCGCCGCCTGGTCCTGCCGCTCAATTATTTCATCGAAAAGCCCTTTCAGAACTGGACCCGTACCTCAGCCGACCTGATCGGCGTGGTCTATATCTACACCGACTACCAGATGCCAGTAGAAGCCTTTCGCCCCAAGCTCGCCGAACTGCTGGAAAAGCATCCCCTGTGGGACCAAAAAATAAAAGCCGTGCAGGTCACCGACTGCAAGGCCGACGTCGTAGAAACCCGCCTGCTGATGGGTGCCCGAAATGCGCCTCAGGCCTTTGACCTGCGCTGTGACATCCGCGAGGCCATGATCAAATTCATCCGCGAAGAATATCCCGAAAGCCTGCCTCGCACCCGTGTGGAACTGCAGCCCCAGGAGGGGGTTGGGGAAGGTATGGAGGAAATGAAGGTATAGAGGGAGGGGTATAAGGGCGAAACCTCCAGGCTGAAATACCAGAACGCTTGACGAACTCCGAACTACGCCCCTACTTAATCCTCACATACATCCACTGATGGTCCTCTGGTGGCAACGGCCCCAGGATGTCGCGCATGCTGCGAGACGTCTCGGTCTGCGAAGCGGGAGCGACCTGTACGCAGAGTTCCCGGTCAGACAGCCAGAAGAAGGAGCCGGGTACCACCCGTGGCACCCAGGTGCGAAAGTGTATGCGTAAAGTTTCTAAGGGTTCAAGGGCTGCATCCAGGCTGCGAAGGTGCAGGATGCATCCATATTCCATGAAGGCCGGATAGAGGTCGAGGACGCATTTTCCGTCCGGGGAGATGAGGGGATAACCCATGCTAAATTGCTTTCGCTCCCCGGTCTCTTCGTCGTAGAAGACATGGCTTGGTTCTTCGTAGGACTCATTGACCACGTACTGTCCCAACTTGTGCAGGGTGCCAACGAAGCGCTTGTTGATGTAGCCTTCGCCATCGTAGTCCGTGATGCGGATGGAGTCCTCACCGCTGGCAATCGGCAGCAGAAAATCGCCTTGCCAGCTATCGGGCTTCAGGTCCCTCTGTCGAGGCGTCGGGTCGATGGCGTAGGGATTGCGGATGCTGCGGCTGCGCAGTTGGGCGGCGCGGGCATCGGAGATCAGCTCGAACTGTAGGTAAGACTGAATGGTATCGTACAGGGCTTCAGGCGAAATTTCCTGCTCCTGCCGATCTCGGTAGGGCGTCGTTACCAGAGTGGGCGCAGTCAGCAGGGGATCAAAGTATGCCGGAAGCAGGCGGGTACGAGCCTGACGATGGGAAGAATAGGGAGGCGTCCAGTTGATCTCGTAGCGGTATTCGGCGGTCTGATCGCCGAGGGGGCGCAAACGCCAGACTTCCCAGGCGTACAACAGGGTATGCGGGGGAATCCGCTCTATCTCCTGCGTCAAAAAGGGGCCGAAGGCATAGCCTTCAATGTCTTCGCTGCGATCGGCCTCCAGGTAGGGCGGAAAGCTGACCTTGAGCCAGTGGCCCGTGATCAGCCTGCCTTCGTCACGCAGCGTCAGCTCGTACTCCGTCGTGTCGAGCACCTGAACCCAGCGTCCGTAGGGGAGTCTGGCTACGACTTCGCTGTCGAGGCTGGGGCCACTGCGGATGTTGAGGCCGCTGGGAGCACCGATGTAGCAGGGGTGCTGGGCTATTAGGGGAACAAAGGGCAGCAGCAGGGAAAAGAAAAGTAGAGATTTTCTCATGAGTGATGAGGCTTTCCTCTTCAATACTCACAAATCTGATGGAGGTTGCTGGTTTTTCGGGTGAAGTTATTATCCGCCTGCCGGGGGCTCATTTCCGCTGATACTGGTTGCCTTTAGCTCTTTCGACCATGCTATTCGCATGGAAAGTATAGCGTGATTTTTTCCAATAATGGCTAAGTTGAAGCCCATCACATCCAACTCGCCCCTTATGGCAAAAATCGACCTGTTTGGAAGACACCGACGCGAAATCTGGCAACAACTCGCCCATCAGCTCGATGGCTATTTTGTGCGGGGCAGGATGTTCAAGCCCGACCGGGTCGAAGCCTACCATGGTGACTGGATGATCACCCTGGATTTTTTCATGGTGGACAAGATGACCTTTACCCGGATTCGGGCACCCTATGTCAACCGGGACGACTTTACCTTCAAAATCTTCCGTGAACATGTAGGGCACCGCATCGGCAAAGCCCTTGGCTTGAAGGACATGGTAGTCGGCTACCCGGAATTTGATCGGGACTTTGTCATTCAGGGCAGCGACCAACGGAAGCTGGAGATGATGTTCGCCAATCCACACATCAGGCAGCTCATCAGCTATCAGCCGCAGATCCTGCTTGAGCTCAAAAGGGAAGCTCCTCTCTTTCAAAAGCCCAAATTCCCCGATGACGTGAACGAGTTGTACTACCAGACTTCAGGCCTGATCAGCGACCTGCAACAGCTACACGACCTGTTTGACCTTTTTGCCGATACCCTGGATCACCTTTGCGCCATTGGCACCGCCTACGAGGACGATCCGGGTTTTCAGTATTATTGATCAGAGTTGGATCAATTCGAATCTCCCCATTTTAGTGCGCAATCCCCAATGATCGATAGTGCACCCTCCAATACCGTTCTCTCTCCAACTCCCTGACCATGAGAACGCTATCGTTTTGGAGCCAAGCTTCTTCAGGCCGAATGCCAAAATATTGACCCAAAGAAAAACTGTTGAGCAAATTCAGCTTCTCCCCATCAAAAAGATAAACTGCTATCTGATGTTTGGAATCCGTTGCGAGTTCCAAATCACAGGATAATAACCTATTCCCAAACTGAATCGGTATTCCAACCAGGGTATCTATTTTTCCAGCGTCAAGAGATACTCCCAGAATGTCCTTTTTATGCAGCCCCATTCTTGAGACAAGAAGAATTTTTCGGTCGAAAACGAACCCGTAGGAATCATAAATTTGAAGGTTTCCCTCCGTTGAATCATCCTCAAATACAATCCCGGAAGAAATATTCAGCCTCCCAGATCGCTTCACCGGAAGATTAACAGAATCAACCTGAACCGACGGATAAACTGCTTTGGCATCCAAAAACTCAGCTGCAGTTGCAGGAAATAATCGTTCCCAATCTTCCCGAAATCCATAAGTCAAGACGCCATTGAAGACATAAAGAGAATCCCTTATACCCCCCGTATAAATTCTGACTTCGTAGAGTTTCTTCAGCACTATTTGGTTAATCGTATCAAACTGGCTCAAGGATCCAAGTTCAGTACCACTGGAAGCTTCGCCCCCAGATTCAATAACCATAGAAGGCTCTGGGGCATTGGGGATAGAATCAGCGGTCGACAGGCCTTCTAAAGAAGCAGGCTCATTTGTCAGCCTGTCTTTTCCGCAACCTAACAATAGAAAGGCCACATAGATACAGAATCTGAGTCTCTTCATTACGCTTGGGGAAGCCATATCAGTTTTCTCTAAGAGCCAGACTATCTACTTTCGCCAAAATCGCCTCAATTTCAATACTTGCACACTTAAAGTGGCCTTCAGGGCAGGCCTTTTTGCCATGCAGTCCACAGGGACGGCAATCCAGGTCATGGCTGGTCTCGACCACGACTGACCGCTCTGAGAGGGGCCCAAAGCCAAACTCCGGGACAGTAGAGCAGAATATCCCCACGACAGGGGCATTGACCGCTGAGGCGAAGTGCAAAGGGGCGGAGTCGTTGGTGAAGGTGACCTGGGCATGTTTGATCAGGGCCACTGATGCCAGCAGGCTGAGTTTGCCCGCCGAGACCACTACCCGATCCGGGTCAGTCGCGGCTCGGATCTGCTCACAAATTTCGACATCATCCGGCCCGCCAATCAGGTGAACCCGACAGGTTGCTGGAAGCTTTTTGATCAGCTCACACCATTTCTCAAGGGGAAACTGCTTGGTAAACCACCGTGAAGTGGGAGCGATGCAGACGTACTCATAGTTTCGCGGGACTGCCTGTTCTTCCTGGCTCGAAGGGTACAACTTCGGGCGACAAGGTTCCAGGTCTGTCAGCCCCTCCAGCAGCGAGATGTTTCGCTCGACTTCGTGGAGAGCGCTTTCGGTGGAGATGTGGTGAGGCCTGCGAATGCTGTAAAAAAAAGACAGGGGGTTTTTGTCAAAGCCAATCTTCACCTTCCCCCCTGACAGCACCGTCAGCAACCCTGACGAAAAGAACCGCTGGACATTGATCACGTAGTCATAGCGCTGCTTTCGCAGTTCGCGGATCAGGCGAAACAGCTCGTTATACTTCTGTTTTTTGTCGAATGTCAGGACTCTCCTCAGTTTCGGGTGGTCCTTCAGGATTCCCTCATTGCCCTTTCTGACCATCAGGTCCAGTTCGCAATCCTGAAATCGGGCCTTCAGTTTTTCAATCAGGGGCGTAGCCAGCACCACGTCGCCCAGGAATGCCGTTTGAATGATCAGGATTTTCATTGCGTGGGAATGCCGAGATTGATGAGCCGCCGAATCCGTGGGTGACCGAATCCGCTACCTTCGGCTAAGAGGCTGTTTGGGTTTTGGTGTTTCGAGGTCAAACGCAGGATTTTTTGACT
>CAYFIR010000025.1:0-58367 GCA_964343195.1 uncultured Bacteroidia bacterium | reverse complement strand
AGTTTTTTAGCCTACCTTTTTTTGAAAAAAGGTAGGTCCCGCTGAAGGCGACATAGCACTTGAAAACACGCCGAATATTAAAAATCCATTTGCGGAGCTATGAAAGAAAGGAGGTCCCGCTGAAGGCGACACTACACTGGTAACCAGTCGCTTATGAGAAATAAAACCAGAAACTGACGTTATTTTTCACCAGGCTGGTCTAGCATGTCAGGAGATCACCAGGTAACTTACCTTCACCTCCGGGTCGGATTGAACAAGCTCTACGTCGAGAATTTCGTGAACGTTTGTTTCAATTTTTCGAGCGAGGTTATGAGTCGGCAAATCATTGCAGTCCAGTCCAAAGGGTTCTTCAATTTCGACCCCGATAAACTCGATCCCCACAAGGGCATAAGCTACAAACATACACAGCAGCACTGCTGCCCAGCCAATCAGCGGCACCAGCACGAATGGCAGCAGGGCGCAATATGCCAGCACAAACACCTTGATGAAAAAGTTATGGGCAAAAGGGATCGGCGTGGCTTTGATCCGCTCACATGCTCCCTGAATATTCAAAAACTCCTGTATTTCCTTTTGCACCTGGTTAAGCTGAAATCCGTCGATAAAACCTTCCTTATAGAGGGCTTCAGTGCGTGCATACATGTCGTTGACGATCTTGTTGGGTACATGACTCACCCTGGAATATTGCTCCACCCTTTCATCAGTATAGGCTCCAATTTGAGAATGGTCCGCATGGTCACGCAGATGCTCACTCAAAGCCAACACATACCCGCTGATGGATTTCGCCCAGAACTGTCGGTTGGCATCAGCTTTTTTGCCCAACATGCCGTTCCATAGTACGGCCAATCCCCGCGTGTGATTTATCAGGGCGCCCCATTGTTTCCGACCTTCCCACCACCGGTCATAGGCCGTATTGGTCCGAAAAACCAACAGCAGAGACAGCAGTATGCCCAGCAGTGAAAACACCCCCGGAACCAGCTGCGGTACATGCAGGTCCAGTGCTACCAGTTCAGGGTGATTCTGCAAAAACATTTCGCATGCGACTATGACTGCCGTGTACCCACCTATCCATAGGGTCATGCGCAGCGTGCGACGTATTACATAACTGGTTTTGAAATGCCGGACGGCCTCCATCCAGTTTTTTCCGTTGTAGTTGATCATAGGGGTGAAAAATTTGAACCTCGACCTCCAAGATAATGACCCTGAAGGCCGAGGCCAATATAACTTCACTATCCGGAAGTGGTGTTAGTCCCTCAACTCAAAGGTAGCTTTGAGCAAATCTTCTTCGCGGGAGCTACTCCCAACAAATACTTCGAATTTTCCAGGCTCTGCTTCGTACTGGTTTCGGGCGGTAAAATATGCCAGGTCCTCGACATTGATTTCAAATTCCACAGTCTGGGTTTCGCCAGGCTCCAGTGAGATTTTTTCGAATCCTTTCAGCTCCTTGTCAGGGCGGCTGCGGCTGCCAAACATATCGTGGATATACAGCTGAACCACTTCCTCCCCGCTGCGCTTGCCCTCATTGGTCACCTGAACAGAGACCCTAAGCGATTCGCCTGCTTCAAAACTTTCGCTGTCCAAAGTCAGGTCACTGTAGCCAAACCGGGTATAACTCAGCCCAAATCCGAAGGGATAAAGTGGCTCGTTTGATTCATCGATGTAATGAGACCAGAATACAAGTCCCCCGGTTTGAACTGGCCTGCCGGTGCTGTGTCGGGCATAGGTCATGGGCACCTGACCGACAGAGCGGGGAAAAGAAATGGGAAGTTTGCCGGAAGGGTTCACCTCCCCAAACAACACGTCTGCCAGCCCGTTCCCAGCCTCAGATCCACCAAACCAACCTTCGAGCATAGCTGGCACCAGCGGCTCCACCTCGGTCAGGGCCAGAGGACGACCGTTCATCAGTACAAGGACAATATTCGGATTAACCGCCTGAATGCGTTCTAACAGTTGCAGCTGCAGGCCTGGCAGGTCCAATTCTGTCCGGCTCCGGGCTTCGCCGGATTGAAGAAAATCTTCCCCTAACGCCATCACGACAACATCAGCCCCCCTGGCAACGGCTACCGCTTCCTCAAATCCTGAAGAGTCCGTTTCATTGATCTGAACCTCCAGGGCAAAATTCCTGGTGCCAATGGCGAGGTCAACCCCTTTGGCATATCTCACCTCCACATCTGATCCGACCTGTGCCTGAATTCCCCCCAGGAGAGAGACCGCAGAACCAGTTTCGGCCTGAGCTCTCCAGTTTCCTAAAGGGGCATCCTTATCGTCAGCCAGCGGACCAATGACCGCGATGGTTTTCATGTCCTCATTCAGGGGCAGAAGGTTGCCTTCGTTTTTCAGCAGCACACAGGACCTGGCTGCCGCTATACGAGCTTCGGCCAGGTGTTCTGCCGTGAGGAGCTCACTGGCTTCCCGTTCTGCATCACAATAGCGATAGGGATCATCGAAAAGGCCGAGCTGGAATTTGACTCTCAAAATACGGCGTACCGCATCATCCACCACAGCTTCGTCCACCTCACCACTTTCTACCAATCCAACCAGATGCGGCACATAGCAGTAGCCCTCCATGTCCATATCGCTCCCTGCAGTGGCGGCCAGATAGGCCGCTTCGCTCTCGTCACGGGCGACGCCATGGGTGATCATTTCAGCAACCGAGGCCCAGTCAGAGACGACAAACCCCTGCCAGTCCCATTCTCCTTTCAGGATATCTCGTTGTAAAAAGCTGTTCCCAGTGGCGGGAATCCCATCCACGATATTAAAGGCATTCATGAACGTGGCAACCCCGGCATCGGCCGCCGCTTTAAAGGGGGGCAGAATCACATTGCGAAGGGTGGTGGTGCTTACATCTACTGTGTTGTAATCCCGGCCACCCTCAGCATATCCATACCCCGCAAAATGCTTGGCACAGGCGGCAATGGTACGGGCATCTGACAGATCACTGCCCTGAAAGCCTCTGACCCGAGCTGCAGCCGCCAACGACCCCAGATAGGGATCCTCCCCAGCGCCTTCCATCACCCGCCCCCAACGTGCATCCCGGGCAATGTCCACCATCGGAGCAAAAGTCCAGTGCAATCCCGAGGCCGAAGCTTCTATCGCAGCGATGCGGGCACTGCGCTCCATCAACCCGGGGTCCCAGCTGGCAGCTTCTCCCAGCGGAACCGGAAACATGGTTTTGTAGCCATGGATGACATCGTATCCAAAAATCAGCGGAATCCCCAAACGGGTTTCCTCTACCGCCAAACGCTGGGCTTCACGGGTTGCCTCAGTAGTAATCACGTTGAGCATCGAACCCACCTGTCCACTCACCAGAAGCTCACGCTTGGTAGCATTATCTCCGGTAGCCGGGCCAGTCAAATCCCAGGAACCATTAAACTGATTCATTTGCCCTACTTTTTCTTCTAGGGTCATCAGCTCTAGCAATGAATCAATCTTACTTTCCACCTCTTCAGACCCTATGGAAGGGGGAGCAGAGGTTTCAGATTGAGAGTAGCCTGAATTGAGCAACATGAATGGCGCCAAAAACAGGATGAGAATTCGGGTAAAAATCGAGTAGTAAGTCATTATACGTGGCATATGATTTCAAAACAGATGATCACAAGTTCAATTTCTTTCTCTATATTTTCAACCCACCCACCATTCCTGGTTGATCTGGTATTGTTCATCGATAATATTCGGTCATTGGTCTGGTAAAGATTGCAGATTTGTCGCAAGCCTCCCAACCAATTGTAAAATGCCCGTATCAAGTAAGTTGAGGATATCAGTTTACCCATAGCACCAAACCCCGCCACCGATGTTTGACCTTGACCAATGGCAAGAAATTGCAGCCACCCTTTCCAAAAATCCCTTGCGGACTTTTCTTACAGCTCTGGGTGTATTCTGGGGCATATTTATGCTGGTTCTGATGATGGGAGCCGGAAATGGGTTACAAAAGGGAGCCACCAAGGAATTTCAGGGTTCCGCCACCAATAGCTTCTTTGTTTGGGCCCAGCGTACCAATATGCCTTACAAAGGCATGCAGCCTGGGCGACAGATCAGACTTACGCAGCAGGATTATGAAATTCTGGTTGAAAGGCTCACGGAAGCAGAATATATAGCAGCCCGTAATCAGCTTGGGGGATTCAGGGGCAACAACATGGCATCGCGAGGCACCAAATCCGGCACCTTTGCCATCAGTGGCGATTATCCCGCAATCAAGGAAATCGAAGGCTTGATCATAGCTGATGGGCGATTTATCAATCCCAGAGACCTGGAAGACAACCGCAAGGTGGCGGTGATTGGCAGGCGGGTAGTGGAACTCCTGTTTGAAGCGGGAGAAGATCCCATAGGAGAATTTATCAGGGTATCCGGAGTAGCCTTTCAGGTGGTAGGAGTCTTCAGGAAAAAAGCCGACGGGGACAGAGCTTCAGAGGCAGAAGAGCACATCTATCTGCCGTTCACCACCTTTAACCGAGCCTATAACTTTGGCACTACCGTCAGCTGGATGGCGATTACATCCAAACCTCATATCCCGGCGTCCGAGACTGAGGATAAAGCCATTTCGATCCTGAAAGCCCGACATCAGGTGCATCCGGAAGACGAACGTGCCCTGGGCCACTGGAATCTTCAGGAATCCTTCATGCGCATACAGAATGTCTTTATCGGGATCAAATTCATCAGTTGGCTCGTAGGACTGCTCACCCTCCTGGCAGGAGCCGTAGGGGTCAGCAACATCATGCTGGTCATCGTAAAGGAGCGTACCAAAGAAATCGGGGTGCGGCGCGCCCTGGGGGCCAAGCCGTGGCAGATCATGCGACAAATCATCCTGGAGTCCGTCTCCCTCACCCTGCTGGCAGGCTATGGGGGCCTGGTATTTGGAATAGGGCTCCTCAAACTCATTAGCTGGGCCATGGATAACTTCAACATGGACACGGGCATGTTTGGCAGTCCGGGTGTGGAATTCGAACTGGCTGCTGTAGCCCTCATCGTATTGATCATTTCTGGTATATTTGCCGGACTTATACCTGCCCGTCGAGCCATTCGCATACGACCTGTCGACGCCCTGCGAGCTGAATAATCCCCAATAACACTACTCACAAACTCCCCCAACACACCACATCTCTTATGAAACGAATTGGCGTTATTATTATCCTGGTAGTCATCGTCATTTTCATGGCTGGAACTGGATACTTCCTCTACAATCAGAATGAGGAGGCCCCTGTCACTTATAAGACTGAATCTCCAGAACGTCGTGATATTGTTCAAAAAACCGTAGCTACCGGGTCAGTAGTTCCTCGCAAGGAAGTAGATATCAAGCCACAGGTATCGGGTATCATCAGCAAGCTCTTCGTAGAAGCTGGAGACGAAGTTAAACGTGGCGATCTGGTCGCGAGTATCGAGATCATCCCGGACATGGTGAACCTCAATAATGCAGAGAACCGACTGCGCCGGGCCAGGATCATGCTGGAAAACGCCAAGCGGGAATATGAACGAAACGAACCCCTGTTAAAGGAAGGCGTCATTGCAGATGCCTCATTCCGGGAAATAGAACTTAGCTACCTAAACGCACAGGAAGAACTGGCCGCCGCGCAGGACAACCTTGACCTCATCAAAAAAGGAACCACTTCCCGTAGCGGCGCCAATACCAATACCAATGTCCGGGCCACCATTCCAGGAATGGTCCTCGATGTACCGGTCGAGGAAGGAAACTCTGTCATCGAGGCCAACACATTCAACGAGGGTACCTCCATCGCGGTCGTAGCCGATATGACCGAAATGATATTCGAAGGAAAAGTCGATGAATCGGAAGTTGGCAAGCTGCGAACCGGCATGGACCTCCTGCTGACCATCGGCGCCATTGAAACCGAGACGTTCGATGCAGTCCTTGAGCACATTGCGCCAAAAGGTGTCGAGGAAAATGGAGCCATCCAGTTTGAAATTCGAGCTGCCGTCAAACTCCGTGAGGGACAGTTCATCCGTGCCAACTACAGCGCGAATGCTGACGTTGTACTGGACCTGCGTGAGCAGGTGCTGAGTATTTCAGAGGCGCTGCTACAGTTTAGCGGGGATAGCACGTTTGTAGAGGTACAAACCGGCAACCAGCAGTATGAAAAACGAGTGGTCAAAACCGGTTTGTCCGATGGCATATTTGTTGAAGTACTGGAAGGAGTCGGCCCAGAGGACAAGATCAAGAATCCCAATCCCGTTGTGGAAGAATAGGTCCATCTTTTCGTAGGGCAAAAATTGGAGTTCTGGATTAATTGACTTGGGATAAAGTAGGGAAAAAGCGTAATTAGCCCTACATAGAACATCCTTGCCTTACACATGAACCTATCTTCAAGATTAATTTTATACCCCTTATTATACCTTCTATGGGGAAGTCTGTGCCTGACTCTTTCAATGGCACAGACCCGAAAAAATCTTGACCTTGACAGCCTAAAGGCAAAAACAGAATCTCTTGAAATTGAAGAGCAGGTTGGTATTTTTCAGAAAATAATTCTGAAAGCTGACCCCGCAACTGCCACCCAGGTAGCCCAGCTGCAACTTGAAAGGGTGAAGTCCCATAGCTACCTGGAGTATGAGCCCGCCGCACATCGTGACCTGGGCCACCTATATAGAGTTTCAAACGATTTTACCGCAGCCATAGCTGAATACGAAGCAGCCTACCTGCAAAGCAGAGGCTTCGCCTCCACCGCAGAGACACGAAAATCTCTCAGGTCCCTCATCGCCGCATGCCTGGAAGCCAGGGAATACACAAAAGCCAAGACCTATAGTGATGCGGCTCTCCTGTACTCCGAGGTTGCCAAGGACACCAGCAGCCTGATAGAAATAAATAACCAGCTGGCCACCATTGTACTTGCCCAGCGTGACACCATTGCCGCCTTTGACCACCTTCGGCGCAGCGAGTCGCTCGCCATTAGAAGCAGGGACACTATTCTTCAGGCGATTACCTATGCGCAAATGGGGGACCACTTTGCGAATATTGGCCAGCCACAAAAGGCTATCTCCTATCATGAACGATCCCTGGAATTGCACAATGGGCAAAAAAATGTAGAGGAAGCAGCCCAACAGTTAAAGGCTATCGGAGAAATATATCTATTCCAGCTAGGAGAATATACCAGGGCCAGAGACAACTATTTTGACGAAGCACTTACCTACCTCGACGACCTGAACGATCCCAGGGAGCGTGCCCCTGTACTTAACCTCATTGCTGAAACCTACCTGTACGAGCAGCTTTATGATGAAGCACTTTTTCACTTTAAGCTTTCCCTTGAGGACCAAACGGTGATTGGGGATACCAGTATGGCGACGCTTTATGGGATGGGACTGGCCTACTTCCAGCAAAACGATTATAGCAGTGCCAGATCCATTTTGCTGACAAACAACAACCTCTACTCCCGACTGATCGCAGGCCCACAAGGTAGCCAGGATAGGATGATTATTGATACGGTGCGAAGGGCTACCTTCAAATTGCTTGCCGACACCTATGAGAAACTCGATAGCACCGAGAAAGGCTACCAATACCTCCAGGACTATATTGAGCTCAACAAATCCCTCACACAGGAGCAAAAAAATGCCGAATTACTTGACGTAACGCAGCAGCTAATCCAGGTTCAGGCAGAGAGAAATAACGCCATAAATGAACGAAACAGGACTGAATTCGATAGCCAACTTGCACGAAAAAACATCCTGATCTACACGGGCCTGATTTTCCTCGCCATGATCATCGCCCTTGTGGTCGTACTGTATCGACAGACAACGGCAAAGCAAAAGGTTAACGATCAATTGGCGTTTCAGAACAAGGTGATCAATACCCAGAATCGCCAGTTGCACAAAATCAACCAGCGACTGGAGGAGGCAAAGCGGCAGGCGGAAGCTGCCTCCGTTGCCAAGTCAAACTTCCTGGCCACCATGAGCCATGAAATCAGGACTCCCATGAACGGAATTATTGGCATGGCCAGCCTTCTGAGAGATACCCCCCTCAACCCCAAGCAAACCCAATACGTCCAGACAATTTCTTCAAGTAGCCAGAACCTGCTCAGCATCCTCAATGACATCCTTGATTATTCGCGGGTAGAGGCAGGAAAACTGGAGTTGGAGGTCCGCTCGACCAAAGTCGAAGCCCTAATGGAGGAGGTCGTATCACTTTTCTCCACCAACGCTCAAACCAAAAATCTGAACCTGACTTATTCCATTCAGGATGATGTGCCCACCCACGTCATGACCGATCCAACACGCCTCCGGCAGGTCATGGTTAACCTGGTCAGTAATGCCCTAAAGTTCACATCCGAAGGTTCTATTCGGCTATCCGCCAGGCTATTAGCTCCCAAAGGCGTGAACCTGCAGCATCTCGAGAGTTGCCAGATCGAATTCTCAGTACAGGATACCGGGATAGGCATACCCGGCGAGAAGCTCCAATCCATTTTTGACTCCTTCCAGCAGGTAGACAACTCTGTTTCCCGGAAGTTTGGAGGAGTAGGACTGGGCCTCGCCATCTCAAAACGCCTGGTCGAACTAATGGGAGGACAAATACGGGTTCAAAGCCAGCTGGGCAGAGGGTCCAAGTTCATCTTCTTTATTGACGCAGAGGTTGATGGTGAAGCCGAAAACGACAAAAATGCCAGAGTCAAAGACTTCCAGTTTGACGCAGAGCTGTCCAAGAGCTTCCCGCTACGGATCATGGTGGCAGAAGACAACATCGTTAACCAGACGGTGATCGAGGGAATCCTCGACAAAATGGGCTACGAACCTCACATCGTAGAAGACGGAAAAGCCGCTGTTGAAGAAGCGAAGTCGGAAAAATACGACCTGATATTCATGGACATTCAAATGCCGGAAATGGACGGATTGACCGCCACCCAGCATATCACAGAGTTTTTCATGGAAAAGCCATACCGGCCCATCATCGTCGCCATGACCGCCAATGCCATGTCAGGGGTTCGTGAGCAGTACCTTGATGCAGGAATGGACGACTATATCTCCAAACCTTTCCAATTAACCGATCTGGAGAACACCCTGCGAACCTGGGGACAAACAATCCTCGATCGCAAGGCAGAAGTAGGGTAAAAACCACTGCTATGCCCCTCAGGCCAAAGCCACATACCGATCATCTTTTCACAGGCTAGTCATTAGTTTCGACCTATAACAAGGGCTTGAGAGAGCTTCATCATGCCTATTTGAATGTTAAGCATACTTTACTCTAGCCAAGATATGCACTCAATTCAAGGCCAGTAGCCACTACTTGGCTCCGCGGGGCTAGGTCAACTTTACTATTTCGGAATTGAGCGTCGGCAAGCCGCCTCTAATGGCGCTCAATATGGTAAAGTCGGAGACAAGAAGACATCAGGTGTCGGCTCTAGGTACTTCACTTCGTTCAGCACAGGCTCTCACCAGCGCCATCCTGGGGATGGTTATGGCCTCAAGCACTGCTTTAGCAGTGCCGCTCGTGAGCTTCTCTGAAGCGAAACGTCAAGTCAAAGCGTCTCTGACGCCAGGCGCAATTGAAAACGGACGGTCAGCAACATGGGAACTTTGAACCGCGAAACTAATGGCTAGTGGGAAGAATTCGTAATTCGTAATTCGTCAACGGTGACTTGTGATTGAAAGTGTTGCTGGTGAATATTTTATGCGAATTACGAATGTTCAATTACTTGATTCCACAGGCACTAGATGCCTTACCTTATACCGCATACCATATACCATATACCCATTCCTTTCTGTCCATTTGCTAAAAAGAGAGTTCACCCTCCAACAAACAAAACCAGACACCCGTGAAGGCATCTGGCCAGAAATGAAAGTATGATTACCCCCAGGTATTAGCGAAAACCTAGTGGAGAATCAGGATGCTTCGTCGCAGGGTCTGCTCCTGAGCAGTCCTTAGCACAAGGAAATATACCCCTTCAGGTAAATGGTCGACCGAAACAGCCTCATCCACATTCCCAGTGAAATCAAACTGTTTCTCATAGACCATTTGTCCCTGCGCCGATAGCAGGTGTAAAGAACGAGCAAAATCTTTATCTGGTAGTTGGGCTAAAAGGTTCACATGGTCACGGGCCGGGTTGGGATAGGCCTGAAACTGATAATCCAGGTGTTGCTCTACTCTCAAGCTCACAACCTGACTCATTTGGCTGCTGCCATCCAGGTCAAATTGCTCCAGCCGATATTGATAAAGGATCGCATCTCCCCTTCCGATATCCCCATCTACAAACTCATAATGCTGCTCTTCATCGCTGAAACCAGCTGCATCTACCTGACCCAGAGCTTCCCAGCCTGAGGTGAACCCCTCAATCTTACGCCAAACCACAAAATAGTCGCTATTAAATTCCTGTCCGGTTACCCACTCAAGTGCAGCCACTCTTCGGGCCTGCTGGTTTCTCCAGCGGGCATCAAAGGCTAGCCAGGTAACAGGGAATGCGCCAGTTGTCGTAGTGCTAAATCGCCCCATCTCATTGATTCCCGTCAGTTCGACCCGATTCGCAGCAGAAAAGTGCTGTGAAGCAGCAAAGGGAATCCAGGTACTCCCTCCGTCGGTACTCCGAAACAGGTCAAAATCACTTTCTGAAACCCCGTTGAGTTCATTATCGAAATAGGTAAGGGAAATGGTCGCATTGAGCGCTGTATTGGTCGCTGGCGCAACATCATAGTAGCGTTGAATCCCAGCATTGCCATTCAGCGTCTGGGCATCATGCCCACGGGTGACGACTGTACTCCCCAGGTTCGCATTGCTGCTGATGGTCAGTCCGAGGTTGCCCGGATTCTGGGTGGGAGCATTTAATGAAACGGTAATCGAAAGGGTCCCACCCCCCTGACTGTCATATACCCGCCGATTGTCAGCTTCCTGCAGGAGACTGGCAAGGGCTCCCATGTTGATGGACTCACCATGCAGGTCGAGGTCTCCCTGGGTAAAAATGAGTGCGCCTCCAAGGTCTATGGTTTGTAATAGTTCAAGTTCCCCTGACACAAAATCCAGTTCCATGTCGAAGAATGCTGGAGAGCTACTTCCCAGTACCTGCTCCACAGCTTGATCACTCCGGAAGACCACCCGGCTCTGACCTGGCACAAAGGATCCATCCTGTTTCCAATCTGTTTCCTCCAGCACAAATTGTACATTCCCATCGGAGACAAGCTGACTTCCTGGAGCGATGTAGAGAGTGGTTTGTGCCGACAGAAGATTTCCCCAGGCAAACAAAAAGGCTATGATTAAGCTTCGCATGGGATTAGAATTTGCGGTAAACGTAGTAGGTAAAGTCAGTAGGCACACCGAGTTTCCCCGGCTCCTGATAGACATTGCTGCCGTCAGCACCCCCAAAAATCAGCATATCGGCACCTGTCCAAACCGCAGCGTGATTGCGACGCGCCATAGGTTCGTTTGCCAGAGAGAAATTGGCCCAGGTGTCGGTATCGAGGTGATAGACTGTTCCGTTGCTAAAGTAGCTGCCTCCGGCACGCCCTCCCCAGATGATGACTTCGTTTCCACCATCCCAAACAGCCGAATATTCAGTGCGATCCTGTGGAGCACCTACATCCGAAATCTGTGTCCAGGTATCTGTATCGGTGTCATAAAGGAAGCCTTCGTCTCCAAAAAAGAAGAAAATCCGGGTACCAACCCCCAATGATGTCCGGAAATTACTCGGACTGGAGGGTGAGTTGGTAGCAGAAATCGGGGACCAGGTGTCGGTGGCCACATCGTACACAGCCCCATCGTTTATTGGAGAATTGAACTCATCCTGCCCACCCCAGACATACACTTTGCCTCCGATATAATGGACATCGGCGACCTGACGAGGGCTGGGTGCATTGGTTGTACTGATGGTCGCCCAACTATCGGTAGCAGGGTCATAGAGAAAGCCATCCTGGTGCAGGGTTCCACCAAAGAACTGGGGAGTAATTCCCCCCCAGACAAATACCTTGCTGCCTGTCCATGCCATAGCGGCCCCCGTACGGGCTGATGGTGCCCCTGCCATGCTCATACTGGACCAGGTGTCGGCAACCCAATCATAGCGATAGCCATCCTGTACCGGGTTAAAGAATCCAGAAGATCCGCCCCAGAGGAAAAGCTCTCCTCCACCTGATACCCAGCTATACCCTGTTATCCCGGAAGGGGCTCCTGCTCCCGACATGGTCATCCAGGTATCTGAGACTGGGTTATAGCGACCTCCGTCATCCTGGTGGGTGAACGAATTGTCAAATCCTCCCCATACCAGCATTTCGGTTCCAGTCCAAAGGGCTATGCTCTGAGTGCGGGCTCCTGGGGCATTGGTCGTCGAGGGCGCGGGCTGAATCCAATCCCGCAATCCTCCATTATTGCTCAGGGTCTGCTCTCCCATAAAGCTGTACCCCGCTCGCTGCATGGCTACATCATTGCGACTGGTCCGCCAGACGAGAGACCCTTCCGGAGTCGGAACAAGTTCCTGCCAGGCCCCTCCACTAAACATCCAGGGACTTCGGGTGTCATTGTCATAAACCATCAGTCCTTCGGCGGGGCTGCTGACGTTGTAGGTCCGGTCGAGGGTGCTCATTCTGGGCATCAAGAAGCCCTGATTGGAGGCACTTACATCGAGCACAGCACTGGGGTCTGGCGATGCACCAGTCTGATTGATGGCCACCCCCTGAGCGGTGGTGGTCAACGATTGAACAAGGAAAAGCAAGGGCAATAAGGGTTGGGTAAACAGGCGAATGCCTGCCATTAGCTTAGGGTTCGAATACATCGGTTTAGATAAAAGAGGTTATCGTTGTATCAAAAGTCAGAAGTTCCCGATGCTCGGGATTTCACTTCGTTCAACAGGAAGTCAGAGGCCAGAGGTCAGAGGTCAGAGGTCAGAGGTCAGAGGTCAGAGGTCAGAGGTCAGAGTGGTACTGCCCTCAGCAAAACAAGGTTACGAAAAGTCCCTTCTTTTTTGTCTGACCTCTGACAGGCGATAGCCGATCTGACAGCGCAGCGGTCTCTCTTCTCATCCTAAAAACTTTTTCAAAAATCCAGCCTTCTTCCGGCGCGAAACTGTCAGTTCATCATCATTTGTCATCACGACACTCCCCCCCTCACCTTTCAGGTAACGCTTGATGTAGCGCAAGTTGACGAGGTTTGACTGGTGAATGCGATAAAATCCGAAGTCGGCTAATAACTGCTCATAATCCTTCAGCGTCTTGCTGACGAGAATCTGCTCGCCATTGGTCAGGTGAAACCAGGAATAGTTTCCTTCGGCTTGCACATACAGGATCTCATGCAGGGGCAACACCTGAAAGCCCTGCATATTCTGAACGATCAATTTCTGTACTTTCCCCTGGTCTTCATAGCTCTCTACCAGGATCTTGATTCGCTCATTCCGGGCCTGCTCACGCAGTTGCATCTGCTCCCTTAGCTTGGCCATGACTTTGCGAAGTTCGCTCGGACGAACGGGTTTGAGCAGGTAGCCAAACGCCGAAAATTGAAACGCCGTCAGGGCATAGCTGTCGTAAGCCGTCACAAACACCACCTCAAAATCTGGTTTTTCAAGGCGACTGAGCAGTTCGAACCCGGTACCACTTTTCAGCTGTATATCGAGAAAGACCAGGTCAGGGCTATGTTGTCGTATGGCCTCGATGCCAGACGAGATGTCATCCCCTTCCCCGACGATTTTCAAGTCATCGTATTCGGACTCCACCAGGTTGCGCATGACCTTTCGGGCCTGCTCTTCGTCGTCAATGATGAGCGTATTAATCATAGTGCTGGGGAATGCTAAGGGTTACACGGGTACCAAGCGAACTGCCTGATGCGTCGGTGAGACTTTCGATTTCCAGGTTTCCATCAGGGCCCAGGCGCTCCTCGGTTATCTGGATCCCCCTAGACACATGCTGGGGCTGCTTTTTCTTTTGAGAAGACGCCTCGATCCCGATGCCATCGTCCTCGATGATGATCTGTAGCAAATCGCCATTTTCAACTACCTGGATGAGAATATGCCCCGCTCCTTTTTTAGGTGCAATGCCGTGCCAAATGGCATTTTCAATGAAGGGCTGCAACACAAGTGGCGGTAGGGTAAACATGCTGGTATCCAGCTCGGGATCTATCCCGATGGAGTATGAGAGTTGCTTTTTTAGCCGTACCTGCTCAAGCTGAAGATATACTTCCAGGGTTTCCAGTTCCTCCTGAAGGGTAATATGGGTCCGGGATGATTGTTCCAGCACACTGCGCATCAACTGTCCGAAGGCCCCCAGGTATTCGTTGCCACTGGCAAAGTCATGCTCTGAGAAGTATCCCTGAATCGAATTAAGGGCATTGAAAATGAAGTGCGGATTCATCTGGGCACGCAGGGCTATGTATTCCAGTTCTATCTGCCGCTTTTCCGCTTCTGCCTTCTTCCGCTTCATCACAGAAAAAACCAGCAGGTAAGTACCTAACACCACCACAAATCCTCCCGTCATGAGGGCAATGAGGGTAATAAGCCGGTTTCTCTGGGTTCGCATTTCCAGCTCTACCTGGGTAAGCCTGTGTGCAATTTTTTCAGTCTGGTAGCGCTGGTTTAGTTCCCGCACCTCTGCCTGAATCTCCTCACTTGCTACTGAGTCCAGGGTTTGGGAATATTCCTGAAAATGCTCTGCGGCATCCTTCCATTGCCTAAGTCCCATATAATTCCTTGCCAGAGACAGGTGCGTCTCAGGAAGATATGTCGCCATGCCCTCTTCTCTATAGTGGGCAAGGGCCTGGTCAAAATACTCCTGCGCTTCTTCATACCTACCCATAGCCGTCAACGTCTGCCCCAGGTTGACATAAGAGCTCATCCGGGTCGTTTGGGTTGGGACCGAATCATCAATGCAGATGCTTTCCTGCAGGTAGGTAATCGCTGCCGAATAGTCTCCCAATTCGTGATAGACCAGGCCCAGGGAATTGAGAAGGCCTCCTTCCAGATGTTTGTCTTCTGTTTGGTCAGATATCCAGAGTCCCTCGTACAATGCCTCCAGGGCCAGACTATCCTCTTCTACCATGTAGTAGGCGAAGCCGAGTTTCGCATAAAGATGGCCGCAGAGGTTGAGGTAACCGGCTTCCATGGCAACCGGAAGTAGGCGAAGGGCCTCCTCTACCGAGAGTTGGTGTTGCCGACAAAGCCCAAGGGACTCAATGTAGTTTATCCCCAGTATTAACTGGCGAACGGTATCTCCGAGTTCCCTTGACATCTCCAATCCTTCTACATATCCCTCCGAAGCCTGCTGGCATTTTCCGGTAGCATTGTAAAGTAAGCCAATGTTGTTCAGAACAGCCGTCATCCCCAAGCTATCACCGATCTCTCGATAGGTCTCAAGGGCAGCGAGCTGGTAGCACTCTGATTCGGCGGGGTCAGACCAATAGTATGCTACCAAACCCAATGCCTTGTAGGCCTGAGCAACCTGTCCGTGATAGTGGTAATGGGCTGCCCATTCATAAGCCAGACGGGCCAGTTTATCCGCTGCCTCAAACTCGGTCTCATGAAGGTCCATGGCCTTGTCATTCAGGATTTCAATCCGCTTGTAGGGGCTATCCGGCCCCGGCCAGTTTGCCAGCACGATGCCAGCGATCACCGTATCTGCATCCGCTGCACTCAGCCTATTTCCCCAGCAACTCCCCATCAGGTAGCAGCCAAGAAGCAATATGAGTGTTCGTCGAATGTGCATAGTGGTTAGCAAGTAGCCTTCTCCCAGGACGAATATCCCGAAACGACCTGAAGAGAAGGCGATCAAAGGACAGGAAAAAAAGGGTCAGACGATAATCAAAAGAGTTGTGTCTCGCTCGATTTCAGGGTTCATAAATTTACAATTCAAAAATAATCCTCCACCTGATTCAATCCCATGGGGAATGAGCAAGTGGCAGGTCCAAATGACCATGTGGCGGGATCGGGAATCCTACCTATCAACAAATTGACCAATGGCGAACAGAATAGAACAAACAACCTGGCTTTTGGCCTAAAACTGTTCAGCGCCTTCCAGCGCATCATCGATTCGTTTCAATTCCTCCTCTGTAAAATCCGGATTCTTGAGTGCAGCCAGATTGTTATCAAGTTGCTCGGGAGTACGTACTCCTACCAGCACCGAAGTCACCTGGGGTAAACGCCCTGCCCACATCAACGCCATTTGCGCCAGCGATTGTCCTCTCTCCTTTGCAATCTCACTTAGTTTACGAATGGCCTCAAGGCGATTGGGGGTCAGGTCTCCGGTTTGAAGAAAGCCGTGTGCATCGCTGGCACGCGAACCTTCCGGGATTCCCTTCAGATACTTATTCGTCAACAGCCCTTGAGCCAGCGGAGAAAATACGATGCTTCCCATTCCGCACTCGTCCAGTGCATCGGTCAGTCCATCCTCAATCCATCGGTCCAGCATGGAGTAACGAGGCTGATGGATGACACAGGGGGTCCCCAGTTCCTTGAGAATGCGGGCAGCCTCCCGGGTTTCGTCCGGGCCGTAGCTGGAAATTCCCGCATACAGTGCCTTTCCCTGTTGCACAGCGGTGTGAAGCGCCCCCATGGTTTCTTCCAGAGGCGTATTGGGGTCAAAACGATGGGAATAGAATATGTCCACGTAATCCACCTGCATGCGTTTCAGGCTCTGATCGAGGCTGGCCAGCAGGTACTTACGGGAGCCCCATTCGCCAAAGGGGCCGGGCCACATCAGGTAACCCGCCTTGGTGGAAATGATCAACTCGTCGCGATAGGGCTTAAAATCAGCCGCCATCATCCGCCCAAAGTTTTCTTCGGCCGAACCGGGAGGTGGGCCATAGTTGTTGGCGAGATCTATGTGAAAGATCCCTGCATCAAACGCCTGATGCAGCATGGTCCGGATGTCTTCATAGCGGTCAACTCCACCGAAGTTGTGCCAGAGTCCGAGTGAAATACGGGGCAAAATCAGGCCACTGCGTCCGCAGCGACGGGTAGGCATGTGATCGTAACGACTGGAAGATGCGAGGTAAGACATGGAAGGGTTGGTTAGTGATTCGTAATTCGTGATGAAAAAATAGTGTAGCAGATGATCTCCCTGAAGATATCAAAAAATGGCGGTACCGGGTTTATTCTCCCGTCAGGCGAAACACTACTCCTCCGAAAAAGCTGCGAGGCACCCCCGCTTCATAGTAGAGTCCACGGGCTGCGTTGAGACGGACATTATCAGGATAGAGGGTGTCAGTAAGGTTATTGATGCCCAAATAGGGCTGAACCTTCACCTGTTTCAGGGTGATATCCCATCCAATGCGTGCATTCAGGGTATTGGCGTCGGGAATCAGGATGGTATTGGCGTCATCGGCCCACAGGCTACTACGGCCCTGCCACCAAACTCTGGCAAATGCCCCCAACGGATTTTGATAGGCCAATTCGGCATAGTAACTGTGGGTCGGAATTCCGGGAAGTTCAAATCCTGCAAATTGCTGCCCATCAAGTTCGTAGTCAAGGTAGGTGAAAGATTGCAGGGTATAACTTCCCGTAAATTGCAAGCCTTTCCATTCGAGGGTCTGGACATAGGCTTCCAGGCCGATCCGTTCGCTGCTGCCCGCATTTCGAAAAAAGGTACGGCCCTGCTGACCTGCAATCTCAAATGGAACCAGTTCATTTTCCAGGCTAATGTGGTACCAGGTAAGGGCGTAACGAATTTTTCTCAGGGCTATCCCTTTCAGACCTACCTCAAAGTTCACAGCCTGTTGTGGTTTCAACTCTTCGTTGAATCCCATCAACCCATCGGGATTGGCAGAAAGTTCACTCAGGGTCGGGGTTTCAAAACTCGTGGAGAAGTTCCCGAAAAAATACTGGTTATCAGCCCACTGATAACTTAGGCCCAGACTGGGGTTCACCTGCTGGTATTGCCTTTCGCCCGAATCATCGCCATCGCTCAGGAATCGGTCTCGGGCTTCCAGCCATAGTCCATCCAGCCGGAGATTTGCCTGAAACAGCCACTGCTCCCCCAGTCGGACCTGGTTTAGCACATAGGCTCCCAGACTGGAAAAAGCCTCGAGTTGCTCCCCTATCAGGTCCCCTTCCGTTCCCTCCAGGTTTTCATACTGTTGTCGGCTATCACGCTGCAGATCGGCATCGACTCCTACCTGGAAGCGATAACCGAGATGGGTGGACAGCGCGAGAGCTTTTTGGTAGCTCACTCCGCCTCCTCCATAGGTGCGCGCCAAATTTACCCTGCCACCAAACTCAAAGGGCAGGTAGTTGCCAAAGCTCCGATCGAGGTAATAGGCCCGGGCCCTCAATTCACCTCCATCTGCAAAGGTCTGCTTTAACTTCACCGCTACCCTACCCTGCTCCACAGATTCCCCCGTATTGAACTGTACATTGCGGGCACGTGCTGCCTGGGGATCACTGTAAAACTGAGCGGAATCTACCGCTCCCGGATCCTGGGCCATGGGGCTGTTGTTGTAATATGCCAGCAGGGAAAGCTCCAGGTTTTCACTGGGCTGAAAGTCAAAACGACCATTAACAAAGGTTTGCTCATAGCTGCTGTGGGCTCGGTATCCCTCCACCGAGGTTCGGGCACCATACACCAGCCCGCTCCAGTTGTTGCCTTTGACTCCGGCTTTCAACTGGTAGCGCTGCAGCCCAAAACTGCCCAGGGTCGCACGGCCTTCTATCATCCACGGATCTTCTACCGCTTCCGTTTGGAGCAACAGGGCACCCCCTGCGGCATTGCCATACAAACTTGCTGACGGCCCACGCAACACCTCAAGTCCCTGCAAGGCTCCTATGTCAATGTTATCCACCTGAGCCTGTCCATCCGGAGTAGATTCCGGGATACCGTCCACCAATACTCGGACTCCCCGTATCCCAAATGCCGCCCGAGCACCAAACCCCCGGATTGAGAGTCGCAGATCCTGGGCATAATTATTCGCATTAAAAGTGGTAACGCCAGGCACCGGCCCAAGGGACTCATTGAGACCTAATTGCTGTTGTCCCTGCAGCATGCGGTCTTTTCCCACCTGCGATATGCTAAGGGGGGCTTCATCTATATCGGTACCCTGCCTGTCTGCCTCGACTTCTATGGGGGGCAAAGGCTTGGCATCAAGGGTGTCCTGATCCTGGGCTACGGTCAAAACGGGTAGCCAGATTACAATTAACAATCCTGATATGAGTCTGGGCATCGGAGGTAATTCATGTTTAGATTTCGAAGATAAGTTTATGCCCTGAGAGAACCCCATTCCGGCCCTACTTCATTTGATCCTTTTTCCGAAACCCCGGGTCAACTATCTTCAGGTGATGAAAGGCAATTGGCGGTACATGCTAATCGGAATGCTCTGGCTTGCGAGCTGGATTTGGGCGGGAGAAAGCCTCTCTGCCCAGACGGAACTTCCTGTTAGTCAGACTCCTGCCTCACGCCTGGAGCTTAGTTTTGACCGACAGAACAACTTTACTTACGGTACGCGTCTGCTGAGTTTTTACCAGCACATCGGCCCACGCTACGAGTGGGAACTTAGCCTTTCGCACGAGCAATTATTCAACACCTCCCGGCAGACCGAGCGATTTGTGCAGTTGCAGGTAAATGCCCAATTATGGCAATACTGGAAGTTCAGTGACCAATGGGCACTAACCTCGTGGATAGAGGCAGACCAGTTCTGGAACAATGGAACCCAGCGCTACAGCCTTTACCTCGGCGCACGTTACCGCCCCATTCCAGAACTGGAAGTCACCCCCCTGATCGGCTATAGTTGGGATTATCGGCAGGCAAAGCTGGATCATGGGCTGAGTCCGGGGATCAGGGCAGAAAGCCGCTACGACTTTGGCGACGGGTTGCAAATGCGCACCTACCTGCTTACCCGGGTCAAGTACATCGATCCACGCCGCCAGCGAAACATTCACTTTATCAGCAACTGGTCCAAGGTGTTTGGCCCCAACGCCGCCATAAACCTCCACCTGCATGGCGGTAGCAACCAGATGGACCAATACCTTTCCTCCTCCATCGAGCGAATCAAAGCCGACACTGTGGGAGCCTCAATCCAGTTGCAGTATCCGCTCCTAAGCTGGTTGATCTGGCAATCCAACAATGGAGTTACCCTTTCGCAACGTCGATTTGACTACGATGGGGCGAATGGGACTGAAGCTGAATTCAATGACCTGTCCTTCGACCAGATTGAGTTCCAGACCTGGCAGCAGATTTCCTTTCAGCGAAGGAGAATCGATGGGCAGTTTTCTTATGAATACCAGTCGCTGGGGCGTGGATACCGGCTCGAGAATTCCATCGAACTGCCGGAGCCGACCTACATCAGGCTGGTAGAACAGGAGCGGCAAAAGGATTTCTTCCGCAGGCTCAACAACCTCGAACTGGTACTCAACTACCGTCCCAACGCCCGGGATCGGATTACCCTCAGTGGTAACAACCGCTACCTGATGTGGGAAACGCCTTCGGAGGAAAACTACGATGACCACGACGAACTCTATTATGGTGCCGGAATTGAGTGGCAGGCAAACTGGTCCCGGCAACTCACTACCCGCTACAAACTCAATGGGGGGGTGCGTCGCTATGCATTTCTTTTCGCCCAGCGCAGCCAGGATAACTACACCCAGCGCAACCTGCGGCTAGAGGTGGATTTTCGCTGGCGACCGACCCCCAAGCTTTCCTTCAACGGGCAGCAGTACCTCTACGTAACCTACAACGTCAAGGACTTCGAAGACCGCAACCTTACCGACCGTTCGACGCGAAACCTGGAGTCCCGAGCCCAGATCCGCTACCGTCCTCAACCCAAAATCGACTACGAACTCAACTTTTATCGACGGCAAACCCACCTGTCCTACCTCAACTGGGATGCCTTCAGTGAGACACCGCTCGATACGCTGACCCAATACCTCGTTGAGGGTAAAGCTCATGTGATGCTGGGCCGCAACGGTCCCCTTCGCCTGCGGCTGGAAGGTGGCTACAAACACTTTTCGCAGCTACGCTACCTCAATACTTCCATGCTCTCGCTGCAAAACATCCTTACCCCCATCAACCTCCACATCCGCACCCACCAAACGGGGCCTACCACAGGGTTCCGCATCCTCAGCCGTGACGGCAACAGCCTGGAGACAATTGTCTGGTGGCAACTACAGCACCAGAGCTATAAGTTTTCGGAAATCGAGCGATTCACCAGCCTGAGTGCTGGCTACCGGGAAGCATCCCTCATTGAGCCAGAGATCAACCTTCGGCCATTTATCGAGCTGCGGCTGAATTGGAGACTGTAAAGAAAATGTGGGGATCAGAAGAGACAGGGTTCATCGCTACCTACCCCAGGCGAAAACTTCCTCTTCGCCTTTATTAGCCCAAAAGCTTTCTTGGATTTTACTATACAAAACCCGAAATTAATAGAGAGAAAAAAATTTACACCCAATCATTGTTTACAAACACCTTGTCTCATGTTTCAAGCGATTACCGAACGATTTGAGGAATTGGTCCTGCGCCATAACGGACAGATAGTCGATGACCTGCGCGACCGGCCCAGTGGCTACCTGAGTGCTTATTTTCCCTTTCAAAAGGCCGAAATCCAGCGAAATGATATCATTGCCCTGGGAGCGGCCCTGAAGCAGGATGAGAACCAAATTGTGTCCTTTCATCCGTTTACTTACCGATTGGTTTGCACCAATGGAGCCCTGAGGCCCCAAAGCCTGGTTTCTGAGAAGGAGGTCTATTCACCCGAGCAACTCGAAAAAGAACTGGATGAGCTGTTATTTTCCCTGGGAATGCAAACCATCGAGGCCGATGCGGAGCGCTTCCGGCAACTACAGCAGCAGCCGATCTCTCAGAGAAATCTGGATTGGGTGACCCGCTCTCTGTATCACCGCATCAACCGCAGCCCGGTTAGCAATAGGAGATCCAGCCGCTATCAGCGATTACGAGAACTGGCCCACACCCTTCAGGAAGAATTTGACCAAAATCGAGCCCTTCGATCGGAGAATACCCAAATCCAAACCCAGTTTGATTTGGTGAACGCGGTTACCGCTCTCGCTAATCGACAGCATGACCCCGCAGACAAATGGGAACTCATGCGCCTGGGAGGCGAACTGATGGAAACCCTGCACGAAGAGAAAGCAACAGCCCCAGAGCTTTTTGCAGAAAAATATGAAGTAATGGGAGGAGTGTAATCCCCCTTCTACCGAAATAGAAAAGCACTCGCTTCGGATGAAGGGAGTGCTTTTTGTATGGTAGGCCCAGCCGGGCTCGAGGTAGCGTTTCAGAAAGTGTGTCGATTTTCCTGTTTTGGGGTAGCTTTTTCAGCAAAGCCCTCAAGAAGAACTTGTGCCCATAGTACTTGCCAAGAGCGAAGCCAAAGCCTGTCGAAGAGACAGCCTATAGAGCCGATTATCAAAATGCCCACTGCTGCACCAGCCTTTAATCCTTAAAGGTTGTCGCCAGTTTTTCCCTGTATTTCCGCTCTAATTCACTCGCAAAGGCGGCTTTGTCGCGCCGCAATGATTCCATCAGTTCCCCATTGACAATGGTCGGATGAAGGCCCCTTAGGTTGCCATCACTCCAGGTTGCAAGCTCTACAAGTAGCGGGGTCAAAGCCAGCCCCTTATCGGTTAACAGGTAGAGGTTGGTCTTTTTATTATCCGGTCGTTTTGTCTTGATGATGATGCCCACCTCTTCGAGAAACTTGAGTTTGGTAGAAAGAATATTGGTGGCAATGGATTCTTCACTTTCCACAAAGTCTTTAAAGGTTTCCTTTCCTTCGACAAGCATCTGCTTTACGATAACCAATATCCACTTATCGCCTAACACATCAAGGGCTGAAGTAAAGGGGCAATTGCATCTGAAATTCTGTGGCATATGTTAAGGCTCTATTAAAATTACTTGCAAAATGCAATTTATTTTGCCAATTGCTTGCATTTTGAAAGCTGTTATATATTTTTGCTTTTAAATCAAAAGTAAAAAAAATCTCTCAAATGAGAAACGCAGCAATGCTATTCCTGCTACTAGGTATCCTCGCTTCCTGTAGCACAAGTAAAACAAAATCAACAAGCGAGCAACCCCCATCAGAAGTTGTCAACATGAACAAAAAAGAAATCGTAGGCACTTTTTTAGGTGCCGTGGCAGAACAGGATACCGCAACCATGCGTGCAACGGCCAATGCCGATTACATTCAGCACAACCCCTTTGTGCCCACTGGCCTTGAGCCCTTCATCGGAATGCTCCCCATGCTAAAGGAGGCCGGTACCGATGCCGAAAACGTACGCATGTTTCAAGACGGGAATTATGTATTCATGCATAACATCTGGAGAAACGCCAAGCCTTTTGGGGCGGAGGAAATGGTGGCCTTCGACA
This sequence comes from uncultured Bacteroidia bacterium, assembly GCA_964343195.1. Classification (GTDB taxonomy): domain Bacteria; phylum Bacteroidota; class Bacteroidia; order J057; family J057; genus CAYVAP01. The sequence continues at coordinate 35,174 of CAYFIR010000025.1, read as the reverse complement.
TCATACGCATAGATGAAAACGGCAAAGTAGCCGAACACTGGGATGCCATGACGGTCCTTGTGAAAGAGACCGCTAGCGGAAGAACCCAGACCGATGGCCCCACGACTGTGGAAGACCTGGACCAAACTGAGGCGAATAAAGCCCTGGCCGTAGCCCTCATTGAAGATGTGCTGATGGGCAAAAACCCAGCTATGATCACCGAACACATCAGTGCTGAACAATACGACCAGCATAATCCCCAAATAAAAGACGGATTGAGCGGCATATTAGAGGCCGTAGAGTACCTCACGTCTCAGAACAACATGTTTGTGTACACCAAAATACACAAGGTACTGGGCGAAGGGAACTTTGTACTCACCGTAAGTGAAGGAGAATGGGGCGGTAAACCGCAGGTATTTTACGATTTATTCCGAATGAAAGAGGGCAAGATCGTAGAACATTGGGACGTGATCCAGGAAATTCCAACCGAGGGCCTGGCGCACAACAACGGGATGTTCGGATTTAGGTAAGAACTCCTGATTGTTAACCATTGCTTCTCTGCAGCTATACCTTTTTGCCAATAACCAGGAATATGGGCATACTGGAGGTATCAGCCACATAGCAACTTAACGATCTAACTGTGAGATACCATCACGAGGGTTTCGGCTCTCGTGATTTTTTTTGAATAGTGGGAGAGAGTTCGAAGTTTCCCGCTATTCGCGGGATTTCGCTGTGCTCAGCACATTCGATAGTTTCCCGTTCTGCGGGAAAAGTGCAGCTGGCAAATAGTACCTGAATATCCTGGACATTAAGCCTTGGGTAGTTCTCTACCAAATATTGAATTGATAGAAGCTTCCCGAGAAGCCTTCCAAAGAGTGGAATACAGGCATCAAGCCTGAACTTGTGAGCCAAAGCCGCAAACCGCGTTACCAATGCGGCAAAAACAAAAAAGCACTTACAGCGAAAAACGCCATAAGTGCGTGATTATCAACGTGGGCCCAGCCGGGCTCGAACCAGCGACCTACTGATTATGAGTCAGTTGCTCTAACCAACTGAGCTATAGGCCCAATGAGCTGCAAATATAGCTACGGGGGTTTGTTTCTCAAAGTTTCTTGTTGGGCTTTTGTGCCTGAATGATCGCCTGCTGACGGGTCAATTCAGTAATTTGCCGTTCCAGCTTCAAAATCCGCAAATACAACAGCAACCCTCCGACTACCAGTCCTACCAGACTCAGGTAGATGACCATGTCCACGCCACGACCGACCCCCAGGTAGTTGGCAAGTTGGGTGCTGGAATCAGGGAACACAGTGAATATGATCGCGACGATCAACACCATCGAGACCAGGCCCCTTATCAGGGGCTGTTTCTTGAAGCGCACCCAGAATACGCCCAGCCAGAAAAGGAACAGTGGAACGAGAATGAATTGTATCGGTTTCATTGGGTTAGTTCAGAGTTCGAGGAAGAAAGTTACACGAGACCAATTAAAGTTACACCTTCCTATTTGCTCAAGGAAGGCAGCTTTGTGTACTTTGAGGCTTTACTGACGCTCCTTTGAGGTGAAATTACTTGAGTTTTTCCCAACATATCGTCCCTCCCGATACCGCTCCGCAGCGGCTGAGCGAATACGCTGTCGGAATATTTGCGGAACTGCCCTCCCGCAAAGGAGTACGTAAGGCCATCGAGCGAGGAGAGATGCTGGTCAATGGTGCTCCCAGCCAAACTGGCTACTGGGTCCAGCCAGGAGATCGCCTGGAGTGGATTCCTGCCCTCCGGCCCATTCCCAAGATATTCCCCCGCAAACTTTCGATCATATTCGAAGATGAATACCTGGCGGTGATCAACAAACCCGCCGGACTGCCTGTCAGTGGAAATTTTTATAAAAGCGTTCAGCGTGCCTTGCCCTATAACCTCGACCCCAGTCCTGCCCCAGGAGGCCTCGCCTATGCGATACCGGTTCACCGTCTGGATGGACCCACCTCCGGGATGTTGATCGTTGCTCGAACGCAACTGGCCCTGATCGAACTGGGAAAAGCCTTCCAGGAACACCGCATTCGAAAAACCTACCATGCACTTGTCCAGGGAGAAATTCCCTACTCAGGATTCATCGACCAGCCACTTGATGGTCAGAATGCGTTAACCAGCTACCGCCGACTCGATCTGGTTCATTCCCGACGAATGGGACCTTTGTCCTGGGTAGAACTACAGCCACACACTGGGCGCACCCACCAATTGCGGCGGCATATGGCCGGTCTGGGCTTTCCGATTTTGGGCGATCAGGAGTATGCTTCAGCAGCGGGAACCATTAAAGGAAAAGGGCTATTCCTCGCAGCGGTGGGATTGCGCTTTTTCCATCCAATCGAGGCCCATCGTGAGATTATTCTTCGCATTGCTACCTCGCACAAACTGCGACGCAGAATGGAAAGGGAGGGGAATCGGGAGTATCCATGAGACCGGAGGGATGAATCCGAATTTCCTCCCTATTCCAGCATCATCATCCTGCGAAGCAGCGGCGCCACCTTATATCGACTTTCCCCGGTGTATTCGCGGAGTCGGTCGATGGTCTCCACGATATGTGGCAATCCAATCTCCCTTGACCAGGCAATGGGGCCTCGGGGATAATTGGTGCCGAGTTTCATGGCGAGGTCAATGTCAGCCTCCGTAGCCGTTCCTTCCTGAATAACCTGATAGGCCTCGTTGATCACCATAAAAATTGTGCGGGGGGTAACCATGCCGACCTGATCCGGCACGATCTGTATTTCTACTCCCAGAAATGCTGCCACTTCCTGAGCCTGCTGAACATATGCTTCATCATACAGGCTCAGCTCCCAAACAGGCCTATCCAAAAAAGTTGGCAGGGCGTTTAGCCCCAAAAAAGCGCCTTTGATGGGAATTCCCTGCTGGTAGGCAATTTCATGCAAAGCATACTTGACAGCGCTTGCCAATACGATTTGCCCTGGTCTGTGTGCGTACAAACTCAACCTTTCAGGGGATTCATCCAGCCCCAGGTCAATTATGAGGCTATACTCCTCAATATCATGCCGGGGAGGGGGCAATTCGCCCTGATAATCTGGTTCTGGGGCATTTGATCCTTTCAGAAACTCCTGGCGGGCGGCCAAAGGACCGATGAGCGCATATGGGGTCATAGGCAGTAGCAGTATTCCTGCAAGATAAATTTTCCCTGCCCAATAGGGCAACCACCCACCCTGGATTTGGGCAAAATTCTCAGTACACTTTCATTTTTTCCAATCTTCGCGACAAACATCCCCCAGAACTGCGGGTTATACCTTCAATTCCCTATATTTGCTCAGCAAAACACACCGGAATATATGGCCAGCAACATTAGCGCCCCTCAAGAGCATATCGTTGACAAAGGAAAACCAACCTTTTTCCCAAAACACCAAAACGCCATTTACAAGCGACTGGAGGACAAGCATACCTCTATCGAGGTAGAGGAAGATCCTTTGGGAACCCGAATGGTGCTTAACATGGGTCCTTCGCACCCTGCTACCCACGGGGTATTGCGCATTCTCCTCGATGTCGATGGAGAAACAGTCGTCAAAGCTACCTCTGACGTAGGATACCTGCATCGAGGAATTGAAAAGCTGGCTGAGAACAAGACTTTCCAGGAATTCATGCCCTACACAGACCGCATGGATTACCTTGGCCCATACTCCAACAATGTAGCCTGGTGTCTGGCTGTTGAGAAGCTCGTAGGGATCGAAGTCCCAGAGCGTGCGCAGTATATCCGCACCATTGCGTGTGAATTGGCCCGACTTCAGGCCCACCTCCTGTGGCTGGGTTCTCTGGTAATGGATGCCGGAGCGCTGTCCATGTTCCTGTGGACCTTCCGTGAGCGGGAAGACCTGTACAGCATTTTTGACAAGCTAGCCGGAGTACGCTTTACCGTTAGCCACTGCCGCATTGGAGGTATCCAGTACGACATGGATGAAGATACCTTCAATGACATCATGAAGTGGAAAGCCAACTTCCGTAAGGAACTGGCAGGATGGCGTAAGCTGCTCGGAAATAACCCTATCTGGATCAACCGCTCCAAGGGAATTGGGGTACTCTCCAAAGAAGATGCACTGTCCTTTGGGGTAACTGGTCCCGTTCTACGGGCTTCCGGTGTTCCATATGACATCCGCAAGTTTGAACCATATCTGGTGTATGATCAGGTGGATTTTGACATCGTCATGCGCGAAGAAGGCGATTGCCTCGCCCGCTACCTCGTCCGCATGGACGAAATGGAGCAGTCGATTCGCATCCTGGATCAATTGATGGATCAATTGCCCGGAGGGGATATCCGCGCTGACAATGCCAAGCATACCTATCCTTCCAAAAACGAGGTGTATTACTCCATGGAAGGCATGATCCACGACTTCATGATGACCGACGTAGGCGTAATGCCTCCGGAAGGGGTAGAAGTATATCACGCTATTGAGGCGCCAAAAGGCGAACTTGGTTTCTACGTCAAGTCTGACGGGACTGGTTCTCCATGGCGGACCAAAATCCATTCTCCTTCCTTCTGCAACCTACAGGCCCTGGACAAGATGATCGAAGGAGCCATGCTCGCCGACGTTGTTGTGATCATCGGCTCTCTGGACCCTGTGATGGGAGAAGCAGATAAATAAGTAAAAGAGTCAACCAGGCATGGAGGGTATGAAGGCCATGGAGTTTTTAGATTCCACTCCTTTATAAGTAGTTGGACAGAATTAAATAGGTATGAAGTAAATGAGGATATGGAGGCAAATCGCTGTTTAGGGACTTCATACCTCCATACCTCTATTTTATAGTTATTATTGGACTCCTACTTATCCTCCATATGTTTTATTCCTGAATCGAGTGTCCACTAAATCGAGTTCCAAGTTGGGAGAAATCCGCACTTTTTTGATGCTGCTGATGACCGCACTGCTATTGGCAGCCTGTGGCGGATCCGGTGATCGAAAAAAACTGGTAGAGAGTGCCCCCACCATTAGCCAACAACTCAAGGACCAGACGGGTCGGACGATTCAGCTTCCCAACAGACCCGAACGGATCATTTCACTGGCCCCAAACATCACCGAGATCATCTTCGCTATTGGAGCGGAAGGAAAACTTATCGGGCGATCTCAGGCCTGCGATTACCCGGCAGCGGTGAAGTCCTTTCCCGAAGTTGTAACGTACCCTCAACTGGATCTGGAGCAACTCAAGTCCCTGGATCCTGATTTAATCATTACGACAGATGAGATCTTCACTCCGGATGACATAGCCACCCTGGAGCGCCTGGGGCTGCCCATTTACCTGCAACGCTACCAAAGCCTGAACGATGTCTATAAAGGCATGGAGGAGTTGGGCGAATTACTGGGAACGGCAGATCAGGCAAAACTGGTTGCGGACTCCCTGAGGCGAATTGAAGCCAGCGTACTGGACAGCACAGAGGGGGCAGTTCATTATCGCACCACCCTCCTCATCAGCGGAGATCCCTTAAAAGTAGCTGGGGGTAGCGGGTACCTTAACCAACTGATTATCAATGCTGGCGGAAAAAACGTCTATGAAGAATCAGAAGAGCCCTACCCTACCACCACAGTAGAACAGCTCCTTCAACTTCAGACTGAATACCTGATTCTTCCTTCCAAGGATAAGCATGTGTACCAGGATTTACTGGACCTCTATCCAGCACTTTACAACACCCCTGCTGATGTAAATAAACAGGTCCACGTCATCGACCCGGATCTGGTTTACCGTCCCGGCCCCCGCATGTTACAGGGACTCCTGGAGCTCACTCACATTCTTCACTCGCGACTCAATCCACAAGTTTTCCTCGATGAAAGTAGTCAGGCCCCATAAGTTCACGTTGGGGTTGGTGGGACTGCTGGTAATCATGGCAGGAGTCTTGGTAGTAGGACTCCAGACAGGTAGTTTCCCGTTATCCACTACTGAACTCTGGGAAATCCTGACACACCCCGATCACCCAAACGCGGTGATTGTATGGGATTTGCGAATTCCCAGGCTGCTACTGGCTTTTATTACCGGGGTTATCCTGAGCATTGGAGGCTACTTCATGCAGGCCCTGATAAAAAACCCACTGGCCGACCCCTACATCATGGGATTAACCGCAGGAGCTGGGCTTGGTGTCAATTTGGTCGTTTTGGGAATAATTCCACTTGGGTTCCTGGGAATCGGACTTGCCTATCCTACCATGGCCGGAGTCGGGGGATTATTCAGCCTGGGACTGGTACTGGCAATGGGCTGGCGAAGTTTTTATGAAGACTCAGCCCGCCTACTGATCGCCGGAGTAGCAGTTTCAGCGATCTTTACAGCCGTGACGGGTATTTTGATCTACACCATGGCGGACAGCGATCAGATCAGGCAGCTGGTTTTCTGGTCCTTCGGAAGCTTTCACAGAGCCAACTGGACCGCAGTTCACGTGACTGCCCTCCTGCTGGTAATGGCCCTGGCCTATGGGCTAATAAATGCCCGAAAACTCGACCTCCTGCTATTAGGAGATGTGACCGCCCAGAGTCTGGGGCTCAGGGTTTTTCGAAGCAAATTCTGGATTCTGGTCGTTACCTCCCTGACCGTCGGTGGTACAGTTGCCTTCACAGGTCCCATTGGATTTGTGGGCATGATGATCCCCCATTTTGGTCGATCAATCTGGGGGCATGCCCATCGTCCCAACCTGATCCTGGGCGGGTTGCTCGGAGGCACCTATCTCTGCGCCTGCGATGTGTTGAGCCGATGGATACTCCCACCTGCCGGTCTCCCTATAGGGATTGTAACCGCTATCCTGGGGGTTCCATTTTTTCTGTACCTGCTTTTTCGGAGACAGGCGAGCTTCTAACTGCGAAGGCAGCCCTTCCCCTTGCTGCGCGGTTTTAACCCGCAGCAAGAGGGATGTGTCCGGCGGGTACAGAGCCCCAAAGACCAGCCCTAATACAACATCAGTTTTTGCGAAGCAGGAGGGGTACCTGCCTGCTCCAACCGGAGGATGTACATCCCCGTTGGCAAACCGTGGTACCACTTCAGATTTCCCTTGCCTCCCTCCAATCGCCTGGTTTGCACAACTTTACCGCTCAGATCCAGGATCATCAGGGTTGCTTCACCAGTTGGCCTAAGGTGTTCGTACCAAAGAGACAGCCATCCCTCCTCACTCTGTCCTTGCCAGATCATGGGCTTCAGCCCTGACAGATTCGTCGTTTGGTCTCTGCCCCTTCCTTCAAAAATGGATACGGCGTCTATTCCTGCCTCAAGCAATTCTGTATTCAAGCCAGCTTCCACTAAAAACTCCAATTGAACCTTGTCCCGAAAGTTGATTAACTCCAAACTGTCTATCTGCACCCAGCCATTGGTGAGCGTGGAGTCGAGCGACATCCGCTCAAAGATCAACTCTTCATAAAGCTGATTGACTACGAGCTTACCCTGTCCTTTGTAGAAATTGCTGCCGCTTAGGTTCAGATTCGTCAACCAAAAGTGAAAACGAACCATGGGGAGTTCAAACTGAGTCAGGTCAATTTCGGGTGAAACCAGCCGGGTATAACCATTGTCCAGATCATTTTGCTCGGGCGGCTCAAATTCAAAGTCGTTGGCTCCAGTGAAGTAGGCGCTGGTCCCCAGATCACCCTGAACATCGGAATCCGGATTAATAATGTACAATGCCCCTGTCGGCAGGTAGGTTCCCATAGGCTCCGCAAGAGTCCAGGCTCCTTCATCCTGACTGCTTTCCACTTCCCAGCCGAGGTCAAGAGCAAATTCGTCCCGGTATCCAATAGGAAGGGTGATAACCAGTTCATTGATTCTTCCCTGTTGCAAATCCGCGAAAACTTCCTGGGTGAATAGCCCCCATTTCCCCACCACCATCCGATGGCTACCAGCCAGAATATAGGTTTTGTCCAGGCTACCGTCCTCCTGTGTGAGCCACTCGTAGGTTTCTTTCATGCCCTGAACCTCCACTTCAGATCTAATGATTGCGGCTGGCACAGGGCTTCCCTCCGTATCTTTTACAATGATTCGCAAATCAGATCTCGGAAAGGAGCGCAGTAAAACCGTGTCTTCCTGCGTTTGCCCTGGTGAGAGGGAAACCAATACAGAATCATCCAAAAATCCTGGTTTGACCAATTGGGCCATGAACAGGCCCGAATCAGCTTCTGCAAGGGAATAAAGCCCCTGTTCATCGGTCTGCCCCACCAATTCTCCTTCAATCCAGATCTCAACCCCATCCAAAGGAGTATTCAGGCTGTCATCAAGTACCAACAGGTCCCAATAGGCGGCCCGCTGATACTCAACCTGTAGGATTACCAGGCCTTCATCAACATCCGTAGCCAGCAACAATCCCGATGGCAAAAAAGGATAGGCTCCCCAGCAGCCATCAAATCCGCTTCCCTTCTTGGGACTCGTGTCATAATATGCGACTGTAGTCAGGTTGTCAGGTCGAGACGCATCAAACACCCAGACCCCGTCCCGATAATGCGAAACGACCAGATAGTCCTGGTAGACGTGTACATTGTGGGGCGCAGCATTACCGCTACTCAGAGTCGCCCGTATCCGATCCAATTCTCGGATGTTGCTGGGGTCACTTACGTCCCAGGCAATGGTGTAGCCTCCGTATATTTCATCGGTGGTGTAGCATACCTTCCCATTGTCGCTCAACCAGGTATTGTGGGTGAAGCCGCCCGGATAGTTCTGGTTGCCAATAACAGTTGGCTCGGAACGGTTTTGCAAATCGATGACTGTCAGGCCAGTAGTCAATTCGGCGGAGTAGGCGGTATCATTGCGTACGTACACGTCGTGTACGTAGTCCAGGCTATAGGAGCCCACAAATTCAGGATTCCAGGGATCAGCATTCAAATCCAGTATCATCATCCCTCCGTCAAACTGGTCGGTCCCAACTACATAAAGATAGCCAGCACTGTCCACATACAGGTTATGGGCCGTTTCGACCTCCTCAATGATGACGTCTTTAACGGGAGCAGAATCAGGCAAAAACCTCAAGTCGATTATCTGGAGTCCAAGCCCGGTTTCATTGCTTACATAGGCAAATCCGCGGTATTCAACCAGGTCTCGCCACAGAGAGTAGGGCCTCGGAAAATAAAACAGTTCCTGAGGTTGGCTGGGAATGGCCAAATCCACAATGGAGGCTCCCAGCCCAGTTCCGACCAGGGCATACTCATGACCTGTACTGTCCACATAGCCCCAGACGTCGTTGAGCGTGGTGCCATACGTAACCTGTCCCACCCGGTTCATTCGCAGAGAATCGGGTGCATTTTGGGCGAATGCTTCTTTTTCTGGACCCGCTAGCCAGATCAGCAAAAGCACCAATCCGACAAGTTGCGAAGCATGTTTTTCCATCCTCATCCTGTTTCGACTCCTCACTGTTATGCTTCTGATTTGGTTTTAGCGGCAGCGGCCCATTTTACCGTTGCAATTTCCGCAGCCAGGAATAACAGGGCCGCGACTATGAAATACTTCCAAAGTGGGGTTCCCGTCTTTTCAGTTTCAATGCGAGAACTAACAGATGCCGGAGATGCTTCCAGTACTTCTATTCCTGAATATCCCATTTTCACGAGCTCGTCCCCTAACTCTGCTGCAGGGATGAATCCTAGTTTCGACTCCTGATCAGAAATGTTGAAGGAAATTTTTTCCAGCAATTCTCCTTCCTGTACCAGGTCATAATTCCCCATTTCCAGGTCCATTTGCTCAAAGTTCAGCATCGTGACGCCTCCCTGAGAGTATTGCTCGGGAGTAGCCACTTCACCGGATTCAGATACCAGGTTGATCAAAGCGCTGTTGGTGGTACGGACACGTTTAGGTTCAAAGCTGCCTATTTCCTGCCCCTGCTGTACATTCTGAGTCTGGTTCATGACCTGGGTAGCACGGAAGATGAGCGGGGTAAAAATGGATTTTACCTGTAAATCGGTCCACGAATCGCCTGGAAAAAGCGTAAATGTCAGCATGAGGCCTTCTCCCAAACGGCTTTCTACCAGGATGGGATCCTGATTCTCCAGGGAAATGATCTTGTTTTGGACCCTCCCCGCCTGAAGCCGCAATGGGTGGTAGCGAAAAACCGTCGGGGCATCGAAGCTACGTCTGTCCTGGCTGCGGCTAAATACGCCGGAAAAGATCGGGTGCTGCAAGTCTACGTTGCTGGCAGGCTGCCCACTCGGCAAAGTGATAACCTCTGAGAAACTTCCGACGCCCAGGTCTGCCAACAGTGCATTGGAACTACTGAGGTTCAGGCCATCACCGGGGAAGAACATGACACTGCCCCCCTCCTCTACAAATGCCTTGAGACGTTCACGGAGTCCACTGCTATAGGATTGGCCTCCAACGAGGATGATGGACCGAAATTCACTGAGCTGAAGGGTGGACAGGTTGCGGAATGAGGTGAAGGTGGCATCAAACTGTTCGGCAAACAGGGTCTCAAACAGGATGCGAAGGTTGGGAGAGGTTTGCCCCTCTACAACAAGAACTTTTTCCTTTTCGGGGACATAAACTGAAAAATAGCGTCGGTTATCGAAATCGATGGGATTGTCATCCAATTCGATATACCCGGACAACCAGCCAGAGTTCGTGGGAGTAAATGTTAGCTCCAATCGTCGGCTTTCCTCGGGGTCAATGCTCGTGTTGTCAATTGCAGCTGCTTTCCCTTCTAGCACCACGCGGATACTGAGATCACTGCTGACATTATTCCCATCGTTTACCAGGGTCATGGCCAAAGAAACGGGCTGTCCCCTCTCCAGGACCTGAGACTGGACCTCATGTTCCTCAGGATAAACGTTTTGCTGTTCCCGTGTGGCGAGCGGGATGTATTTAATCAGCAGGGAAGAATCATCCATTGCAACCTGCTGACTATCAGCCATCACAGTTGCTTCCTGAAAGTCGCTCAGGAAATAGATTTCCCGGACACGGTTGCTGGCCCGGCTGAAAATATCATCACGGAGGGACAGGATCTCGCCCTGTGATCGGACGTTTTGCCTGACCTCCAGATCCCTGAGGCCTTCAAGCGCCTGCTCAGGACCGCTAAAGTTGTAGTTAAGCTTGAGGTCAGCAGTCCCCATAACAAGAAATTCATCCTGACGACCATAGGCTCGGATGATGTTACGTGCGAGCGAGATACCCTGCTGAAAATACTCCCCTTTCTCATTTCCGGCAGTCATTGAATAAGAATTGTCAATGACAATGGCAACGGAGCGATTTCCCTGCAGGGAAGCTGTTCCTGGTTCAATGATCACGGGATTGGCAAACGCCAGGACAATCGCCGCTACGGCGAGTAGTCTCAGTAATAGCAACAGCCAACGCTGGAATTTCACCCGTCTTACAACGGTGTTTTGAACCTCCTTGACGAGCGCTACGTTGCTAAAAAGCACCTCGCGGGGTCTTTGAAGGTTAAAAAAATGGACTATTATGGGTACAGCGAGTGCCAGAAGGCCCCACAGTAATGCTGGGTTCAGAAAGGTCATGTAGTTATCCTGCTGTCAATGATGGCAAGCATATCAGGTAAAAATACGCATTATTTTGGATCACAGGTATTATCCCTTTAATTCTTCCCATTGATCGTCACCTTCGCAACATTTCCCAACAGGCGTCGTTGACTTCCTCAGAAAATTCCCTCTGAATAGGGTTGACTCTGAAACGAAAAATTTTATTTTTGCGTCGCCTAAAAAATAAGGCCCAAAACGGAACTTTTATGTATTGGACACTGGAGCTAGCAACTTATTTGGAAGATGCACCCTGGCCGGCTACTAAAGATGAGCTGATCGATTATGCATTGAGATCAGGCGCACCTATGGAGGTAGTGGAGAACCTGGAGCAACTGGAGGAGGACAATCCATACGAAAATATCGAAGAAATCTGGCCAGATTACCCATCTCGCGAGGACTTCCTCTTCAATGAGGACGAATACTAAGAAGGGTGGGTAATAAAGATAACCGACTCCTGACGGTGACGGATCTTTCCGTTAGCCTCGGGAGTCGTGTGGTATTAAGTCAGCTCAACCTGACATTCGCCCCAAACCAGCTGCACTTCGTCATCGGTCCCAACGGTAGCGGCAAAACCACTTTTCTCAAGTCGATTGCCCAGCTACTTCCCTACCAGGGAACCATTGCTTTGGGGACAGAATCACTGGGAAACTTACATGCCCGTCAGATAGCCCGGCATCTTGCCTGGGTCCCTCAGAAAGTCTCTCCCAGATTGCCTCTCCGGGTGTTTGACTATGTGCTAATGGGTCGATTTCCATATCTCAACTGGCTGGGCCAGTATTCGCCTGAAGATCATCGCGCCACCGAGCAGGCCCTGAGCCGCCTTCAACTAACTAGTTTTCAGGGCAGACTGGTAAACGAACTCTCCGGTGGAGAGCAACAGAAGGTAGCCATAGCCCGTGCCCTCGCCCAGAATACCGACTGGATTTTGCTCGATGAACCCGTCCAATCTCTGGACCCCTTCGCCAGAGATCATATTTTTGAACTGATGTTTGATTTGGCACAGTCAGGCAAAACCCTCATCTGCTCCACCCATCACCTTGAGCCCTGTCAGCGTACCAGAACCATCGGAATTCGGGACGGTGCCGTGGTTATGGATGAAAAAAATCCCCAATTTGACAGAGATCGACTGGAATCACTTTATGGGGCACATTTTTCGGAGAAAAATACCTAATTTTGCCGTCTGAATCAGCAAAATCCAGAATGCTGACTTCAGTAATTCACGAACTTCGAATCACGAATTTCTACCTATGGGATTCAAATGCGGCATTGTTGGCCTGCCTAACGTTGGGAAATCAACCCTGTTTAACTCGCTTTCGAGCGCCAAGGCCGAGTCGGCCAACTATCCATTCTGTACCATCGAGCCAAATGTCGGCATGATTCCGGTACCTGACCCTCGCCTGGATAAGCTTACCGAACTGATTACGCCCAAGCAAACAGTGCCTACTGTGGTACAGATTGTGGATATCGCGGGTCTGGTAAAGGGTGCCAGTAAAGGAGAAGGCCTGGGAAATAAATTCCTTTCCAATATCCGTGAATGTGAGGCCATCCTGCACGTGCTGCGTTGCTTTGATGACGGCAATATCGTTCACGTTGAAAACTCTGTGGATCCGATCCGAGACAAGGAAATCATAGATACAGAGCTGCAATTCAAAGACCTGGAGAGCCTCGAAAAGAAGCTCGACCGCACCAAAAAGTTGACCAAAGGGGGCAACAAGGAGGCAATGAAAGAGGTGGAGATCGTCCAACGATTTATCGACCACATCGAAGAAGGCAAGAACGCCCGCACCATTGAAGCCAACGAGAAGGAATGGGAAGTAGTCGCAGAGCTCGGGCTGCTAACCGCCAAAAAGGTACTGTATATCTGCAATGTGGACGAAGGCAGCCTGCCGGATGGCAATGCCTATGTAGAGCAGGTGCGTGAGGCAGTAAAGGATGAGGATGCTGGGATCATGGTGGTTTCGGCAGCGTTTGAAGAACAGTTGATCGAATTCGAAGAGGAAGAAGAGAAACAGGAATTTCTGGAAAGTGTCGGGTTGGAAGAGCCAGGTCTGGCCAAGCTGATCCGCGCTGCATATGACCTCCTCGGGCTCGACACCTACTTCACCGCTGGCGAGAAGGAAGTTCGTGCGTGGACCATCCACAAGGGAACCAAGGCTCCTCAGGCTGCTGGTGTCATCCACACCGACTTTGAGCGTGGGTTTATTCGTGCCGAAGTGATTAAATATGCAGATATGCTGGAGTACAAGTCTGAGGCAGCGGTAAAAGAAGCCGGGAAGCTCGGAGTTGAAGGGAAAGAATACGTCGTGGAAGACGGCGACATCATGCACTTCCGCTTCAATGTGTAGTGCCTGCGGAATTACGTAATTGACCATCCGAAATTCGCGTAAAGTGCTCACCAGCAACACTTTCAATCACGTTGAGCACAGCGAAATCCCGCAGAGCGGAAAATTTCGAATTCTTTCCAGTAGGCAGGCGGATTGGTGATTCGCGATTTGTTATTTACATGCTCCTAAAAGAGAGGGAGGGCCACCTATTCAAAGACTCACATGATTACCCATGACACCCAGCTGCGCGTGCGCTACGGCGAGACAGACCAGATGGGCTACGTATATTACGGAAAATACGCCGAGTACTTCGAAGTAGGTCGTGTGGAGACCGTACGAGCCATAGGGATTCCCTACAAGCTGGTTGAGGAGAAAGGTATCATGATGCCTGTGAGTGAGCTCAACGTTAACTATAAGCGCCCTGGGCACTACGACGACCTCCTGACCATCCGCACGACAATTCCGGAGAAGCCCCGAAGCAGCCTCCTCTTTCACTATGAAGTGATCAACGAAGCGGAGCAACTGCTGGCAACCGGCCTTGTTCGACTTGCATTTGTGGACAAAATAAAAATGCGACCCGTACGAGTACCAGACTTCGTACAGGCCGCAGTAGACCAGCATTGGGCGGAATAAGTAGGAGAGCAGAGATAGCTAATTATGAGAGGTATGGAGGTATGGAGGTATGTATGGAGTAGCGATTTCCCTTCATTTCCCCATACCCTTCATACCTTATTTCTATTGTCTAGGTGCTTAACCGCTTACCGATCAACATCTATTCGCCATTGGCGGCTTGCCATTCCGCCTGAAATTCTGGCCAGGCCTTTTCCTGATAGACCTCCTTGCCAATGTAATGCAGGATAGGCAGTATTTCATTTGCCTGTCGGAAGCCCGGTAACGGCTGAATCATATTCATGTTGGCGTCGAGAAAAACAACAGTCGGGTAAGACATCTTTCCCTGTAGCAGGGCTGCCGCCAACTCGTGGTACCCACGACGTCCACTTGCCACATATTTGAAGACTGTCTCCTGAAACTCAATGTCCCGACGTGCTTCGCCATCAAATTTCACAGGATAGTATTCACTTGACAGGATTTCCTGTACCCGCTCGTCTTTGAAAGTCGTGGCATCCATGCGTTTGCACCAGCCGCACCAGTCCGTATAGACGTCGATGAACACGGCTTTATCATCGTTGGGGTTGTCCTTTTTGATCTGGATCACCTCCTCAATGGTGTACCAGCGCATTTCTTCCGTAGAAGGGGCTACTTCATGGTCATGTGGCAGCATCCCCATTAACAGGCCTGCCAGTATCAATCCAGAGCCAATAATCGAAAGCAGTTTCATATCCTAACGTATATTTTATTCAAAAATAAAAAGGCTGACCTTAGGCAATGGTCGCCTGATTGTCAGCTCAAATTTCCGGGTCTTTTTATCCACTCACAATGCGAAATCTCAGTCTCCTATGGGAATATCGATTCGATTGATCGGGGAAGAGGGCCCACTATCATTGCCATCTCCGGGAAACCATTTTTCGCCCAGAGAGCGGCCCAGTGCACCTCCGCCCATGGCACCCAGCATGCCCATCATGTAGCCAAGCATTCCCCCAGCGGCAGTACCCAGCCCTGGCACAACAGATCCCAGGACAGCTCCGGCAGTAGCTCCACTAATGGCTCCACCAGTTCCGCCGACATTCTCTACCGATTTCACTTTGTATTCACGGGTGTCCATCTTGCCATTGGCGAGATCAAGCGTATGACGCCCCTGATCAACCATTCCAAAGCAGATGGCTGTAATCAGGTTGTAGCGGCTCAGGCGCTTTACCAGCGCTTTCCCAAACGCTTTGGTCAGCACTTTTTTAGCCCCTTCACTCATAACGAGAGCGGATCCTGTGCGGATTCCGTTGCGGGTAGCCGCCTCGGTAGCTTTGTGGACCAAGCGATAGGTAAACTGTTTCTCGTCTATTTTTCCAGCACGAAAATCTTCAATGCTTTTACCCCCTTCTCTCATCATTTCGTTGAGACCGGACATCACCGCAGCCACCGCAGCATTGATACCGATATCCGCTGCGATGGGAAGTTCTGGCTCCAGAGGAGAATCCAGCACCTCTACAGGAATATCATTTGAAGGGGAAAAATTTTGATGGAAATGCTTTTCACTCATACTAGCTGCCTCTGATTCGACGCAATAGATATACGTAAAATACACCAGAGGGGTTGAAAATGCAACTGAACCCTATTGGGAACCGCCTAGCATTTCAACCTTTTCGATTTGGTGCCAAATGCCAATCGCCCCTGGAAGGGTCGGACCTTGCGACTGCCTTGCTATTTTGGACTGTAGGTTTGCGGGAAAGCACCCCGCGAAAAAAACACAGGACTTCCAACCATTTAATTCAGGATTCGTTGAGCAAAAACGAAACCAGCAGATAATTGAAATTGCCTTTGAGCTACCTGATCGATCCCTTTTGGGAATAATATTTGCCGAAGTACGCGAATAAAGGAACAGTCACCTCAGATTCTCAAAGCATCTGGCAAAATCCCTTCCCTCCCCGTAAATTAGCAGAATAGATGGTCCTACTCCCATCACACGAAACCTCATCCAAGATATGAGCGAAAACATCTCACCTGATCAGAATTCCACTCCGACTACCCCTACGCCCGACAATAGCTCCAAGCCCAAAAAGAGGAGCTTTAAATGGCCGCGACGTCTGTTTTTCAGCTTCGTAGGACTGGGGGCATTGGCTGTCCTGATTTTCCTGATCGTACTGGCATTCGACCTTCCCTCTACCAGCGAGATCGAAAACCCGAACTCAGACCAGTCCACCCAGCTGATTTCCTCTGATGGTCAAATCCTGCACAAGTACTACTCGCGGGAAAACCGGATGAACCTGCAGCTGAACCAGATTTCTCCCTACGTCGTGGATGCCCTCATCGCAACGGAGGATGTCCGCTTCAACGACCACTCCGGAATTGATCCCCGATCCTTTTTCTCCATCCTTAAAGACATCATCCTGGGAGACGAAGTACGGGGGGGGTCCACCATAACCATGCAGCTTTCCCGGAACCTGTATGACGAAGTGGGCAATGAAAACAAATATGTCCGCAAGGTTAAAGAGTACCTGGTATCAGCCTACATTGAGCGCCGCTTCACCAAGCGGGAGATCATGGAGGCCTACCTCAATACCGTAAACATCTACGGCACCTCTTATGGCATCGAAACCACAGCCAACCGGCTGTTTGACAAGACCGCGCAGGACCTTACCGTTGAAGAGGCTGCCCTGGTGGTGGGAATGCTAAAGGGACAGGGGGTGTACAATCCCTTCCGCTACCCGGAACGTACCCTCAATCGCCGCAATACCATCATAGACCAGATGGTCAAGTATGATTTTCTGGATTCTACCCAGGTCAGCATAGACAGCATTAAGAGCATTCCTCTTGAAGCTTCACTGGCTACTCAGGAGCAGGCCCACGTAAAAGGATTGGCACCGTATTACCGCGAGTATGTCCGGGAATGGCTAAAGCAGTGGTGCATCGAGCAGGAAAAAGAGACTGGTGAATCCTATAACATCTACACCGACGGACTCCGCGTTTACACGACCATTGATGCCAGGATGCAGGCCCACGCAGAAAATGCCATGTATGGCCATCTGCGCTCACTACAGGCCGATTTTGATCGGGTAGAGAATTACGGACGGATTCTAATGAACCGTGACCCGTCCATTCTCATCGACCTCAAGCGCAAGTCTGACCGATACCGCAATGCCAAACGCGCCGGGAAGAGTGAGTCCGAGATTGAAGCAGAATTCCGCGAGCCGGTAGCCATGCGGGTCTTTAGCTGGGATGGAGACATTGACACTGTCATGACCCCAACCGATTCCCTAAGGTATTATGCACGGTTCCTGGAATCCGGCATGGTATCCATCGACCCACGAACCGGCTACATTAAGGCCTGGGTTGGCGGAATCGACTTCAACTACTTCAAGTACGACCACGTCCGTCAGGGTGAACGACAGGTCGGATCGACCTTCAAACCATTCGTCTATGGCACCGCAGTAGAAGCTGGCTATACCCCCTGTACCATCGAGCTTAATCAGCCCGTAACCTTTGAAAATGAAGGTGGCGGACGATGGACACCCAAAAATGCTGATGGGGACATCGGAGGAAAAATGACCCTTCGGCACGGACTCGCCAACTCCGTTAACCTGATCACCGCCCGCCTGATGAAAGCCGTTGGTCCTCAGGCTGTCGCAGAATTTGCCTATAAACTGGGCATCGAATCAGAGCTTGACGAGGTGCCTTCCCTGTGCCTGGGAACCACTGACCTGACAGTTTATGAACTGACCCATGCCTACACCACTTTTGCCAGCATGGGCGTGAACCGTACGCCGGTTTTCATTACCAGAATTGAAGACAAAAACGGGAAAGTACTCGCCCGATTTGTACCGGAGGAAAAGCGGGTAATGAACGAAGAGGATGCCTTTATGATGGTAGAATTGCTGAAAGGAGTGGTCAACTTTGGCACCGGACAGCGCCTTCGCTACCGCTACAAATTCCGCAATGAAATCGGGGGCAAAACCGGTACTACCCAGAATCAGTCTGACGGTTGGTTCATGGGAATTACCCCCAACCTCGTGACTGGGGTATGGGTGGGCCATGCCGACCGTCGCATGCACTTCCGTTCCATCAAATACGGACAGGGGGCCAATATGGCTCTGCCAATATGGGCTGAGTACTACCAGCGCCTGTATAGCGATCCCATCATCAACATGCCCCAACTCAGCTTCGACAAGCCTGAGGGTGTGAATATAGACCTTTCCTGCCGCACCGAAGAAACCGAAGAACAAACCGAGACCAGACCGCCAGCCAGTGCGGACGATTTCGACAATTTCTAGGAAGCCCCATCTATCCGTACTTCAGATAATGCCAATCCCCCACTTGAGAGAACTCAGGTGGGGGATTGGGGCTTGGTAACGATTGCTTTCACGGGCAGGCGGCTACCTCATCGTCTCCAATAGATAGGAGAAATTGGTTTCATACAGGCGACTCTCGGCATTTTCTTTTCGGGTGAAATACATTTTCTGCCTCTCATAATCAATCCAGGGACAAAAGTCCAGCCCACCGGAATTGATCGGAGCAGGAAAATGTATGGCTTCGGACCACTCTCCGTTCAACTGTCGGAAGCTATAGTAGAGATCTCCACTCCCTATGCCCTCATCATATTCGTAGCCAGAAAAAACCAGAAATGACTCGTCTGGTGACACATAGGCATTGAATTCATATCCTTCCGTATTCACTCCGCCCTGCAAGGGGACCGGGGTTTTGAAGTGATCCAGGTCCCAATAAGCCACATAAATATCCTCCTTACCCTGACCTTCAGGGCGAGTGGCTGTGAAATACAGGTTTCCTTTGCGAGAGACAGAGGGGTAAAACTCATTGCCAGCTCCGTTGACCGGGGCGGGTAACCTGACAGGGTCAGACCATGAACTGCCTGCCTTCTCCACATACCAAAGATCAAAATCATCCCCGGTCTTCTCTTCCCCATCAGGACGAGAGGAGGCAAAGTAGATCCGCTGGCCATCGGGGGAAGCAAACGGCTCCAGGTCATCAAATTCAGACGAAAAGGAAGCGGGTTTGGCGACTCCCCAGGTTGGTCCCAGCCGACGCATTTCGTAAATATCAGAACGCCTGGCCGCAGTATCCTGTACGGTAAAAAACAGACTTTGCTGGTCGGGGGTAATGGTCAGGTCTCGTACCTGGGCCCATTTCTTAAAGCTGTTTTTTGAAAAAGGAATGACTTCCGGGACATTATCTGCAGGCAACTGCTCCTGTGCAGTTGAGGAATATATCCCGAGCATGAGGGTCAAAAAGAGTATTAAGTAGGGATGATTCACGTCAGAATAATTGGAGTGAGTGGTTAATTCCACATACCTGCTTTTGCCCCCTTAAGTTGGATGTTAGGTTGCTAAGTTTTCCACCATTTTACTCTCCGCCGATCAGGGCAATCCTGTTTCCTTCCGAATCCAGCAAAACTGCCATATAGCCTCGTTCTTCGCTTATCTGACTTTGCGGAACCTGAATCCTGGCCTTCAGGTCTATGGCGCGCTCCAGGGTCGCTCCGACCCCATCCGGACACTGAAGATACAATAATGGTCCCTGGGTTCCCGGTTGGTAAAAGTCTGGGAAACAGGCAAGGGCTCCTCCCCCACCCTGCTCATTTTCAGGGAATAGGGCCATTTGTAAGCCATTGGCGAGCGTCAGATCGTGAAGTTCCAGCCCCAGTAGCGTCTGGTAAAATGCCTTGGCCCGGTCCATGTCGGTGACAGGAATTTCGAACCAGCCAACGTGTGATTGTTTCATGGCCAATAAGTTAGGCATTCTTCAACTGGTTTACCATGGTGACAATTGCCTGACTCCAGCCCTGCCATTCCGCTGTTTCCGAGAGACATTCGTTGTGCAGCAATAGGGTGAATACCCCTCCAGACTGACGCGTAATGTCCCAAAGATTCAAGGTTCTATCGATGGCTTGCGTTGGCGTCATCCTGGCATAATGCTGCAAACTGCGGTCCATGACGATGGTAGGATAGAGCATCAGGTTTGTCTGCTGCTCTGCCAACAGGTCATACCACAAAAATGGGCGAGCCATCCCCTGGGGAAAACCACCCCGATGATACAGACAGTGGGTATAGTCTTCCTTCACCCCCGCTTTAATGAGCGCCCGAAAAGTGTGCGGATATCGGAACCGCAAAAAATGCTGCCGGCTGCACCGCACTTCCTTCCCTATGATTTCCCGAAGGTATCCTGTTTCCCTTTTGATTCGATCCGGATCCTGAAAACTGCTGTATGAGGGATGAATCCCCACCTGATTACCTGCACTCTCCAGCGATTGAAGCAACTGGCGCAGAGCGGTTGACTGGTACGTGTATCGGCCATCAAAAGGACTATTTCGGTCAATCAGGGCAAAATAGGTAGTTTGCTCGGGCGGAAGTAGCTCCGCCAATTGGTCAAAGGTAAAGTTGGGATCAGGAGCCTGCCGGGTTAGTACCCTGACCCGCCGCCAGAATTCGGAGAATTGACCTTTCAGGAGAGATCTACCAAGGCCCGCCAGGCTTATAGCCAGCCCCTTGTGCCGGTATCGCCAGGCATTGTCGATATCGACGGTAAATCGCAACTCGGCCATAGGAGGCTGGAATACAAAATCGGGATATACCTCTGTCAATTTCCCTCGTATTTGCTCAGCCCATATGTGAACCAGCGGCTGGTCTTCCAGCCCCCAATCAGCAGTGGGATATGCCTGCTGATCGTACCGCCCATGCCGATCGAAGTGCTCAGTTTGGTACTTTTCGTAGTCAGACAACAGATAAAAAATGGCTGCAGGCAGATCTTTTTCCGGGTCTGGCAAAAAGTCGGCTCTGATACTGCTTTCTCCCAAAAAACCTGACCAGGGTAGCCAGGGAGCCTTTTCCGGCTTTTCTGGCCAATAATAAAGTACCGGACTTCCCTCCACTTCCCACAATTCCTCAACTACCTGAAACTGACAACCCAGCAGCCTCCCCAGTTCTCCAAAAGTGTAGAGTACCCGGGCTGAGGCCACCGGAACTACTACGAAAACAGAATCGTCCGTATGGGAATCTAAAGCCATTTAAAGTTGTTTAGGTAGAAGTCTGGGGCAGCAAATTAGATTTTTTCATTCTCATGCACCACAGAATCGCTATTTCTGGGTAATTTTCCATTATGGATGGAACAGCCATAGCCTATGCAGGCGACCAGTTGGATCGCCCTCAAGCCAAGACTACACACGGCCTCATCAGGGGCAGCGAACGTTATCAGTTGATAGGAGTTATTGACAGGGAATTTGCAGGACAGGAAGCCGGGGAAATACTGGATGGGAAACCTCGCCAGATTCCGGTGTTCAGGGACCTGGACGATTTTCTGGGGAACACCCCTCTGAAAGCTGATTACCTGATACTGGGAGTGGCTAACGCCGGGGGAGTCATCGACCCGGGGTGGAAACCCCTGATCAGGCAGGCGATTAGTTCGGGCATGTCTATCGTAAATGGTCTCCACGAGTTTTTGTCCGAAGATCCTGAGCTACAGACACTTGCAGAGCAACACGGCGTTGAGCTGATCGACGTCCGAAAGCCCAAACCAAAAGCAGAGCAGCACTTTTGGTCTGGAAAAATCTATGAGGTGGACTGCCCCATCATTCCGGTTTTGGGAACAGATTGTGCCGTTGGAAAGCGGACCACAGCCCGATTACTCAAGGAAGCCTGCCTGAAGCAGGGCATCAGGGCGGAAATGATCTACACCGGGCAAACTGGTTGGATGCAGGGAGGTAAATATGGCTTCATTTTCGATAGTACGCTCAATGACTTTGTCTCCGGCGAACTGGAACACGCGATTTACAGTTGCTGGGAAGCAGAAAAACCCGAGGTGATTTTCGTCGAGGGGCAGGCTGCCTTACGTAATCCCTCTGGCCCCTGTGGATCAGAATTTCTGGTATCAGGAAGGGCCGATGGGGTCATACTTGTACACCCACCGGCCCGTACATATCACAAAGGCTGGGATCATCTCGGCTGTCGCATGCCCGATCTCCCAGGCGAAATCACACTGGTAGAGGCTTATGGGCCTCCAGTCATCGGGTTGGCGCTAAACACCAAGGGGCTAACACTACTGCAAGCTCAAACCCACCAGGATACCCTCCACCGCAAGACTTCGCTTCCAGTGGCATTGCCCGTAGAAGAAGGGGTCGACAGCCTGATTCCTGCCATTCGCAACCTGATCAGCCTGGTTGCCAGCAAAAGGGGGGATTCATAGTCACTCTCTCAGAATCAAAAACCGGATGTTTGGCAGGTGAAGGTTGAACATCCCATACCCCCCATCCACATTGCTCGGATAGCTAACCGGCTCGCCCAGGAGGCTTACGAAAATGCTGCCTGCACTGCGCGATCTTGTAGAGAGATACTGGTAATAGGTCGGACTGATATGCGACAGGGCTACGGCAACCGTGTCCCCTGGTCGAAACTGGGTAGTTACCAGGGTATCCCGGATCGTTTGCTCAGTGTAAAGCTGATCCGTGAGGGCAAAGGTAGTATTGCCTCCATCGCCGATCAGGGTGGACGCCAGGCCCTCCAGGTTGTTATTGGCCGTATCCAGCGAAACCCGGTACATGTTCACCATGTAATAGTTTTCGTCTAGAAAATCGTCAAACCCAATGCTAACTGCAAGGGCAGTATCCCGAAATACCGTATCCTGGAATGTAATGGAATCAAATGAGAAGGAATAGTCAAGCTCATTTAGTTCAGCCTGAGGAAGCACTTCACTTTCTGCAAAAACCAATTCCTCGGTTACGGAATCATATACACTCAGCTGGTAGGTCTGTCCTGCGATGAGTTCTGTATTCAACCCAAGATATAGCCCACTCCCGACGCCTATCAGCGTATCGGTTTGGTTGTAGCTGATCAGCACCACCCGGGCACTGTCCACCAGAATCTGATTCAACAATTCCTGATTCAGGGTATCACTCTGCTCTTCCGAAAACTCCAGGGCTCCAAAACTACGGCTTACCTGCACCAGGAGGATTTGATCAAAAATCATCTGGGAGGCGACCACCAGTTTGGGCTCCGCCTGCGGGATCTCAAGGTCAACAGGCTCAGGAATGCAACTGGCGAGCATGAATATCATGCTCATTATCAGGGAAATAAGGATAGTATTTTTCATGATGGGATGGGGTTAAAATTCAAAGTTCCAGGCAATGGATGCGACCCGCCCCAGGAAACTGGGCTGGGTATAATAGGTACCTCGCTCAGGGGTATAAGCGATGTTGACCCGAATGGGAGTCGGGGCATTCAATACGTTGTACACCCCTGCGGTCCATTCGGACTTCAAGCGTTTATGGACTTTGTTTCGAAAGGTAAGGCTGACATCAAATCGGTTAGCCGCGGTCAGTCGCACGGAATTTCGCTCGGCATAAATAGGAATCAGTTCCACGCCATTCAGCCCTGGAGAAGGAGCCAGATACTGCCCGATTTGAGGGGTAAAGCGCGGCCCTGACAGGTAGGTATAAACTGCTGACACGGACAGTCGATCTGTTATTTTATACAGCGATACCACCGAAAGGTCGTGGCGACGATCATACTTGGCCCAAAATGGATTTCCACCATTGAGCTCATCGAAAAATCGCTGCGAAAAGGCCAGGGTATAGCCCACCCAGCCGGTGAAGCGCCCTTCGTCCCGCTTCAAGAGCAGTTCCACCCCGTAGGCTTCTCCGGCCCCCTGTATCAGTTCCGACTGGAAGTCGTCATTGAGAATGAGATTGGCCCCCTCCCGGTACTCTGTGAGGTTGTTCATCTGCTTGTAATAGGCCTCCACAGTAAACAACGACTGGATTCCGGGAAAATGGTGGGTAAAGCTTGCGGCAAACTGATTGGACGTTTGAGGCTTCACATCCTTGGTCACCGGATACCAAAGGTCCGTGGGCAGCGCCACCGTCGAACTCGAAACCAGGTGCAGGTACTGTCGCATCACAGCATAACCAAACTTGAAGGAATTGCGGTCATTTAGCGTATAAACCAGAGAGGCCCTTGGCTCCAGCCCAGGGTACAAGGCCTCCGGCACAACTGCTCCCGAGAGTCTGAGGCCATAGTTCACCCGGAGGTTATCAAGCATCTGCCACTCGTGCTGCACATAAAGGGCCAGTTCCGTCGCCCAAATGGACTCCACCTCACGGTCCTGAAGCAACTGCCCGATGTCTCCATCTGCTGACAGAACGTTGGGCCTAAATCGGTGCTGAATGCCCTGCCCCCCGAAACGCAAAGTGTGCGAAGGATTGATGAAATAACCAAAGTCAGACTTCAGTCCCAGGTCCAGCACGTCAGACCCGATAAAAATCTGGTTATCGGCGAAAGAGCCGTTGATGTCGTATTGGAATCGGGTAAAAATGGCCGAGGTATTGGCAAAAAGGCGCTCGTTGAAAAGGTGGTTCCAGCGCAGGGTGCTGGTCAGGTTGCCCAACCGAAAGCCAAAGTCCACTTCGCCCAGCCCCAACTGCTCAGAGGAATCCACCTCTACTGAAAGTTCGGGTGTGTAGAGCACATCGTCGCCCAGATAGGTACTGAAATACAGGCGGTCCTTTTCTCCGATCCGATAATTTGCCTTGGCGTTGACATCGTAGAAATAATAAGGTACCGTTTGCCCAATTACCTTAAAAACCTGATCGATGTAGCTTCGGCGTCCGGAAATGC
Source organism: uncultured Bacteroidia bacterium (assembly GCA_964343195.1). Taxonomy (GTDB): domain Bacteria; phylum Bacteroidota; class Bacteroidia; order J057; family J057; genus CAYVAP01. The sequence goes on along the minus strand of CAYFIR010000025.1, from coordinate 10,184 downwards.
TGAAAGAGCCTTTTTCCTTAACAATGGGTCCCTCGACAGTCAGGCGGGAGCTGAGCAGTCCAATGCCTCCCTTTACATGGTATTCCCGCATATTTCCCTCGTTCATACTGATATCCAGCACTGAGGATAGCCTTCCACCATACTGAGCAGGGAAACCGCCCTTGATGACCGTCAGGTCCTTTAGGGCATCCGCGTTGAATACCGAGAAAAAGCCAAACAGGTGGCTCACGTTGTATACGACGGCTTCGTCCAGCAAAATCAGGTTCTGGTCCGGGTCTCCGCCTCTCACGAGGATAGAGGTGGTTCCCTCACCGCCTTTGGTCACGCCGGGCAGCAGCTGCACGACCTTCATAAGGTCGGGTTCCCCAGCAAGAGTAGGAATCAGCTTCATCTGGTTGACATCCACCCTGATCTGGCTCATCTGAGGCGATTTTACCTCCCGTTCATAGGCGTCAGAGGAGGCAAATATCTGGACCTCATCCATGGTGGCGCTTTGTGGGGACAGGTCCACCTCCACAGCCTGATTTTCGAAAAGGCCGACGTCCAGGGTATCCGGACGAAACCCCAGATAGCTGATGACTACCTGATAGTTTCCTTCAGGAAGTGTAAGGGAGAAAAATCCATAATTGTTGGTGTAGGCCCCGCGCCTAATCGAAGGCACGTGAATGGTAGCTCCCGTCATGGCCTCTCCGGAACCTCCGTCCCGGACATAGCCACTTAGGGTAAAGTTTTGGGCTGACAGGCTTCCAGCAAACAGCAGGAAAGCCAGACAACAGGGTAAGAGTTTTGACATTCAGTGGAGTTGTTGGAGTAATTAGAGGAATGGCATTGATCCATCCCCATTTGGTTGGTTTGCTTCTAAGACGAAATCATTGTCCAAAGAGTGGCAAGAAAACCTCTGGAATGAATATCCGTGAAAAAACTCCACAAATGCGGGTTAAACCTCTGTGTTCTCCGAACATTTCCCCCTCACCTACTGCCGCATCTCAATCCCTTTTGCAGCCAGATACTCCTTCAACTCTGGAATGGGAATTTCTCCGAAATGAAACACACTCGCGGCGAGAGCAGCATCGGCTTTGCCCAGGGTAAAGGCCTCTGCAAAATGCTCCTTGGTTCCGGCCCCTCCTGAGGCTATAACCGGAACTCCAACAGTTTCGGAGATTAGTGCCGTGATGTCGTTGGAAAATCCAGCCTTTGTTCCGTCGGCCTGCATGGAGGTCAGCAGAATTTCTCCAGCTCCACGATCCTCGACTTCCTTTGCCCACTCCAGGGCCTTGAGGGGGGTTGGTTTGCGTCCTCCGTGGGTGTAAACAAACCATTCTCCATCCAGCAAATTGGCGTCGATCGCAACAACTACCGCCTGCGAGCCAAATTCCAGGGCCAGTTCATTGACCAGGTCGGGATTTCGGACAGCTGCAGAATTGATGGAAACCTTTTCAGCTCCCGCCCCGAGAAGGCGCGATACATCTTCCACCGTTCGTATTCCTCCCCCTACGGTAAAGGGAATATTGATTTCCCGCCCTACCCTGCGAACCAGGTCCACCAGGGTGTCGCGCTTTTCTACCGTAGCGGTAATATCGAGAAAACACAGTTCATCAGCCCCCTGATCACGATAGGTGGCGGCAAGTTCTACAGGGTCACCGGCGTCGCGCAGGTCTACAAAGTTGATGCCTTTGACCGTACGGCCCTCTTTTATGTCCAGGCAGGGGATGATGCGTTTGGTTAGCATTATTTTCAGATTGGTGGCACGAAGTTAAGCAGATTTGACGTAGTTGGTAACAGGTTAGACACGCACGCAACGGTACGACGTATTCGCTGGTCTTCCCATTGTACTTTTACACAAACGGATTTCAATCCATCATTTATGAAACATCTACTATTTTCATTGCTTACCGCAGTTTTTGCCATGATCAGCATCAGCGCCAGTCAGGCAGCTGCCATTACCACCCAGGCACCAATCGCTCCAAGCACATCGGCCATTGAAAGTCCAGCTGACTTCTCTGCTGATTGGGATGCCATGATCGACATGGCAGAAACAGGGCGTCAAAAGCGATTTATCCGCCGGATGGAGCGCATGGAGGCCCGCCAAAACGAGCGCAAAGGAACTACTGGGCAGCGCAGCTATGTTGTAGCCCTCTTACTCGCTATTTTCCTTGGCTACCTGGGTATCGATCGCTTTTATCTGGGTTATCCCGGCTGGGGACTTATCAAGTTATTCACAGCAGGACTTGGAGGCGTGATGTGGGTCATCGACATTATCCTTATTGCCTTTGGTATCCTGAAGCCTAAGCGCGGTGGGTATAAAGTATAAGGTATCTCGAAGCGAGATGAGAGAGGCGAGAAACGGGATCAAAAAGTCTCGTTTCTCGCCTCTTAAAATCTCGGGATCTCTTATCCCTTCTTCTCCACCTTGGCCCAGTTATCACGCAGACCTACCGTCTGGTTGAAAACGAGCTTATCCTCAGTGGAATCAGGATCTACGCAAAAGTATCCCTTGCGGATAAACTGGAAACGATCCTGCTCTTTGGCCCCTTTGAGGTGGGGCTCTACGTAGGCAGTATCGATCACCTGGAGAGAATCCGGGTTCATGAATTCCAGAAAGTCCTTGTCCTTGTGCCCACCTGGATCTGGATCCATGAACAGGCGATCGTACAAACGAACTTCTACTGGCAGGGCGTGCTCGGTGCTGACCCAATGAATGGTTCCTTTCACCTTGAGGCCACTGGTATCGCTGCCACTACGGGATTCGGGGATGTACTCAGCATGGATCTCGGTGATATTTCCTTCTTCATCCTCCACGTGCTTCGTTGCTCGGATGATGTAAGCACCTTTCAACCGCACTTCTCTGTCTGGTCCCAAACGGAACCACTTCTTCTTACCAGGAGGGTTCTTCTTGTAATCATCGCGTTCGATCCAAATCTCACGAGAGAAAGGCACTTTGCGCACGCCAGCCGACTCATCTTCTGGGTTGTTCTCGATTTCCATTTCCTCAACCTGCCCTTCGGGATAGTTGGTGATGACCAGTTTCACCGGATTCAGGACTCCCATGACACGCGGAGCGGTCTGGTTGAGGTCTTCACGCACACTGAATTCCAGCAGCGAAACGTCGATGACGTTGTTTCGCTTGGCGATTCCCACCCGCTCGGCAAAATTCCGCAGCGATTTGGGCGTATAGCCCCGACGACGCAATCCGGAGATGGTCGGCATGCGGGGATCATCCCAACCTGATACGTGGTTTTCTTTTACCAGGAGCAGCAACTTGCGCTTACTCATGATGGTATAGCTCAGGTTCAGGCGGGCGAATTCAATCTGCCGTGGACGGGGATTAAATTCTGGTAATTGATCCAGAAACCAGTCATACAGGGGCCGGTGCACCTCAAACTCCAGGGTACAAATGGAGTGGGTAATACCTTCCAGGGCATCACTCTGGCCATGTGCCCAGTCATACATGGGATAGACCTTCCACTTGTCTCCCGTGCGGTGGTGAGCCGCATGAAGAATCCGGTACATGATCGGATCGCGCATGTGCATATTGGGCGAAGCCATGTCTACCTTGGCACGCAGTACACGCGAGCCTTCAGGGAACTCCCCATTGGCCATACGCTCAAACAGGTCGAGGTTTTCCTCTACGGATCGATTGCGGTATGGGCTTTCCTGCCCAGGCTCTGTTGGCACTCCACGCATACTGCGGATTTCCTCCAGAGTGGAATCATCTACATAAGCCTTTCCATCCCTGATCAGTTGGACCGACCAGTCGTATAACTGCTGGAAGTAATCAGAAGCATAGCGCACATCTCCTTCCCACTTGTACCCCAACCACTCTACGTCGCGCTTGATGGACTCGACATAATGAGTCTCTTCGGCCACAGGATTGGTGTCGTCAAAGCGAAGGTTGGTTTTGCCATTGTATTGTCGCGCCAACCCGAAGTTCAGCACGATCGACTTTGCATGGCCGATGTGCAGGTAACCATTTGGCTCAGGCGGAAAACGGGTGTACACCACACCGTCATTCTTGCCATTGGCCAGGTCTTCCTCAACGATGTTCTCGATAAAGTTGAGGGAACGGGTTGCTTCAGAATTACTCATTTAAGAGAATGGTTGATTTGATGATTTGTTGAGTGAATAAATGCTCCTCATTAGAGAAACGAAAAAATCGCTTCCCTTTATTCGCGCAAAAATAGAAAATTGTTGACGACTGGGTGGATTTTTTGTTAATGCCTCAATCCTTTTGGGATTGTTGGTCCTGTTGATCAGGGATCAGTTCAACATCGTCATAGATGTCTCCGACTTTTAGCTGAATGTCCAGTTGCTCCAGCTCCATTACGTCTGTCATTTCAGTGAAGAAGTCGTAGATCCAGCCTTTTTGCCCTTCCCTTTTTTCAAATACCTCCACTTTCACCTGATCCTGAGACAGGAGCAGGTAGTATTTGAGACTGGGCAGACTGAAATAGGCTTTGAATTTTTCGTCACGGTCACGTTTAACTGAGCTTTTGCTAACGACTTCGATGACGAGTCCAGGATACCGTTTTATGTCCCTGTTAGCATGATCGCGTTCATCACAGGTCAGCATAACGTCCGGTAAGTAGTACTTTCCTTTTTCTTCGACTTCGAGTGCCACCGACTCCTGGTGAACTTTACACCCTTTCTTTCTGGTAGCTCGTTTCAGGATCGTCTTAGCATTAAATGCCAGATCCTCATGAGTATCAGTAGTTCTTCCCATTGCTACCAGTTCTCCATATTCAAATTCATAGCGCTCCTCTGCCGCTTCACTCAGGGCAAAGTACTCTTCCACCGTGTATCGCTTTTCCTTGGTAATGGGTAGGCCCATGGGCATCTTTTTTACTATGCTCTAAACTACGAAAAAACCGGGCAAAAGGTATCACAAACCCTCCTGCCCGGCCATATTCAAACGGATTGGGATGCGACCTATTCGATATCGACGGAGATAATGCGCTGTCGGCCTTTTTTATCCAGCAGGAATCGCTCACGGTAGATCATGAAAGCGGCCTCTCCGACGTCCTTGAGGTACACATAGTTAAAACCTCCATTAAAGATCGCTCCCAGGCCGGGTACCAGCCCGACGGCCTTTTTGGTGATGGTGCGTTCCACAATCTCCTTGATGATGAGCCGGGTAGCAAAGGTCGTGGCTCCTCGGCTGAACTGTTTGGTGGTAAAATCTCCCATGATTTGACCATAGACATCGGAGTAACGCCCTGCTTCCAGGTCCTTGAGCTCCGAAAGGCCTCGCTGCTTTTGAACCTTGTCAGCAGCAGTCGATATTTTGAATACCTGCATCAGGTACTGCATTTCGAAGGCCTTGATTTCGTCCCCCTCTTCATCGCTGTACACGTCATACCCGTAGCACAGGGCAATCTGATGGATGGTACGCAGTGAGAGGGTAAACAGCGTAGGCAGGTCAGCCAACAGGCCCGCCCAACCTACCAGTCCGGTGCCTATTCCGGAAACAGTCCCCACACGGGTATTGCTTTCGATGAAGGACTGGGCGACATTGTCGAGGTTCTGAATTGAGGTTTTTCTCAGTTCCTTGATACTTTCTGCCTCGATGTCAAATTGCTTGGTTTCTTCCAGAATGCTCTCAGCATTGACGGTCCACTGAGAGAGGTCCTGGACCTTTTCAACGGCCTTTTCGGTTACACCAGCGACACCATCACGAACGTCCTCCGGGACAACTTTTTCTGTGAGCCAGCTAATGGGGCGTGAAACGAAATCAGTGGCTCGGTTCAGAAAACTGGGCTGTCCGGCTTTCCATCCAGCGATTTCATCCAAGATTTTATTTTCAGCAGAATTCAGTTTTGCCATAGGGATTTGAATTCAGAATTCGTTAGTCGTGAAAAAGCGGAGCGAAAATCGCCCCTGCAGGGTTATTATGTAACAAAATAGCCCTAAAAAGGTGCGTTCCAAAGACTTTGAAAAGAACCAGAAGTTGGAAGCCTGCCCTTTCAGACGAATTTACCTGATAGATATTTTGAGGGCAAAACTCTGACCGGCTTTTCCTGTTATCTTTTACCTTGCAGACTCAGAAAAGTTGGAATGGTATGAGGTATGCAAGGTGATTCGACTTATTCTATTCCAGGGTTACTCCCGTATTCCGCTTTCTGTGCTGGACATTCCTCTTTATCTCCCATGATTCCAACATCTAAAATGCTCACCATCTAAAAATCTACGACTCTATGAAATTTGGAACCAAAGCCGTCCACGCCGGAGTAGAACCGGACCCGAGTACCGGAGCGATCATGACGCCCATCTACCAGACCAGCACCTACGTACAGGCGGCTCCCGGTGACCATCAGGGCTACGAATATGCCCGAACTCAAAACCCAACCCGTACGGCGCTCGAAAATGCCCTGGCAGAGCTCGAAAACGGCAAATATGCCTCCTGCTTTGGGTCTGGCATGGCGGCTATCGACACCATCCTCAAGCTCTTCAAGCCGGGTGATGAGATCATTTCGACCAATGATTTGTATGGAGGAACCTACCGGATTTTCACCAAGGTATTTGAGCCATACGGACTAAAATTCAGTTTCATTGACCTAAGCGACCTCAGCAATCTCAAAGCGGCCATCACCCCTCAAACCAAGCTACTCTGGCTGGAAACGCCCACCAATCCCCTGATTCGCGTTATCGACATTGCGGGAGCCTGCGAGATCGCTCACGAACATGGCATCAAGGTCGTAACGGATAACACTTTCTCTTCTCCCGCCCTTCAGAATCCATTGGACCTTGGCTCGGACATGGTGATGCATTCGATCACAAAATTCATTGCAGGGCACTCTGACGTGGTCATGGGCTGTGTCGTCACCAATGACGAAAGCGACCATGAGCGCATCCGCTTTATTCAAAATAGCTGTGGTGCTGTGCCTGGCCCTCAGGACTGCTTCCTGGTGCTACGCGGGATCAAAACCCTGCACCTGCGCATGAAGGCTCACTCCGAAAATGGCGAAAAGGTCGCCCGTTTCCTCAAAACTCATCCCAAAGTGGACACCGTTAACTGGCCAGGATTTGAGGACAATCCATCCTACAACATCGCCAAAAGCCAGATGAAAGCCTTTGGGGGCATGGTCAGCTTCACCCTCAAGGGCGATCACATGGAGGATGCCCTCAGTGTACTGAAAGGCACCAAGCTATTTTCCCTGGCCGAAAGCCTGGGCGGGGTGGAATCCCTGATCGGCCATCCCGCCAGCATGACCCATGCGTCCATCCCAGCCGAGGAACGCGCCAAATCAGGCCTCAAGGACAGCCTGATTCGCCTGTCTGTCGGAATCGAGGATGGAGATGACCTCGTTGAAGATCTGGCCCAGGCGATTGGATAGAGGTCAGAGGTCAGAGGTCAGAGGTCAGAGGTCAGAGGTCAGAGGTCAGAGTAGTGCAGGCGTAGCCCAAAAAAGGTTACAGTTATCTTCGTCTTTTTCTGACTTCTGACAGTAAAACGATCTCACAGCGTAGCGATCTGACTTCATTTCCTCTATTGATCTTTCCAGTAAAATGGCATGATCACCAGCATCACGGTGAACAACTCCAGGCGGCCCAGCAGCATCAGAAAGGACAAAAACCACTTTCCAGCGTCGGGAATGGCGGCAAAGTTCTGAGGGTCGCCTGGACCTACTGATCCGATACCCGGGCCTATGTTGCCCAGAGAAGCGATAGTCGCTCCCATTGCCGACTCTACGTCCATACCCAATGCAGCCATGACCACAGTCCCGATTCCAAACCACAGGATGAAGAACAGGAAGAAGGCCAGGATCTTGCCTACTACATCAGTAGAAACTGCCTTTCCGTTGAAACGAACTGGCAAAATCGCCTTTTGGTGAATCTGACGCTTGAGTTCCAGCATACTGTTTTTCAGCACCAGCAGGGTTCGGATAACCTTGATTCCTCCGCTGGTAGATCCAGCTGAAGCACCCGAAAACATCAGGATAAAGAACAGCACGGTAGCGAAAGGCCCCCAGGCAGTATAGTCAGCTGTTCCAAACCCCGTGGTGGTTATAATCGCCAGGACCTGGAAACTCGACTCCCGAAAAGCCTGCTCGAAGCCCATTTCCTGCCCGAAATACACCACGCCGGTGACCACAGCGATCAAGCCAAGCGTTAGGAACAGGTACACCCGAAACTCTTCATTCTGCCAGAGACGGATAGGTTTTCCCCGAATAGCGGCATATGTCAACGCGAAATTGGTTCCTGCCAGGAACATGAAAATGGTGACTATGTACTGGTGATAAGCAGAAAAGGCTCCCATGCTCGCCTGTCGTGTAGAAAATCCTCCTGTGGAAAGCGTGGACATCGAATGACAGAGCGATTCGAAGAAATTCATCCCACCAAACATTAGCAATACCGCTTCCAGTGCAGTAAGGGCCACGTAAATGCCCCAGAGGCGTTTGGCAGTTTCCTTGATGCGGGGAGTCAATTTATCTGGTGTAGGACCAGGCACTTCGGCCGCGTATAGCTGCATTCCCCCAATTCCCAACAGGGGCAATATCGCGATGGTCAGCACGATGATCCCCATGCCACCGATCCAGTGGGTCATGGCGCGCCAGAAATGCAACCCAGCAGGCAGTTCCTCGATTGTCTGCCCCAGGATGGTGGCCCCTGTGGTCGTGAAACCGGATATGGTTTCAAAAAAGGCATCGGTATAACTGGGAATGGCACCAGAAACCACGTAGGGCAATGCCCCAATAGCCGACATCACCAGCCAGCCAAATGTTACGATCAGGTAACCGTCGCGCTTTCTCAGTTCGGCCCGGTCGCCACGCCGGGTAGCCAGCCATACCAGCAACCCCACCAGGATGGCTCCAATCCCACTTCCCAGGATGGCCATGTGGTCACCACTGTCATAATAAAAGGAAAAGGGCAGAGCTAGGAGCATTGCCAGGCCACTGATAGCCACTAGCAGACTCAGCACATTGACTACCAGGCGTAAATTGAACATATGGGTGGAAATATTTGAGCGGAAAATTAGTGGATCTGCCCCTTATCACAAACCTTCTGCATTTTTTTCGTACTTTCTGAGAAGAATTGACACAACTTTTCTGACAACACTACTGCGAATGAAGGCAAAGGGTATCTCGTTATTTGTAGGCCTGATCACCTGGCTGTCAATGGGTTGCGGCCCAGTCGGCCCACCAAAGAATGGATTTCATGTGGTCGTGTTGGGTTCTTCTACGGCCGCAGGAGTGGGGCCTGCACATCCACACCAGGGTTGGGCGTTTCAGTTTGAGCACTACCTAAAACAGCAGGATGAACGATTTCACCTCAGCAACCTGGCCCAACCAGGCTACCTGAGCTACCAGCTCATGCCAACAGGCTACATCCCTCCGGTTGGTCGGCCCTGGCCTGATCCCCAGCACAACCTTACCCGAGCCCTGCAACTCAAGCCCAATGCCATCATCCTCAACCTGCCATCCAACGATACCGATGCTGGGTTTTCATTGGACGAACAACTCCACAACCTGCGCTCCCTGGCTGATCAGGCTTCCAAAAGAGGCATCAAAGTTTGGGTGACGACTACCCAGCCCCGAGCTTTTAACCCCGAAAAAGTAGCACTTCAGGAACAGCTACGGGATTCGATCTTCGTGAACTTTGGGGACTACGCCATCGACTTCTGGAGTGGCCTGGACGACTGCGCAGGCTGGCCCCTTGAAGAATACGATTCGGGTGACGGAACCCATCTCAATGCTGACGCTCACCGGATCATGTTTGACAGGGTACGGGAAAAGGTCAGCACCCCGGTTCATTGAACAATGAGCAATGCTTCTTTCTCCGGATCAATGAACCATAAGGCAGCAAATTGAAGAATAATTTCCAGCCAATTATTCTCACGCAGATCGAAGATGCCGCAAAGCGGTAGGCGCAAGGACGCAGAGAAAAACCTGCCGGTTATCAAGCCGCCCTCCAAAAGAGCTATAAAGCAAGCTTGGGGCGGCGCTGGCCCGGCATTTGGCGCTCGGGGCGGCTTGTGGGCTGCCTGAAATGTCGAGCTTTTCTTGCTTACTTCTTTTGTAGGGAAGCAAATTGAAGAATAATACGCCGCATATTATTCTCACGCAGATCGAAGATGCCGCCTAGCGGTAGGCGCAAGGACGCAGAGAGAAATCTGCCGGTTATCAAATTTCCTTCAAAAAGAGCCATAAAGCAAGCCTGTGGCGGCGCTGGCCCGGCATTTGGCGCTC
>CAYFIR010000024.1:0-58468 GCA_964343195.1 uncultured Bacteroidia bacterium | reverse complement strand
CTCCGAAGCGAAACGTCAAGTCAAAGCGTCTCGGACGCCAGGGGCAATTGAAAACAGAATGGTCAGTAACATGGGAACTTTGAACCGCGAAACTAATGACTAGTCCTTTGGGAACCCATGACCATAACCTCATAACCGGGGCAGGTAGCCGACTCATGTGAATGACGGGCTATCTGCCCCATTTTTACTCATCTTCTTCAGCAACCTCCAATGAGAAATTACTCCCCCAAGGTAACTGGTATAGTTGGGTTGGATGCCATGTGCTCTCAGGACCTCATACAGGATCTGGCTGAGCCTGGGGTAGTAAATGTGGTTGATATTCGGGAATAAGTGGTGTGCAATGTGGTTGTTGAAGCCTCCCAGGATGAAGTTGGCTGTCCGGCTGAAGGGGTGCATATCATTGGAACTCTGGACCTGGTTCATCAGCCAGGAGGTCTGAATGACGCCCTGTTCGTTGGTGGCGGGGTAGGCGGTCGCCAGGACGTGGTGCGTCATGAAGAAGGTGAACAGCAACAAAACGGACTGGACCAGGTGCATCGCGAGGAAACCCAGTAGCACCACCTGAGCTGATTGGCTGGCAAATATCAGCGGCAGGGCCAGCAGATAGAAGAGGTAAAAAGCCTTTTGCCCGATGAAGGCCAGGACATAAGCGGGATTTGCTGCTCTTTGCCTGAGCTTGTCCCATAGCAGGATGAAGTCCTTGATGAAGATCCAGTACAGCGAGTAAATCGAGTAGGCGATCGGAGCATAGATGGCCTGGAAACGATGGTACCACCTGTGCGGCATATCGGGCGCGATCCGGATCAGGTTGGTGATTTGGAGGTCGGAGTCATACTTCTGTACGTTAGGGGCAAAGTGGTGCGCATGTACATGCCGCTCACGCCAGGCCTCGCCATGCGCACCCAACAGGGTGTAAATCCCCAAAAATCCCAGGGAGTTCCATCTTTTGCTGCGAAAAATGGTATGGTGGGAAAAGTCGTGTGCAAAGTTGAAGGCCAATAGCAGCATCGACAGGCCGTACAGGACATAGCTCAGCACGAAGAGGACGGGGCCCTCTGCAAAAAACAGGTTGGCGTAAAACGCTCCCGAAGCTCCGAGGTAGAGAACTGCTTTCAGGGCGAAAGTCCCGCGAAAGGTGGCCCGATCCATCTTCAACTCAGCCTTCACCCTCCGCCTGATTTCCGCCAGTAGCTGGCTATCGGCCTCAATATGGAGGTGCTTATTGCGCATAGGGCCGGATGATATACTGCTCGGATTTGCCCATGTTGGCAAGCTGCCGGAAGTGGGAAGCCAGGGCTTCCCCATACCCCATTTCCATATAGGGGATGTGGTGCTTCTCAGCCACCTCCCGGAAGATCGGCAAGATGTCCAGATAGTGCACGTGGCAGATGTCGGGCAGGATGTGATGGACGGCGTGGGCATTGAACCCACCCAGGGTCCAGTTGCAGAAGACGCTATCCGAATTGTAATCCACCGAGGTGAGCATCTGTAATTTGGGCCAGCTCATATTGAGTCTGCCATCTGCGTCGGGCTTGGGGTGGTGTACGTAGTCCGAGACGTGCGAAACGCCCAGCACCCCTACAAATATCAGCGACACCATGAAGTGGTTGAGCAAAAAAGCCCAGATCACATGCGTCCATGGGATCGGCAGCAGCACCATCGGCAGCACGATCATGTACCCGATGTAGCCCAGCTTTAGCAGGATCAGCTTGAATACCTCCACTCGCGGCATCTTGACATCTATCGTCCGGCTGGAGACGTTGAAGATCATCAGGGTTTCCCGGAAAAGGGTCCAGTTCAGTGAATAGAGCAGGTACAGCACCGGAGCGTAGAGCCACTGGTATTTATGAAACCACTCCCGTTTCTGCGAATCCGTCATCCGAAAGAGGCGATTGTTTAGCACGTCGATGTCACTTCCCTCGACATTGGTGTAGAGATGATGGGACTCTGTGTGATTTTTTCCCCAGACATAGGCATTATTCCCCTGTAGGTTGAAACTGATCTGGAAAAGTACCTTGTTCCAGAACCTGCTTTTAACCGCCACCCCGTGAGATGCATCGTGGGATACATTGAAGGCCGTCAGCAGTACCGAAAGGCCCATTAACAGGTAGAAAATGTAAAACGAGGTGGTCGACTCCGCTGTGATCATCAGCAGATAAAACAGCAGATCCAGAGAGAAATACATGATCATTTTGAAGCGAAAGAGTCGGTTCCCAGTCTTGGCAATGCCTTTTTCCTGAAAGTGTGCATCGACTCGCTCCCTGAGCTCCCTGTAGAACAAGGTTCCTTCGTCTTTGGTAAACTTTAGCTTTTGCATGTGGCTGGGGTTAGTGGCTGCGGTGGACAAAATGTGCTTATTCAATATCGCATATTTCTTCCATTTGTCATGAAGCAAAATTCCCAATATATGGCCCGGTCGGGCTGAACCATGCCCCAACAGGTTTCATCCTTCAGCATCCCATCGCGCGACCGATGGCTAATCATCGACAGGCGAATCCTGGACATACTTCCAGCCTACGCGGTCTATCAGCTCTGCAACCACTCCGGTCCAGCCGGTCTGATGCGAAGCACCCAGCCCCTGCCCGGTGTCGCCATGAAAGTATTCATAGAACAGGATCAAGTCCTGAAATGCCGGCTCCGACTCATACGGGGTGGCGCTACCGTGTGACAGGCGCCTTCCCTGTGCATCCTGCCGAAAGAGGTCGATCAGGCGGAGCGATAGCTGATCAGCAGCCTGATCCAGGGCAATCCAGTTGCCAGAGCCCGTCGGGTACTCTACCGTGAGTTGGTCTTCAAAAAACTCGTGATAGGTGCGCAGAGACTGGATGATCAGGTAGTTCATCGGCATCCAGACCGGCCCGCGCCAGTTGGAGTTGCCCCCAAACAGGTTGGTTTGACTTTCGCCCGGCTCGTATCTCAGCCCAAACTGCTGCCCCTTGATGGTAACGGAGTAGGGCTCTTCATGGATCTTGGAAGTAGAACGAATGCCGCCCACGCTCAGAAATTCCTTTTCGTCAAACAGCGCCTCCAGCAGATGCTGCAGCCTGTCTTTGGGCACCAGAGACAGAAGGATGTCTTTGCCCTCGTGAAAAGACTCGATCACAAGGTGCTTGTCCTGGTGCTCGCGGTAGTTCATGAACCAGTTGAGCCGCCGATGGAAGTCCGGCAACTGCTTCAGCTGCTTTTCCTCTATCACCAGGGTGGCAAAGAGCGTGGACAAGCCCACCAGGGACCTGACTTTCAGCGGGATATACTTTCCTTCTGGCAAGGCCAATATGTCATAGAAGAACCCATCCTGCTCGTCCCAACAGCCAGGCCAGTCTTCGCCCAGTTGGTTGAGAGAAGTCGCGATATAGACGAAGTGCTCAAAAAACTTGGTCGCCATGTCCTCATATGCGACGTCGTCTTCGCCCAGAATCAGGGCCATCTCCAGCATGTTCAGGCAATACATCGCCATCCAGGCCGTGCCATCGGCCTGCTCCAGCCAGCCTCCACCGGGGATGTGGCTGCTGCGGTCAAATACCCCGATGTTGTCCAGCCCCAGGAAGCCACCTTCGAAGATGTTGTTTCCGTTATGGTCTTTCTGGTTGACCCACCAGGTGAAGTTGAGGAGTAGCTTTTGGAAAACCCGCCTGAGGAAGGTGCGATCTCCTTTTCCCCGCTGAGCGCGGTCGATTTTGAAGACCTCCAGGCATGCCCACGCATGTACCGGCGGATTCACATCGTGGAAAGACCACTCGTAAGCCGGTATCTGACCGTTGGGGTGCATGTACCACTCCCGGAGAAACAGGATGAGCTGGTTTTTGGCAAACTCAGCATCGACCATCGCCAGGGGCACACAGTGAAAGGCCAGGTCCCAGGCGGCATACCAGGGATACTCCCACTTGTCGGGCATGGAGATGATGTCCTCGTTGTTCAGGTGCTGCCAGTGCTGATTTCGGCCCGCCTTTCTCACGTCAGGAGGCTCAGGCTGACCGCTGTCCCCACTCAGCCAGCGGGGGATGTCGATGTGGTAATACTGCTTGCCCCACAACATACCGGCAAAAGCCTGCCGCTGAATATTGGCCAGGTCCCGGTCTTTTCCCTTCAGAAAAGTCGCGTAAAAATCATCCGCTTCCTGGATGCGCCGCTCGAACATCTTCCCGAACTCATCTCCCAATGCTTCGGCGGCCTTTAACGGGTCGCGAGACAGGCGCAATCGGATTTCGATTTCTTCTCCGGCGGCTAGCTCCCGTCGGTACACTGGTGCAAACTTGGTGCCCTGTGGCTCCTGGGCCAGAAAGCTCGGATCGCCATTGATCAGCGCCATGTGAAAGGCATCCTTGACACAAGGATACTCATTGGGGGTGCCAAAAATTCGTTTGTTGTTGGTTTCGTTTTCGGTGAAGAAGTGGTGATCCGCCGCTTCAAAATACAGGTGGTACGTTCCCAGCTTTTCATGGTCAGCCCGGATGAAAGCCTGATCCGACGCATCTCGCTCCAGGGAAAGGCAAGGGCGCTGATTCATTTCACCAAAAGACCAGAGATTCCGAAACCAGAGGGTAGGCAATACCCACAAGGGGGCTGGCTGCGAGGCCCGGTTGGCGACTTTTACCCGGATCAGCAGGTCTTCTTCGTCGGCTTTGGCGTACTCCACAAACACGTCAAAGTAAGCGTTTTGATCCAGCATGCCGGTGTCCAGCAGTTCGTACTCTGGCTCCATGCGGTTGCGGCGCCGATTGGTTTTGACCAGATCGGTATAGGGAAAAGCAGTCTGGGGATATTTGTAGAGCTGCTTCATGTAGGCGTGAGAAGGGACGCTGTCGAGGTAGTAGTAGAGTTCCTTGACGTCTTCAGCGTGGTTTCCTTCCGGCCCCGAGAGGCCAAATAGCCGCTCTTTCAGGATGGGGTCTTTGCCATTCCAGAGGGCAAGCGCAAAGCACATTCGCTGCTGATCGTCGGAGATGCCGGCCAGCCCATCTTCTCCCCAGCGATATACGCGAGAGCGGGCATGGTCATGGGGAAAAAAGTTCCAGGCGTCGCCGTTGGCACTGTAGTCTTCCCGTACGGTTCCCCACTGTCGTTCACTCAGATAGGGGCCCCACTTCAGCCAGTCTTTTTTGCCCTGGTAGTGGTCCTGCAGGCGTAGGTGTTCTGGGGTATTCATTTTTGTGGAGTTAGGGGTCAGTCGCTTATCCGTTAACCAGTCTTCAACTTGTCGGGAGAAGGAAAGTTAAGTAGATGATGAGATATTGGGATCTGGAGACTTTAGGATCCTAAGATAAGAGATTGGCTGTCAGCATTTTTGAGCTGTCCGCATCGCACAGTTTCTTTTGAGTGAGGACTGAGGTACTTATTCCCAGATACTTTATACCTCCATTTCCTCCATACCTTTTCTCTCCTCCTCACCCTTCCACCGGCTGTACGCCCAGCTATCTCCCCTCCCGCATCTGTTCCAGCAATACGTAGCCAATCTCATTGCCCGTCTCGGCCTTCATGCGCTCGGCGATGGCCTCAGCCTGCTCCGGCTGCTGGTACAACTCATAGAACTGCACCGCGGTCAATGCGACCCGCAGGTCCATGTTTTCCTGATCGACGGGATAGCCCTGCTCATGATAAATTTTCAGCGCAGCAATCGCCTCGTCCATCGCGGAGAGCAAAATGGGCTCTGCCTCGTGAAACATCCCGATCTGCGTTAGCGTCTGTACCTGTAGCAGCGATGTGTATTGCGGCTGCGGGATGACATCCAGCGGCATTCGTGTCAGAGAGGCTTCCATCAGCGATGCGATGCGGACCTTCGCCTCGGAAATCTGCCGGTCAAAATCCTCCGGCCTAAGTGCTCCCAAAGAATCCGCTGGAAGCGCTACCAGTGAATCGACCATCACCTGCCAGTCTGCGACCTGGACAGCGTAGCTGCGCGCCACCCGGAAGTAGGCATTGCGGTAGTTGCTGACAATCACCTCCCGAATATGCTCATCCATGTTTACGGAAGGATCATCCATCCCACGCAACTTGAGGGTTTCGTTTAGAAATTTGTAACTCCGCTCCTGCCCGATCCAGCCGTAGTACAGATCCTCGGGAGTTTGAGTGGAAGCCTTCACCGGTACGACACGGTAGGCGATGCCCTCCAGACGCAGGTAATCGTCGAGGTTGAGAAAGCTGCTGGGACTGAGGGTATTGGCAAAGTAAACGGGGCGCCTCCAGCCATCTGTCGCGACATTTCGCAACAGGTTGATGAGAACAGAATCTTTTCGCAGGAGGTAACGTCCGTTCCCACGGCCAGCGACTTCCCAGGTCATCACACTGTCGGCCCAGGTCGCTTCCTGGGGAGTGAGGACGCCATTTTGTACCAGCGTAGCACTGTCAGCGGGTAGTTGCACCACCATTGGACTAAATGGCTGGATGACCATATTGGCCTCACCAGCGTAATTCGCCATCGTGATTGGGAGTGGTGGCGAGTCATTCTTTGGCTGCTTCATCTGGTCGATGTACCAACCAGAAAGGAGTAGCTCCAGGTTGACGACACGTACATCGGTGCGGTAGCCTTCGACCTCCTGCATGTACCACAGCGAAAAAGTATCGTTGTCGCCACCAGTGAAGAGAATCGCGTTGGGTTCACAGGAGTCGAGCAGGTTTTGGGCAAATTCCACATCGACCCAACGCCCTTTGCGGGTGTGGTCGTCCCAGTTCTGAACCAGCATCAGCAGGGGCACCAGAGCCGAGATGCCCACGGCCACATAGGGAGCCCATTTTTTCAGCCTTTGTGCCAAAAGCTCCGTCAGAAACAGTGCGCCCAGGCCTACCCACATCGCGAAGGTCTGAAAAGACCCCGCGTAGCTGTAGTCGCGTTCGCGAGGCTGAAGCGGCCATTGATTGAGATACAAAATGATCGCGATTCCTGTCAGAAGGAATAATATTCCCACGATGACTGCTCTACGGCCATCGGTCAGGCTTTGCCAGACCAGGCCCAGTAATCCCAGCAATAGCGGGAGAAAGTAATAGTGATTTTTGCCCTTGTTCTCGGCCCGACGCGGGAGGTAGCGTAGCCCGTCAGTCGGTTCCAGGCCGGATTCCCAGCGGGCGTCCTGCTCGTCGCTTTCGCGGCCCACGAAGTTCCATAGCAGATAGCGCAGGTACATGTGGGTGAGCTGGTAGTCGAGGAAAAATGTGAAGTTTTCTCCCCAGGTTGGGTGATCGTCGTATGGACTCTGCATGTTGTCGCCTTTGTCGGCGACATATTCGAAGTACCCAAAAGGACCGGACATATACCTTCCGGGGTCATACATGCGTGGGAACCAGAAGATCCCATCCTCTTCATACAGGTACTCGGGCGGTTGAAGGTCAAGCACATAGCGCTCCTGACCTGGATCAAGCATATACCGGGGGGCGCCCGGTTCTGTTACAGCGTAACCATCGGCATCGACTTTGGGCTGCGCGTGGTACATGGGACCACGTAGCAGTGGGCGATCGCCGTACTGCTCCCGACGCATATAGCTGAGAAAAGTCAGCAGGTTCTCGGGATTGTTCATGTCAATGGCGGGGTCAGCCTGCGAACGAATGGGCACCAGCGCATAAGACGAAAAGCCAATCATGATCACCGTGATACCCAACACGACGGTATTGAGTCCGATCCAGCGCTTTCGCTGGCTCAGAAACAACAGTGTCGCCAATATACCCACGACCAGCAACGCAAAGATCAGGGCCCCCGTTCCACGTGTCATGCCCATACCGCCGAGTACTTCGCCACTGCGGTCAACCGTTCCGGTAAAGATTCGCTCAAAGCCCCAGGCCAGTTCAAAGGTCTCCTGGATGATGCCGTACTGGATGAAGGCCAGCATCGCGATGGAAATACCGAGTGTGGCCAGCAGACCACGCCACGAGAATTCATATTTGCGGAAGTAAAAAACCAGTGCCAGGGCCGGAATTGTCAACAGGTTGAGCAAGTGTACCCCAATAGACAGGCCCATCACGTAGGCGATGAGGATCAGGTATCGGGTATGATCGGGCTGATCGGCACGTTGCTCCCACTTGAACATCAGCCAAACGACCAGCGCGGTGAAAAATGAGCTCAGGGCATAGACCTCGGCTTCTACTGCATTGAACCAGAACGAATCAGAAAAAGCCGTCGTCAGTCCTGCTATGACACCGCTCCCCATGATGGCGACGGTACGTGCATTACCGGTCAGGGTAGAAAGGCGCATCCCTTTGGTAGCCAGCATCGTAACTGTCCAGCAGACCAGCATCGCAGTAAAGGCACTCGCCAGTGCCGACACCAGGTTTACCATCCAGGCAATGAGGCCCACATTGGACCCAGCCAGCATGGCAAAGAGCCGTCCGATCAGCAAAAACAGTGGTGCCCCTGGCGGGTGGGTTACTTCGAGTTCATTGGCGCAGGCGATGAATTCACCACAGTCCCAAAAGCTCGCCGTGGGAGCCATGGTCAGCAGGTACACTACCAGTGAAACCAGAAATACACTCCAACCCGTTAGGTTGTTAACCCTTTTATCAGTGAACATTGGTCATGGTTCATTGATCAGTAAAAAAAAGTGGTCATTGGTCGTGGTTCATTGATCCATAGAGACCAATGCCCTTTGTGGTCCTCAGCCCCTGGGGTCAATTACGAATCACGAATTCCCAATTACAAATTCGAAACTCCCCTCTGCCTCACAATCTCCATCAGGGCCATACCCGCTGCTACAGAGACGTTTAGGGACTCTACCTGTCCACGCATCGGCAGGCTGCCGAGTTCATCCAGGCGGCGGATGAGCTGGTTGTGGATGCCTTTTTCTTCTGAGCCCATCACGAGACATATCGGGCCTTTGAGGTCCATTTCGTGCAGAAGCTGCGAAGTTTTCTCGGTGGAGCCGACGGTTTTGATCCCGTAGGATTGCATCATTATCACAGCGTCCACAAGGTGATCGACGCGACAGACGGGCAGGTGGCTCAAGGCTCCTGCAGAAGTCCGAACGGCATCGGCATTCAGCGCAGCACTGCCTTTAGAAGGAACGATGAGGGCATGACCTCCCAGAGCCTCTACGGTCCGGGCGATGGCTCCGAAGTTTCGCACATCGGTGACGCTATCCAGCATCACGAGGAGTGGTTCTGTGCCTTCTTCCTGAAGTTTCAGCAAAATGGGCTCCAGCTCCTGGTACTCTTCAGCAGCGACCAAAGCCACTACGCCCTGGTGATTGCCCTGTTTGCTCATGCGGTCCAGCTTCTCGTCCGGAACTTCCTGCACGGGAATACTTTGCTCGCGCGCGATGCGGCGGATGTCCTTGATGCGCTCGTGCTGCTTACCCTTGCGGACGAGGATTTTCTCCATGGACTGGCCCGCCTGCATGGCTTCCAGTACTGGATGGACACCGAATATTTTGTTGGCTTGTTTGCTCATGGGTTGGTTTTCAAAAGACAGGGGTTGGTTTGGGTGTATAGGGTGTATAGGGTTGATACGAATGACCAAGATGCCAATATTTCCCTTATTCCCCTTATATACCTTATTCCCCCCATTTACCGTACTCCCCTCACTCTTCCTTGGGTCAAAATTACAACTTTCCACGCAGGATCAAGGCGTTAGCTGAAAGTGGGCGGGCAAAACATCCAGATCCAGCCCCCAGATCAGCGGTAGCAGCCCGGTCACAAAGGCAACGATCACCACAATGGAGATCAGGTTTAGCCTAACCCCTGCCCGAATCATATCGCCCATTTTGAGCAGTTCGGAACCGAAAACCACGGCATTGGGCGGGGTGGCTACCGGAAGCATAAAGGCACAACTCGCTGCGAGTACAGCCCCGATCATGAGGCCGTAGGGATGCGCATCCATCGCTACCGCCAAAGCTGCTACGATGGGCATCATCATGCTGGCCGTGGCGAGATTAGACGTGATTTCGGTGAGAAAATTTACCATGGCCGTGATGGCCAGGATAATCAGAAGAATGGGGAGACCTTCCAGTGCATCAAGCTGGCCGCCGAGCCATTGGGCCAGATCCGTTTCTTTGAAACCAGCAGCCAATGCTAGTCCCCCCCCAAAGAGCAGCAGGATGCCCCAGGGGAGTTTCTGGGTGTCTTTCCAGGTCATGAGGCGCTCTCCGGGATGGTTTGGTGCGGGAATGAGGAACAGTGCCAGTGCCCCCACAAATGCGATGATGGTATCGTCAATGGCCGGAATTACCGGTTTGAGCAAAAAGGATCGTGTGATCCAACCCAGGGCCGTCACCGAAAATATCGCCAATACATAGCGTTCCGGGGCGCTCATGGGGCCCAGTTCCCTGAGTTGAGACTGAATAATGGCTTTGCCTGCAGCATTGGGCTGCCCCGAGAGGCGGTACACCCAGCGCGTCAGTACCCACCAGCAGATTCCCAACATGACCATGGCAAAGGGCAGCCCAAAGACAAACCAGAGCGCGAAGCTGATTTCGATGTCAAACATCTCCTTGACCACGGAGGCAAAAACCAGATTGGGCGGAGTGCCGATCAGCGTCGCCGTTCCGCCAATCGAGGCGCTATACGCGATGCCCAGCATAAGGGCTTTGGCAAAAGGGGTACTTTCTCCTCCATTGTCGGCCTGCATTTCTTTTACTACTGCCAGTCCAATGGGCATCATCATCAGGGAGGTCGCAGTATTGGAAATCCACATGGACAGCGCAGCTGTAGCCAGCATGAAGCCTCCGACCAATTGGGCGGGCTGTGTCCCTACCCAACTGATGATGGTCAGGGCGATGCGTCGATGGAGGTTCCAGCGCTCAATGGCGAGGGCAATCAGAAAACCACCCAGGTAGAGAAAGACCATTTTGTGGCCATACGATGCTCCGACTGTTGCCAGGTCCAGCCCTCCGCTGAGCGGGATGATGACCAGTGGAAGCAGAGCCGTGGCCTCGATGGGGATCGCTTCGGAAATCCACCAGGTGGCGATCCACAGTGCTGAAGCCATGACTGCCCTACCGGTTGGTTCGAGCCCTTGCAGTGGCAGGAAAAATAGGGTGAGAAAAAATAAAACAGGCCCCAGGAGCAGGCCCAGAATCTGTCTGGGACGATAGGAATTGGAGGGAGTAGCAGTGGGCGTCATACGGTGGCGTTGGGGGATTTGAAAGAAACGTTTTTTGTAGGGTAAATTTCTGTTATACAGTCATTTATGCATAATGTCAACTACTGTCCCATGCGACTGGATTCGTTGGAAAAGCGGGCCTTGGATGGTATCATTGTAATGTAAAGGAAAGCAAAAATTTAGCTGCTCATGATCGCTGGTCTGGTCGCCAGTGGTCAGTTTTTAAGGTCGTTCTTTTAATTGGTCTGCCCGGCATCCGTGCCGGGTTTTTTTATGGTGCGCCGGTTCTTTTCACCACGAAGGTCTCTGGGAAGGGCACGAAGAACACAAAGGAATTGGTTGGGGAAATATGGTCGCAACCTGCCCTTATACACCTTATCCCTTTACCACCTTCGCGATCTCCTTTGTGCGCTTTGCGGTTAAGAGGTAGCTCCTTCACAAGGCCTTCCACCTCAAACAAAAGAGGCTGGATGCCCAGCACCCAGCCTCAATAGCTGTGATTTATTCTGAAAGTCACTTTTCAGCAGAGAATTACGCCGCAGAGATCATCTCAAAATCAGCGTCGCCCCACAGTTTGTCAAGGCGATAAAATTCCCGGGTTTCCCGCTGAAAAATGTGCACTACTACGTTGACAAAGTCCAGAAGTACCCATTTCCCCTCATTCATCCCCTCTCTGCTGATAGGTTTTTCCTGATATTCTGCCGCGAACTCCAGCACGGAATCGGCAAGAGCCTGTACGTGCTTATCTGAGGTCCCAGTACAGAGTACGAAAAAATCGGCTACTGCTCCGTCGGCATTTCTCAGATCCATCCTTAGAATATCCTGTCCTTTGATTTCTCTCAAGCCCTCGATCAGGACGTTAGTGAGGGACTTGGCATCGAGTGCGACTCTAGTCATTCAATGTGATTAGGTGAAAAACTATATAAATGGATTTAGTCATTGTTTGAGAGGAAACACACCATAGATGGAATATCCATTGTGTATAGCCTAAATAACGGAAATTTTTGAGTTTTGTGCCATCTTTACCCAGGTAAGTGACACACAATTTCACCTAAAGTCTATTCTGCCCGATTCAATTCTATGCCCAAGGAACAGCTGCCTTACGACATTCGACTTAGCGACTTTCACTACAATCTGCCGGAGGAGCGCATCGCCAGCGAACCTTTAAAACAGCGGGACCAGGCTAACCTGCTGACGTACAGGGCCGGGAAAATCCATCATCAGGTATTCCATGAATTGCCCGACCTGCTGCCGGAGAATGCGATGTTGCTCTTCAACGACACGAGGGTGATTCGGGCGCGGCTCTATTTTCAGCGAAAAACCGGTGCAAAAATCGAGGTGCTGCTGCTGCATCCTGTAATCCCTGCCTCTGTGGAGGAAGCCATGACCGCCCAGGGAAGCTGTGTGTGGCAGTGCGTCATCGGCAACCGCAAACGCTGGAAAGAAGACGAATCCGTGCAGCTGCTACTTCCGGATGGGAGCCTGGGGCAAATTTTCGCCAGCCTGGATGACCCCGATCGCAACTGGGTGAAATTTACCTGGGAACCCGCTGAAAAATCCTGGGTGCAGTACCTCGCCGAGTTGGGAGAACTGCCCCTGCCCCCCTACATCAAGCGCAAGGCCACCGACCAGGATCTGATCCAGTACCAGACCGTTTATGCCAAACAGCAGGGAGCTGTCGCTGCTCCTACTGCAGGACTTCACTTCACTCCAGAAGTGCTTGAGGCTGTGAAAGACAAAGGCACCAAAGAAGAGTTTGTCACCCTGCACGTCTCAGCAGGCACCTTCCTGCCGGTCAAGTCCGACCGGGTCATGGATCATGAGATGCACGCCGAGCAGGTGATCATTCGCCGCGAGCAGGTGCAGGCTTTGAAAGTCCATACTGGGCCGATAATTCCCGTGGGCACCACCTCGCTGCGCTGGCTGGAGAGCCTCTATTGGCTGGGGCACCGCCTCCTGATGGAGTCCGATCATCCCGAGCCTGGCCACTGGGTGATCGAAAAAGAATATCCCTATCAGGCTGATAAACTGCCACCAGTGAACGACTGCCTGGATGCCGTTTTGGCCTACCTCGACGAACTGGGCATCGACGAAACTTTTGGCGATACGAGACTGCTCATCGTCCCCGGTTATCCCTGGCGCATGACCAGTGGCCTCATCACCAACTACCACATGCCGGGCACTACGCTCATTTTGCTGGTCGCTGCGCTGATAGGTGAAGACTGGCGAAAGGTGTACCAGAGCGCGATGGATGAAGGCTATCGCTTTCTGAGCTATGGAGATTCTTCGTTGTTGTTGCCGGGATTAGAAGAGGAATAGCGCTGATTTTGTATTTTTAGACAAATCCACCTCATGACCGAACAGGAACAAGCCTCCCTCATCACCGTTATCAACCAGTTGCACGACCTGGAGCGGAAGGTCCAGAAAATGAACGACAGCAGAAGTCTGGAGCGGAATCTCCGTCGCATGCGTGCGGGATTGGAAGGAATGGGCTTTTCCTGGCACGACCCTGCCGGTGAATCATATGACGAAACCCGCACCGATTGTGAGGCGTCGCTCGTAGGGGATGCCACTGGGGCACTAGTCATCACCGAGACCATCAAGCCGTTGATCCGTCACAACCATGAAGGTTTCCCCAAGATCATTCAGAGGGCTGTCGTGGTGGTAGGGAAGAAGTAGATGGAGAGACGGTGAGATTTTGAGACATCGGGATAACCATCTGTTGACTCCCTTGCAAAACTTTGAACCTGGAACATTTAACTCCGAACAAACCTTATGTCTGATTACAAACGCCTTGAACGCATGATTCGCAGCCTGATCCCACGCTTCCCTCGAGCTGAGGATCGGCAATATTCGCTAAAGGATGCCCGAAACATGATCAATGAACTGGGACTTCAGATGCCGGCCGATGTGTTGGACTTTCTTGTGAGCCGGGACACCATCCTGGATGATTTTATCAACAGCATCCATGACCTGGAGGCCAAACTCCGTCGCAAAGTGGTTAATGACCACGGAGAAATTGATGAGGAACTGGAGCCTAAGGTCTATGTCGAAGAGGATGAAGTCGGTTTCTCAGTCACACACAAGGGCAAGGAAATCGTATTTGCGGAGTATCCGCTGAAAAGCAGTTGATTGAACCTCATTCCTCTGTTAGCCAGGGAGTGGAAATAACAAAGGAGCCTTGCTCAGGATTGCGTACCTTTGCGGGCAAAATGGAAAGGGAACTTTTTTTGTGAGATTCGTCTAAACCAAATGAAGTGATCAGCCCTTTATATTTCTAAGTGAGAATCGGATTATGTTACTCAATATTTTCAAGTCAAAAATCCACCGAGTCAAGGTCACCCAAGCCGAGCTTAACTATGTGGGTTCTATCACCATCGATGCCGATCTGATGGAGGCTGCCAATATCCTGGAAGGCGAAAAAGTGCAGATTGTCAATATCGAAAATGGCGAACGTCTCGAAACCTATACCATCAAGGGAGAGCGGGGCAGCGGAGAGGTGTGCATGAATGGCCCTGCGGCCCGTCGGGTTCAGGTGGGCGACACCATCATCATCATCACCTATGCCCAGATGACTGCCGAGGAAGCTGCGAGCTACGAGCCTACTATTATTTTTCCGGACGAAAATAATCAGATTTCGCCCCTGCAGTAAAAACTACATCTGGATTACTTGCTCAACGCAGCCCAAAAAACAGCCCCACAGGAATAGTCCTGTGGGGCCGTTTTATTTGGTTCTCTGACAATTTTAGCGGAGAGAAAAGGGGGTGCGACCCCTCTGGGGTCGAGCCGGTGGTGCTACGTGAGCTACAAAGGTCAGACCTCTACGAGGTCTCCCGCGCTGGCCTTTTCCCCACCTTGTCGCAGGACCGTTGACCTCGGATGCGAAC
This sequence comes from uncultured Bacteroidia bacterium, assembly GCA_964343195.1. Classification (GTDB taxonomy): domain Bacteria; phylum Bacteroidota; class Bacteroidia; order J057; family J057; genus CAYVAP01. Next base: position 43,561 of record CAYFIR010000024.1, on the reverse strand, counting down.
CCTGTAGGGGTCGTACCTTCTTTCTATACATTCCCGCCATTTTTGTCAGAGAACCTTTTTTTAGGACGGGGAATAAGGTGCATAAGGGAAATATGGTTAGTTGCCCAAGGCCTCCTTATACACTCTATAAACCCTATACACCTGCATCCAGTCTCACTGGCTACAGTCCCAGAATCTTCCGGTTGGTATCGGCATCGACACCACTGTCGGCGAAATCATCGAAAGCCTTTTCCGTGGCTTCTATCAGGTGAGCTGCGATGAAAGGAGCGCCTTCCTCGGCTCCCTGCTGGGAGCTTTTGATGGCACATTCCCATTCCATCACCGCCCAACCTCGGTAGCCATACTGGGTCAGTTTGGTGAAAATGGAGGCAAAGTCCACCTCGCCATCGCCCAGCGAGCGGAAACGTCCCGGACGCTCCTTCCAGCCCTGGTACCCGCCATAGACACCACTGCGGCCATTGGGATTGAACTCGGCGTCCTTGACGTGAAACATCTTGATGAAAGGGTGGTAAATGTCGATGTGCTGGAGGTAGTCCAGTTGTTGCAACACGTAGTGGCTCGGATCGTAGAGCATGTTCACCCGTGAGTGGTTGCCCGTCGCTTCGCGAAACATCTCCCAGGTGATGCCATCATGGAGGTCTTCTCCAGGGTGAATTTCGTAGCAGACATCCACACCGTTTTCGTCAAAGGTGTCGAGGATAGGCTTCCAACGCTTGGCGAGTTCCTCGAAGGCCGCTTCAACTAACCCCGCCGGACGCTGAGGCCAGGGATACATGTAGGGCCAGGCCAGGGCGCCAGAGAAAGTCGCGTGGACGTCGATGCCCAGGTTGCGAGAGGCTTTGGCGGCCATCTTGAGCTGGTTGACCGCCCACTCGGTGCGGGCCTTGGGGTTGCCATGCACCGACTCCGGCGCAAAGCCGTCAAACATCAGGTCGTAGGCGGGATGCACCGCCACCAGTTGCCCTTGCAGGTGGGTGGACAACTCGGTGATTTCGACTCCGGCTTCAGCCGCCGTACCTTTTAGTTCGTCGCAGTAGGTTTTGCTATCAGCGGCTTTGTCCAGGTCAATGAGTCGGTCGTCCCAGGTAGGTACCTGGACACCGAGGTAGCCCAAATCTGCAGCCCATTCGCAGATGGACTTGAAACTATTGAAGGGAGCTTCGTCCCCGGCAAATTGAGCAAGAAATACAGCAGGTCCTTTTATTCCGTTCATCTTGAGATTGTGAGAGTTTGAGAAAAAGAAGTCAGAAGTCGTATCGGCTACGCCTGTCAGAAGTCAGGGGGAAATGGGGGGAAGGCCGAAATTCCCCTTCCTGTCTCGCTTCTCGCAGTTCAGACGCGGGAGCGCCCGAACGGTCTGACTTCTCACAGCGCAGCGGTCTATTCTTCCATCTTATACCACTTCTGATCGCTTTGGCTGGAAGATACCACAGCGTCGATGAAGAGCATGCCGCGTACACCATCATCTACGGAAGGAAAATCAAGATCCACCTCGCTGGGTTCCTCGCCGCTCATGCGTTTGCGGATGGTATTGGCGAAGTTCTTATAGACATTGGCGAATGCCTCCAGGTAGCCCTCTGGGTGCCCGGCGGGGATGCGGGCCGCCGCCTGTGCGGCTTCGCAGAGGTCGCCCACTCCGGTGCGGATGACGTGGGTGCCGTTTTCCTGGTGCTTGTGCAGCAGGGTGTTGGGCTCCATCTGATGCCACTGAAGGCCGCCATTCTCCCCATAGATGCGAATGTTGAGGTCGTTTTCCTCGCCGTGGCTGATCTGACTGGCGTGGAGGATGCCCTTGGCTCCGTTGTCGAAGTGCAACAGCACGTTGCCATCGTCGTCGAGGGGACGGCCTTCAACGAAAGCAGTCAGGTCGGCGCACAGCTCGGTGATCTTCAGTCCTGTGATGTATTCGGCCAGGTTTTCGGCGTGGGTGCCGATGTCGCCCATCGCGCCGGCTGCACCCGAGCGCTTGGGGTCGGTGCGCCAGGATGCCTGTTTGTTGTTGGGGTCGGCTTCTACACGCTGAGACAGCCATCCCTGTGGATATTCGACCACAACCTTGCGGATCTTGCCGATGGCGCCGGTTTTGATCATGTGTCGGGCCTGCTTGACCATCGGGTAGCCGGTGTAGTTGTGGGTCAGGGCAAAGGTGCGGCCTGTGGATTTGACCAGGGCCTGGAGTTCGCGGGCTTCGTCGAGGTTGAAGGCCAGCGGCTTGTCGCAGATGACGTCAAAGCCATTTTCCAGCGCCATCTTCGCCGGGGCAAAATGTACGTGGTTGGGGGTTACAATGGAGACGAAGTCCATTCGTTCGCCTACCGGAAGCTCCTTTTCGGCCTTGATCATCTCTTCGAAGGATCCATAGCAGCGCTCAGGAGGCAGGTAGAGGTCTGCTCCGGAGGCCTTGGATTTTTCTGGGCTGGAGCTGAATGCCCCACATACGAGCTCGATCTGTCCGTCAATGGCTGCCGCGATGCGGTGTACGCCGCCGATAAAAGCGCCGCGACCACCGCCGACCATGCCCATTCGCATTTTTCGGTTCATAGGGATAGGGAGTGGAGTAGTATTTATTGTATTGAGAATGTGGTCTCTGTAAGGCAATATGCCGCAAAGTGTCTCTTTTCAACATTATTTGCCCATCAAGAATACCGGAATTTAGGAAAAAACGGATAAATGGCCATGTAATGGGCCTTACCTCTTGGGGCCTCGCTTTGCAGGTATGCGGTAAATATTTCCCCTCAATCATCACAACACATGAATGAGTCTCTACGTTTCCTTTCGGCTCTCTTTGGCTTTTTCATTTTTCTGAATGTAGCTACAGCCCAAAAAGACAGCTCTCTGAATAGGGGAGCTTGGCGCATCTATACCACTCAGACGGTCATAGGGAGCCATAGTGCCCACCCGTTCAATCAGTGGAATCCCACCGAAATCGGGCTGGAGTATGACTGGCTGATTAGGCATCGGGTACGCATTGGAACTGGATTGAGAGGTGCTTATCGCCGATATAGCCTTCATCATCCTTTCAGCAGCAGGGGCAGATTCTGGATTCCGGTGCCACGCCTGTCTGCCAATGGCTACCTCGCCATGCGGGCCCATGCAAACCTGCCTTGGTGGGGGGAGGTTGTCATAGGTGCCATGATGGCCAACAGCATCCGCGCCATAGACTCCATCGTGGTGGGGAATGGTTATACCTTCGATTATGAAACGCAGATATTCCCTACTCTTCAATTGGGACTTCGATATCAGCCAGACAATACCCGCTCATTTGCCCGAATAGCCCTGCGTCTGGTTGGGAACCCTTACGAGCAGAAAATATACCCCCGACTGGAAAGCAGTTGGGGCTTTCAACTTGGAGGCGAAAAACGCAGCGGTAATCCTCGTCTGGTAGTGGGTACGGGGCTACAAGTTCCCTCCGTTTACTCAAATCCTGGTTGGCAGACCTGGCTCCGTATTCCACTGAGTAGCAAAACCCGCAACTGGTACCCGTCCCTGCGATTGGGTAGAGGCCCTATTGGTACGCGGGCCGATTTGTCCCTGGAGCCAGGACTGGTGTGGGCAGATCCCAATATTCACCTGGAAGGGGGAATCGGAGTCATGACCTCCGATTGGGAATTGAACAACCGAGCAGAGGCCAGGGTCTCCCCTTTTGCGCGGCTTGGGGCGAGTTTTTTTGTACCAGGAAGAAAAGTTGGGGTACATATTTCCGGTATTCGATATGCCAGCGGCTTTGGCGACCTCCAGAGGGGAGACTTTGTCTGCCTGTTAGGTCCCGTATGGCGGGCTGGTGTCCCACAACCTGATCCAGGAATGGATCAAACGAAGCGGTGGCAGGTATTAACAGGGCTAGGCATGATCAAAACTCCACGGGGAGAAGACGGAATCCTGGGTACAACCGTCCGTATGGAGCGCGTTTTTGCGCTGCGGGATTACTATCGGATGGTGCCAGGGTTGGAACTGGGATATGCGCTTTGGCATACTGGCAGACCTGGCTTCCTGGACGCCGAGGAGCGCTATCTCGCCGTGGCTAACCTCTCACATGTCTGGGGGAGGTCTCCATTGAAAGTGGAGACAGGGACTGAACTACAGTTTTCCCCCTCGTGGAACCGGCGTTATCCAGAAATTCCGCTTCAACTGGTGGCGGGTGTACGCTGGTACGCTCCGCAGGATGCCGTCGTCTTGAGGTTAGCAGCAAGTTTTCTTCCCAGTATAGACCGCGATCGAATCCTGGGATTGAACTTTCTGCATACTCCTGCACGAATCCAGCTACAAGTCGGTAAAGACATTGGGCAATGAAAGGATGAGTCGAAGTTTTTTCAACTGGTGACCAACCCAAAAAGCCTCCGCCCAAAAGGGCGGAGGCTTTTCTATTTCTTACTGATCAATGAACCCTGTTCACCGATCAATGTTTCTATCGGTACATCACGCCGTCAACGGCCTGGATAATATCCTTGGGATTAGGCAGGAAAGCATCCACCAGGGTCTGAGAGTAGGCCATGGGGGTATCCTTACCCGTAACACGCAGGACGGGTGCGTCGAGGTGGTCAAAGGCACGCTTCTGGATCATGTAGGTCAATTCACTTGAGAAGGAGCCCAGAGGCCAGCTTTCCTCCACAAAAACGGCACGGTTGGTTTTCTTGACAGAAGTGATGACCGTATCGTAGTCAATTGGGCGAAGGGAACGCAGGTCAATTACCTCGGCGTTGATGCCATTCTTGGCCAGCTCCTCGGCTGCGGCCAGGGTAACATGCAACATTTTGCCATAGGTGATCAGGGTAACGTCGGTACCTTCACGCTTGATGTCGGCCTTTCCGATCGGGATGAGGAATTCCTCTCCTTCGGGTACAGGGCCGGAGTCTCCGTACATCACCTCAGATTCCAGCACGATGACGGGGTTGTCGTCGCGGATGGCAGACTTTAGCAGGCCTTTGCCATCGGCTGGTGTGGCACAGCAAACGACCTTCAGGCCAGGGGTGTTGGCAAACCAGTTGTCCAGGCTCTGAGAGTGCGTAGCTGCCAGCTGTCCTGCACTACCGGTAGGACCACGAAAAACGATGGGGATGTTGAACTGACCACCGCTCATCTGATACATCTTGGCGGCGTTGTTGATCACCTGATCGATGGCCACCAGCGAGAAGTTGAAGGTCATGAACTCCACGATCGGACGCAGTCCGACCATTGCTGATCCGACTCCAATTCCTGCAAAACCCAGCTCTGCAATTGGGGTGTCGATTACCCGCTTGGGTCCAAACTCGTCGAGCATTCCCTGGCTCACTTTGTAGGCACCGTTGTACTCGGCCACTTCTTCTCCCATGAGGTAGACGTTCTCATCACGACGCATCTCCTCAGACATAGCTTCGCGCAAGGCTTCGCGAAATTGTATTTCTCTCATAGTGTAGGCGTATGATCTCAATTTATGGCGGGCAAGTTAGGCAAAAAAAGAAAAGATCGGAAGTTGATACCCCCGATCCTTCGCGCTGAAATTCAGCGTTTATGCAGCATTTTTTACCGTTCTTGCATGGCGGCCTCTATTTTCTGCATTAGAGACACGGTTTCAGAGACATCTTCCCCGGATTGCTGGCCTATTTCGATGGCAAATGCTGCGAGGTCCTTGGCCTCACCCAGGGCCCCGGTTTTGTATAAAAGCGCAGCCTGAGTGTCCAGGAACATGTAGTTTTCCGGGTTTCTTTCCAGTACGGGAGCCATCCATTTTACTGCGGCTGCCAGCAGGGTTTCATCTTCGGAACTTTCGTACAGATTCCAGGAGACAGAGTTGATGGTGTTGTCATAGTCGCCGGATTCATCGGCTGCCATTTTATCTACCAATGGCACCAGTTTCTCGGTGTCCTGGGTCATCATGTAGTAGTTCAGCTTGAGTGAGCGTTCCATGGGCGCTACTTCCTCTTCGGGCAGGTAATCATGCATTGTTTCGATAGCCGCCTCAAAGGCCGCTTCATCCTGGCTCCGCATGGCCTGATAGGCACTCTGCATCAGGATGGAGCTCAACTTTCCTGAGACTTCCTTCGGGTCAAACTGTTCTGCATAGTCCTCATGGCTTTCTAGGAAATATGTCTGCCACTTGTCGTCGAGCGGCATGGTCATGAAAACGTTGTAGGCAACTTCGGTAAATAGGTCTTCCTGGGTTTCCAGCCAGGCGGCTACATCCTCCGGTTTGGCTCGGGTTCTTTCGCCATTGGGGCCAAAGGCTGCGATATACCAATCGGGAAAACCGGGATCCAGGACATCCGGATCGCCAATGGCGGGGGCATGGTTTTGGGGATCGAGCATGCCATCTACAATCTCAAGGAATTTGTCAATATTGGCTTCATAACCAATCTGACGTCCTACTAGCTGTCCTGAAGGGGTGAAAAACAGGAGCGTTGGATAAGATTGGACGCGGTACTTGCGAGCCAGCATGACACCATCGGCCCGCTCAAAGTCCAGTTTTACAGAAACAAAGTGCTCATTGATGAAATCCCCGACACGCTGGTTGGTAAAGGTGTTTTTGTCCTGAACCTTGCACCAGCCGCACCATTCAGTGTAGGCATCCACAAAGATGTACTTGTCTTGCTCGGCAGCCATTTCGCGGGCCTGGGCCCAATTTTCTTCTGAAATAAAGTCAACGGCCATTTCGGGCTCCTGTGCCAGCGTCCAGCCAAGGCTGCCTATCAGAAGCAAGAGGAACAATCGTGATCTCATCATAAATTTGGGTTTTGAAGTGTGGGAAAGTGGAATGGGAAAGGGGTTTCTCAAAAATAACGGATTTACTCAAGAGTAAGATAAGCGATTTTTGCTCACTCTCACGGCCGGGGTACAATTCGAAATGTCGCTTAATCACGAAGATCTCGAAGAAGGTCTCAAATCAAGGATTCCGGTTTATCGGAAGGACGCAAAGCCTTTACGACCTCCTTTGCGTCCTTTGAGGTAAAAAGGAATACACTAAGCGGATGCGACAAAATGAAATGCGCCCCACGGCCGGGCATCGTTTCTACATGAGGTTTCTCTTTGTATATTGAGCCGGTAAAAAATTGAAGACTCATGAACCAAACTCTAGCTACTGTTTTTATCATCATAAGCCTGGCTCTACTGGCCGGCTGTACCGGTTATCCTGATGGGCCTGCGCTGAGTATCAAGCCCGCCGAGGATTTGCTCGTAAATGCCTGGAAGATTGACGAGGCAGTTCGGAATGGCGTTGATGTCTCCGCTGAATACGCAGATGAGAACTACACCTTTGAAGCAAACGGTGATCTTGAACGCCTGGAAAGATCTTTCATGACCGATATTCCCCCCGCTGGAGCTTCTTCCAGCAGCGAACTCGGAAAAGGCAACTGGTTTTTTCGCAATGCCAAGTCTCAGATTGAAATGGTGTATACCTATAGCTTTGGTGATCCCCTCAATGCCGCGGTCGCATATCAGCGGACTGTGAATGAGTTGTGGACCATCGATCGACTGACAGCAGAGGCCCTTTGGCTGAGCGATGATAGCACTAGCCTAAAGATGAGCTTGCTAAATCCATAGTTTTTTTCTTCTTGAGGCACTACCAAACACCCAACCCATGAACCGAATCCTGACTATTGGGCTAGTCGCAGCGCTGGCCCTACTCCTTGGCAGCTGTGAGTACAAAAAGTATACAGAAGGCCCTCTTACTACGGTATTCCCGGCAGACTTTCGCCTGGAGCGAACCTGGACCTGGGCTCTTGCCCTGGAAGAGGGAGATAATGTAACGGGCGTACTCGCAGACTCCACTATTGAGTTTCAAAGCAATCAGGTGGTAAGAATCTGCCCAGTTGATGGAGGCGATTGCCGGGAAGGAACCTGGGCGCTGGTCACCCGCCGGACCAAACTCAATCTGATCTTTGGGAAAAGTGCCGAAGCTTTTGACATTCAGCGCCTTACCCAGAGCGAGGTGTATCTTCAGAGCACAGAAGCAAATGTAGATACCTACTGGGAGCTCAATGCGGTGGAGTAAGGGGGCTGGTGGAACGGATTCGTAATGCGAATCAAGTGTTCACCCCCAAAAAAGGGCTGTAGCACGTCGTAGAGGCGACCCGCAGGTTCGCCTGATACGCTAGGCGAACCTGCGGGTCGCCTCTGCAAGACCATGACCCTTGATTCACAGTTGTAGTTATTTTTGATCTCCTTCTTTATGCATCTTTTTAATAAGAAAAATCCCCACACAGGGTCTGAAAACCACATTTTAGAATTAATCAACCTCAGGGTTTCAGGCTGATGTTGATTAATTCGGAGTCCAGGGCAGATACCACTGGGCGTCAGAGACGCTGTAACAGTACGTTTCGCTTCAGAGATGCTTCGACGCTGCTCAGCACAGGGCTCACGAGCGAAACCGCTATTGCGGTTCTAAACAGTTTTCCGTCCATAAGGACGGGCTGGTGAGAGCCTGTGCTGAACAACGTGAAGTACCTAGAGCCGACACCCACCGTCTTCTAGTCTCTGACTTCTGACATGCCATAGCGCTTGGAAATCAGTGCCATTTTGGATAAAGTCCAGCTTATGTCCTCCCTACCTATTGCTCTCCTCCGCCTCTATCGCTTAACTTTTCTCTGCCAGCTCTTTGAAGGCCTCCAGCGTCTTTTGGGTTTCCTTTGGGAAGGCTCCCTTGAAAAACAGCCCGATTAGCTTCATGAAGCCGCTAAACCGAAACTCACTCACCGTCCGGTAGCGGGTGCGGGTCTCATCGACGACCTCAAAGTAGCTTTCCATGCGGTTAAAGACGCCCTTGGTCTCATAGGTCGTCACCAGCGAGTCAGGCCAGTTGGTGCTGATAATGGTTTCGACCATTTCGCGGGCGTTTCCTCCCTTTCCATAAATAAGCTTCATTTTGGCTCCAGGCTCCCCCGGCTCGCCGCTGAGGTGTTCATAGCCTTCAAGGGTCGGTTGCCAGTTTTTCATTTGGTCAGGGTCTTGGATCAGGGCTACAACCTTGTCCTTCGGTTGGGCGATTATCACTTCGTTTTCGTACTTCATTTCAACTATGATTGGGTGGTTTCCGGTACGACGGGATAGCGAAAAATATACATTTGCGGTGAAAATGAGGCTTTTTAATGGGGGATTAAGTCGAATTCCCTATTTTCACTGGGCAAACGAAAAGCAAAAAGGCTACGAATCTGAAATGCCCGATCAGTTAATGATTTCCTATCCGGAATTCTCCCTGAGGATATATCATTCAGCTTCCACGCCCTAAACCCGCACACTAAACTTTTCTCCTCAACCCATCACCCACCATGAGAAAAGCTGTCTTTCCCGGCTCTTTTGATCCGATCACCCAGGGCCACGTAGAAATTGTACTCAGAGGTCGAGCCATCTTTGACCAGATCATCGTCGCCATCGGGGTCAATAGCCATAAAAAATATCTTTTTTCCCTTGAAGATCGGCTGGAGATGCTGCGTCGCTGCTTCCAGGCCTACCCCCAGATCGAGGTAGCTGCTTTTCATGGACTAACGGTAGACTTCGCACGCGAGCAGGGGGCAAAATTCCTCCTGCGTGGCCTGCGATCACCGCAGGACCTGAGCTACGAGCAGCCCATTGAGCTGATCAACAAGCATATGGCCCCCTCACTGGAGACCGTCCACCTGCTTAGTAGCCCGGAAACCGCCATGATTTCTTCCACTATCGTCCGCGAGGTGATCAAGTACCAGGGCAAAATCGAAGGCCTCGTCCCCAGCGAAATCCACGACTACATCCTGGACCTGCGCTACGACCGGGAGCCTAAGGAGCGGGGGTAATATCGACCTTTTAATCACCCCACATACTCCGCCATGTAGGCAAAGTCGGGCGTCAGCTTGCCTTGCCAGAGGATGGTGGCTTTGGCGAGTTCTGGAGGGAGGCCGGAGTCTTCGAAGTCCTCGGCCTGCCAGTCGGCTTTCAGCAGGGCGTCGTGGAGGGGGGCCAGCTCGGAGGCAAAGCGAGCCGAGGCATCGGCGGAAAATTCACACGGCAGGTTGGTGACTGCCATGACGGCGATACCATCTCCTTCCATGCCCAGGGTAGAAACCCGACTGGCAGGATCGTACACAAATACTGGCTGGTCGATCCAGGTTTCCTGCGAAAACTGAATGCTGCCCTCAGGGTCGCAGGTAATGTCCCCAATGACTTCCACCGTCTGGCGCTGGGCATACCACTCCGCTGCCTGATCGCGGCTCAGCAGGCGCGGGTATTCTGGTCCCCAGGTGATGCAGTTCATCAGCATGCTGGCATAGGGGAATACATACTCCAGGTTGCTTTCAAAGTGCTGCGGCTCGCGGCGATAGGTTTTGTAAAACACCTGTCGATCCTGCAATTCTTCTCCAAAAGGGGCATCGACCTTCAACCGAAACATATCGGCGACCTCCAGGACCAGCTTGTAAACGCGGTTTCGGCTGCCGCTTTCGTACACGTGCGACAATTGATCCAGGGTGATTTCTTCTACCGGTAGCAGGTCGTAGATTTCCTGGGCACCCGTGCTGGTCTTGCCATTGCCCAAAAATACCGCGATGAAGGGCGGCAGTTCCTGCGGAGTGCCATGGGTTTTGATCTGCTCGCCCGCGGCTGCCACGAGGGCATGTACCTGGGCCAGGCTTTCGGCATGGATGGATTGGGGAATGTGAGAGAATGGGTGGTCGATCCCCTGCTGTTTCATCCGCTCACCGTAGGTCCAGAGGCTGTCGGTCATACCCGCATACCCCGCAAAGTAGGTGAAGGCCGTGAGCAGCCGCTGCTCTTCCTGGTTGGTGATCAGCTCATAGTCGATCAGCGTTACCCCTTTCCGCTGCATTTCAGCCAGCAAGGGGCGATTCTTGACCTGGCCTTTATGGGTGTGAGAAAAAAACAGGTGAGGTTTGCCGGGGATCAGGGCGGCAGCTTTCACTTCCTTGAGGCCGAGGATGAGGTCTGCACCACTCAGGTCTTCGCTAAGTGATGCCCCTGCATCCGTGTAATCCTGGTCTGAAAATGCCCGCTTGTTTTCTCCGGCAGAGGGATGGATACCTGGCTGAACAATTACCTTCCCTCCGTGGTGTATAAGGTTCGGGATCAGGCTGGGGGTAAGTGCCACCCGCTGTTCACCACGTTTGTCCAAATCTTCTCTTCTGATACCAATTGTGATTCCCATAGCACAAAATTAAACGCAAAAGCCGAATTTCGAGGCCCAAAGTTAGAATCGAGGATTGCCAGATGATAACTACCGGTTCCGAATCACACATCACGAATTCCCCTCCATGAGTCGATCCACTTTTGTCCCGCTGCTGATTTCCGAAATCCGCGACCTTACCCCAAATGCGTACACGCTGTTTTTTGAAAAACCCGATGGAGGAGGCTTTGACTACAAGCCAGGACAATACCTGACGCTGGAAGTGGTACATAAAGGAGAGAAGCACCGTCGTGCTTATTCGCTTTCCAGCTCGCCCTACCTGGATGATCGACTGGCCGTTACGATCAAACGAGAGCCGGAGGGACTGGTATCCAACTTGTTACGGGACGTGTTTCAGGCTGGAGATGAAATCAGATGTCTACCGCCACGCGGTAATTTTACCACGAAACTCAGGGCTGAGCGGCCCAAGCATTATATGCTGATCGGAGCAGGAAGCGGCATCACGCCGCTTATGTCAATCCTGCGCAGCGTACTGGCTGCAGAGCCTGAGAGTGAGGTGAGTCTGTGGTACGGTAGTCGCAATCGCCAGGAAATTATCTTCCGGGAGGAATTGGGCCGTTTGACTGAGCAGTTTCCGGAGCGACTGCACGTGATGCACAGTCTGTCGCAACCTGAAGATGACTGGAAAGGCTACCGGGGACGCCTGACTCAGGAGCGGATTTATGACCTGGTGTCTGAAGTTTTCATGACCAGCGAATTGCCAAAGGTGTATTATCTCTGCGGCCCCCGTGGATTAATGGATGCGGCAGAAGCCGCGCTGGACAAACATTCGGTGAACTTCAACGACGTTCATAGAGAAAATTTCAACGTCCCTTTGCCCGAAACAGAACCTTCAGAGTCAGACCAGCCAATCCAGGCCACCTCAAGTCGCCCCGAGCTGACCGAGCAGCAGGTGGTCATTCTGCTGCATGGCGAGCGTACTGAGTTGACTGTCAAGGCAGAAGAAAGCATTCTTGAAGCAGCCATCATGGCAGATCTGGATCCTCCATTTGCCTGTCAGGGCGGCATCTGCACCAGTTGTCAGGCCCGGCTCAAGCGGGGCAAAGTCTACATGGATCGCAACGACGCCCTTTCGCAGGAGGAACTGGATCAGGGGTATATCCTTACCTGTCAGAGTCACCCCACCACGGATGACGTGGAGGTGGAGTATGAGTAAGGGATGAGCGAGAGTGAAAGGTGGTTCCCCGAAAGGGATATTTTTATATATTCAACTATCGGAAATCATCAATCGGCATGGCTACAGATCTAAAATATAACATCGAAAGCAGGCAACTGTATGGCAAACTCGGCAACCTGACCATAAGTACCACGGCGGGATCTGGCGGGAGAGCTGGGTCAAAGGCGGTTGCTGAAAACATATTCCTCGCCAATAACAGCCTGGCTACCCACGTTGGGGGAAAAAGCAGCAAGGGGACTCACCTGTATGGGCCCATTCCACGAGGAATCTATACCCTGAAGATCCACGAATCCAGAGACAACTGGATTCGCCTCATTCCGAGTAAGTCCAACATCATGTTTGGTAGAGACGGTTTTGCCATTCATGGCAGGGGGAAAACCGGGAGCCATGGTTGTATCGTCCCAACGAACTTTCTGGTCATTCCCAAAATGATCAAAGTCCTGAAGGATAACCCTCAAAAGCAGTACACCCTCGAAGTCGTTTCTATCGGTCCGGATATTGGCTGGCAAAACCGAATCGGATAGTCATTTGATCACAATTCCACATGATGAACCCCTCCATTTGGGATGGGTAACCAGATCATCGTGGCTTCAGGTGCCAGTTCGACTTTGTTGTCTCCTGTTATGTGTAATGGCAGCAGGGTATCTCCTCTCGCTGCGTAGCACCAGGGTTGAAGCGCTGGGTGCAGATCGATTTCCTCTTGAGAAGGCCATTCCTGTAATTCCGCTGTGTACGGTACCGGGAGCCAAAATCCCGAGACACCGGCATGGGGAACCTCATAGCTGAGTGCCGTGAAAGGAGAGAGCGAGCCATCCTGTTGGGCCTTCAGCCAGACTCCCAGAGCCTCTTCGTAAGCAGCCTGGGCCTCCTGTGCGGCTGCGGTCTGAGCAGTACGCAGGGAATCCGCCTTGCGAATATTGGCCAGCTCGACTTCATAAGCAGCCATCTGACGACGATACCAGGCAAGTGCCTCGGCTTCACTTTCGGCCTGGAGCAGCGGCCGCGCCAGCACACGACGAGACTCAATGCCTCCTTCGGGGGTTTGGCGCGCAAAGCGCAGTTCATAGACTTGTCCCCCTACTTTCCGGATACGCACATCGCTCCAGGGGCGATCGGCCCCGATGAGGCCTGCTGACCAGGGGTTGCTGCTGCTAGTGCGGTCGATGTGCGCCCAATAGACATTTTCGTAGCCCCTCAGTTCCGGGAAATCTGCCAGATTGCTGGGGCGAGTACCAAAGGGCCTGGAAGGAGGGGTAGGTCGACGAGCCGATTTGGCGATCAGGGTATCTGCCTCCAAATCAGTTACTTCCAGTGGAGGTGGCGGAGGCCCTGGATTGGGTTCCATGGGAGAAGATTCCCGTGCGAGACCGAGTACAGGCAGCCACTTCTCTTCAGATGTGCTGAGGTAACGCACTTCCAGCGAGTCATAGAGTTCGGGTATTTTCCAGGAAACTTTAAGGGCATAGCCGTCGCGGAGTGAGAGTCGCTGATCCTGTTGATAGGCTTCAATTTCGACCAGATTCAACCGGGCCATCGCATTGGTCTGATCCCAAGGACGGGGTACACCTGCCTCAAAGGCCGCTTGTGGGCCTCGTATCAGCCGATAGCGGAATTGGATATTCCCCTGTACAACCTCGCCGCTGTCATTGAGCCATGCCTGAGCTGGCACCTCGGCTGTGACGCCGAGCGCCACTTCCAGCACGGTCGCCTCTTCTGCCAATCCGTTTATTTGCTGCAATCTGGTCGCGCTGAGACTATCAGGAGGATAAAGGGCATAGTTGCGTTGCAGGACTTCTTCTTCCGTCGTAGCCTGCCAAACGAGAGCCGTTACAGCAATTAGCATGATGATCAGGCCGAAGTTGCGGGGATTGCGGTAGAGGTTGCGCCAGAACTCAAAACGAGTCTGGGTTTGATAGCCCTTATAGAGGCTATCAAAGTCCTGGTGCCGCTCGACCATCTGCGGATCCGGAGGGGAAGGATCGATATGAATCCGGTATTTGGCCATTTTACTGATATTCTTTTTGCATGAGCGTCTTCATCTTCTTCAGCAGACGGTGTACCCTGACCTTCGCATTGCTTTCGGTGATGCCATAGATGGCAGCTACCTCTTTAAACGGTATTTTCTCGAAAAAGCGAAACTCAATCAGCTGCACCTCTTCCAGCGAAAGCTGGTTCAGTGCGGCTACCATCTGCTGGATGTTTTCATCGGTTGCGTCCCATTCTGCTTCCTCTGTCATCTCCCTGAGGTTCTCGCTGTCCAGGCTGATGACCCGCTGCTTTTGGGTCTTGCGAAAGTGCTGGTTGACCTCGTTGGCAGCAATGGTAAACAGCCACGCCTTGAAGGGGAGTCCCTGAAAGCGATAGCGTTTGAGATTGGTCATGGCCTTGAGGAAAATGTGCTGGGTCAGGTCTGCCGTAGCCTCCTCATCGCGCATTCGCTTGTACACAAAGCCAAAAATGACCTCAAAGTAGCGCCGATACAGCACATCAAATTTGCGGGCATCCCGCTGGGCGGCCCGGATCAGGTCGTACTCAGCCTGAATTTCCGACTTGGTCATATGATGAGACGGGGAGGACAAAGCGCTTTGGGATTAAGGGTTTGCTCTCCATAATGAGCTATTCTTCAAAAGTTACACCCTATCGGGAACAATCAGGTAAAAAGATCCTGCTGGCTGGGATCTGAGTTTCCGGGAATGCGGTTGAAGTGGCGGTATGCTCGTTCAGTGGCGACACGGCCACGCGCGGTGCGTTTCAGAAAACCTTCCATGATGAGGTAGGGTTCATAGACCTCCTCGATGGTGTCCGATTCTTCTCCTGCGGCGGCGGCAATGTTGTTGAGGCCGACAGGGCCGCCTTTGAACTTGTCGATGATGGTGAGCAGGATCTTGTTGTCCATTTCGTCCAGACCCGACTCATCGACTTCCAGGGCCTCCAGGGTCATCTTGGCGATGGCCAGGGTAATGTGTCCGTCGCCCTTTACCTGGGCAAAGTCCCGCGTGCGGCGCAGCAGGCGGTTGGCGATGCGCGGGGTTCCCCGGCTCCTTCGGGCAATTTCCAGTGAAGCGTCGTGGTCGATGGGCACTCCCAGCACCGAAGCCGAGCGTCGGATGATCCGCGCCAGGGTCTCTGCGTCGTAGTATTCCAGTCGGGCGTTGATCCCAAAGCGGGCCAGCATGGGGGAGGTCAAGAGTCCTGCCCGCGTCGTAGCTCCCACCAGTGTGAAGGGATGCAGGGCAATTTCGATGCTCCGGGCATTGGGTCCGGTCTCGACCATGATGTCGATCTTGAAATCCTCCATAGCAGAGTAGAGGTATTCTTCGACAACCGGCGACAGGCGGTGTATTTCATCGATAAACAGGACATCGCCCATCTCCAGGTTGGTGAGCAACCCTGCGAGGTCACCGGGCTTTTCCAGCACCGGACCAGAAGTCGTGGTGATGCTGGCCTGCATCTCATGCGCGATGATGTAAGACAGGGTGGTCTTACCCAGACCCGGAGGGCCGTGGAGGATGACGTGATCCAATGGTTCCCCCCGCTTACGTGCCGCCTCGACAAAGATCCTCAGGTTGGCGGTTAGCTTTTGCTGACCGGTAAATTCTTCCAGCACCTGGGGGCGAAGCTGCTTCTCTTCGTCCATACCGGATGACTGGGGATCTAGCATTTCGTTGCGCATGAGGGGGGATGATTCGTGATTGGAAATTCGTTATTCGTAATTCCTGGGGTAATCACGAATTTTGAATTACGAATTCCGAATTTTTAGGGAATTAGTTCGTTGTTCGCAGTTTGTCATAGGGCTAAGTTACGGACCTAAGCAGCCCCACTTTAACTTGGAACTTCGAACCGAGAACTACGAACTTCCGATTAGGGAATGTCAATATACTTATGAGTCTGCAAACTCAGGCGCCAGTGGGGATTTTGTTTGAGGTAGTCAATGAGAATGGGGGTAATCCGGTCTCGGCGGCTCCACTCTGGCTGTAAAAACAGGTGAACATGGTCGGCGCATCTGGCGGCATGCTCTTCGGCCCATTGCAGGTCTGACTCGTGGTAGATGACGACCTTGAGTTCGTGGGCCAGTTCGTAGTAACCGGGCAGCGGGGCCAGAAACTTCTTGGGCGAAAAACACAGCCAGTCGATGTCGCCCATGAGGGGATGAGGTCCGGCGGTTTCCAAATGCACTTTCAGATCGGCCCGGTGGAGGCGATCTGTCAGATGTTGCAGGTCATATACAGTCGGCTCACCTCCGGTGATTACCACTCGCTGGGTACCGGAAGCAATAGCCATCTCGACAATTTCATCGCAGGACTTGTACTGATCCGGCTGTGGAGTCCACGACTCCTTCACATCACACCACACACATCCGACGTCACATCCGGCCAGCCTCACAAAATAGGCTGGCACGCCCGAATACGTCCCCTCTCCCTGCAGGGTGTAGAAATGCTCCATCACCGGCAAGGGGTCTGCCACGCGGTAACGAATGGCTTTTGTCAACTCCTTTTGCTTCACACTCTTCATAATCAGCGCAAATTTACAACTTCCTGCCCAGTTTTCTTTATCAATTGCCTAATGCCAGAATATTGCCTTTATCCTATCGCGAAGAGGTAATAATTGTATGGCTTTTAATTCTGTTTTGCGGCACATATAGTTTAAGTTTAAGTAATTTGGTTATTACTACTATTCACACCTAAGAATGCGGAAAGCAGGTACAGTTTATTTGGCAATCGCATTGGCCTGTTTGGGTCTCCCCTTCATGATTCAGGGGCAGAATAGTGCATTTCCCTTTGAGAATTATCATACCAGGCAGGGCCTTTCCTCCGACATGGTGTACTGTGTCACCCAGGACAAGGAAGGATTTATCTGGGTGGGTACGGCAGATGGCCTTAGCAGGTTTGATGGGGCTATATTTACCCGGATGTTTGATCCCGTAGAAGGATTTCGCGAAGGAGTAACGTTGTCGAGCAACATCATCAAGGCCCTAATGGTAGATCGGGAGGGAGACCTTTGGGTGGGAACCCAGGGAGGAGGAGTGAATGTCATTGACTGGGAAACCGAGCAGATCCGATACCTAACCCATCAGCCGGAGGTGCCGAACTCCCTTGCGCATGATGAGGTCCTTTCACTGCTAGAGGATAAAGAAGGCAATGTTTGGATGGGAACAGAGCATGGGCTCTCAATCTGGGACCGGAGCCTGGACTCCATTTTTACCTTTTTGCCAGACCCCGATGATCCTCAAAGCCTGTATAGGCCGGGTATCCTCGCCCTCGAAATAAATGACTCAGGAGACATCTTCGTTTCGTCCTGGGATGGGGTCGTTCATAGGGCCATACTCCCGGAGAGTCCTGGGGATTGGCAAAACCTTCGGTTTGATCGATTGGTACACAAAGATTTGACGCTAAATCTGCCTGCTGATCAGGGCGTATGGGGCCTGGAAGTTGACAGGAAGGGCAACCTATGGGCAGGTTCCTTTGGTAGTGGGCTGATGCTCTGGAAGGAAAACTCCAGGGAATGGCAGCACCTGCCAGAAGAATTAAACAACGAGGTGGGCCTCAGCATCTTCGCACTCATGGAAGACCTGGAAGGTAGAATTTGGGTCGGGTCAACAATAGGCCTCGCTATCATAGCTCCCAATGGATCTGAGTGGGACCTATCAAAGATTACCCGTCAAAACATAACCATAATTCAAAAAGTCCCGGGTATCTCTGAATCCCTGCCAGGTAATCAAATCCGGGATTTTTTCATCTCTAAAGAGGGTATTTACTGGGCAGCCTGCGAAGGTGGCCTGGGAAAGATGGACCCCGGAATTACACAATTTTCGACTTACCTGGAAGCAGATCCTGGAGAAACGCCTATTTCTGTGTCCGCCGTAGTCAAAGATGAAAAGGGTAGACTTTGGGTAGGAGGGGTGACTCAGGGACTGCTCCTCCTGGATGAATCTTCTGGTCAGGCTACTAGTGCCAGTTCGTTCACGAAAGGTCCCTCAATCCCTGACTTCATTATCAACATGGCCAGTTTTGATGATCGCTTGTGGCTGGGGACACAGACTGGTGTTTTCTGCTTGGATATCAACACCTACCACGTCACACATATCCCGATCAAAGACCCAGTTCTGGGCACCGATCTGGCCATTAACCAGATCCAGCAAGCCCCCAATGGAGAAATCTGGCTGACTACAAAAGGGGGGATGTTTCGTATGGATGGGCAGTTACCAGTACCCGTAAGAGATACCGAGGGCAAAATTCTCCTCAGAAATAATATGCCCAATGACATGGGATGGAGTGAAGATGGTACCCTATGGGTCGGGAATGAAAATGGA
Organism: uncultured Bacteroidia bacterium; assembly: GCA_964343195.1. GTDB lineage: Bacteria > Bacteroidota > Bacteroidia > J057 > J057 > CAYVAP01. The sequence continues at coordinate 24,934 of CAYFIR010000024.1, read as the reverse complement.
GGTTTGGCGGAGATCTCCCCTGCGCCTGATGGTGGGGATAGGTATGTGCTTACCTATCATCTCGCAAACCCGGATGATCCCCGCAGCCTGATCAATCAAAACTTTCGCTCGATCCTCTGTCAGGATGAATTTGTCTGGATTGGCGGGGTACAGGGGCTTCTGCGGCTGGACGTAGAAACCGGAAAGATGATCCAGTTTGGGTTGCCTCACGGCCTGATCACCATGAATATAGCCTCGCTTGTGGCAGATTCCATGGGCAACATTTGGGGAGGCTCGAACCCCGGTATCGCGTGCTTCAACCAGGAAAGGGAACATTTCACCATCTTTAGAAATGTACACGGGATAAAAAGCATAAACCATTTCGATGGTGGAGTGTATGTGGAAAAAGATGGTGATATCTATTTCGGTGGAGATAATGGGCTGGTTCGTTTTTCACCCGTTGATGTGGCCCGCAATTACCCAGCACCGACCATTCTGATCGATGGACTTAAGTTGGGACGGGAGCGCGTTGCGGTTGGGAAGATAGATCCGTATCTCGACCGGCCTCTTCTTGAGTCCAAGTTGTCGATTCAGAGGGAGGTTACCCTCCCCCAGAACTATAAGGTGCTCTCCATTCACTTTTTGATCCAGAATTACCGATTTGCAGAACTGGGCCAGTACAAGTATCGCCTTCGGGGGCTTTCAGATGAATGGAGTGTCGGCAAACTGGAGCGATCAGAAACCTTTACAAGCCTGGATCCTGGAACCTATTATTTTGACCTGCAGGCAGCAAACCACGAAGGCCTTTGGACTGATTCGTATGAGACGATCAAAATAACCGTACTGCCACCGTGGTGGAGAAGCTGGTATTTCAGGTCAGGAGTTACCGCCCTGATTTTACTCCTCATTTTTGGGATTGGTACCTGGCGAAATCAGAACATACGCCGCCAGAATAATATTCTCCAAAGGCGTGTATCAGAAAGGACAAAAGAACTGGCACAAGCCAAGGAGAGCGAGACGGTCGCACGTGAGTTGGCTGAAAAAGCCAGTCTGGCCAAAAGTGAGTTCCTGGCCAATATGTCCCATGAAATCCGGACTCCCATGAACGGGATGCTGGGAATGGCAGAGCTGCTAAATGACAGTAAGCTCTCACCTGAGCAGCGGGATTACCTGACCACTATCCGGAAAAGCGGGGAGAACCTGCTGGCCATTATCAACGATATCCTGGATTTTTCTAAAATTGAGTCTGGTAGCCTGGAGCTGGAAATGCGATCCATTCAGCTAGTTGACTTCATCGAAGAGATCCTGGAGCTATTTGGCGCACAACTGGGGGACAAGCCAGTAGAGTTGCTCTACGAGCTTGATCCTGATCTGCCTTCCCACTTCAGGGGGGACACCCTCAGGCTGAGGCAGATCCTGACCAATCTGTTAAGCAATGCCGCCAAGTTTACGGACCAGGGGCATATCCGCCTGGGGGTGGATTTTATTCACCTGGATAGCCAGAATCCTGAAAGAATCAGGATAAAGTTCTCTGTTTCGGATACTGGAATCGGTATTCCAGAGCACAAGCAGCAGGACCTGTTCAAGGCTTTCACACAAGCGGATTCTTCGATTACCCGGAAATACGGAGGCACAGGACTGGGGTTGGCGATTTCGGCACAATTGGCCCGTCTGATGGGGGGAGAACTGAAGGTAGCCAGTCAGGTCGGTGAAGGTTCTGTTTTCTCATTTGACATCGTCACTGAACCACTTGGGTATCAGCCATGTATCTATGAACGGTATCAGCGACCTGCTATTCTCGGCAAAAAAGTCCTGCTGGTTGAGGATCATGATGCGTTGAGGAGGTCTATGACCAGAAGGTTGGACAAAATGGGGCTCTCTATTACCTCGTGTAAAGATGGGCAGTTAGCGTTGGATCTACTGGAATCCGACCCGGGTTTTGACCTGATCGTTTCGGATCTGGACATGCCAGGACTGGATGGGCAGGGGGTAGCAGAAGAGTTGAAAAAGAGAAATCTGGATATACCCGTCGTGCTTATGACTTCGCTGGCAGCTACACGGGCCATGAAAGAGTCTCCCTTATTTTCAGCGGTCCTTTCAAAACCCGTCCGGCACAGGGTACTCGCCCACGCGCTGCAAAAGGTCTTCCCCGATTCGAAAATTGGCGACAACTCCGCCTCACCAGATGAAAAGGCGGCTCCGGGGCAGGAGAAAAAGGTCGAGTTGAAAGGGCAAATACTGTTGGTTGAGGACCACATTGTCAACCGAAAGCTCGCCATTCGCATGCTTGCCAAGCTTGGCCTTGATGCCGATATCGCTGAAAATGGAGCCATGGCGCTGGAATTGGAAAAAACCAATTTCTATGATCTCATTCTCATGGACGTTCAGATGCCGGTAATGGATGGGCTGGAAGCGACCTCGCGGATTCGTATGGAAGTGGAAAGCGACCGGCAGCCCATTATTGTAGCTATGACTGCCAATGCCATGCAGGGGGACCGCGAGAAGTGTATTGCCTCCGGAATGGACGACTACATCAGTAAGCCATTCAAACTGACCGAGTTATCTCACAAGTTGACTAAATACCTCCAGATTAGTACCGGAACATCGCTTTGATGCTCCCCCAGGTTCGCTGTACGGAAGTTGGATTGTGGCTCAGGCTACGGGAAAATTTGTGGACCCGGCTCTGGGTTACGACATGGAGTTCGTAGTAAATGACACGGGATTCGGTCTTGAAGATGGCATCGTCCAGGAATGTGTAAACCGGGCTTCCGGTAGCAGGAAGGGTCACCACATGGGCGGCAGTAGGTTCTTCGTTAATACGTCTGAAAAGACGATATTCCTTTACTCCTTCTTCGGACTGTAGCTGCCATGAAACCAGCACATCTGCTCCCTCTGAGGTCAGGGTGTATTGATTGACAAGAACCTGATCTTGCCCCATGGCGTTAAACCCAAGCCCAAGAGACAGAACCAGCCAGATAACAATATGTAGAAGACGATAGGTCATTGCAGATAACATTCACTAGAATTCCAAAATTAGGGCTTCCCATTGATAGCCCCAAGCCTGCGGCTTTTAAATCTTGGTTAATGTTTCCATAGTAACGAAATGTTTTGTCAGGATGCTGCATGGCCGACATATTTTTATAAATAAAAAAAGTCCTTTTGTTTTACCAGTGATGACAGCTATATTTGCGATCCCAAAAAAGTGAAGCGATGAAAGAAGGAATCCACCCAGAATACCGCGAGGTAATCTTCAAGGATATTTCAACAGATTACTCTTTTAAGACTCGTTCTACCATTGAAGCCAAGGAAACTGTGGTTTGGGAGGACGGGAACGAATATCCGTTGGTAAAAGTTGAGATCTCTAGCGACTCTCACCCATTCTTTACCGGCAAGCAGAAACTGGTTGACACCGCTGGACGTGTGGACAAGTTCTACAGCCGTTACGGTAAGAGCAACAAGAAGTACGAGCGTAAGCCAGAAGAGGAGTAAGCCTCATCTTTTTGCGAAATGCGAGATAATAGTAGCAGAAGATTCATCAGAGTCTTCTGCTACTTTGGTATATTCATGGCCCATTGAACAATGGTCAGGGATCAGTACAGGAAACCTAGCGTTCCGATAATTCCAAATCACGAATTTCCCCCACATGAGCTTCGAAGCATTCTTAAAGCAAAAACTGGTGGACAGCGCTGCTTTCCGGCAGCAGCGGCCAGAGCTCTGGGAATCATTTGCAGAGCTGTATGAGGAAATTGGGGAGAAATCCTTTGACCTGCAGAAGAAATTCTACTTCAACGACCTGAGAGGCTTGTATCCTCTCCCATTGGCAGCTAAAGAGGAACCTAAGCCTGCCTCAACCACCCCGCGCCCTAAACTCAGCCTCAAAGGCAAACCCAGGCTGAAACCCTCGCTAAAAACCAAAAGCGAAGGTGCCAGTGCTGATTCGCCTCCCAAACCCCGGCCCAAACTGAAGCTGAAAACCAAGGAGGAGAACCCCTTGGAAGATGCTTCTCCCAAACCCCGTCCAAAGCCCAAACTCAAGCTAAAAAACAAGCCTCCGGTTGATTCCCCGGATATAACGGACTCCTCCTCCCAGGACAGCTAATCACGATAGATTACCTCTCTCAGCTGTTCAATGAACCATGATCAATGAGCATTGAAATGAAATTAGCCTTCGAAACCTTTACACTTGACAATGGCCTCAAAGTAATCGTTCATGAGGACCACAGCATCCCCAAAGTCGTGGTAGATGTCATCTACCGCGTAGGGTCCAAGGATGAAGAGTCCCACAAAACCGGATTCGCCCACCTGTTTGAGCACTTGATGTTTGAAGGCAGCAAGCATATCCCCGAGTACGACGCTCCCCTGCAGCGGGTCGGTGGCTCCAACAATGCTTTCACTAGTGCAGACATCACCAACTACTACCTGACCCTCCCCTCCAACCAGATCGAAACAGGCTTCTGGCTGGAGTCGGATCGCATGCTGGAACTGGACTTTTCACAGGAAAAGCTCGACATCCAGCGCAGCGTAGTCATCGAAGAATTCAAACAGCGCTACCTCAACCAGCCTTACGGTGACGCCCACCTCAAGCTCCGGGCACTCAGCTATACCCAGCATCCCTACCAGTGGCCCACCATCGGCAAGGAGATCGCCCATATTGAGCAGGCTACGCTGCAGGATGTCCAGGACTTTTTCTTTGGATACTATGCCCCCAACAACGCTACGCTCGTGGTAGCAGGCGATGCTACCGTTGAGCAGGTAAGGGAGCTGGCGGAAAAATGGTTTGGTCCTATCCCTCGTCGGGAACTCAAAAAGCATGAAATCCCAACTGAGCCGGCTCAGACTCAGCCACGTGAAATGACCCTTAGGGGCAAGGTCCCCTTCCCGGCTGTCTACAAGATGTACCACATCCCCGCTCATGACGAGCGCGAATATTACCTGGCCGATATCCTGACCGACCTCCTGTCCAATGGCAAAAGCGCGCTGCTCTTTCAGCGACTGGTCAAGGAGAAGCAGGTCGCCCAGCAGGCCAGTGCCTTCACCTGGGGAATGCACCACCCCGGCGTACTGTCCATCGACGCACGACTCGCCGAGGGAGTTACGCCAGCAGCTTATGAGGCCGAACTAAAGGAGGCACTGGAGCTACTTCAGCAATTGACAGAAGAAGACCTGGAGCGGATCAAGGGCAAGCTCGCGGCGACATTTGTCCTGCAAAAAGCCACCATGCTCGGCAAAGCCGTCTCCCTTGCCCAGTACGATGCTATCGGCGACCCGGACCTGATCAACCAGGTGCCCGACATCTACCACTCCATCACCCTGGAAGAAGTCAAGGCAGGAGCAAGGAAGTACCTCGACCCCAATAATTGCTCCACGCTCTATTATTTGCCTGACGCAGATTGAAATAACAGATTCGGTAGATAAATTTGGCTCCCTATGCTGTTCTTTCCTTCAAATGGTAGTGGAAGGAATTTGCAATTTGTGAGATAATTTTCTGACAGTCAGGCTATTGCGTTTTGCAACCACTCGTCTTCTACAACATCACCGACCACTGATCACCACTTTTACTGATCCATGTTCAATGAACCATGATCACTGACCAACGATCAATGAATAAAACCAGACTCGCCCTGCTTTTTGGGGGGAAATCCCCAGAACACGCCATCTCTATCCGGTCTGCACGCAATATTTTTGCAGCCATCGACCAGGATCGATTCGAGACCGTCCTGATTGGAATCGACCCACAGGGACGTTGGTGGCACCTGCCCAATAATACCCTTGTCCTGGAAACCCCCGATGAGGAAATCTGGGCAAATGGGCGAGCGATCACCCTGATGCCAGGCTATCATGGACGGCCATTTGCCTATCTCGCGAGTCAGGATTCCCCCCCAGCCATTGATGTGGTTTTTCCTATTACCCACGGACCATTTGGGGAAGATGGCTCTCTCCAGGGCATCTTGCGGCATCTGGGCCTGCCATTTGTCGGGCCGGATGTGCTGGGATCTGCGGTTTGCATGGACAAAGATGTGGCCAAGCGCCTCCTGCTTCAGGCAGACCTGCTGACCGCCGCCTATCGGTGCTACCATGCTCACGAAAAAGACGCGGTGGATTTTTTGGCGGTAGCCAATCAACTGGGCACGCCGCTCTTCATCAAGCCTGCCAACATGGGCTCTTCCGTTGGGGTGCGTAAAGTCGAAAACAAGGCCGAGTTTGACGCGGCGATGGAAGACGCATTCCGCTATGATCGCAAGGTAATTGTGGAGGAAGCCATCGTAGGCCGCGAACTGGAGTGCGCCGTCATGGGCAATGGCATTTTGGCCTCTACCTCTGTCGGGGAAGTCGCCATGAACCAGGGGTTTTATACCTACGAGGAGAAATACGACAGCGAATCAGAGGCAGAAGTTCTGATTCCAGCTCCGGGTCTGGACGATCAGACCATCGCCAAACTGGTGCTGGTGGCTCGTCATGCCTATCAGACCCTGGGCTGCGAGGGCATGACCCGCGTCGATATGTTCCTCACCGAGGAGGGGGCCGTGTATGTCAACGAGCTGAACACCCTGCCCGGATTTACGAGCATCAGCATGTATCCACAGCTATGGAATCAGGCGGGCATGAGCTATACCGAGCTGATCACTGCCCTGGTAGAACTCGCCATGGAACGGGCGGAGGAGGAGCGCAAGTTGAAGCGCAGTCTGGAGGATTTTTCGTAATTTCATCTTCCATATGGAGTACCCTTCCAAGAAGATAGAAGCCGCCGTGAAAGAGCTCGCCAGCCTGCCTGGCATTGGGAGAAAAACCGCCCTGCGGCTGGCTTTGCACATCCTGAAGCAGTCTGAGGAGTCCGCCGAACGATTGGGCGAATCCATCGTGGATATGCGCAAAGGAGTCCGCTTTTGTCAGGAGTGCGGCAATATTTCGGATGACGAAGTCTGTAAAATCTGCGCTAATCCCCGCCGCAACGAAAAGATCATTTGTGTGGTGGAGGATGCCAAGGACGTCATCGCGCTGGAAAGTACCCATCAATACGCCGGGCTCTACCACGTGCTGGGTGGGCTGATCAATCCCCTGCAGGGTATTGGTCCCTCCATGCTTAATATCGAGCCCCTGCTGGAGCGCGTCAGGGAAAAAGGCGTGGAGGAAGTCATTTTTGCCTTCAGCGCCAACATCGAAGGGGACACCACTTCATTTTACCTATCCAAGAAGCTCAATGCCCTGGGCGTCAACATTTCCAGCATCGCCCGCGGCATCCCCGTCGGCACGGATCTGGAGTTCACCGATGAGGTGACCCTTGCCCGGTCGCTGATCAATCGCACCAAGCTGCTTTCGCCCGGCACGGAGTAGGGGGAGAAAGTTATAGGTTGAAAGTTCAGAGTTGAAGGTTGATTCCAGGCAATTTGGAACCTTTCATTTTCAACCAACTCACACCGCCACTTTTCCCTTGATCGTGGGATGTGGGTCGTAGTTCAGCAGGGTAAAATCCTCGTATTTGAAGTCAAAGATGGACTTGACTTCAGGATTGAGCTGCATGGTGGGCAGCGGACGGGGATCACGGGAAAGCTGTAGCTTGACCTGCTCGAAGTGGTTGTGATAAACGTGGGCGTCGCCAAAAGTGTGAACAAAGTCTCCCGGCTGAAGGTCGCAGACCTGGGCCAGCATCAGGGTCAGCAGGGCGTAGGAGGCGATGTTGAAGGGCACACCGAGAAACAGGTCTGCGCTGCGCTGGTAGAGTTGGCAGGAGAGCTTGCCGTCGGCCACGTAAAACTGGAACATGGTGTGGCAGGGGGGCAGAGCCATCTCCTCGATCTGGGTTACATTCCAGGCAGAGACGATGTGGCGGCGGGAATTGGGGTTGTGTTTGAGGCCATCGACGAGTTGGGTGATCTGGTCCACGACCTTGCCATCGGCACCTTCCCAGGAGCGCCATTGCACGCCGTAAATTGGGCCGAGGTCACCGTCTTCAGCGGCCCATTCATTCCAGATTCGAACGCCATTCTCCTGCAGCGGCTTGACATTACGCCCACCACGGAGGAACCAAAGCAACTCATGTATGACCGACTTGAGGTGCACCTTTTTGGTCGTCACCAGCGGAAATCCCGCAGCGAGGTCAAATCTCAATTGATGCCCAAAAATGCTTCGGGTTCCGGTTCCGGTGCGGTCGCCACGGTCAGTCCCGTGGTCGAGTACATGCTGTATGAGGTCCAGGTAGTTTCGCATGGTGCTAAGTATGAGTATGATAGGTAGGGGGGATAAAGTTGATGCGATTAACCAAGGTGCCTATATTTCCCATATACACCTTATTTCCCTTATACACCTTGACTCACAAAGATATCTTCAGGGTTAAACCATGACGTAAGCAGTGCTTAGCCTGTATTTCGATAAAGATAACGCTAAATTCGCAGGGCGATTAAGTCCTACTTGTCCACATTTCAACACCCAGATATGGCCACCAAGAAAGTTTCTGATACCTATACCCTCAAGACCGAGCTCGTTCTTCCCAATGACACCAACAACCTCAACAACCTGATGGGGGGCAAGTTGCTGCACTGGATGGACGTCATCGCAGCGATTTCTGCGCAGCGGGCCACCAACCGGACTGTGGTGACTGTCGCAGTGGACTTCGTAGAATTTAAAAATCCCATTCCGCTGGGATCTATTGTGATCCTGGAGGCGAGGGTGACGAGGACATTCACTTCGTCACTGGAAATTCGCATCGATGTGCAGATCGAGAGCCTGGCGACTGGCGAACGCAAAGACTCCAACACGGCTTATTATACCTTCGTTGCAGTCGATCAATCCGGTCGCCCTATCCCTGTAACGCCCGTCATCCCTGAAACCGAAGTAGAAAAGCGAGATTTTGAATCCGCAGGCAAGCGCCGCGAAATGCGACTCCTGCTCGCTGGAAGGATTGACCCCAGTGAAGCCAGCAACCTCAAGGAGTTGTTTCGCTCCACCAAGTGAAACCAGGTTTGATCTGACCCTCCAAGGTCTCGCATGGGTGCATTTCATTTTGTCGCATCCGCTTAGTGTCTTCCTTTCTACCTCAAAGGATACCAATCATGGATTCCGGTTCATCGGAAGGAGGTTTCAAAGGCCTGTTCTAAGCGTAGTTGAAGTAACACAAAGAAAAAAGACTTTGTGAACTTTGAGACCTTCTTCGAGATCTTCGTGGTTAAGCGACATTTCGAATTGTACCCTCTCGTATCAGCCCATTTTCCATTCTGACAAAAATGACTAATTTCAATTTCTAGTCATCGGGCAGAGGCCAAACGGGTTTTTCTGCTGCTACAACTCCTGTCCTATGTTTTCTCCAAAAAAGCTATCCAATATTCTGTTTCTCGACATCGAGACAGCCTCTATAGTTCCAACTTACGAAGACCTGCCCGAAAACCTCAAGCCGCTTTGGGACAAGAAGGCCCGGCGTTATGCACGGGACTTTCCCGAGGATACTCCTGCTTCTGAGATTTTTCCTCAGCGAGCTGCTATTCACGCCGAATTTGGGCGGGTCGTCTGCATTTCCTGCGGCTACCTGCGGTTTGACGAGTCAGGGCCTCATCTGACCATGAAGTCTTTCTATGGAGAAGATGAGCACCAAATCCTGGCTGATTTCGGGCCCACGATGGACCAGTTTCACAAGAAATTCGGATCCGATTTTCAGCTGTGTGCCCACAATGGGAAGGAGTTTGACTATCCCTATCTGGGCAGACGCTACATGGTGCATGGCCTCGAACTCCCACATGCTTTACAGATTCAGGGGAAAAAGCCCTGGGAGGTTAACCTGCTGGACACCATGGAGCTGTGGAAATTTGGCGACTACAAGGCTTACACCAGCCTGGAACTGCTGACGGCCATTTTGGGGGTACCCTCTCCCAAGGACGACATTGACGGTAGCCAGGTAGGGCGGGTGTTCTGGGAAGAAAAAGATTATGACCGCATCATGCGCTACTGTGAACAGGATGTGAAGGCGACAGCACAGGTGCTCCTGCGCATGTCACGACAGCCGCTGATTGTGGAAGAGTAGGAGAGTTTGGGGGTATAGAGGGTATAGAGGGTATAGGGTGTATAGGGTTGATACGAATAGCCAAACTTCACTGGGTGCCTATATACCCCTTATTTCCCCTACTCTCCTACCGGCTCACCACCCTGATGGTTTCCTTCACTTTAACAGCTTTCTCCTTGAGCGAGGCCAAATCCTCAGCCAGCAGGGTGACGTGGCCCATTTTCCGGAAAGGGCGGGTCTCAGCCTTGCCATACACGTGCGGATAGACCCCGCTCAGGCGCATGGCCTCATCCAGACCTTCATAGGTAGTAGGCCCCTGATGGCCTGACTCACCGAGGAGGTTGACCATGGCAGCGGGCGTCATCTGATCGGGGCTGCCAAGTGGCAGGCCTAGTATCGCGCGCAGGTGTTGCTCATATTGCGAGGTATAACAGGCCTTGATGGTGTGGTGGCCAGAGTTGTGGGGGCGGGGAGCGACTTCGTTGATGAGCAATTTTCCATCGGTGAGAAACATCTCGACCGCCATGAGTCCTACGTACTCCATGTGGGTCACGACTTGCCGTGCCAGCTCTTTGGCCTGCTCGGATACCTCAGCCGTGATTTCAGCCGGGGCAAAGAGATACTCCACCAGATTGTGCTCGGGATGGAAGACCATCTCTACGACGGGGTACATCACCGTTTCGCCCTGTGGATTACGGGCCACGAGTACGGCCAACTCCTTGTCGAATGGCACCAGTTCTTCCAGCAAACCCGGCTCATCGAAAGCCTTTTCCAAATCTGATTCATTTCGGAGAATCTGCACCCCGCGGCCGTCGTAGCCTGCCTTGCCCAGCTTGTGAACGGCAGGCAGCATGTCTTTTGCCGCGATAACTGCTGCCTGATTTTCTACGAGGCGAAAGGGAGAAGTTGGTAGATTGTGTTGCTCGAAGAACTGTTTCTGTAGCCTTTTATCCTGGATGAGGCGCAGGGTTTTCGGATCGGGATAAACCGTTTTTCCTTCCTTTTGCAGGGCCTCAAGTGCCTCGGTATTTACATTTTCAATTTCCACGGTCAACTGGTCCAGGTCTTTGCCAAAATCATAGACCGTATCATAGTCAACCAACGAGCCCTGGGTAAAGCGATGAGCATACGGCTTACACGGTGCCTCTGCAGATGGATCCAATACTTCAATGTGTAAGCTCAGATCAAGTGCAGCCTGAATGAGCATGCGACCCAACTGACCGCCTCCCACGATCCCCAATTTGACTTCATTTACTGCTTTTTGCTCCCTTTGTTGGCTCGTTGACATATCTGGTTGTTCTATATCTGTAGGTTGAGTTCAAAGTTCCTTGAAAATTCCCACAATCGTTTAAATGGGCGAATGGTGGCTATTATGGGGAAAAAATCAGAAAAAATTAATACTGGAATAAAACATCGAGAAAGATCTAGCGTATTTATAAGTCAATCAGTTGCTTAATAACCCCAAAGATACTACCTTTGTAGTTGAAAAGGGAAAGTTATTTAGAACCATCCCAAACAAAACTAGCACTGATTAGTAGTTAGTAATGTAGATAGCCAACATAATTGGTCGTGCTGAATTGGCACATTGATTTGTAGGTTTTTTTCATGACAGGGGTTTGACAGGTCCACTACCCGCTCGGGTTTTCGGGCCTGTTTTTTTTTGTTACCTCGGTACTTCTACGGTGTCGACCAAACGGCGAATCACCTCAGCAGGGGTAGCCCCCTCCATTTCCCGCTCCGGAGTAAGGATCACCCGGTGCCCCAGTACCGGGACTACCAGCTCCTTTACATCCTCTGGCGTAACAAAATTTCTGCCGGCCATCGCAGCAATTACCCTTGCGCCACTCATTAGGCTTAGCGATGCACGGGGAGATGCCCCAAGGTATATCTCCCGGCTGCTGCGAGTAGCCTGTACTACCTCAACCACATATTTCAGAATGGCAGGCTCTATCCGGACTTTATGCATCAGGCTCCGGTAATGGATGATTTCCTCAGCCATCAGCACTGCCATGAGTCCACTCAAATCGTGGTAGCCGGATCTGTTTTGCTGTTTTGTCAGTACATCCAGTTCTTCTTCCAGTGAGGGATAGCCCACTTCTATTTTGAAGAGGAATCGGTCCAGCTGTGCTTCTGGCAAGCGATAGGTTCCCTCCTGTTCAATGGGGTTTTGAGTGGCAATTACCATAAAGGGACTCTCCAGCGAATAGGTTGTCCCATCCACCGTCACCTGTTGCTCCTCCATCACCTCAAACATCGCTGCCTGGGTTTTGGCAGGTGCGCGGTTTATCTCATCGACCAGTAGGACCTGTGCGAATACCGGCCCATGGCGGAACTCAAAGTCTGTCGTCTTGGCGTTAAACACCGAAGTTCCCAATACGTCGGAGGGCATCAGGTCCGGGGTGAACTGCAATCGGGAAAATTGAAGTTCCAGGCATTTTGCCAGGGTTTTGGCTGCCAGGGTCTTGGCTACACCCGGCACCCCCTCAACGAGGACGTGACCATTGGCAAACAGGGCTGTGATCATCAGGTCGATCATTTCTTCCTGACCGACCATGACTTTGGCAATTTCTGCTTTGAGTCTGTTAACAGTCTGGCTGAAGCTGGTAAATTCTTCGCCTGGTGTCCACTCCTGCGAGGAGTTTTCAGGTGCTGTATCCATTCAGATGAGAGTTAAATCGGCTTATGAGGATGTCGAGTTACAAAAATCCAATACTTTTCACAAAAGTCAACTAACGGTGCTTCAGCAACTGCCAGAAAGCTTCAACTGGCATCTGTTCGGCCCGCCTGGTCGGCCAGTCTTCCGGTAGCTGCTCCCAGGGTATGTCGAGGCTCTTGAGGGCATTGCGAAGGGTCTTTCGTCGCTGCCCGAAAGCAGCCTTGACGATTTTTCGCAGCTCCTCAAATGGTACATCTGGAGTAGGGTCTTTGGCTAGCAGGTGGATCACTCCGCTCATCACTTTGGGGGGGGGACGAAAGGCCCCGGGGGGAACGGAAAATTCGTAGCTGAGGTCAAAGTAGGTCCCCAATAGCACGCTCAGGATGCCATAGGTTTTGCTACCCGGTCCGGCACAGATCCGGTCGGCGACTTCCTTCTGGATCATGAATACCCCCTCCTTCACTTTCTCTCGATTCTCCAATAGTTTGAAGAAAAACGGCGAACTGATGTTGTAGGGGAGGTTCCCGATGAAGTGTATTTCATCTCCAAGCTCTTGTTCGGGTTCCCACTGCAATACGTCCCGGTGCACGATGCGCAGGTCATGGCTCAGGTTGTGCTTCAGGAACATGACCGCCTCGGGGTCCACCTCTACGGCGGTGAAATTCTCGAATCGTTCAAACAGGTAGCGAGTCAATACCCCTTCCCCTGGCCCGATTTCGACGACGGTGGCCTGCTGATCAGCCTGCAGGGCCCCGACGATCCGCTGGGCGGCGGCTCCATCGTGGAGAAAATGCTGGCCGAGATGTTTTTTGGGCCTGAGTTTGGCCATTCGATTTTTCTTAATTTGAGCTGGAAAGTACCCCAGAATTCTTTCCGAGCAAAAATATGGTCATATGCTGACAATTACTGGCCTTCCACAAAATCCATCCTCATTCTCTGCGGACCTGACTGCTGTCTTTCTTCAGCCACAAGATTTACTAGCCACACCCGCTGGATTACCAGCCTTTGAATCACAACAGGCCGAGAAAGGCAAGAAAGCCTTGGTTTACCATGAAGGGCGGCCCTATCTGATCTTAGGAATGGGGGAGAGTTCCTCCCTGGAACAGCTGCGAAAGCTTACCCATCAGGCGATGGTTTTTGCCGGAGAGTATCAATATAAGTCTCTCGCCATTTGGTGCGATACAGACTCGATCGGCTGGCAGGCCATTACAGAAGCAGCAGACCTGTCCATGTACCGTTTTACCCCCTACTTCAACCAGGTGCCAGAGGCATTTCCTCAAAACCTTTATCTGATCGGTGCAAATGATTGTGTGGAGGGAATCGAAATGGCTCGATCCCGTGCTGAGGCCACCAACATTGCCCGAGACCTGGTCAATGAGCCTCCCAATACACTGACCGCTACCGAGTTTAGCCAACGTATGTTCAAGTGTGGGAAGACCTATGGATTTAGGGTCGAAGTCTTTGATAAGGCAAAAATCACCGAGCTGAAAATGGGCGGGCTTCTTGCCGTCAACCTGGGTAGTCCGGAGCCGCCGACCTTTACCGTCATGGAGCATGCGCCAGCGGGTACCGAGCAGGACGATCCCATCGTGCTGGTAGGGAAAGGAGTGGTCTATGACACGGGTGGGCTCAGTCTCAAGCCTACTGCAAATTCGATGGACTTCATGAAGTCCGACATGGCGGGTGCAGCGGCGGTAGTAGGGACCGTTTGCGGCCTGGCGAAACTCAATGTCCCACGACGGGTGGTTGGACTGGTACCCGCCACGGACAACCGTCCGGGCCTGAACGCCTTCGCTCCCGGAGATGTCATCAGGATGTATGACAACAGCACCGTGGAGGTTCTCAATACCGACGCAGAGGGGCGCATGATCCTGGCAGACGCATTGGCCTATGCCAAGCAGTACAAGCCCTCATTGGTGATAGACCTTGCCACCCTGACAGGGGCACAGGTAGTGGCCATTGGCAGTCCGGGCAGTGCGCTGATGAGCACCGCATCGGCGGAGGTGGAAAAACAGCTCGTCGAGTCTGGTGAGGCCACCTACGAACGCGTCGTACAGTTGCCGCTGTGGGAGGAGTATGGCGAAATGCTCAAGAGCGACATCGCTGACATCAAGAACCTTGGCCCTTCGGAGGCAGGCTGTATCACCGCCGGGAAGTTCCTGCAACACTTCATCGACTATCCATGGATGCACCTGGACATCGCGGCGCCTTCGTTTCTGAAGGCCCCTCAGGGCTATCGCCCCAAAGGCGGCACAGGCTATGGAGTGCGCCTGCTGATTGATTTTATCTCGAAATTGGGGGAATTGTGAAGGGTATAGGGTGTGTAGGCAATGTCATTAAGTCAGGTAATCGTTTGTCAAATTCGGGCAAATGTCCCGGCTGAACCATGACTCCGATCATGGTTCGTCCTAACTGCGGGACTCCGCTCCCGCATTGGCAGCCTTCGCGAGATGGAATCTCGCAGTTAGCGGGTTCGATGATCGGAGTCATCGAACAGCCAACAGGTTTTTATTCCATGTTTTCAACATATACAATCTGTAGCTTAATGACATTAGATGTGTAGGCCGTATAAAGCTGGTACGAATACCCAAGGTGCCGATATTGCCCATATACACCTTATTCCCCTTATAGACCTTGCTTCCCTTCCACACCTTCTGCTCATTCACTTCGATATCCTCACTCAATTATTCCCATCATCCTTCTTCTTGCCGGGTAGCCCGAAGCGGTTTCGCATTTCCTGGAGCTTGTTCTCGGCTTCCTCACGCAGTTTTCGCTCAGCTTCTTCCCTCGCCCGTGCAGTAGCTCGGGCGATGCTGTCCTGCACCTGCTTTTTGGTGCTGTCGATCAGGGCTGCTGTAGAGTCTTTGGCTTGAGCAATGGCCTCATTGGCCTGAGACTTCAGGCTATCGGCGTCCAGTTCTACTTCCACTCCGAGTTGATTTTCCAGTTTGTCTTCAGCCTCCTCTGTCAGCTGGTCTTTGAGCTGATCAGCGCTGCCTCCTCCTGCGCCACTTACCGTCGGCTGTCGATAGGTGCCACCGACGTTGAGGTTGAGGGTGACGCGCTCGCTGGCATTGAGCTGGGTACGAGTCAGATTGGCCAAGGTGCCTACCACTGCCTGATCCACTGCCGTGCTCGGCGCGTCGATGCCGACCTGATAGTCCAGTGCTCCAGCGAGGCTCTGTCTCCCGGAAAGGGTCAGGGTGGTATTGCGAATGTTGAAATCAATCGGGCTGACGATCAGAAAGCCATCTTCGATCTGGAAGGATCCCTGGATCTGTTTCAGGTCTATGGGCGTAAAGTTCCTGAGTTTGGTTTTCTCCTGAATAGCCGCCAACATCGGCGTCGCGTCCAGGCCTCCATCCAGCATCAGGAATTTACCCAGGCCTTCCAGAATGTCCAGTCGGGGCATCATGTCGGGGCCCAGCAGGCCACTGAGGCCCAGTTCTGCATTGACTCGTCCTTTGACTTTTTCCAGTGCAGGGGCGATGGCCTGAAGGGTAACAAAGCTGGTGAAAGCATTTTGCACCATGACTTCATTCAGGTTTAGGAAGAAGTTGAACTGAGGCTCGCTGAGGTTACGGGTGTTGTACAGCCCGCTCATGGCAACCTGTCCGCCCAGCATGTTGAAATTCAACTGCTCCATGTCCACCTCTTCGTCCACGATGCGGATCTTGCCCGTTAGCTGGTCGAGCGAAAGGTTGTCATAAATAACCTGGCCGATGTCAGCGTTCAGGGTGATGTCCAGGTCATCGGGAACCGGGAAGGCCTCCATGGGTACCTCCTCGGTTGGAGGCTCGGTTGCTGCAACGGGTTCACTTGCAGAGCCAGATGAGGTGGTTGTTCCTTCTTCGACCATGAAAGGATTGAGGTCAAAACGATTGGAACGAAAGTCCAGGTTGCCGCCCAGGGTGTGGCCCTCCAGCAGAGCGTAGCCCAGGTAATCGGTCAGGGTGCCATCGATGGCAAAGTCGCTGCCTGCCACTTCGCCTTTCACGCCACTCAGGGTCAGCCTGTTGGGGTCAAAGGTGGCGGTTCCGGTTGAGACCTTCGTGTAAGGGTTCACATAGTCCTGGTAGGTAACATTCTCTACGGTGATGGTGCCACGCGTGGGAAGCTGATCGTATCGCTCGGCCTCCACGTCGGAGTAGCGCCCTTTGGTTTCGAAGTCCTGGACGAAGAGTTTGCCCGATATCTCCATGCTGTCAATGGGATAAACCTGCAGCAACTTGGCCAGGTCTAGTTGCCCATCAGCGCGGAGGACATAGAGGGGATCGTTGAAGTCCTGCACTTCCAGGCTGCCATCGAGCGGCTCGCCGTCAAGCAGGAAATGAAACTGGGGGATGCTAAGTTTGGCCGTTTCCAGGGCGCCATCGGCGTCTTTCAGCTCGCCATGGAAGGTGAACTCAGTGAGCTCCGCCGGGTATTCGTCGTACTTCACGTACCCATTGCTCAGGTCCATCACGGCATCGACAATGGGAAACGTTCCCGCGGCTTCGTCGTAGGTGCCTTCCGCTGTGGCATCCAGCTTGAATTGCCCCCTCAACTCCGTTCCCTCCATAGGGAACATGGCCATGACCTTGGCCAGATCGAGGTCAGCCTTTGCGTTGCCCGTGATGTCCATGCGCTCCAGCCCCTTGATTTTTGCACGGGCTGAAAGAGGATCGCCGGCAAGACTTGCCCTAAAGTCCCGGAGGTCGATTTCCATTTCTTCCATCTCGGGGCCTCCCTGTGGGTTGTTGATGCGGAGGTCGAGGACGATGTCGCGCAGGGATTCGGGGAGGTCAGGGTATTGCAATTTGCCATTGCCCACCTGCAGGTCGAGCCCAAAGCCCGGCATGGTCGCTTCGTTGTAGAGGCCTTTGACAAAGCCATTGAAAACCAGGCTGCCGTCCACCTTCATGCCGTCCAGCTCTGCGGCATACACCGCTGGAATCAGGGACATGAATTGGGCAAATTCTGACCGCTGGCTTTCGTAGGTGAGGTCCATGATGATGTCGTCGCCCACCATGTCCACCTGTCCATCGAAACCCAGTGTAAAGTCGTTCACTGTCAGTCGGTTTTCCCGTAAAGCCACGCCCAGTGTATCCCGGTCGGTGATAAAGGCGATGAAGTCGGCTTCCACTTTGGCTTTGTTCAGGTAGGCGATGCCGTCGTAAATCGTGGTAAAAGAAGCGGCCTCGGTGTAGGTGTCGAGCTCGTAGGTATCGGAGGTGAAGTTGCCTTCGCCCCGGTGGTTGAGTCCTTTGGCTTCTACGTAGGTCAGGTAGGGCGCATCGTCATAGACCAGGTTCACATTTTTGAGCTCGTAGCTTTCCAGGGCGATGACCATGTTGCCTTCCTCGGTCGCTGTTGTATCTGCCTGGGGTTCTACGCCGGTGCTATCCGAGACCATGATGTCCCAGTTGGCGCTGCCATCTTCCAGCACCAGGGCGTTAATGGTGGCGTCCTCCAGGGTAACCTTCTTGAGCTTGATCTCATCCCCACTGATGACGCTCCAGATGTCCAGTGCCAGCCCAAAATGGCGCCCTGCGATCAGGGTGTCTCCCTGGAACTTATCTTTCCCCACCACGCCAAAGTCCTCGATGCTCACACTGGCATTGGGAAAGGCCCGGAAAAAGGACAGACCGATGTCCCCGTAGTAAACCTCTGCCGTGAGCGTCTGGTCGATTTCTTTTTGCACAATGGCTTGAATCTTATCCTTGAAAAGGAAAGGGGCAATGGCCAGCAGCAGGATCAGGATTCCTATTGCAATCAGGCTATATCGGATGACTTTTTTCATTGAGTGGCAGTCGTTTGGGGATTAGTTTGGGCGAAAATATACGGGTATATTCACCTTCTTAAACGATTATCTTGCCCGAAATGATTGCATCCGGAGAGTGAGAACAATGAATTCTTCTGGACTTCTCATTTCTGATGTGGTCGATTCATCCCCTAAGCCTTTATAGAAATGTTCCAGGTAAGTCGAGTACTTAGCATATTTTTTCTCATTCCCTTTTTATATAGCTGCACAGTCCCCCAGACCCAGCGCCCGCCCGGCACCAACCGCCTCATCAATAGCCAAAGCCCCTATCTGCTTCAACACGCCCACAACCCCGTGGACTGGTATCCCTGGGGAGAGGAGGCCACAGCCAAAGCCCTGGAAAACCAGCAGCTCATGATCGTGAGCATTGGCTATGCAGCCTGTCACTGGTGCCACGTGATGGAGCAGGAAAGCTTTGAGGACAGCGCTGTAGCCCATTTGATGAATGAAAATTTTGTCTCGATTAAGGTGGACCGTGAGGAGCGGCCTGATGTCGATGCCATCTTCATGGACGCGGCCTTGATGACTTCTGGCCGCACCGGGTGGCCCCTCAATGCCATCGCCCTGCCAGATGGGAGGCCCATATTTGCCGCGACCTATTTCCCCAAAGAGGACTGGATCAAGATGCTGGAAACGTTTAATGAGCTGTACCAGCGGGATCCGCAGCAGGTGCTGAACATGGCTGCTCAGGTAGGGCAGGGAGTGTCACAAATGCACTATGCCGAACTGGTCAATGATGCACCGGCCTTTTCACGGGGTATCGTGGATAGCGCTACTTCATTTCTGATGGCTCAGGCCGACCTGGAGTTAGGTGGCCTGAAGGGCGCTCCGAAATTTCCCCTTCCCGTTGTGCAGGAACTTCTGCTTACCTATGGCTCTCTGACTCAGGATGAAAAAATGCTCGACTGGGTACACCTGACCCTGGATAATATGCGCAAGGGGGGGCTCTATGACCATCTCGGCGGAGGCTTCGCACGCTACTCCGTGGACTCGGTTTGGCACGTCCCTCACTTTGAGAAGATGCTCTATGACAACGCCATGCTGGTCAGTCTCTACAGTCGGGCCTACCGTCAGCGTCCGGATAGCCAATACCAGATCGTGGTACGCGAGACGCTGGACTTCATCCAGCGCGAAATGACCGACTCGTTGGGTGGGTTTTATTCCTCACTGGATGCTGATAGCGAAGGGGAGGAGGGAAATTTCTACACCTGGAAGGAAAAAGACCTGTTCAAGGCCGTAGGTCGTCGTGCCGATGCGTTCAAGGACTACTTCAATGTCTCGCCGCTGGGCAACTGGCAGGAACGACGTGAAGACAAGCTCAATATTCTTCACATCACCGATGAGCCTCGGGAAGTAGCCCGTCGCCAGGGATTGACCGATCAGGAGTTCTGGAACGTGATAGAGGTGAGCAAGACCCTGCTGCGAAAGGAGCGGGCCGACCGGGAGCGTCCGCGGCTCGACGACAAGCAACTGACCAGTTGGAATGGCCTCATGATCGAGGCCTATGCAGAGGCTTACCGGACTTTTGGCGAGGAGGAATATCTGGAAAAAGCCAATCGTGCGGCGGAATTCATCCAGTCAGAACTGACAACCGAAGAGGGAGGGCTCTACCATAGCTGGCGAAATGGCGAGGCCTATATCGAGGGCTTTGCCAGTGACCACGCTTTCATGATCCAGGCCTACCTCGCGCTGTACCAGGCGACTTTCGACGAGGAGTGGTTGGCTCGTGCAGCAGGCCTGATGGACTATACTCTGGAGCATTTCTTCGACGAAAATACGGGCATGTTCTACCTCAACGAGCAGGATGATCAGTTGCCCATCACCCGCCCCCGAGAGATGAGCGACAATGTGCTGCCTGCGGCTAATTCTGCCCTGGCGCGGGAACTCTACTACCTGGGGCAATACCTGTATCAGGAAGACTACCTGGACAGGGCCGAGCAGATGATGCGAAACATCGTCCGCAATGTCCCCGAAGGCGGCGTTGCCACTGCGAACTGGACCCTGTTGTTAACGCATTATGCCTTTCCTTTTTATGAGGTCGCAGTGGTTGGGGAAAATGCCCTGACCGTAGCCCGGGAACTGGACCAGCGATTTTTGCCGCAGGTGCTGCTGCTGGGCGGAAAGCAGGAAGGGGAACTCACCTTGCTACAAAACAAGCTGGTAGCAGGGCAGACGATGATATACGTTTGCCAGGAGAAAGTCTGTAAGCAGCCGACTGACGAGGTGCAGGAAGCACTTTCACAGATTGAGTAAGTAAGGGGCAGATGTAAACCAGTAGGAGGTATGAAGGAATGGAGGTATATAGGACCTCTTTTCCTTCATTTCCCCATACCCTTCATACCTTATTTTTTGTCCATGTGCCTACCGGAAGAAAATCGCATTGGCTAGTAGCAACTGCCCGCCGACCCAGAATCCGCGAAATACCGGAGAGTCCACGATATAGACGAGGTCTCCTCGCCCAAATGATTCCTGCCCAATGGCCAGGGTCTTTTCGATTTCCTTTTGCGCTTCAACCCCTGCGAACCCACTCAGGGGCTTGCCGGAAGGGTAGGTGCCCACATTCCAGCCACCACGGAGATAGGGATAGGCCGTACTGGAATGCTTGATGCTGAAATAGGTGTCACCCATACCATAAGCCAGCGGATGTGAATCGTCGAGCTGGACCTTGTAAATGGAGCCTGGGATGCTGGTGGTAGCATATTCCTTGCCCTGATCCTCATAGCGTTTAAGGAGGCTTTCGTCATCATCGCTAATGTTCTCATGATCAACACTAACCTGCTGCATGGAATGAGCAAGAATGGTCGATTGGCCTCCATTGTTAGAGGAACCAAAAGAGCGGATAGCCCCTTCCAGCGCGATGATGCGACCGCCATGTTGGGCAAATTCATAGAACTTGTCTGTATACCGGCCATAGCCACCAGAAGCCAGGATCAGGACATTGTATTCGTCCAGGTCAACCCGGCCGAGGTACTCCGTGTCCAGCACATGTAGAGGGTACTCCAGTTGTTGCTCGAAGTAGTGCCAGACTTCTCCAAAACGTGAAGGCGAAACCCCTTCCCCACGTACCAGGGCCACCTTTGGGGCATCGAGGTATTCCACTGAACCAGAGCCCAGGTCCACACCTTGATCCGCAAATCCAGACTCGAGGAAACGAATGCCCAGATTTTCTTCATTGGCAAAGCGCAGGACCTGTTCCCATACATCGGCAGGTGAATTATCTGCACGGGTTATTACCAGTGTACCTCTGGGGTAGTTTTTTCCTTCGAAAGTGAAGGAACTTTGGGTCATCCGGACATTGATCCCGGCCTGATGGGCCTTGGCCAGCCAGCGAGCGCTGCGCATGTCTTCCCAGGGGATCAGGCAGGCATAGGCAATGGAGGGGGCGACTTCGTTGACCATCACGGGAAGGGAAACTTCCTCAGCAGTAGCAGGCATACGGTTGAGGGCATAGGCTTCGAGCTGATAGGCGTATGGCAATGACCAGGCTGTCAGGTCGTAGGTGAGCGAATCTTCCAGGTAAGGAGTAGGTTCAAACAGGACCCGCACCAGGTTGCCCTGGGACTGGGCGGCAGGAACCACCAGATCTCCTGCCTTGAGGTTGATACTGCCCGTTTCTCCATTTGCATAGTCAAAGCCGGAAGAGACAAGGTCTGCCTTCAACTGATGATACTGTATCTGATGCTGGTCTAGCAGGTCGGTCATCCCTTCCAGTTTCCCCAGCGGATTGTCCTGTGAAATGACGTATGCTTTGAAAGTTTCGTCGCCTTTAGCTCCATCCGCAAAAAACTGGTCAAACTCGGCCAGCAGACGCTCGCGGTTATCGTAGGCGGTCTCTACTGTAGAAAGCCCAGTGGTATAATGGTGCGTGAGGCGATCCAGCAGGGTCAGGGTGTCACCGGTTTCGCGGAGATAGCCAAGTCCAGCGCGGCCGTGCCCCCCCTGCTCGTAAGTGAAGCCGATGGCTCCCTGATAGGTAGGCCAGGTATCCCCATAGCTGGGGTAGAAGAGGTCAAACACTTCCTTGGTGAAGTAGAGCCATCCATTCGCATCAAAATAACTTGCATGGTTACGTCCCACCAGCTCCTGAAATTCCTGCTGCCAGTCCGTGATTACGTTGTGCATGGGGTGGGCTGCCGGAGCAAAGAAGTAGGGATTTTCCGGCATCTGCTCGTGGAAGTCTACGTGAACCTGCGGCAACCAGCGCTGATACAGTTGGGCACGCTGATGGCTCTCCTGCTGGGTCTGCCAGGCCCAGTCACGGTTGAGGTCAAACAGGTAGTGGTTGTAGCGCCCACCGGGCCACGGCTCGTGGTGCTCGACACTCTGAGGTGCCACCTGATTTGGAATATTGCTTACCTGCTTGTTCCAGTTTATGTAGCGGTCACGGCCATCGGGATTGATGCAGGGATCCAGCACCACAACGACTTCGTCGAGCCAGTTGGCGGTGTCATGGACCGCGAGTTGGTACAGCGTAGCCATGGCGGCTTCGGTGGAGGAAGCCTCGTTTCCGTGTATGTTGTAGCTCAGCCAGACGATGGGCAGCCGAGGCCCCTCTATTTCGCCGGAGGCGAGCCCGGTGGCTTTGAGGTTGTTTTGGCGAATGACTTCCAGTTGGTCGAGGTTTTCTTCACTGGACACAAAAGCGACCATGAGAGGGCGCCCTTCGTAGGTCTCCCCATAGGCCTGGAGCCTTACCCTGGGGGAAGTCTCTGCAACGGCTTCATAATAGCTGACGGCCTGGTGGTGCCAGGAAAAACGACTGCCGAGTTCATAGCCGAGAAACTCGGCTGGACTGGGAACCTGAGCTGAAAGAGACAGGCTCAGCAACATCAGGCTGATCCATCCCAAACAGTAGGATATTTTGCGCATAGGTTGAGTTCGGTTAGTTTGTAAGGGTTAAACTAGCCATAGATTGCCATTGGGCAAAATTTTCCTTTGACTCTCGTGATTTTCCATGTGTCGGCAGGAATGTGGGAGCGGGATATGACCGTGGTTTCATTTCCCCACAACCTATTCTTGTGGAATCTGCCCTTTCTGCTTGTCTTTAAAAATGTAACTTTAGAAGTGCTTCTCATATTCTACTCATGACCTATCTGAAAGCAAGGCAGCGCATCGCCTGGATTGGAATGTTGATTTGGACGGGAGTCTGCGGCTTCCTGCTATGGCAAGGTTATCAGGGTAGCCTGATGGAGTGGGAACCGACCCGGCTCACTGCTACGCTGGTGCTGATGGCCCTGATGGTGCTTGTCAGCCTGCCCATGGACTGGCTGGGTGGCTACTGGCTGGTGCACCGCTATTCTCGCAGCAGCATCAAGGCCGGAGAATGGTGGCTCGGCTGGACCAAGGCCGCCACCATCCAGAGCCTGATCATGGGACTGAACCTGCTGGTACTTGGGGCAGCGACTGCCTGGCTCGGCTGGCTGGGAGCGCTGGGCTGGCTCTTCATCAGCATGATGATTTTTCTTGGGTTTCAGTTTTACCTGCACGTAGCCATGACCTGGCAGCCGCACGTGATGGAAAATAACCAGGGGCGCCTGCTCTTCGTGGTGGATACTGCTGACCGTACCTTCACCGGAGGGATCTTCGGCATACCTGGCAAGGAGAGCATCGTCTATCCCAAATACTGGCAGGAGCGCTTTGGGAAGTCCGTGAACCAGCTGCTGATCGCCCGACGCCACGGAGCCGTAAATATCGGCTCGCACGGGCGCGGCGTGTTGCTGGCCATCGGCTGGAACCTGGGACTATTTGCCCTGGCCATGTTCCTGAGTCCTGAGTTGCCCAGCACTGGCCTGGGGCTCATCAGCACCGTAGCCATCTTCAGCTTGTTAAACCTCCTGACGCAACTGTTTCCCCTTCCTGCCATCAGCAGACGTGCAGTGTATCAGCTCGATTTGTGGACTTATCAGAAAAAGATGAATCCCGACGACCTGCGCAAGTCCATGGAGGTGACCCACCGGCTGCGGGAAGATCTGGGCGAAGAAAACCTGCCCCTTTCCCGCTGGGCAGCGACCCCTACCCGCGCCATGCGCGATCAGCACTTCTCCCGGCAAAAGCCGGTCAAAGGAGCCTGGCAGGCCTCTCGTCAGGCCAATTTCACCTCCTGGGCAGGCTTTAATCTGCTCAACCGAGCCTGGCCTGACCAACTGGGCCGTCCCGATGTGTGGGTGTTTCCTCCGGTAGATTGAGGCTTTTTGTTTTATTTTCTAGTGCTTTGTCAAGTGAAAAAGATGCAGCGATCACCCATCATTGGGGATTTGACAAAGCACTAGTCCCTTACATCTGGACGCTGAGATATCGCTACTACGACGCCACCGCTGAGCGGGTCATGCATCGAGGTGGGACTGTGCAGGTGGTGAGGTGATGGAATCCCCCCGACATTTCGCAGGGAGAAATGCCACCCCCTCTTGCAAAGGGGGGAATGGGTTTTAGGGCGGCCTGGGGCCGCAGCAGCAGCTTTCCCCCCTTCGGCGCGCAGCAGAGAAGGGGGGTGGTTTTCGCCCGTGGCGAA